>JANPKJ010000064.1:0-166652 GCA_031425955.1 Akkermansiaceae bacterium | reverse complement strand
GCCTTCGATCTTGCCTTCATACCAAGTGGCGGGCAGCGCTGGCAGCAATTCGATCCAACCGGGTTGTGAATCCACGAGCATGCGGTTGATGATAGCGGGCAATCCGCCGCAGATGTCGGTGTTGAAAATCTCCTTCGGGTTATGGGTGCTGACGAGATTGGAATTCCAGTAACGATTGGCGAGCCACTCGACGATGAGCGCGCATTCGTCCGCATGGCGGAGGCTGGCGGCGGCCATCGCTTCGAAGACGATGCCGAAAGCCATCTCGCCGGGGGGACGCCCGTTTACGCTGACGTCGGCCGCCTCCTTGCGGCGCACGTCCATGCGCTTTTCGAGGGCGACGCGGAAGGCTTCGCGGAGTTTCGGGTCTTTCGAGATCTCATCGGGCATGCTGTAGTAGATCGCGTAGAGGTGGGAACAATGGCGGTGCGCGTAATTGTCTTCGAGCAGGGGCGTCGTCCATTCCTTGAGCGCCCCATCGCCATTGATCTGATAGGCAGGCATCTTCGCGAGCAAGGTGCGCCAGCGGGTGACGCCATCCTTTTCGACACCGAGTTTCTCACAAGCCGCGATCAGGTTGACAAACAATTCCTTGGCCGCCGAGATATCCATCGTCGCATTCACACACGCTTGGGATTTATTGTTAGCTGGATGGTTCTCCGGCGAGTAGCTGGGACTGAAGAGCAGTTTGCCGTCAGGCCCCGGAACGAGGAAGTCTTCAAAAAACAAGGCGGCCTCCATCATGAATGGCAGAGCGCGCTTGCGGAGAAAATCCTCATCGCCGGTGTGGAGGTAGTGGTCATACATGAACTGAGCGGCCCATGGCGCGCCGGCCGTCCAGAAGGTCATCGGCCAGGTGGCGTCGAAGTGATTGTTGAAGCCGTGGGTGCTTGAGCGGGATGGCACGTGGATGCCACGAGTGCCGTAGAGGCGCTTCGCGTTGTCGCGGAAGGCGGGCATGTTTTCTTCCAAGAACCGCCAGTAGGGATCGAGGCACTCGGCCATATTGGCAGACTGATTGGCGGCCATGGCGGTTTGGAGATTGCCGTTCATCGTGAAATCTCCCGACCAATAAGGACTCCACGTGCCGGTCCAGATCCCCTGAAGGTTCGGCATGAGCGTCCCACTGCTGCATAAGATATTGTAGCGCGAGGCGTCGTAGAGTTTTTCCAGCAGGGCCGGCCTTGTGGCACCCGCTTTCGATTTGGAAATCAGCTCCTCGCTCGACAGCATGCGATCCGCGCCACCATTCAGGTCGAGTCGGCTGCGCAGGAATATTCCGCCGTGGATCTCAACGTGAGGCTTCAAAAGTTTTTCAAAGTCCGCAGGTAACGAAGCAAGGTCAGCTGCGGTTTCGGCAATTTCGGATTTCCCCACTTCTCTCAAGAGGGCGACCCGGAGCAGGATCAAGACCTCATCCGCACCCTTGATCGAGAGATGTGTTCCGTCATCCGTCATGGTGCCACCACGCGGAATGACCTTTGCAATCACCTCGCAGCCCTGAAGCCCGCCGGGCCAGGCACGGGTAAATGCGGATTGATAGACCAGCAGATCCTTTTCAGCCTTCGTCGCGATGTCCTTGACGCCATCCTTGAACATTTTCTCGGGCCCCCACCCTCCAGTCCCTTTGAAGGGCCGTGTCGCGAGAGAGAGCTTGCAATCGACCGCGCCTGCACCCGGGCCCGTGATGGACATCGCGATGACGTCGTCTTTCCGCGAGACAAATAATTTCCTCTGATAGGTTCCGCGGTCGTCTTTCCATGAAACGGAGGCAACTCCGGTGGCGAAATCCACCGAACGCTCGTAATCCCTCACCGCCCCTTGAGGCGGCATAGCCACTTTGAGGTCGCAAGCCGGGATGAAGGGGTCCGTCCACTGTTTGCCGGAATAGCCGTTCTGATTCGCGTGTTTCACCACTTGATCAGCGGCTTCGTGGTATTCTCTCGCTGCCATCAGCCGGCGGATTTCCGGAAGGATGACGGCGGTTTCGGGTGCTGGTAGCGGTGGGTGGAGCGGCAGGTAAAGTTGGCCGTGATTGATGATCACGGTTTCATCTTCGATCTTCCCAAACACCATCGCACCATGGGTGCCGTTCCCGGTCACCAGCGCCTGTTCCCATTTCGCCGCAGGAGTCTTGCTGGAAAATCCCCGGTCCGGTGAGGCTGCAAACACGGTGGAGGAATGGACCATGAAAACCAGGAAGAGCGGTGAAATCGAAGGACGATTCATTGAGGTATGCGGCTTTGAAAAAATGGAGGAAAACTATGCCAGTCGCTCTGCCCGGACTTTAACAAATAGCTTGGGGAAAGCCTTTAGCCCCGCCGCTAACGTCACCATGACGGGTTGCACACCGCTGGAACTCACTGTGCCGAATGCTTGAACAGCCGCTGTGTCCCTTGTCCAAGTAACAAGGTCCTGAGAATACCAGATTGTATAATTGAAATTCGTCCCCAGCGCGGGATCGCGGCGTTGATAGGTGAAGGTTCCTGCCGCCTTAACCAGTGGAACCACGATCGGATTGATGGACGCTGCGTTCATCGGGTTGAGTCCGAACGCGTATTCATCGCGGTTGATCATGCCGTCCCGGTCATCGTCCTCATCGGGGCCGCCAGACAGGCCGTGGACGGCGGCGCTCGACCAAACCTCGTAGTCGGTGGCTGCTGGACCGGAAACGACGGTGAGAGTCCCCGCGCCGGAGAAATGAAGGTTGTCGATGTAGTTGGCACCGGAACCGGGAGCCCCCCAGGTCCCGGGAGGCTTGGCCACACCACCGATGGTTAGAGTCGCGACGGTGTCAGTCACAGGGCCAGCGGATTCGTCGAAGTTTAAGGCCATTTTTGCCGAAGCAGCAATCAACACACCGGCACCATCCGCCAGGAAAGGCTTGCTGATCGCAAGCATGCCGCCATTCACGTTCGTGCTCCCCGTGTGGGCGCTGGTCCCGGAAATTGTCCATGTCCCGTTGCCATCTTTGAATAATCCACCATTGACGGAAGACGCGATCGATCCGGAGACCGTGCCATTTCCGGCCCCTTGGAGACGCAAGCCGCGGGTTCCGGAAGCGACGCGAGAGATGGTTCCGGCGAGCGTCAATGTACCTGACTCCACGGAAATCGCGGTGCCGGAGGTCCCGCTGTTGAGAGTGATATTGCCTTGGAGAGTGTTGTTTCCCGCGACATTGACGATCGATCCGCCCGTTTGCAGACCCGACGTCTGGAACGAAATGGTGGCCGGCAGGACGATCGCACCACCGGATCCATCCAGCTTAAGTGTGGATAGTCCGTTGTTGTTCATGACAACGGTCTTTGAACCAATGCCGAGTGATAAGCTGTTCGTTGCAATGATCGTTCCGCTGGTCAGATTCACGCCCCCAGTGAATGTATTGTTTCCAGCCAAGGTGAGTGCACCTGGTCCGTTGAAAGTGAGAATGGCTCCACTGATCGTCGCCGAAATGATCGGGCTCAGCCCGGCGGCGGAATTGATAGATACATTGGCCCCATCCAAAGCGACTTCACCACCGGAAATTGTATAGTTTCCACTAACGGCCGGATTGAAAGTGAGACTCTTGACCCGTGCGGTCGCGGACTCCAATGAAACCATACCTGCCGCGCCCTCGGCATTGCCGAGGGTCACGTCCGTTCCATTCAGCCACGTTTGATTGTTCTCGCCGTTCCACCACTGCCCTGGAGCGAACCATTTCCCGGGACCGTCGGTCTTTTCACCCAAAGCTCCGGCATCCCAGAGCATGCCCGTGGCATTGTTCGCCGCAGGATAGCCATTGGCCTGGAACTCGGAGAAATTCAAGCCGCCTGGGGCGGTTTTCATAACGCGCAGATAACGAAAACCGTTGGGATTACCGACAAAGCGGACCCACGAGTTTGACAGCCCCGTCTTCCGATAGGCGAAGGGCGTGTCATTCTGCACCGCCAGAACCGTGAAAGTGGAGAATCCACTGTCGTTGGAACCCTGAACTTGAAAACTGCGGCGTGAGTCGGGCTGGTCTAAATCAACGCGCGCGGCGATTTCCAGACGGCGGATGACATAGGAGGCACCCAGATCCACCGACCACCACGAGCTCGAATCTCCGGACGCCTGATGCCACTTGCTCTCGTAGTTCCAATCCACCGCGGCGGATGCTTGCATACTGGCACTAAACTGGCTTGAGGCGGTGGCGGTTTTACCGCGCGCAAGATCCACTCCATTATGGACGCGGTTCAAGAGCCCCTGATAGGCGGGTTCAAGGCCGGCAGCATCCACGATGGCTTGTGCCGCCGCAGGCAGAGGTTGACCTTGGGTCATCTGTTGATAGTTCGGATCGGTCAGCACCTGGAACCAGTTCACGGTCGAGTCGCCCCAGTTCCCGTTTGCCGAGTTTACGGTGGTATCGCTGTTCAGTGAGCGAACAAACTTGTAACCCATGCTACCGGCCTTGACGCCACGCATGACGTTTCCGTTAATGGCGATTCCGTAGCTGTCGTTGTCCAGATAGAATCCGGACAGGTTGCCATCGGCCACGTTGATGGTGTCAATGTCATTCCCTTCCACCGTGCTGTTCGGCCAGACCCCGAAAGTATAGATATAGCCGCCGTCCCCCACCCCGTAGCGACCGCCACTGTTGCCCATACGGACTCTGTTGGAGGAAACCACCGTTCCACCCATGCCGTCCGCGGCGGCGACGGATGATGCGACGTTTCGCTGGTGGAAGCCCATATACTGGCCATCCGCCATGTCGTTGTGGGTCACTTGGAACCCGAGGTGCCGGAGGTTGTCAACAAGTGAGGAACCCATGAAATCGCTCCCGGTGTTGCGGATTACGTTGTTTGAAACAAGCGTGTTTTGGCAGGTTTCCTGATTGGGAATGACGGGTGTTTGGGCAAAACGGCCGCCGATCACCGCAGCCCCGGTTAGGTCATCAAAGGTGTTTCCCTGGATCAAGGTGTTCATCGCTCCGTTGTAGGGATGAATGCCACAACTTCCCTGGCGGCGGATGATGTTGCCGATAAACTGGATGTCGGAAGTTTGATTGAGAAGGATCTGGCCGGGCATATCATATGACACACTGGCACTGGCTGCCGTTGAAGGGACACCGGCATAGAGGATCTCAGCCTGCACACCTCCAAAGTAATAATCGCGGGGGAAAAGCCAGTTTCCCAACTCAATGATGAGGTCTTTCATCCGGATGTTGCGCACCTTGTTGGTGGTCGAGGTCCCGGTGAACTTCACAATGGTATCCACCACGGGAACATCCACCTGGAGGGAGCTCATCACTTCGAAGGAATTCGGGTAATAAAACAGCTGTCGCGTCGTCCGGTTGAGATACCATTCACCTGGCTCATCAAGTTCCTCGAAGGCTTGGACAATCATCCATTGATCCGTGGCTTCGAAAAAACCTTCTCCCCGGTTGAAGCGCATCTGGCAATAAGGTTGCTGGAGCCTGACTTTTTTCAAGCCGTTAGCCACATCCTCTTGAATCGATACGATGGGAAATTCATCGATCTTGAAACTGGCGACATGCAGAAGCCGCAGATCGGAAACATTGCCGAACGTCTTCAAGTCCGCAGTATTAAAGGTGATGCCATCCACCGCATGGGTCGTGGACGGATCATCGAAATAACCGACTCCGTTGATCCACCTCGTGCGTGCGCGCTCGGCCCGGATACCATTGACGTAGATCTGCCGGAAGTAGTCGGCATATCCGGATCCAACGGGAACGGGAGCCACCCAGTAGGGTTTTCCCGGCACCGCCGTCCAACCGGTGACACGCTTTCCTCCAGAAAGTGATGCACGATCGCCGGGCAGCGACTGATAAGTGATGAAGCGACCGTTGCTCCCGGAATCCGCCGGTGTGAATTCCAAAGTTTGTGCCAGATCGTATCTGCCCCCGTGAAGGTTGACGACAATGTCGTCCTGCATGTTCTGATTCACCCCCGAAGAACGGATCCGGTCGCGGGCTGTGGCGATGGCTTTCCAGGGTGCCTGAAGCGATCCTGTTCCGGTCGCATCATTCCCAGCGGGTGATACATGGTAGGTGATCTGCGCCTGCGCCAGGGAGGATAGGACGAAGACAAGAATGGACCCCACCCGGAATCCGGGGTGCTTGGGTTTTTGGGGCATGGGACTCACGGATTTCGAAAGATGGTGTGATTGGCTTACGGTTGAATGAGCCGCAGTTCAGTTCTTAGGCACCTTCACCGATTTTACGGACCAGTCAAAATAGAGCGTCGTGCGCTGATCACCGTGCGGCGGGGCCACCGGGCCGGAATTGCTGCCCCATGCGTTGGACAATTGAGCGTCCTGCTCGACCAGCGCCATGGTCCTTGCGGCGGACACGGGGTCGAACTCGTCCAACCTCGATGGAGGTTCGGGTTGCGGGGTTCCCCATGGCTTGGGGTAAGTCCATGGATTCACCGTGCGCCCGTTCGTCAGTTTCAAATTCGATCCGATCTGATAGCAGACTGCTTCCTCAGTGCTATTCCCGGAGATCTTCTTTTCCCACGCGGGACATCCGAATTTCGCGATGACAATCTTGCCATTGACTGGCTCCCCCGGCACTTCCAAATACTCCGCGATGAACGTGGCGAGGTTCCGCGGGGGGCCGACAACTGCACTCTGGCCGTTGTAAAGCGGCCCGGGTAGACGCCCACCGTGCTCCATGGCATAGGCTTGGATGGCTTGGCCGATGTAGCCAAGATTCGTGACACAGACCGTTTGATGAGCGCGGTTGACGCTTCTTTTTGCGAGTGCGAAAACAACACCCGCAAGAACAGCAGTGATGGTTATGGTCACGAGGAGCTCCACAAGTGTGAAGCCATGGCGATGTTTTGATGAATGCATCTTTGGATCGATATACGAAATGACAATGCGGGCGGAGTCCGAGAAACCCATTAACGGACCCCGCCCTATTTTGCCTCGCTCCAGAGGCAAAGGAGTTCAAGGAAATCAGGGTTTTACGATCTTGAGGCGAAGGAAGTCCCTGGCCGGTCCACCCGGGAAAACGTAGGAAATTGTGTCGTTGTTATTGACCGTCGGAGTGACGGGCAACCATGGATCGGAGGAGCCGAGGTCGGTGGATTCCTCGATCGCATAGGTGATGTCGGAAGCCAAGGGCTGCCGCTTGCTAACAGTGAAGGTGCTGGCGGCGAAGCTGCCGACAGAACCGTTGGAAACGGTCGGATCCAGTCCGGCCACCGCGTATTCAACAAGATTGCTCACACCGTCTCCATCCGGGTCGTCATTGGTGCCTTGTTGTCCGCCGGGGACCGTCCCGTTGGCGAAGGTGCCGGTGATCCAGGATGAGAAACCGGAGGCCGCAGTGACGGTGAGTTCCAGGTTGTTTCCATTCTTGGTGACGGTGCCCGTCAGCCCGTTGAGATTCACAACTCCCGGAGTGCCGGCGATTCCGCCGCTGGCCGTTAGAAGAATGTAGGGCCCGCCAATGGCCGGCGGTGCGGCAGCGGTGAGATCGAGGATATTTCCGGAATCAAGGGTGAGCGATCCTGTGATCATGCGGACAACCTGGGTTCCAGTGCTGGCGGCGATCTCAAACGCCTGACGGCCGCCGGAACGGACCGCGACGTTTCCACCCAGCGGACCTGTTCCTGCGAGAGTGGCGGTGTTTTTCACCTCCAGAGCCGTTGTCGCCAACGATCCGCTGACGACCAGGGTGCCTGAGTTGAGCGTGGTTGGTCCGGTATAGGTGTTAGTTCCTGCCAGGGTCTGTGTTCCGCCATCCAATACCACGGAGACCTTGCGGGTGCCGGAGCCCAGCACATCGGCAATAGCACCGCTGTAAGTCTGCGGGGAAGCGGCATTGATGGAGAGAACGGAGTCCGCGCTCGTGCTGCTGTTTCCAATGCTGCGCACGGCAAGCCCGGCCAAGCCGCCAACAGCCTGATTGAAGCCGGCAAGATCGATTGCCCCCGTTCCAGTGCCATCTCCGGTGACTGCGGTGGTGCTGAGCGCGTTGTTGGCACCCAGAATCATATTCCCGGGACCGAAGATACGCGTGAGCCCCCATGTGCTGCCAGTGCCGCTGAAGGTCCAGTTGGTCGCTCCATTCAAATCGACTCCCGCACCGGCGGCCAGCGAGAGCGTATTTGACACCACCCCGCTGCTCCCGGTTCCGCTGCCACGAAAGGAAAGCGTGAGGTTCGCCGTGGAGCTGCTGATCGCCCCACTGACGGTGAAGATGGATGAGTTGACGTTGTTCGAGATGACGACCGTATTGTTGGCTCCGCTGTTGCTGATGGTGATCGGTCCACTCAACGTGTTTTCACCCGAGGTCAAGGCGGAGATGCCGCTGCGCTGGGTGGTGAGGTCAATGTTGATGGAGTTGGTGAAATCGACTCCTCCTTCGATGCCGAAATTGTCGATTTGATTCACGACGCCGGCGAGTGTGAGCGTTCCGCTGCCGAGCGCTGCGGAATTGGTGACAATTAGGTCGCCATTGAGCACCGTGGCTCCACCCGTGAATGTACTGGCGGAGGCTCCAAGGCGCTGGGCACCGGTGCCTGTCTTCGTGATGGATCCACCAGTGCCGGCAATCGTGCCGTCAAAGGTACTGTTGGCGTTGGCGGTGCCAATGGTCAGATTGGCGGATCCCAGGGTGACCGTGCCGGTGCCGATGAGCGCGTTGATGCGGGTATCGAAGCCCGTGACATCCAATGTACCGGATGCATTGACGGTCACCGACGAATTTACGCCGAAGGGGCCTGAGTCCGGTCCGGTCGTTGAGGCGATTCCCGCCTTGAGCGTGCCGGCACTGACGGTGGTACCACCGGTATAGGTATTCGCCCCACTCAGCGTCCATATGCCGGCACCGGTTTCCTTGTTGACGGGTAGTGATGCGCCGCCGTTGAGGATGACCCCGGAGATGGTTCCGTTACCTCCCCCACGAAGCGTCAGGGCACGCACCGTACCCCCCGTAATCCTCACGGTATTGGCAAGGGTCAATGTACCTGCATCGACCGAAAAAGCCGTTCCACTTGCCCCCGAGTTCAAGGTGATGGGTCCGTTGATGGTGTTGTTTCCTGCAACGTTGATAATCGATCCTCCTGTTTGGAGACCGGCGGTAGAGAAACTGGTGTCAGAAGGCAGGGAAAGATCCCCACCTGAACCATCCAGACGAAGAGTTACGTTGGCACTGTTCATCGCCACGTTCTTGGGTCCGGATCCGAATGCACTGCTGTTTTTCAAGACAATCGATCCTGCGGAGAAGTGATTGACGTTGCCCGTAAAGGTATTGGAACCAGCTAAAACTAGCGAGCCGGCTCCAGCTTTCACCAATGCGGTTGTGCCTGTCGCAGCAGAGCCCTCGATGATGGCAGAAATGGTGGTCGATTTACCGGTTCCCAATGCATTGACGGTGATGGTCGGATTGGTGCCTGCAAGGATGAGGTTGTTGGCGGAATTGCCGTTGTTGTCGAGGATCCAGCCTGCCGGGGTGGTGGCCACCTCGGTGTCGCCAAAATTGAGGTTGGTGATAGCGCGGTCGCCATCAAGGCTCACGGTCCGATCCGCAGTGATGTCGATGGTGTTGAAGTTGGCGGTGAAGCCGGAGCCGTCGGCGACAATCCCGGCGGCCCAGTTGCCAGGAGTGCTCCAGGTACTGGAGCCATCATTGGTCCAGGTGCCATCAAGGGCGGAGGCGGATTGGCTGGCGCAGAACGCAGCACATGTAGTGGACAGGCATCCACGGACGAGCGAGGTCAATGCGAAACGGTGACTTTTGGATTTCATGGGTTGTGGGATGGGTTGGATGTCTCCCCCAGGGCGGGGATGATTACGAGATGTCACAAGTTATGCAGCGACATCCGATCCGCCTAGAGTCGCGCTGTCGTCCATACGGATGACAGCGTCATCCGGTTGTTCCGCGTGGATCCACTGGTTACCCGACTACAAGCGAAGATACCCGAGCTCCAACGCCATCGTCACTGCGCGAGTGCGGTCTGGCGCGCCGAGCTTGGCGAGCAGACGCACGATATAGGTTTTCACCGTGGGTTCGCTCAAGCCGAGTTCCGCCGCGATTTCCTTGTTGGCCCTGCCTTGCGCGACGAGGCGCAGAACATCGATTTCCCGCCCACTCAGCGGCGAGGTGACATGATGGGCGGAAAGTTTCTCCATCAACCTAACCGGGAGAAAGTTTTCTCCCGAGGCGACTGCGCGGATCGCACGCACCATCTCGGTCTTCTCACTGGACTTCGGCAGGTAGCCGCTGGCTCCAGCCTCCATGGCCCGCTGGATATCCTCCGCGGTTTCGTTGATGGAAACCAGGATCACCCTGGCCTCAGGATGCGCCGCGACGATCCGGCGGGTTACTTCGACGCCGTGCATGTCCGGCAGCATGCCGTCCATGAGGGTGACGTCGGGCCGCAGGGTCTCGAACAATTCGAGCGCCGTGCGTCCATCGCGCGCGTCGCCTACGACTTTCATGTCGCGCTCCCGGTTCAGCGCGCTGATGAGCCCGAGCGCGACCATGAAATGATCGTCCACGACGAGGATGCGGAGAGGCTGGGTTTTCACGATGGATCGGGTTCCAAGATTGAACTTTCGGACCGGGGCAGTCTGATGGATACGCGACATCCGAGACCCTTGTCAGCGTCAATCGTCAACCGGGAGCCAATCCTCTCCGCGCGTTCCTGCATCCCTAATAGTCCGAAATGCGAGCCGCTTTGGCGATCCAGCGAGCCGGGCGAGAACCCCTGCCCGTCATCGGCGATGCTCAGACAAATCGCATCGGGTCCCACTTCCAAGGCAATGACGACATGACTCGCCCCGGCGTGTTTGAGCGCATTGGCCAGCGCCTCTTGCGCGATCCGGAACAATTGGAATTCAGTTTCCAAGGGAAACGGGCTGTAGTCCGGATCGATCCTAACATCCACGACCGGACCTGAGGGAGAAGCGACGCCCTGCGCCAGAATTTCCAGTGCGGGACCGAGGCCCTCGGTTTCCAGAACCTCGGAACGCAGATCCCAGACGGACCGGCGGGCCTCGGACCGGGTGTGGCGCAACATCCTGCGGGCGAGCGTGACGATTTCCGAGGCCGCCTTGGGATCATGGCGGATGATTTGTTCGGCATCGTCCAGTTGGAGTGCCACGCCCACCAGTTGTTGCTCCAGGGTATCGTGGAGGTCGCGCGCCAGCCGGTTGCGCTCGTGGTGGATGGTTTCACTGCGCAGCTTGGAGGAAATCACCGTCATTTGCTCGTCCACCTTGCGATGGAGAAGCAGGTTCCAGATCAGGGCAAACGCGAGCACCAATCCAATCCCACCGAGCGCGAGCCAGAGTCTACTTGGGGTCCACCAAGGCGCAGCTTTCGTGATGGTGACATCACCCGGATTTCTCAACCAGAGGTGGAAGCCACTGATCGTGGGCGAATTCGTGCCGGGCTTGCGCGGCGTGAATTCGGGCTCGCACACCCCCCGGATCGCAACTTCCGAGCCGGCCTGCCAAGGCGGCTGCCAGGTGACGTTGGGCATTGGCAGGTGTGCCCGGAAAACCTCGCCGCCCGATGCAAGGAAGAGTGTCCAGTGCCCCTCACGGCTCCGCCGCTCGATTTGGCGCAGCCCGCCACGGATTTCCACAAGACGGCCGAAATGATCGACATCCACCACGGCTTCCACACGACCGGCGATTTCCGGGAGGAGAAGTTCTTTCGCACTCACCTCCGTGGCCAGTGGCAGCTCCGCCGTCCCAACCCGGCGCGTCACCGCCTCAGTTAGGGCAGCGATGCCATTGGCGACCTCCACGAAACCGGCCGCCTCCACGCGATCGCCGACTTGCAGATCCTTGGATGACGATTCCACCAAAAGTCCGGCATTGCCATCCTGCAGGAAGAAAAACCGGCCCGGCCACGCGAAGTTCACGACGCCCGAAGTGACCTTGCGGCGGAACCGGTCCGGCTCTTTTGAAAATGGCAGTAATCCGTTCAGGGGCAATTTCCGCCCCGCAAACGGTTCGGCTGGTGGCGGCTCAATCACCGTCACATCCTCAACGCCCCAAGCGAGAAGCCGCATGCGCGTGGACTCGGAGCGAAGATTGAACACCGGGCTGCTGAACCCCCGGACCTGCACGCGGGCATCCAAGGTGCGCGATGAGTCGAAGCCCTGAGCCGCCTGGAAATCGACCTCGCACGGATGCCCCTCCACCACCACCGTCATCGCCCATTTTCCATCCTCCACCAAGACGGACCGCTGCACGACGCCCTCCACGAGCACCCGTTGGGAAACCTCGCTGCCGGAGATCAAGCGCTCCATCGAGACACGCCGCGGCTCGGGCATGACACCCTCTCCCACGCGGCGGAACCGCTCCGGGATGATCACCGGAGAATAACCAGCCGGCCCCGTGACGCCCTCGATTTCAATCAACGCACCCACTTCATTCTCCGATTCACGAGGACGCCCCCCTTTCCAAAACCCGAGTTCTTTCGAGCGGAAGAGATGCACGCTGATGCCCTCCTTCCCGTCGTGAACGATAAACGTCCGTCCCCCCCGCGCTTTATAAACCACCGTACCTTTCAGCTTCACCGGCCGCCCCTTTGCCGCCTCCTCGCGTGAAAGCGATCGAATCCCGGCAACCTGATCAAGTGGCCTTGCCTCATCTGCGTAAACCGATGGACTGCCTCCGAGGAGTAGAAACGCCAAAAGAATGTGCTTAAAGAACCGATGGATAGTCATGGATGCGTGGACAATCATCGACATGGAGGACCTCTCGGCAACTCCACAATTCCGCCACCTTTCATACCCTGTCCACAGGCGCCCAATTCAGGAGACACGCAGGGCTGAACTTCAAAGTGCGAAAGAAGCGATTAACAAACATGTCCATTGAAACACCTTTCCGGCACCCATTCTACTTACCGGTAACGAAGCGCTTCGGTGATCCCGATTACCAACGCGACAACGGCAATAGTCATGAAAAACACCCAGACCGTCGTCTCCGATATGAGAAGTAACTTGGAACGCATGTTTCTGCCTTCAGCCATAATGTGATAACTGCGATCCGATCCAACAGAGACGCTGGGAAATCATAGAAGGGCCGTAGAATTTACAGGAAATGGCTACCAACAGCTTGGATGAGCTTGAACCCATGGATTCCGTTACTTCGGAGCCTCGCGCCTGATGAAGAAAGCATTTGAATGATGGATTTGACGGGTAGCCAGAGCCTAGGACACGGAATAGTCCCTAGCGCTCTTTCGTAGGTGATGGGCCTCAGAATGCATGGGATACCGCGATTCCACAATCCCTCGAAAGAGCGTATTTGGCAATTGGCCCGGACTGAATCCACCAGGCAGCCCCCTGGCACCGCCTGGAACGCCTCCCCGACAGGTCATGAACCTGAGGCGAAAATTCTAGCACAGAATCCACCTCCGGCGATGGTTCCATGAGACGCATCAAATCTAATTACCATCCGGTCGACTTTCTGGCCAAGGTCGTTGGTCCGGCCCTTGATCACGTCGAAGGGAAGAGCGTAACGGATTTCCAGAAAGCTTCCGGTTGGTCCTTCGACAGGTTTTCGAAATGAACATGATTGAAACAAGGTTGCTTACGGTTGGGAAACAAAGGTGACAACGCTAAGGGGAGGCACTTCGCCGCCGACCTGCCCGTCGATGACCGGACCGGCCGCGAGATTGTGCCGGTCTGACGTCATGTGGCTCGCGAAACGAATCGCCGCACTCGAGATATTCCCCCCGCGAGACAGCGCGAACTTTACGGTTTCCGCTTTGTCGGAGACGTTCACGCAGACGACGACCACCCGTTTGTGGTCGGCATCGAGATAGGCCGATGTCATCAAACCCCGGATGTCCTGGGGACCGCCACGAACGTCGACACGCCGCATTCCCGGGCGGATGTAGCGGCTGTAGTTGCCCAGCGCCCACAGGATTTTGGACTCGAGGATGTTTTCGGCATCACCGGGTTTTTTGTAATCCGTGTAGATGAGACCACTCTTGAAATTTTCGTTAGCGACAGCGAGCCACCATTGCCAGGATGAAGCACCGACGATCGTTAGATCACAATGGATGACGCGAGCCACGCGCAGGGCGGTTTTCATCGTCAGATCCCGACCGCCCTCCATGACGCAGTATTCGCTCTGCCAGAGTTTCCAGTCAGGGCGTGCGGCGAGAGCCTTTCCCAATACTTCGCGGTCCTGGACGAGTTGGTTGTCCAGCGAGTCCGACCAGTAACTGTGGTAAGTCATCACCCCGCCAAGCCCTTTGGCGAGCTGCGGGTCGTCCCCGAAGAACCGGAGGTAATCCCCGTATTTCACCTTCCAGCGGTCTTCGGCCTTCTGGCTGGGCCCGGTCATGTCGGGAATACTTCCCGACTCGGGACCGCCGATGAGCGACCGCAGCTTCCGTTCGCTGAGTTCCGCCTGCAGGGCGAGATGCAAACGCAGCGTGTCCTCGTTGGAATAGCGGCAGCCTTCCTGCGCCTTCTGCCACTCCCACTGGGGTTCATTGATCGGGAAAACGCGGTCAAACTGGATGCGCTCGGCTTCATCCGGATGATCCCGGTAGCGGGCGAGGATGTCCGCCATGCATCCGGCGAAGGATTTCTCGCCGCCCGGCTTGAGGTTGGTCGATGATGTCCTGTCAGCGCCGTGGTTGGTTAGACCGTTGCGCGTTAACCGCGGCGGCGGCGAGTAGAAGGTCATGCCGAAGTGCTGAACGCCACGTGCTTTGGCCGCACGGAGGAACCAGCGTTCATTGGCAAGGCGGTTCCAATCGTAGGAGCCCTCGGCGGTCTCAAACGTCTCCGCCGTCCGCCAATCGTCGCTGATGGTTTTCAGGTTGATGCCCGCGCCGACGTAAAACCGGCAAAACGACAACCCAATGCCCTTGTCCGTGGTGTAGAGCAGGTCGGCGATGCGATTCTTGTTTGCGTCCGACCAAGCACCGATTTTTTGGAGCGACCAGGCGTCGTTGGCCCCGAAATGATCGATCACCTGACGCTTGGCAGCGAGGTCGATGACGTATGACCGGACTTCGGCGGTGGCGGTGGCGACGGCAAGGCTGCCGATGATTAGAAATCGAGTGAGACCTGACATTATTCGACGGTCCATTCAAAAATTCCGGGTTCTTCTTTCGGCTGGATTTCGGGAAATATCAACCGCAGGAATCGTGCTTCCGCAGCGGCGTTCACGATGACCGGCGAGCCCGTGGCGGGGCTTGAGACGTGATCTGAGATCGTCTGCCAATTTTGTCCATCGTCGGACGTCTGCAACTGGAACGCGTAATTTTTCCAGGCATATTCAAAGCGGAGGATGTTCCGAGTGAATTTCCGCGGTTCGCCGCCCAGCTCGGCCTGGAGCCACGCCTCCTTTGCGCCCTTCGCAGCGGCCCACAGGGTGGCATGGTTGTTGTCCGCGGCCCCCGCAGCGGCGGCCGCGGCATCGCGCTGGCCGGATGCCGTGAGATGCAATTTAGGCGACGATTCCCGCGCCATCCATGGCGGCCCTTCGTGCGTGGGAATCACCTTTTCGATCAATCCGTCCGCAGAAAATTTCATTTCGTCCACACACACCTGCCTGCCGATGAACTCCGGGCGGAAGGGAATGCTATGCCGGTGGTAGAGAATGAAGTGGCGCCCGTCTTTCTCAAAGATGGCGTGATGGCCGGGTGAGATGATGTTTTTGGACTTGTCCGTCACGAGGATCGGGCTGTTGGAGGCCTCGGTGAAGGGGCCGAGGGGGCCGTCCCCGATGGCGTAGTGGACCTGATAGTTGTCCTCGATGGTTTTGCCATTGGAGTAGGTGAGGTAGTATTTTCCACCGTGCCTGACCATGACCGGGCCCTCGAAATAATTCTTCGGCGTGACGTCCATCACCTTTCCGTCGAAGGTTACCATGTCCGGTTTCAGTTTCACGGCCCAGCATTTTCCGTTCACCCAGTTCAGCCCGGAGCCCCAGTAGAGGTAGGCTTGGCCGTCCGCGTCGATGAACGCCTCGGCATCGATCATGTGGAAGCCGGGTTTGTATTTCCCGGGGATAAGCGGCTTGCCTCCGTTGGCATCCTTCCACGGGCCGAGCGGCTCGTCCGCGACTCCTACCCAAACCTCGCTGCCGACGGAGACATACATCCGGAATTTTCCATCAGCTGCCTTGACGACCGAGGGAGCCCAGACCATCGCGTCCGTGGAATCCGGGCTAGTGCAGGCTGACTTTGTCGGCCAGTTCAGCGTGTGAAAGGTCCAGTTTTTGAAATCCGTGCTTTCCCAGCAACCGAGGCGATCGCCCCCCCATGGATCGAGGGTCGCGTAGATAAAATGGCTGCCGCCGGTGCTGACAATGGAGGGGTCCGCGAAATAACCCGGCAGGATGGGGTTGGCCAGACCGCGATCGGTCCCGGGAAGCGTTTCCGCGCGGAGAATTCCGAACAGCGGGAGGAGGGCGAGCATGAGGAGAGATCGGGCCATGTGGCACACAACGCTCGGAACGACCGGAATCTATCTGCCCGAATCCGCATCGATGATCTTTCAAACCGCGGGATTTTCTGAAATCGCCCGTCACCGTATGTCTGCACCCGTGGTTTTGGGGTGAGAACCGCTGCAAGGATCGGGGAGAATCGAGCGTAGCCTGCATCCGCCATCAACCACAAGCCGACCTGCCCGATGACCCACGCCCCCTCGTTTCAATCCGGAATTTTTCGCCGTCTCATTCAATGCCAACAGGTTACCTCCGTTCTAATCATGCTGGCATGCGGACTCTCGCAGACGCTTCTATCCGCCGAACTTTTCGTCAGTCCTGCCGGAAATGACAACAGCCCGGGAACCCGCGAGGCACCTTTCAAAACCCCCGCCGCAGCGCGCGACGCCGCCCGCAAGCTGGCGCGCCAGGAATCCGTCACCGTCACTCTGGCCGATGGAATCTACTACCTCCCGGAAACCTTGATTTTCGCCCCCGCCGATTCGGGAACCGCGCAGCATCCGGTCACCTATCAGGCCATGCACGAAGGCAAGGCGGTCATCAGCGGCGGCTTGAAACTCGACCTTCAATGGAAACCGGATGTCGACGGCACGTTCAAGGCCTCGACGCCTCCGGGGCTTCCCATCGACCAGCTCTTCATCGACGGACGCCGGCAGCACATGGCCCGCTATCCGAATTTCGATGCGGCCAAAACCACCGTCGCCTATCAGGGTTGTGCGGCGGATGCCTTTTCCAAAGAGCGCGCCGCCCGCTGGGCGGACCCGGCGGGCGGATACATCCACGCCATGCATGTCGCTCGCTGGGGCGGCTATGAATACCGCATCACGGGCAAAAAACCGGACGGCGAGGTCGAATACGAAGGTGGTTGGCAGAACAACCGGCAGATGGGCATGCACCCGCAGTTCCGCATGGTGGAGAATATTTTCGAGGAGCTCGACACTCCCGACGAGTGGTTTCACAACACGAAGACCAACACGCTCTACTTCAAGCCGGAAACGGGCACGGATCTGACAAAGGCGGTGGTCGAAGTTGTCAGGCTCCGGCATCTCGTCGAGTTCCGGGGGACACTGGGACAAGCGGTGAAACACATCCGACTCAAGGGTTTCACCTACCGCCACGCCGCGCGCACCTTTATGGACACGAAAGAGCCGCTGTTGCGTTCCGACTGGACGATCTATCGAGGCGGCACCGTTTTTCTCACCGGCACCGAGGACATCGGGATTCTCGACAGCGAGTTCGACCAGCCCGGAGGGAACGCCATTTTTGTTAGCAACTACAACCGCCGCGTGCTCATCAAGGGCTGCCACATCCATGATGTCGGTGCCAGCGGCGTCTGTTTCGTCGGCGATCCCGCCGCGGTCCGCGATCCCTTGTTCGAGTATGCCCAAGTGAACGACCTCACCCGGATCGACCGCACTCCGGGGCCGAAGACGGAGAACTATCCGGCCGATTGCTCGGTCGAGGACTCGCTGATCCACGGCATCGGCCGCGTCGAGCGCCAGCCCGCCGGCGTGCAGATCTCGATGGCTTACAAAATTTCAGTCAAAGACACCTCCATCTATGATTGTGCCCGCTCCGGCATCAACATCAGCGAGGGCACCTGGGGCGGACACATCATCGAGCGCTGCGACGTATTTGAAACCGTCCTGGAAACCCACGATCACGGATCCTTCAACTCCTGGGGCCGCGACCGTTTCTGGTCGCGCAACCACCGGGGTGATTCCGAGCCTGAAATCAAAAAGGACCCGAAGCTCCCCTATCTGGACGTCATCGCCACCAACATCATCCGCGACTCGCGCTGGCGCTGCGATCATGGCTGGGACATCGACCTCGACGACGGGTCCGGCAACTACGAGATCTACAACAACGTGATGCTACAGGGCGGACTCAAGTTTCGCGAGGGCTACGGACGAAAGGCATATAACAATATTCTGGTGAATAACGGATTTCACCCCCACGTGTGGTTCGACGAGAGCGCCAGCGCCTTCTATCAAAATATTGTCATGAGGCCCCACGCGCCAATCGGCCAGCCGGCCGGCTGGGGCAAACTGGTTGATAGAAACCTGTTCATCTCGGAAGCCCACCGGGCCAAACACCTCGACTCGGGTGCCGACGCGCACTCACTGGCCGGAGATCCGATGTTCATGAATCCGGCAACCGGCGACTTTCGCGTGAAAGACGAATCGCCTGCGTTGAAGCTGGGCTTCAGGAACTTTCCGATGGACCAGTTCGGCGTGAAAAAAACATCCCTCAAATCCATCGCCAAGACTCCGGTCATCCCTCCGCTGATGATGGAAAAAGCCGCCGGCGCCCACCCCGCGCAGGCCCGGAAACAATTCTGGCTGGGTGCGGAAATCCGAGGCATCGAAGGCGAGGAGTTTTCCGCCTTCGGAGTGGGCCGCGATGAAGGCGGGGTGCAAATCACCGGCGTTCCTGTCGGTTCCGCCGCCGCGCGTGGCGGGTTCAAGGCAAACGACCTGATCCGAGGCATCAACAGGCAAGCAGTTTCCAACACGGGCCAACTTCATGCCGCCCTGATTGCGGCGGGTGACGCCCCTATCAAGGTTCGGGTCATTCGCAACCAGCAACCGCAGGAAATACTTCCTGGCCCCATTCCGATGGTGATTGCCGAAAGTTCGAATGATGCGGGCGGGTTCTCCAGGATGGCACCGCCCGATAAATCCTCCGGCGTCGTTCTTACCAACCAAGATACGAACAACGATCCTCCCGGCATGCTGACGGATGGCGGGCTCGAGAAAAGCTACGGTCCCGTCTTCGGAAATGGTGTCCGGAACGGCGCTTACAAGATGGACCTTGGCACATCGAAATCGATCGCGGCCATCACCTCCTGGTCGTTCAACCAGAATGGCAACCGCGGCCGACAGATCGTCACGATCCATGGCAGCAACTCCGCTACCGACCCCGGCTGGAATCTTTCGGATGCCACCAAGTTCACTCCCTTGGCGACTCTCGACACCTCATCGCTACCGCCGGCCGATTTCGTGGCGGCCTCCCTGCAAAGCCCGATAGAAACGTCAATGGGTCCGTTTCGTTGGATCATTTGGGAGACCAACCCTGTTAGCGAGGCCGGGGAGAACACCGCCTTTCAGGAGCTCTCCGTGAAGACCGTTCCCTGAGATTTTCTCCAAACAGTTTCGCTTCATATGAGGTGTGAAGCGAGCAACAAAATAGACCAAAACCACACATGAAAACACCCACCATTAAATTCAATGAAACTTCTGCCAGTCCGATCACGTGCGCATCCGCCCCTGCGCGGCGGGGACGTTGAGCATCGGAACGATAGGCTCCCCCCATCAAACCAGGATGGAACTCAGAGAGGACAGAGGAAGGGCGGTGGCCTCGTTGCCCAGCGGATAGGGGTTTTCACAACGGCAGAGAATCGCCACCGGCGGAGGTGGCTGGAACTCGGCGCGGACCGGTTCAAGCCGCCCTGTCCCAGACGGATGCTGGGTCCACTTGGCATCGGCCAGCATGATGCGTCCCGCGCGGTGCAGGAGGAAATCCGCTTCCTTGGTCCTATCCCGCCAGAAGGCAAGCTGCCAAGAGCCGATCCCAGCGGCGAGCAGACGATGGATTTCTGAAAATACCGTCGTTTCCCAAAGGCCGCCAACCAGTGGCGAATCGTGCAGATCGGCCACCGAATTCATGCCCATGAGAAAGGCGCACAGGCCGGAATCCTGAAAATGGAGCTTCGGTGATTTGACCAGCGACTTGGTGCGGTTGGAAAACCAGGTTTCCAACAGCGTGACGATGCCGGAACGCTCTAGGGCAGAGAGCCATTGACCTGCAGTTGACGGGCTGATCCCGACGTCGCGGGCCATGTCCGCACGGTTCAGGAGCTGTGAGGTGCGAAGGGCGGCGGCACGCAGAAATCGCTCGAAATCCCGCAGGTTGCCGACCTGCAACTGGCTGCGCAGATCCCTCTCCAGATAGGTGGCCACGTAGGATTGGAAAAATCCGCGGGCATCGATCTCCGGTTTTTCGTAGAGTTCGGGAAAACCACCCCGTAACATCGCCTGTTCGACCGTGGTTTCGGGACGGGCGCGGAGGATCTCCGCGTAGCTCAAACCACCCATGGACAATTCGGCGGCACAGCCGGCAAGTGATTCCGCCACTCCCGACATCAGTTCGAAGGGTTGCGATCCGATGAGAATGAATCGCCCGTTCTCATCCCTGCGTTCGTCCACCTCCCTTTTCAAATGCCGAAGCAGTCCCGGAGCATACTGGACTTCATCGACAATCAAGGGCGCCGGATGCCGGGCAAGAAATGCGGAAGGGTCCAATTCCGCCTGTTCGGCCTCGCTGGGCAAGTCCAGGCTGACATAGTGGTGCGTAGGGAAAAGCCGCCTCACCAACGAGGTTTTCCCCGTCTGCCGGGCACCCGTCAACACCACAACCGGCCTCGTTCGGGCACGGTCCAAAACCACGGGTTGGCTCTCCGCGAATAGCCGACTACGAGCCCAACCCAGATTCCAATTCGAAATTCTTCGGGTTGTGGCTCGGATTGAGCCGACACCCTGGCGGAAAATCTGTCGAATGCGGGGATCTGCGCAGGCAGGCCCAAGGCCGTTTCCTGGAAAATCGGTGCAACTTTGGCGCAACTTTTTTCTGCATAAGCGTGCCTACCCACCCATTTCCTTGCAGGCAAATTCATGCACTGCTTGAACCAAAGCCTTAAGAATAAGGGATTTAAATGGCTCCGGCGCGTGGGATCGAACCACGGACCTAGTGATTAACAGTCACCCGCTCTGCCGCTGAGCTACGCCGGAATTGCCTCCTTGCGGACGCGGGCGGACGATGGGATTCCCGGGCGTCTTGTGGCAAGGGAAAAATACTCAGGATCGGCGAAATATCGAAACCACAAGGATTTGTGACGTGGGATTGCAGGGGAAGGAGGGATTTGACAGCTTCCCTCCACCGACCCGCATGCCAACCACCCAGAAACACCGATGGAGCATCGCGAACAATTACTTGGCCGGGATCACCACCGGTGACTGGCTCCGGTTGCTCCGTGAAAATGGCTTCGCGGTGGATCCGGCTTACTGGCACCGCGCGGCGTTTATCACGGCGGCCAGTGTCATGAACTCCCACTTCCGGCGGAAGGAAGAGCAGTTGTTCGGCGAGCGGATCGACGGGACTAAAATCCAGCCGCCACTTTTCATCCTCGGCCACTGGCGGTCGGGCACCACCCATTTGCACAATTTGCTTGCGCGGGATACACGCCAGTTCGCCTTCGCGAACACTTACCAAGTCGTCAATCCGCACACGTTCCTCTGCACTGAAGAGACCAACACCCGCCGCTTCGCCTGGATGGTTCCCAAAACGCGGCCCATGGACTCGATGGAACTCAGTTTCCAAGTCCCGCAGGAGGACGAGTTCGCACCCTGCCTGATGAGCCTGCGCTCGCTCTATCTGGGCATCAGCTTCCCCCGCCGCGAGGACGACTACGCGCGCTATCTTGATTTCCTCGGCGTGCCACAACACGAAATCGACGAGTGGAAGCGCGCGTTCACCGGCTTTCTGAAAAAACTGACTTTCAAATACAGCCGCCCGCTCGTGCTCAAGTCCCCGCCCCACACCGCGCGGATCCGGCTTCTGTTGGAAATGTTCCCCGACGCCCGGTTCGTGCACATCCACCGCCATCCCTATCAGGTATTCAGGTCTTGCCGTCATTACTACGACACCGCCACCTGGTTCAGCTACCTGCAGAAACCCGATCCAGCTCTCATCGACGACCGCATCATCCACCGCTACACCCGGCTCCACAATGCGTTCTTCGCCGAACGCGACCTGATTCCGGAGGGCAGGTTCCATGAAATGGGCTTCGACGATCTCGAACGTGCCCCGATGGAAACGATGCGGACACTCTATCAAAAGCTGGATCTCAAGGGCTTCGATACCTTCGAACTCGAGCTCCGGACCTACGTCGATTCCCTTGCAAGCTACCGCAAGAACCGCTTCAACGAGCTGGAACCACCGATGCGGCAAAGAATCGCGAGCGAGTGGAAACGCAGTTTCGAAACTTGGAACTATCCGATCTGAAATGCCCACCCTTCCAAAACGCATCGCCCCCGGACCTGCCGGTCATTTCCTGTTGGGAAACCTGCGGGAGTTCCGCCGCGACGTGCTCGGGCTGGTCATGGAATCGGCCGCCACCTACGGCGACGTCGTCCGCTGCCGGCTAGGCCCTCAGGTCGTGCATCTGCTTAACCATCCGGACCACGTCGAGCAGGTGCTCCAGAAGCGCGCTGCCAACTACGACAAGAACACCCGCAGCTCCGCCGCCATCCGGGCGGTCACGGGAGACAGCCTGCTCACTTGCAACGGGGAGACGTGGAAGCGCCAGCGCCGCATGGACCAACCGGCATTCCATCACCGGCAGATCATCCAATTCGCGGACAAAATGACGGCAGCCACGGATGCCATGATCCGGTCGTGGCAGGGCCGGCCGGAGCTGGACCTTTCTTCCGAGATGGCGCGCCTGACGTATTCCATCGTCGGACAGACGCTGTTCAGCTTCAACACCGGCGAGGACGCGGCGACGGTGGAAAAAGCGATGCGCGTAATCCTGCCGCACGTGTTCGGCCGCTTGGGAAATCTCATCAACTGGCCGGACAAGCTTCCCACGCTGGCGAACCGCCGCTTCCACCGCTCGCTCGCCGAAGTGGACGAGGTGGTCTATCGAATCATCGCCCAACACCGCCGGTCGCAGGCGGATGGAAGTCCTGACACCGACCTGTTATCCATGCTGATGAGCGTCCGGGACAGCGAGACCGGCACGAGTCTCGACGACACCCAGTTGCGGAATGAAACCATCACCTTCCTGCTCGCAGGTCATGAAACCACCGCCAACGCCCTGACCTGGACGTTTTATCTAATTTCCCGGCATCCGGAAGTCGAGCAACGGCTTCTCACCGAACTCGACAAAATCCTCGCCGGAAAAACCCCGACGCTCGCAGACGTTTCAAAACTCACCTACACCAAATCCGTCATCCAGGAATCCATGCGGCTCTATCCGCCGATCTGGATCATCGAGCGGCGGGTGATTGAAGCAGATATCATCGGCGGCTACACGCTGCCGGCGGGCTCGGCGGTGGTCATTTCCCCCTACGCCCTGCACCGCCACCCGGCGTTCTGGGAGCGGCCTGAGGAATTCGACCCGTCCCGCTTCGACTCCCCTGCCCCGGCGGCCTACATTCCCTTCGGCGCGGGTCCGCGGTCATGCATTGGCAGTGAGTTCGCGATGTTGGAGGCGCAGTTGATCACCGCCATGGTCATGCGCTCATTCCACCTCGATCTGGTTCCCGGTCATCCGGTGGTGCCGCTGCCGGACATCACGCTGCGCTCGAAACACGGCATGATGATGACTGCGCATTCAAGAAGCGTTCAAGTTCGGGATTGAACAAAAATCCGGTTATTCCAATCTCCCGACATGAGAACGCTGCTGAAACTCCTGATGGTATTTCTGACACTTGGCTCCGTCACCGCCGCGGAAGACCCGGCCCACCAGGAGCTGCGGACGTTGAGGCTCTCCATCATCGATGCCATCAACAAAGGCGACATCGACAACGTCATCAAGCACGTGCACCCGGACGCCGTAATCACCTGGCAGAACTCGGAAGTCTGCCGCGGGCAAAAGGGGCTCAAGGAATTCTTCGAGCGCATGGGCAAGGATTCCTTCAAGGGCTACAAGCTGCCGCCGACTCCCGACGAACTGACGATTTTCCACGGTGGCGACACCGGAATCTCCTTCGGCGAGACCGTGGCGGAGTATCGTTTGCTGGGGAAAAGCTACGAACTGAAAAGCCGTTGGACCGCCACTCTGGTCAAAGTGGACGGCAGGTGGCTGCTCGCGGGCTATCACATTTCCATGAACGTGCTCGATAACGCGATCCTGTCCGCGGCGAAAAGCGGGATCTATCTGGCGGGCGGAGTCTCGCTTGTCATCGGCATCCTGATCGGCTGGATCCTGTGGAAGCGGCGGGCTGTCTAACCACCCGCCGCCAGCGCCACGATTTCCACACGCGAACCGTCCGCGACGAGCGCTGTCGCGAAATCCCGGGGAAAAAGCGCTTGTTCGTCGAGTTCCACGACGACCGGTTTATCGCCGAAGCCGATGCTTTCCAACAAGGCGCTCACCGTCACCGGCGCTTCGATTTCGTGCGGATTTCCGTTCAGTTGGATTTTCATCAGCGCCATTGCGTGAGTTGTTCGGGGAAAGGGCAGTCCTGGCAGTCGGTAAAGTCCTCCAGGCAGAAATCCTGATAGACCTGGAGCAAGGCCTGGTGGTGGCACACCCGCCGCATCCACGGCTGGGCGGCCTTGGATGAGCCGAACAGGCGCAGCCCGCAGCGCTTCACCTTGTCGTTGGCGGCCGAATTCCGTAGCTTGTGATAGGAGGCGAAGCTCATTCCTTCCTCGTGCATGGCGAGCGGAGCCAGGTGGTTCGCGACCAGTTCCAGCGCCTGCGACTTGCCGAACAACGCCACCCGCCGGGGCGATGCCGCCGAAGTGAGCGTGTGGCGGTGGGACCAGAATTCGTGTTCGAGCGTTTGCAGGAAATCGATCAACGGCTTCGGGGAGAACGGACGCGCGAGGGCGAGCCGCCGGTATTGCGGCCAGACCGCCACCAGAGCGGACAGCGCTCCCACCCGCCGGTGGGGATGATTTGCCGGACGCTGACCGTGGGTCTTCCAGGGAATCGCCCGCTCGCCGGTCGATTCATAACAGGCGCGGTTTTTCCACCAGGTGTCCCACAGGCCGCGGAGGTAGTCGCGAGTATCGGTCGGCGCCTGCTCGTGAAGGTCCGCCGAGAGAAATCCGGCAGTGCCAAACAAGATCGATTCGGCGGCATCCCCTTCCGACTTGAGCAGCGAGAGCGGTGCCCGCTGGGCGAGAAGCCGCATTGCAAGTGCATTTCCTCGATATCCCAGCGTCTCGGCAGTGGCCTGAAACAAGGCGGCGTCCCGTCCGTGGGCATCGGCGGTGCGCAACCAGCGGGACGCCTTGATTCCGGCCCGATAGATCGCCGCCTCGTCCAACAGGCGTCCGATGGCACCGGCAGGCAGTCCTTTCAGCGGAGCGACGCAACGCCCCGGATGGGCGATCGCCACCTCGCGTTGCGGGCGGTTCAACGCGTCTGACAGCTGCGTCGCAGAGATCACCACCTGCGGCACCTCGCCATGGTCACAAGTGCGGGTGAAAATCCGCCGGGCGTCCGTCTGGAAAACCACGTGCAGGACCACGTCGCGAAACGCCGGATTCATTCCGTGCCCGTGCGCCTCCCAATCGCCTGCTAGCGGATCGAGTTCGAGCGGACCGGTCTTCAGTTCGCCGTCGATTTCCACCGCCGTCCCGATGAAGTCCGGACCCGCCCCGCGGTTCCATTCTCCGAACTGCACGATCCTGACCGAGTTGCCGGTCGTCGTGCGGAAGTCCCGACCGAAAGCCCCGGAAAACCATAGGGCCTGCAGCTCCAGTTCCGGCGGCAGTCCGTTTGAGGCCGATTCCTCAAACATCAACGGCGGATGCCAAATCGATTCCAACAGAAAACCGTAAGTCATTTCAGATTGGATGTCGCTTCAGGGTTTTTTCACATCCGGCGCTTTCGTCGGATCGGCGGGTGGCGGCGGTGGTGGATCGAGGATATCCAGCCAGCCCTTGAGCGCCTCAGCTTCGGGGATCGGGCCATAGCGCGTCTGCGCTTCCCGTAGTTCGCGGACCGCCTGGTCCTTGCGGCTCGCCGCACGCCCGATGGCGATCTGATGGAAATCCTGGCGCAGCTTGTCCTCGGCTGCCACGTAACTCTCCTTGGCGGTGCGAAACCACCGCGATGCTCCGTTAGGATCCTTGAGCAGAAGCAACTCGAGCCCCAGCGCTTCCGCCAGAACCCCGCTGCTCATCCGCTCCGATGCCTTTTCCAGCTGCTTCTGCCGCTCGAGCGGATTGTTTTTCCACTCAAGAACCGCCGCCCGCAAGGCGCGGTAGGGAATGTCCCCCTCCTGTTTCACCCCGCCGCCAGCGAGGTGGAGGAATGGCCGGTAAAGCGGATCGCCAAGCACCACGCCCTGCCACGACGTCACGGGCATCGCCATCCAACAGGCCTCGCCCCAGCTGAATCCCTCCAGCAGGCGCTGTTGGAGAATCGAATAATCGTGGGTGAGGTGGAGATAAGGCTCATAGACGTTTCCAACCGTCACGGCGGCTCCTTTCTCCAACAAGCCGCCGCACCAGTTCTTCAGCGGGTCTGATAGCTGCTCGGCGCTGAAGGAATGCAGGTGCATCGCGACCGCCCCCTTGCGGAACTGGAAGCGGTTGTTCAGGAAGGGACCGCTGAGACTCCAGTCATACCAGCCGAAATAACTGGCGGCCTCCGTCATCGGATAGTTTTTCGGCAGCGTGTCGTTGAAGCGGTCCACCACCGTCGGAATTCCCGCCCCGGCGTTGGCGACGACGATTGCCTCAAGCCACTGGTCGCCCTGGGGGAATTTGTTAGCGATGTCAACGAAGGACCGTCCCCACAATCCGGTTTTCTCCACCTCCACCGCATCGTTGATCATCCGCTCGCAGGTCGCGTGAGTCGGCGCGTCGATCCGTGCGGTGAGCACCAGAAACGGCAGGTTCATTTCCGCCATCGGCTTGGTGCTCTTATAAAACTTGTTTTGCAGAATGCCATCCGCCGGCAGACCTTCCACGCCGAACATCGCCAGCTCGGAATCCACCGACGCCTCGTCGTGCCCCGCCACCGGATTCTGCGGGTCCGGCGGCGGATCACCCGGCTTCGGCGCGGGTTTCGGAGTCGGCTGGATCCGCAGCGGCACCCCGCGCATCACGACCAGCGCGCGGATCCGGTTGACGACGGGCAGTTTCACTCCGCCGGCATCCGTCTGGCGTTTCCACCAACTCCGGTTCTCGAACTCGGCACGCAGCGGCTTCAAAATCCACTTGTCATAATTCTCCCGCGAAATGTCCGCGGTGACCGGCATGTCCAGAGCGATCAGGTTTTCCTGCGGGATGCCGCGCAAGTCGCGATACAATTCCGCGAGTTTCCGGGATTCCGGCACCGAGGAATTGTAGAGAATTGCCACCGATTCCCGGGAAATCGCCGCGTACGACACCGCTGACGCCGCCGCCAGCACAAGAACCATCCGGACCAGAAATTTCATCGCGGGCGAGCATGCCTAGCTGCCCGGATCATGCAAGACCCGGCGCATGGTTGAGTGAAATCCGCAGCCCGTCCCACGCCATCCGCACCCCCGGCGGCAGCGATTTGGAAATCTCGTCCACGTGATACTCGTGGCTCAAATGCGTCAGCCACGTCTCCTTGGCCCGGACCTCCGCCGCTGCGGACAGCGCTTCCGCCAGCGAAAAATGCGTGGGATGCTCCCAAGTCCGCAACGCATCCACCACCAGCACGTCCACATCCATCAGCAGGCGCAGGGTGTCGGTGGGGATCCGCTTCACATCCGGCAGGTAGGCCACGCTCTGCGCTCCCGGCACTTCGAACAGATAGCCGATCGTCTCGAGTCCGCCATGCATTACCGGCAGCGGAGTCACCCGCAGATCGCCATAATAAAACGGCCCGTCGATGATGCGCGGGTCCGGTTTCACATAGCCGATGGTGTCGACAACATCGGCGAACGCCCAACCAAACATCGTCTTCAGGATCTCCATGCAGCTTTCCGTGGCATGCATCGGCAGCCGGCCGGGTTTCCGCCAGCAAAACGCCCTCAGCTCGTCGAATCCCGCCACGTGATCCAAGTGGGCGTGGGTGTAGATGATCGCGTCGATTTCCCTAAGTCCCTCACGCAGCGCCTGGATCCGCAGGTCCGGCCCGGAATCCACCAGCAGCGTCTGATCGCCCGCCCGCACCAGCACGGACGACCGCGTGCGGTTGTTCCGGGGATCCAGCGAAGTGCAGATCTCGCAGTCGCAGCCAATCACCGGAACCCCTACCGAGGTTCCCGTGCCTAGAAATGTTAAGGAAAAGTCCGTCACGCGCGGGACCATAGGCAGTCATCAACTCCCTGTGCAAGCCGATGCGGGAGGAGTCCTTTCTCTCCTCGAGGGCGTCCTCCCACGAGTTTGGGGAGTCCTCCAACTCGTCGAGGGTGTCCAATTTTTAGTTTAGGGCGTCCTATTTCTCGCCCGGGGACGCCCACGAGCCGTTCCGGGCGTCCCCAAACGCCAGCGAGGACTCCCTCAACGCGTCCGAGGACGCCCTGACCGTGAAAGAGGACGCCCGGAAGTCGGCCGGGGAAGCCAAAATCCGCCATGAATAGACTGTGTCCCGGCCTGGCTTGACCGCGGCCGGTCAATCATTCGCTCCTTCGCTGGGATTTGCCGCCTCCTCAAACAGCCGGGAATCCAAAGTTTCCAACCGATGAAACTTGACCT
Organism: Akkermansiaceae bacterium; assembly: GCA_031425955.1. GTDB lineage: Bacteria > Verrucomicrobiota > Verrucomicrobiia > Verrucomicrobiales > Akkermansiaceae > Luteolibacter. Next base: position 137,816 of record JANPKJ010000064.1, on the reverse strand, counting down.
GCGAAAGATGGTCATGAAGATCCCGGATAGATCGAAAGAAATTATGAAAATTGCAATTTTCATCGGTTGGCTGGTCCTCGTCTTCCAAGTCGCCACGGCGGCGGAGGAGATTCCGGTTCCCGCCCTGCTGACTCGTCCCGAAGCGGAAGCCGTGATCAAAGAACAGATGCATCTGGCAGCAACCCGGGAAAAGGAACGCTTGCAGAGCATCAATGCGGCCAGCGCCGTCTCGACCATGCAGATCGGCAGCAGCACTCCCAAAATCATCATGCGGCGGCTTACTCCCAAAGCGTGGCCCGTGAATCCTGCGCCCGTAGCCGGCGAGTGGACCGAGGAACAACGAGCCGAGTGGCGGGCCACCCGCCAGCACTTCCGGACGATGCAGCTTTCCGCCACGGTCTATGACCGCAGGCTGTCCGAAATCCAATGGAGGAAAGGCGCGCTGGAATTTACACTGCTGAGCAATGTCGACTTCAACTATCTATCGATGATCGGGTGGCTGGAGAGCGGTCAGACGCATTGGTCCACGTTTTTTTTCGTGAACAACATCGATTCCGAACGCGAGCAGCGTTACGCCCGCATGGCAGAGGCGAAGGGCGCAATTTACATTTCACGTCGGGTTCCGGACGGCAGCATGTTGGATTCCGAAAAAGCCGACTACGTCATTTACGCGGAACCGGGCGTCAAGGTGCCGTCCGAACTTATCGAGGAAATGGACGCGCTCCACCAACACTACGCCGCCAATGAACAAGCCCTCAAAACCTCTTGGCAGAACCGACAGGAACTCACCAAGGCCCACCGCGCCTGGCAGAAGGCAAACCCACCCGTGCCGAAGGATACGGTCATCAACTTCTGGCCGGTCCGCAGCCGGACCAACGGGAAAAACTGAAACCGACACCCGCTCATGAAAACTCATCCAGCGTTCGTGATTCTTGCCGTGGTATCGTTGGCGGCAGTCCTTCAAGCCGAACCCACGGCGGATTCCCTCAACGACGGGCTCATGCTTGAATACGATCCGGTCGAGGACAGTTCGCTGCTTGCGTGGTGGGGGATCGAAGAGCGGTTCTATTTTATCCAACAGTCCGAAGATCTCGTGAAATGGACTTTCATGCCCATCTTCGAAGTGGGTTCCGACGACATCATTTCGTGGGTTTTCCGGTCCAACGCTCCCAAGCTGTTCTTTCGTGCGGTCCACACCGCTGACAGCGATTCGGAACTGATGCAGGCGGACTACGACGAAGATGGCCTAACCACATTGCGGGAGTATGAAGAGGGCTCCCACCCGTTCAACCCGGATACCCATGGAGACGGCATTTTCGACGGGATCGCCTTCAAACTGGGGCTGCCAATTACTCCGCCTGTGATCCCGGATCCGGACCCGATGGACACCACGCCACCGGCCATCAGCCTGACAAGCCCTGCATCCGCCGTTCCTGTTCCTTGAACCTGATTCCCTCCCCATCGTCATGAATCTCCGGTTTTGGTTCTTTTCAGAATTTTGCGCCCGCCGCCTCGCCGGAATCGCAGCCCTTTCCCTTTTGCTGGGCCAGAGCGTGGCGTGTGCTTTAGAAGAGCTGCCGCTGACCAAAACCCTCGCCGCAAGCCCAAGCACCGCGCAAATCGCGGCCTTCCGCCCGTTCTCCGAACCCCTCTGGCCGACCACCGAAAGTCCCACAGCGGCGCAAAACTCCGCCATTGAAACGCTCCTTCGTTCCTTCGCAACCCTCCAACCCTTCGCCTCAGGCATTCTCGAACGCGTTGCGGAGGCAGAAACCTATCTCGCCCAGCACCCTGCCTCTCCCTGGAATCCGGTGCTTCGCCTCAATCTTGGCCTGATCTATTATCGCCAGGGTTTCTTCTCAAGAGCTCTCGATCATTTCCAGGCTGCCTGGATTGGTCTTGAAAGTCAGACTCATCCTCGCGCTAGAGCACTGGCCAATCGCGCCCTTGGGGAATATCTCGTCCTGAATTCCAAACTTGGACGCGTTGAGATTCTCGAACCGGCTTTTGAATCCTTGACTGAGACGGAGCGGGAAATCGGCGGAGTTGCCACCGAATTGATCGCCGGTGCGAGGGCCGGGTTGCACACCATGAAGTCAACCCCTGAAATCGCATTCCGCTGCGGCCCCGTTGGACTCGACAGGATCTATCAATCGATGAACCCGCAACGCCCGAACCGCGAGGTTCTTCTGCAAGCCGAATCCACGTTGCAAGGAACCTCGCTCTGGCAGAACTACCAATGGGCGCTGCAAGCCGGAATCCCACTTCGCCCCGCACGTCGGGATGCCAGCGTTCCACTTCCACTTCCCGCGCTTGTTCACTGGAAAAGCGGCCACTTCGCAGCCATCACCGACTTTAAAAATGGTCGCTACCATGTTCAGGACGGCACTTTCGACGATTCCATGTGGATCACTCCGCAGGCGCTGGACGATGAATCGAGCGGCCACTTTCTCATTCCGAATGATACCAATCCACTTCCCACAGGCTGGTCCCAGCTTGATCAAACCACCGCCGAAACTGTTTGGGGCCGGGGATATGTTTTTGGATACGATCCCGACGATACCGGGCCGTGCGACAAGAAAATCTCGTGTCCACCTCCGCCACCGGGCATGGCGGCTTGGAACGTCCACCTCATGGCCGTCAGCCTCAATATCACGGACCGACCGCTGACCTATGCGCCGCCATTCGGCCCTCCTCCCGACCTGACCATCACCTACAATCAAAAGGATGCCAATCAACCTTCGGTTTTCGCCTATCCGAACTTTGGCCCGAAGTGGACCATCGGCTGCATTTCGGCCATTATCGACGATCCCAATGACGAATATGCCACGGTGAAGCACTACCTCGCTGGTGGAGGGGCGCAGCGTTACGAAAACTTTGATGACGTGACGGGCGAGTTCGGAAGGCAGCGCAAATCCATGGCGCTTCTCAAGCGCACCGGCACCACATCCTACACACTGACCCACCCTGACGATACCGTGGATGTTTTCGCCTCTTCCGACGGATCGACTCTTTGGCCCCGGCGGGTCTTCATGACCTCCCGCACTGATCAGCAGGGAAACTCTCTCACCTACACTTGGAATAGCAGCGGCCGGCTCACTCACGTTCACGACAGCCTCAATCTAGCCACTACCCTGTCCTACGATCATCCGACGGATTCCCTGAAAATCACCAAACTCACCGATCCATTCGGGCGCGAGGCCAACTTCGATTATGGTGTTTCCGACCGCTTGGAAATGATCACCGATCCCGTCGGAATCGAGTCCGAGTTTTCCTACGGCAGCGGTGACTTCATCGATACGCTTACAACACCATACGGCAATACCCAGTTCGTAGGGGGCGAGGAATTGGTTTTCCCTGAGCTTGGCAGCGGCGATACCCACCGCTGGATTGAAATCACCGATCCCATGGGACTGAAACAGCGCGTGGAGTTCCGCCACTGGGCACCCGGTATTTCATCCGAAGACCATCTGTTGCCCGCTCCCCGCTCGGAAGTGCCCACCGAGGAACTCGACGGAGTCATCGCCACCCGGTTGCGGGACGGCAACGGCATTCGTCAATACAGAAACACCTTCTACTGGGACACCAAGACCATGCGGGCGCTCAACAACGACCCCACCACGGACTACACCAAGGCCCACGTCTATCAATGGCTCCACTCCGCGGACTGGGTAAGGACCGAATCCATTCTCGAAACCGAAAAGGCGCCTCTTCAAAACCGAATTTATTACAATTATCAGGGCCAAGTGGACGCCACCCTTGCCGACAGTCCGGCTCTTGTTTCCAAGATTGCCAGTTCCATCAATGACCTCGGCAGCAATACCGGCACCTCGCAAATCTCCCAGTTCGCCTACAACGACCTGGGTCATCTCACCCGCAGCATCGATCCTGTAGGCAGGGAAACCAAGCGCATCTACGACACCAACGACATCGATCTCCTCGAAATCCGTCAGAAAACCGGAGCCTCCACCTGGGAGACCCTCGCCTCCTTCGACGACTACGATGAACACCTCCCTGGCGAAATCACCGACGCCTCCGGCGAAACCACCTACCTGGATTGGAACACTCAAGGTCAGCTCCTCACCCTCACCGATCCCAATAACGATGCCACCCATTACACCTACGACCACCGCCTTGATTTCGATCCTGAAAACGACACTCCGTCCGGTTACGGCTATCTCTACAAAATAGAAGGTCCGGTCACAGGTGCCACCACCACCTTTACCTACGACAGCGACGGACGGATCGAAACCGTGACGGATTCCGAAGATCACACAGTGACCTTGGAACACGATGACCTCGACCGCCTCACCCGAAAAACCTACCCCGACACCACCTTCGAAGAATGGGAGTACCTGCACCTCGACGTCCACCAATACACAGATCGGCTCACGCGAACCACCCACTACCTTCACAACGCCAACCGCCAGCTTATGGTCGAAACCGACCCCGAAAAGCGTATCACCCAATACGACTACTGCTCCTGCGGTGCCATCAACCGGCTCATCGATCCAAACGGCAGCGTCACCCGCTGGAAATACGACATTCAAGGGCGAGTCACCGAGAAAATCCTCCCGGACAATACCAAGACTACGCACCAATATGACCCTTACAATGGTCGGCTTGAATCCTCTACCGATGCCCTCGGGCAGACCACTGAATACACCTACCACCTCGACAACAACATCCACGAAATCACCTTCCCGGATGCCATCCACGCCACTGCCAGCCACACCTGGATCTGGGATCCAAACTACAACCGTCCTCACACTCTCACCGACGGCACAGGAATTACCACTTTGAACTATCATCCTAATGACGGCAGCACCCAAGGAGCGGGCAAAATCCACACCATCGACGGACCGCTTGCCAACGACACCATCACCCGCCTCTATGACAGTCTCGGAAGAGTTGAAACCCGCGAGATCAATGGCAATGCCAATACCCTCACCCGCCAGTTCGATTCCCTCGGCCGCTTGGAGCAGGAAATCAACAATCTCGGCACCTTCGGCTACCAATACCTTAACGAAACCCACCAACCCGAGCTCATCACCTACCCGGACGGTCACAGCACCCATCTCACTTACAAACCCGTCAACGAAGACCGCCGCCTCGAACGCATCGAGCACCGCTTCGCCAACAGCACCATCCTCGCCGCTCACGAATACGACCACGACGCCGAAGGAACTATCACCAGTTGGAAACAGGAACGCAGCGGCCTCGACACCCGCACCTGGCACTACGGCTACGACAGTGCGACCCGCTTGACCTCCGCCATTCTCAAGAACCCCGCCGAGGCCATCCTCAAAACCCACGGCTGGCAATACGACCCGGGCAACAACCGCATCGCCTCGAAAACCGACGCCGACGGGCTGATCCCCAGCCGCCACAACAAGCTCAATCAACTTCTGACAAGCGGTAGCGGTCCCGTCCGTTTCGCCGGAACCATCGACGAGCCGGGAACCGTCAAGGTCAACGGGCAAGAAGCCAAAATGCGCCACCAGACCCTCTTCGAAGCCTATCTGGAACTCACACCCGGCACCCACGAGATCGAAATCGAATCCACTGACTTCAGCGAAAACGCCACGGCACAATCTTTCGAGGTCGAGGTGGCCGACGTACTCCAAACCCAACTCGACTACGACCTCAACGGAAACCTCAAGACTCGGACCAACGCTTCCGGCATCACCACCTACCAATGGGACGCCCTAGACCGCCTCATCACCATCATCTACCCGGACACCTCCCGCAGCGAATTCACCTACGACGGTTTTTCACGTCGAGTCCGCATCGTCGAGAAAGACGCCACGTCCACCATCACCTCCGACAAACGCCACCTCTGGGACGAACTCCAACTCGCCGAAGAACGAGCTACCGATGGAACCACGGTGAACAAACGCTTCTATGACGAGGGCGTCGAACTCGTCACCGGTCCAACCGCCGGAGACTACACTTACCGCACCGACCATCTCGGAAGCATCCGCGAAGTCGTTAGTTCCACCGGCGCGCTTGCCGCACGATACGACTATTCCGCATGGGGAGAACCGGACCTTGTCTCGGGTGCCTTTGATTTGGACTTCCGTTTTACCGGTCACTACTACCATCAGGCTAGCGGCCTCCATCTTGCGCCCTTTCGCGCTTATGACTCAAACGCAGGTCGATGGATTAGTCGCGACCCTATTGAGGAAGATGGAGGGCTGAATCTTTACGGATACGTTGAGAATAATCCCCAGACTTTGAGAGATCTCTTAGGACTTCAAGCAACAACGCTGGATAATCCAGCGGGGGCCGCCGCACTTGCGAATTTAGCGAGAAATGCTGGCGCAAATGCAGCAATCGGCCTCGCTGTTCAAAAAGCTCTTGAAAATGCGAGAACGAATTCGAAAGGGAATGATCCTTGCGGAAAAGCCAAAGACGCATTGAGACAGCTAGAGAACGGAATAATTTCTGCCAGAAAAAATATCAACAAGCACTTCGAGAAAATCAAAAACCCGGCTGACCATCTGAAACCGGGATTAAACCACAATCACTATCGATCAAAATGGACAAAAGATATCATTACGATGCTAAAAGGAATTGAGATCATGGAAAAAGCCGCCGAAGAGCAGCGAAAAGAGATTAAGAATAACTGCAAAAAATGGTATAATCCTGCAACTTGGTAATATGAATAAAGAAACTGTAGCAGCTTGCCTGCATGACGCGTTGGACCAAATTGAGGAATTAGTCACTGATTTGGAAAATGGAACTTACGAAGAAAGTGGTGAACTCGCCTTTTTGGTAAATGTTTCGCAAATTCTCAATTATTTGAATAGCGCTTGGAATCTGCGAGAATACTCAATTCAGGAAATTGACGCTCTTAGTCAGCATGACTATGAACTAGCAGCATTCAATTTTCCTCCCATCGACAATAGGTTCCGCCTGCCATTGAAAGCCGAATCAGGGAAATAATAACTTTTGCCCTATCTTAGTTTCAAATAGCGCTGCTCGAAGCCGATCAAATTCTTCAAAGTGGTGCCCGTAGTGTCTCGTGAATGAGAGCACTAGCCACTCGTGCATCTCCATCGCCTTTTTTTGGTAAGCTGCCACGAGCCACGAAAGCCGGATTTGTTCCAGATGCTCCCTCATGAATTCCTTGCTCCTTGATGTCCATCCGTCCCAGTCATGGAGCTCGTTTAGATTTAAGGAAACCTGCCACGTTTCTTCGGGAATCGAGCAAACGTGCGAAATTTTAGGAAGTCCAAAATGCAAGGTGTAATTACGGAAATCCTCTATGAATTTTGACATGTTATCCGAAAATCGGTTCTTCACCTCTTCAATGTATTCAAGGCGGTGCTCCTCTGCAATCAGATCTGACCGCATCATGTTCCGGGTGTGCTCCACCACCGTTTTGACTGCAGCGAGGAAATTGTGGAAATATCGGATCAAGTGGTTCTCGAAATCTCGGTATTCCATCCTTCTGGATTTATCGAAGGCAATTTCGGAAAATCGCCCAGATTCGATCTCCTGAATAAAACGTAACACATCGTAACCATTCATCGACAGGATGTCTTTCGTGCTGCTATACGAAATCAAAGCAAATTTCAAGGCGTTAGCTGGGTGTTGGTCGAGATCGTCGTATTTGGCTGTTTCGAGTGGACGCTTCATTGCTGATTCTGATTTAGATTTTACAAGCTAGTCTTACCCTTTCCCAGGTTGCAATCTCGACAGGAGGTGACAAGATTCTCGGGTTCGTCTGATCCGCCGTCATGCTTAGAGACCTTGTGATCAACATGAAGTTTTACACCGTCAGATTGGGACATACCACAGTAGTTACACCTAAAATTGTCCCTTTGGAAGATCTGGAATCGGAGTTTCGCGCTGACAGAGCCTCTTGCGGAAATTTTCGATTCAATCCGCGCATGTTGAACAAATTCCAAGCATTCGGAAAAGTGGCGATATTCTTTCGAGAAAACTCCACCTTCTACTGTCCAACTAAGCGACGAAAGCGCTGTTGCCTTTTCGAAGTGTGGAGCATATGAAGAGTGATAGAGATTAATTTCCGGACAACAGTTCTTGAACTGGAAAGTATCCTTGCCCTTCGCTATCTCGGGTGGATCCACCGAGCAAGGCACGTATTTGCTATCGAAGTCAGCGGGAAGCTCTCCGTGCCTTTTCAGAAATACTGAAACATCACTTAGACCAACGTCGCCATCTTCGTAATAGTTAAAATAATACACCGAATACATCCAACGACCACAGTAGCCAACTAGCGGGCAACGTGACGGCATCTTCAATTTTCGGCTTCGTTCCTGATACTGGTCTTTATTCATCATTCCAAGTTCTGTGTTTAAGAATTACGATTGAATCGAAATGCAATCCTCCGTCACAAATTCCCCATGCTCTTCCACCGGCAACGGCAGGCCGGGTGGGGTGATCTTTTCTCCGGCGGTTTCCTTGGCGGCGCAGGTTTGGTTGAGGGCTAGCAGGAAGGCGAGGATGTCAACGTCCTTGGGCATGGCGTAGGCGGCGCGGACGGCGGTGTCGAGGCGGGCTTGGGCGTCGCGCAAGGGGTTGGAGCCGGGTTCTTCGAGGGTGCGGTAGAGATCGCGCAGGGACCAATTCATCTTCGCCATGACCTCGCGACGGAGCTGCCGCAACGCGACGGCTTCCTTGGCTACGGTTTCGATTTGCGGACGTGTCGGAGTTTGTGGCCAGGGGAAACTGTCGAAGACGGTATCGCTGGTGTAGCGGAATCGACTTTCGAGAGTGGAACATCGGGCTTTGAACCATTCGAAGTGGATCGAGCTTTGGATGATACCGAAAGAGTAGTCGTCGGCCATTGGAAAAACCATCAACGTGTTGTCCGGATTGATGCCGTTGTGGATAAACTCGAAGATAGGGCGCTTGGTCACACGCGAGCAGGCGACATAACGCGGCACTGAGCGTGCGGCCCGGATCGTTCCCGGCTGATAGTCGCGAAATTGCCACCAACGTTCGGCTACACGGGTCCAGCGGGTGGTGGTCTTGCCGGTTTTCCTCTTCTCCTCTTCTGCGTGGGCGAGCACGTCGGGCATGACGATTGCCTTCACCCGTTCGAATGCCCGAGGGAACATCATGGCGTGAAATACGTCATTCTGCCCGAAGTCGATAATCCAACGGGCAGGTTTGCCGAGTTCCACCAAGTCACGACCGATCATGTAAGGACGCAGGCAACCTGATAGCGCCGGGTCCGCAGCAAGCCATTCAACCGCTTCTGCCGCCGGCAGAAGGAAACCCTCGTGGAACGGGTATTGGCCGACAAAGACCATTTTTGAATTTTTGTTAGCTTCCAACTTGGATGCATTACTTAGGTCCGTGGAGGTGGCGAGGTTAGGCCGAATCTCTTCCACCTGTTCGATCTTCCACGGATCGCTCACCCGGTCACCTTGCTGGGTGGTGAGTGTTTTTGTTCCTAGTTGATCGCCCTTCATCCAGTTGACGATGGAGACATGCACGGCTGCATCGCCGGACCAGACTTGGGTGGAAACGGCATCGGTGATCGTGCCACCCTGATTGACGACGTGATCGAGGCTGGCTTCACGGCCTTCATTTTGGCGAATGGTGTTGGTTCCGACCAGTCCGGCCCGTCCGTTTTCCGGCAGGGCATCATGGGCTAACCGGAACCAATGGGTGCAGAAGTCCGCCATCTTCGGGATGCCGGGGAAACGGTCTTGCACGCGCCTTGCATAGTCGTAGCCGAGTTCCTGCGCGATGTAGCGGGAGCCGAGATACGGCGGGTTTCCCACGATGGCGTCCGCCTTGGGCCAGTCGGTGAAGAGGGCGTCCGCGCAGAGGATGTTTTTGTCGAGGTTGTCGAGTGGGAGAGGATTTTCGAGAACGAGCAGGCCTTCGGTTTCCCGGAGTTTTTCGGCTTCGCGGATTTCCTGCTCCTTGGCGAGCATGAGGGTGACTTTGGCGAGTTCCACGGCGAAGGGCTGGATGTCGATGCCGAAGAACTGGTGGATGGAGACGGCGCTTTCGAGCGGCTCGCCTTTGGAGATTTCCGAGAGGCGAAGGAGGATTTCGCGTTCGAGGCGCTTGAGTTCGCGGTAGGCGACGTAGAGGAAATTTCCGGAGCCGCAGGCGGGGTCGAGCACGCGGTAGAGCCGGAGATCGCGGAGGACCTCCTTGAGCGCGCCGACGCGGACCCAGGCGGCGGCCATTTTCTCGCGCCACGGGCGGACGATGGTGGGACCGACGACTTTGCGGATGTCGAACTCGCTGGTGAAGTGGGCACCGAAGGCGTGGCGCTCGTCGCGGCCGGATTCCGCGCCGTCGTCCATGCTGGCTTGGAAGAGGGTGCCGAAGATTTCGGGTTTCACCATGTCCCACTTGCGGTCGGCGGCCTTGGCGAGCAGGTCGAGTTCGGCGGGTAGGAGGTCGATGGGATCGATGGTGAAGAACAGGCCGCCGTTGAAATACGGCACATCCATGAAACGTCCGCCGCGTGCCGGGTCTTTGGAGTTCATCTGGCGGAAGAGCCCGCCGATGAGGTCGTAGGAGCTCTCGCCCTTTTCACGGCACTCGGCGATGAGGCGGGCGAGGATTTGGCGCGGCAGGAGGTTCATGTCCTCCGAGACGAGGGTGACGAGGAGCTGGAGGACGAAGCGCTGGGCGCGGGTGCGGTCCTCGCCGCGTGCGATGAGGGCGCGGAACAACCGCGCGAGGTCCGCGGCAGCCTCGCGGGTGACTTCGACGCGGTTGTTGTTGAAGAGCGGTTTGCGCGGCTTGGGCAGCAGGAAGGCGAGGGCCTCGGCGCGGGTGGGGAGATCGGCAAGCGCGATTTTTTCGACAGGATCGAAGAGTTGCTGGTTGAAATCGTAGATCCAGAACTCGTCGAAGTTGCAGAGGATGACGTAGGGCGGCCGGTGCGGGACGATGTGGGTCCAGTAATCGAAGATCTGGTCGTATTGGCGTTCGAGTTTCTTGCCGCGGGACTTCATTTCGAAGAGCACGCGCTCGGGCCAGAGCAGATCGGCGAAGTTTTTGCCCTTGGCTCCGCCCTTCTTGGCGAGGCGGGTCTCGCGGGTGGCCCCGGCCTCCTTGATGCCGTCATGGCCGAGGGCGCGGAAGAAGTGATCGAGGAAATCGGCGGATTCGCCTTTTTCGTCGCCCGTGAGGTGGGTTTGCACGTAGGTGACGAAGGACTGGAGGGATTCGGAAAGATCGGCCACGGGGGGATGATAGAGGGGTCGGAAGGCGCGGGGGAAGTCTGTTCCTTGGCTTTTCCTTGGCTTTTCGGCCTGGGGGCCAGTTAGCGGCGGTCATAGACGCGCCGCTACAAGGGTTGGGACCGACCGGCCCCAAGAAAGGAACGCTCTGTCCCAAGAAAGGAACGCTCTGTCCAAAGAAAGGAACGCTCTGTCCAAAGAAAGGACAGCTCTGTCCCAAGAAAGGACGGCTCTGTCCCAAGAAAGGACGGCTCTGTCCCAAGAATGGACGGCTCTGTCCCAAGAATGGACGGCTCTGTCCCAACAAAGGAACGCTCTGTCCAAAGAAAGGACGGTCCGGTCCCAAGAAAGGAAAGCCTGGTCCCAAAGTGGGGCGACCCTACAATTGTCACCTCTGCCGAAACCACCCGGTGATGCTCATCCGCGTCTTCTTGGCCGGCAACACTTCATGCCAGAAATCTCCGGCGAGGAAACAAACCAGCGTGCCCATTCTCGGCTCGATCAGCACGAACGAGCCCGACTTTTCCCCCACCGTCGTCCACAACTTCAACTCGCCGCCATCGCCCGGCTGCCAGTCTGGATTCAGATAGAGGATCGCCGTCACCACCCGGTCGCTGGTCCCCGAGTGGCGATCAAGGTGCGGCTTGTAAAACGCCCCTTCCGGATAAATCGCGAAATGCCCCTCGAACTCGAACAAGCCCAGAAAAAACCGCTGGTTCAGCGCGAGCCTCAGCGTTTCCAGCCACGCGAGGTAGATTTCCTGCTCCACCGAGAACTCGCCCGGTTGCAGCCACATCACCCGGTCCCGCCGGATGTCCTCGCGGATTTCCAGATTGCCACCGCGGCCCACGCCGGCCCGCCGGAAATCGCCGTTTTCACACGCCTCCTCGCATTCCTTCCTCAGCCGGAGCGAGTCCCCCGCGCCCAGACAGCCCGGCATCGCCGCCCAGCCATGCCGATCCATCCCGTTCATGATTTCCTCCACTGTCCTGAAGAGCACCACTCAGGGACCACCCGCGAGACAAATCATCAGGAAGTTCTCCGGGATTGACCCCGGAGCGCCGGGCATTGTTCATTCGCGCACACGATGTCCCCCGCCCGCTCCGATTCCAAACCGCTCGTCATGACGCCCCACGAGGCGCTCAAGCGGTATTTCGGATTCAATGGATTTCTCGACGGCCAGGAGGAGGTCATCACGGAAATCACCTCCGGCCGCGACGGCCTCGTGGTGATGCCCACCGGCGGCGGGAAATCGCTGTGTTTCCAAATCCCCGCGCTCTGCTTCGGCGGTGTCACGTTGGTGATTTCCCCGCTCATCGCGCTGATGAAGGACCAGGTGGACGCGCTCGTCGCCCGCGGGATCGCCGCGACCGTGATCAACTCCACGCTCTCCTGGCCCGAGCAAAAAGAACGCCTCGACGGCATGCGCGCCGGAAAGTGGAAGCTCGTCTACGTCGCCCCCGAACGCTTCCGCGCGGAAAGTTTCCTCAACGCCCTGAGCGGCATCGAAATCTCGCTCTTCGCCGTGGACGAGGCGCACTGCCTCAGCCAGTGGGGCCACGATTTCCGCCCCGACTACCTGCGGCTTGGCAAGTCGCTGGAGAAAATCGGCCGGCCGCAATGCGTTGCCCTCACCGCCACCGCCACGCCCATCGTCCGCGACGACATTTCCAAGGTGCTCGCCCTGCGCTCGCCCTTCGAGCGCGTCAGCGGATTTTCCCGGCCGAATCTATCACTCAACATCACCGCCACCGACAAGGCGGCGCAGAAGGACGAGCGGATGCGGGCCGTCATCGCCGCGCACAAGACCGGCATCATCTACTGCGCCACCCGCAAGAAGGTGGAGTCCGTTTCCGAAACGCTCGCCAGCTGGGGCGTGAAATGCGTGGCCTACCACGGCGGCATGGGCGACCAGGAACGCGAACGCGCGCAGGAAATCTTCATCCACCGCAAGGCGGACGTCGCCGTGGCCACCAACGCGTTCGGCATGGGGATCGACCGCTCGGATGTGCGCTTTGTGGTCCATTATGAAATCCCCGGCAGCGTGGAGGCCTACTATCAGGAAGCAGGTCGCGCCGGACGCGACGGGGAAAACGCGTTCTGCGAGATGCTATTCAACTACGCGGACACCCGCACGCAGGAGTTTTTCATCGACGGCGCGAACCCCACCGCCGCCATCGTCCGCTCGATCTATCAATACCTGCTCAACGAGGCGGACAAGGATTTCGAAGTCCACCGCACGCTCGAAGAAATCGCCGAAAACGCGGATGTGAAAAACTCGATGTCCGTCGGCAGCGCCATGTCCATCCTCGCCCGCGGCGGCTACGTCGAGCGCTTCGACATTCCGAAGAAGCGCATGAAAGGCACCCGCCTGCTCAAGCCGGACGTCTCCGCCCGCGGACTCCAGCTGGATGAAAATGCCATCGAGGAAAAGGACCGCCGCGACCGGGAGAAACTCAAGGCGATGGTGGAAATGTGTTATTCCCGCAGCTGCCGCCAGCAGTGGATTCTCAGTTACTTCGGCGAGGATGAAGCCGGCGTCTGCGGCACCTGCGACGTCTGCCGCGATGAAGGTTCCGGCGAGAACCGCCCGCCGACCGCCGAAGAAATCACCATCGTCCGCAAGGCGCTCAGCGGCGTCGCCCGCATGTCCCGCCGCACCGCGAATGGCTGGGAGCCCAAGTTCGGCCGCGGCCGCATCGTCCAGATGTTAGCCGGCAGCAAGTCGCAGGAAATCATCAGTGCCCGCCTCGACCAGCTAACCACCTACGGCATCCTGCGCGACAAGGGTGCGGGCTATCTGAACGGACTCATGCGCTCGCTCGCCGACGCAGGACTGGTCGTCACCGTCACCGGTGAGTTTCCCCTGCTGACTCTAACACCACTCGGCGACAAGGTCATGCGCGGCGAGGCGAAGTTCCAGCTCGTCTGGCCGGATCCCGAGGCCGGGCGCAAGGAAGTCGCCCTCAAGGACCACGGCTTCGACGGCCAGCTCTACTCGATGCTGCGCGACATTCGCGAAAAAATCGCCAAACGCGAGGACGTGCCTTCTTATGTCGTTTTCGGCAACAAAACGCTCGAAGCCCTCGCCCGCTATCAACCGGTCAACGCCGAGGAAGCGCTCCACGTGCCCGGCATCGGTGCCGCCAAGGTCCAGCGCTATGGCAAGCCGTTCCTGGACGCCATCGTGGTCTGGAAAAAATCCCACCGCTCCTAACTGGACGTGTGATTCACGCATTCACTCCACACCTTCCCGCCTTCGGATGGAACCGCATCCTCAGACGAACTAACGGACCGGAGGATTGAGGTTCTTCATCGTCTTGAAGTCCCCGGCCTCACACGAGCGGACGAAGGCCTCGGCGTAGCTCTTGAGCTTGTCCCAGCACTGGCGGATGGCCACCGCTTCGTCCTTGCACACCGACTGGTCGTCGGCGGCCGCCGAAATCTCGTTGAGAAGATCCGAGAACTGGCCGATGATTTCCTGAGTGGCGGACAACACGTGATTGACCTGATGACCGCTGACATCCGGATCTTTCACGAAGTGCCCGTTCTGCTGGCGGCACAGCCACTCGACGATGCCGTTGTCGCCGCTGAGGTCGATGATCTGGAGCAGCCGGTCGAGTGGGTTAAAACTGCCAGAACCGGTTTCACTGGGTTTTTCCGCCCATTTGTAAACGAGGGACAGTGACACTCCCAATTCGGCGGCAACGGCTTTCGGGGTGGTTTTCCGCAGCGCCCGCTTTAACACTTCATGACTCTCCATGCCGGGACGCTGACCGATTCCCGCACGTTTGAAAAGCCTGCATATCCCGGGCTCGCGATGATCCGGTTCCATACCGGGCCAGGACTGTCCGGGACCGTCCGGTATGTCGCGCAATTCGACCGTTTCGCCCCTTGCCAAAAACTTTACGGACTGTCCCGGCGGTCACCCGGATTTGATTCTCGGCCTCTTCGACGCAAAGGAAAGCGGGCGTCCATGGAGGTCCGACGCCACCCAATGGGAAAATAGATGTGTCAGGTCGTTCCATCGCGAACAACCAAGGTTTGAAGCCGATTTCCCCGCGCGCCAGATGCGCATAAGCAAAGTATTTATGCGCAAATTGAACTAGTTGCGAAATGGAAAAGCGCACATTGTAACCACATTGAAACCCGTCAGGCACGACCCGCTCCGGCGCCCGATCTCCTCCAACTTTTGCCCTGAATCTTTCCCATGAAATTCAAAAACTCGAAACCTTCCGCGAAATTACCCATCGGCTTAAGGGCGAAAGGCTTTGCGCTGATCGTGACCTTGTCCCTGATGATTCTCCTCACGGTCATCGCCGTTGGACTTCTTTCACTCAGCGCGATTACCCTGCGCACTTCGAGCAGCTCGAACGCCCAGATGATCGCACGAGCCAACGCGAAAATGGCGATGCTGATCGCCATCGGTGAGCTCCAGAAACATGCTGGCCCCGACCAGCGCGTCACTGCCGAAGCATCTATTCTCGCAAAAGGCTCCACCTTAATCGCCCAACCACGTTGGGTAGGGTCATGGGACAGCGCAGGTTCCAATACCGACAACCCTCCAACATCCGGACCCAAGTGGCTCGTTAGCGGTTCAGCGAACAGTCCCGTTCCGGACCCCTCGAACCCCTCCTCCGATCTATTTGTCATTTCGAAAAACCCTGTGGACAACTCCACGGTCGGGGTTCCTCGCCAGACGATCACCACAAAAAACTCCGCCGGTACCACTGCCGCCACGGGCCGCTACGCCTACTGGGTCTCCGATGAAGGTGTGAAAGCACGGGTCAACGTTGCTGCACCGACCGATGTTGCTCCAGCCAGTCTTGCCACGGCCGAACGTATCGCTCGATCCTTCGTGTCGCAAGCCACCGCACTCAACAAAGCCGGAAGCGAATGGACGGAAGTAACCCCCGAACAGATGCCACGTCTCATTTCTATGAACTCCACCGCTCTCGTTACCAGCGGCACGGCCAACAATCTCCCCAAAATATATCAGCACGATCTCACCGCCGATGGATACGGCCTACCGGTTGATGTCAGCGCAGGCGGTTTCAAAAAGGACTTAAGCACTATTTTCGATGACCCCTCGCTCGGCTCTAAATACCTCGGCGCAAGCTTCGCCTCCGGTGGCACCGTCGGCAAGATACCATTCACCGTCACAGATTCTTCAAAATTTTTTCTGCTCGATCCCTACACGTCCAAAGGATTGGGACCGAATTGGGGAATCCTTTACAACTACAACGACTTACGTCGACTGACAACCTACAGCCTCCTCTCGAACTTGCCCCCGGTATCAAGTAATGTGCGGATCCGCAATTGGGCACCATACGACAAATCCAGCACCAAATACGGGCCGGATACCTATACCGACAACCAACATCAAAATTCGCAGATCGGTCCCGTGCTCTCCATTATCCGCATTGGATTCCGCCTCAGCGCCACCTCGACCACCGGCGGATACCAACTTCGCCTCCACGTTAAACCGATCATCGGCCTCTGGAATCCCTATAATGTAAAGCTTGCTGCCAACAACTACACCATCATTTGGGCCACTTCATCCTACCTCAAGCTCAAAATCGCCGAGCCTGGTGGGACCATCAGGGAGCCCAAGTTATGGCTCAGGGAAATCGCGATCAACACTGGCAACGCAGGCTCCGGAGCCATTCCCCAGAACTATAGTTCGATGGACATCAAAAACGTGCCTTTCGAACCCGGCGAGTTCCGCTCCTTCACAGTCGGTTCTTCTGTTGTCTTGGGGAATACGAATGAACTGCTGCCAAAACTCAACGGCAGGGAAGCGTTCTTTTCGAATCTCACGTGGAAAGGAGGCGGCACCAACACCCCGCCGTCGGGCAAGAAATCCACAGATCCGATGGTGGTTCCAGCCAACTCCGAGGTCTCCATCTCGGAAATGTATTTTGATGACATCCAAACACCTGATACCAAAAACAGATGGCCGGCGATCAGGGAGGGGGATACCACCGCCTACTTCATCATCCGCACTTCCGCCGGCGACCTGTGCCGCTTTTCTGACATGTGGATTCGCTCGAACGGAACAACGCCCATTCCGGAGAAATTCGTCGGCCTTTTCCCCACCAAAACGGTTGAAACACTCGCATCCAACGTGACGGATCCAGACGCCTCGTGGGAAATCCGCCTCCGAACTTCCGAAGAATCCGGACGAACACTTCGCAACTTTGTGGATTCCAATCCTCGCGCCGTGCTCATGAACCCCCGCTGGGACGGTTCCAATGAAACCGAAGGCTGGTGGTATTCCTCGCCTTACGCGGGTGGCGGCAACAATCGCGCGGGTCTCGTCATCGATCCCACATTCCAAAGCACTACCAGTGGAAACTTTAATCACTTCGGAGGAAACTCTGCAGATGCGAACGGACAAACTCGCGTGACAGCGTTTGATGTGCCCCGTGCTCCTTTGACTTCCCTTGCTCAATTCCAACACGCTCAAATTTCACGGTATAACTATGAACCTGCATTTGCCATTGGCAACTCCTCTGCCAGCAAGCGCATTCCATTGAACAGGACAACCGTAGACAACTACGGCGGAACAGCAAACTTCACTATCGCGGATAGCTCATACTTCCTGAATCGTAGGCTATGGGACGGGTTTTTTGTGTCAACTCTCAGTGGTACTTTCAAGGGAGGCTCTGCCAGCGCAGATGCTGCCTACCCCATCAATACCGTGAAGCTAGCTCCAAAGCTACCAAATCCACGCAACGTTGTCTTTCCCCAGCCTGGAGATGACACTTACGCAAAAATCAGATCGCAATCCACCTTTCCAGCTGAGGCCATCAGTTCACGCATCGGGATCATGGGCGCATTCAATGTCAATTCCACCTCGACTGCTGCCTGGAAAACCCTGCTCGCCAGTCTAGCCGGCAATGAAATACCGACAGTCACAAACACTGGAATCGCCTGGAGCCAGCCTAACGGAAGAACATTTTCCCATCTCTCTCCCGTCGTCGATTCCACAGGATCGTCGAAAGACGCTGCGGATAAAGCGTTCTGGCTCAGTTTCCGGAGGGTGGATGACCCGGAGCTCAATGCCTTGGCAGCCGAGATCGTCAAAGAAGTCAAGGATCGCGGTCCATTCCGGTCCTTGGCCGAATTCATCAACAGAAATCCCAGAGCCACTTCCGTCGAACACCAGCGCAAAGGTGCCCTACAGGCAGCTTTGGATAGAGTCCTCAATGCGCCGCTTCAGTCTGCTGGAGACCTCACTCCCACACCGGGCATGAACAACGATGCTTTCGACTCCAACGAAAAGCAAGCGGCTGGCAGCAACGGCTACATTTCACAGGCGGACGTGCTTCAAACGATCGGCCCCGTCTTACAGGCACGCTCCGACTGCTTCCGCATTCGCTCCATGGGCCAGGCCCTCTCTGCTGATGGCAAAACCGTTCTCGCCCAAGCCGTCTGCGAAACCTACGTTCAACGCGTCGCAACTTACGTCGATCCTTCCAACCCACCGGAAACACCGGCCGCCAACCCCACGGACCCCACCAAACCAAATTCCGCACTAGCTCCCGTCAACCAGACCTTCGGACGTAGCATGAGGATCACCAGCTTCAGATGGCTTTCGGAAGCAGAAATCTGACAACCGACCGGATTCTTCATCCACTAACCTTTGGAACCAAATTCTTATGCAACTTTCTTTGCTGCGTCTTTCGCTTACTACCCTCATAACGCTCGCTATCCACACGGTTCAAGTAGTTGGACAGGAACCCGTCGTCCGTATCGATCTAATGCCTATTAGCCTCAGCGGAAAGCTTGTGGCCTACTATTCGTCCGGCAGCAAGATTCAAAAACTAGAGGCATTTGAAACAGGTATAGGAACTCCGTTGTTTTACAAGGGAGCCAAAACCTTGAGGCTTTTCGCCACCGAGGATGATGCACGGCCTCGCGCCGAAGGCGAGCCCCAGCCGAAACCTCTTGCCATAGTTTCACTGCCAGAAAAAGTTCGAAGAGCGCTACTCCTCCCTATTGCCACGCCGGAGAACAAACTCGAAATCCGCGCCATGGGGATCGATGATAATTCTCTTAAAGCTGGAGACTATCGAATTTTCAATCTCTCAAAATTCGATCTCGTCGGCTTGATTGGAACCAAACCTCTACGACTCAGCTCGGGACAAACACTTGATATCACAGACTCGACACTGCGGGAAAAAGATGAGGATCTCGGAGTGCAGATCGCATACGCCAGGGATGGCAAACAAAAACTCTTTTATTCCGGGATGTGGGGACATTCCGTCCAAGCTCGCAACTACATCTTTATGATAGGCACCGGCAATCCGAACTCCCCCGTCAGCGTGCGGAAGTTTCACGATATTCCCAGTGTCCCGTCCATCGGATACGAACCGGCACAGGCAGCAAACCCATAGGAGCAACCGTCGGAAACCGCCGAGTCCGCGCTCGTCACCATTCCCTCCGGCACCACGGGCAAGGGCTTCGTCCGTCTCAAGGTCAGGCGATCTGACCGCCCCAGCCTTATCCGGACAGAATGAGTCACTGCCCGTTCGCCAGCCGCAGTATCACGCTGCGGATCTGAATCGGCTTCCATCCCGCGGCGACGCCCTTGAGCTCGAGTGAAGTCTGCCCGGCTGGCAGCTCGATGGTGCCAAGCGAGACGGCCTTGAAGGTTTTGTCATCGCGGGTGGCAGCTACCGGAACCTTGCTTTCCTTCTTGCCGGATTTCACCAGCAATTCAACGGCGGCCGGAGCGATCATCTCGGCTTCGATCTCCCATTTTCCAGCGGCAGGCGGGCTGACGACATATTCGACCCGCCAGTTCGCGTCCTGCCAGTGCGTGAGATGCGCGGCCGCACCCGTGCCCTCCACCCGGATCGTGCCGGTGTAGCCGCCATGAAGATCGGCTGAATGGGCATCAAGGACGATGGTGCCATCCGCCCCCGGAGTGACGAACGGCTGCTGCGTGATGGTCAGCGGACGGTCGAATTCCAAAACCACCACGGAGATGGTCGGGTCAGTGGCCTTGCCCGGAAGATCGACCACCACACCGTCCTCGGTGGCACTTGCCTTGACCTCCGCCCCACCTGCGAGAAGACGTCCGGATACCGGCGTTTCCTTGAGCGTGGGCAGCAACAGTTTCCCATCCTGCGGCCAATCCCACACGTGCAGATAGAGCGTGGTTTTATCCCCCGCCACCTTACGGGTGATCCGTCCCCATGGCAGACGCCGTGGAAATGGACTGGCTTCAGTGGCGTAAATCGCCTCGCCATTCACCTTCATCCACTGGCCTACGGACTTCAATCGCTCGACGCTCTCCGGCGGGATTACTCCGTCGGCGGTGGGGCCGACATTAAGCAGGAAATTCCCACCCTTGCTGGAGATGTCGGACAGGTTGTGGAGGATCTGGGTGACGCTTTTCCAGTTGTGGTCGTTCTTCTTGAAGCCCCAGGTATCGTTCATCGTCATGCACACCTCGAACATCTGCCCGGGATAGCCACGCGGCGGGATGTGTTGCTCGGGCGTCTTGGTATCGCCCTTGTAGCCGCCTCCCAACCGGTCGTTGCTGATGATGCCGGGTTTCTCTCCTAACAAATCGGCGAGTGGCTTGGCCAGCTCGGGCGTCATGTTGACCGGCGTATCCCACCAGACGATGTCGGGCTGGTAGCGGGTAAGGATTTCCCGGGTCTGCGGCACGGCGATGTTCTGGATGTAAGCGGCGAAATCGCCTGTTTGCGCGGGATCCCAACCGGGTTGGTTGGTCTTGAGTCCCATGATCGCCCCGCCCGGGTGGATCCAGTCCTGGGCCTGCGAGTAGTAGAGGCCGAATTTCAGACCGTTGCCCCGGACCGCCTTCGCGAGAGGTTCTAGCAAATCACGTTTGGCGGCGGATGCGTTCACTGCGTCCCACTCGCTGGCGGCAGAGTCGTAGAGGGCGAATCCGTCGTGGTGCTTGGAGGTGATCACCACATACTTCATGCCGGCCTCCTTGGCGAGGTCCGCCCAAGCCTGCGGATCGTAATTCGCCGCGGTGAAATCATTGGCGAAACGTTGATAGTCCGCGACGGGGATCTTGCCATTCTTCAGGATCCATTCTCCGATTCCGGAAATCTCCTTCCCCTGCCAGACTCCTGCGGGAACGGCATACACCCCCCAGTGAATGAACATCCCGAAGCGCGCGTCTTTGAACCACTTCAAGCGGGCTTCACTTTGTTCGGGTGATTCCGCGGGTGGCGCGGCCGACGTGGGAACGGTGACGACTAGCAATGATCCGGCTGCTAACATCACCGTAAAGGATGTTTTGAGTGCCATGCCCCTTCTACGTCAGATCGCTGGAAAAAGTTTCAGGATTCTGACGACCGGTTCGTGATGTTTGCGCAAACTGCGATCTTTCGCCGCCAACGGAATCCACCCACAGGCCCCATCGCAGCAATCGCCCAATTCGAACGCAAAAACCCCGGAAAAATGCGCAATCTCATCTAGCCCTTCGCTTGAAACGCCACGACATTAGGGGGAACCCAAAACGTTACCCAACACTCGCCGCGGCTTCACTTTCCCACATGAACGATCTTCCTCCGGCTCGTCACCTCCGCCACGTCTTCAGGATTGTCACATCCATTTGCGCTCTGGCAGGCGGCACGCTCACCCACGCCGCGCCACCATCCGGTGCCGGCTGGGATCTTGCGTGGAATGACGAGTTCAACGGCACGTCCATGGACACCTCCAAGTGGAACCACTGGCTGGCGGGTCCCCGCCGCGATGCGGTGAACTCCCCCAGCGCGGTCTCCTTGGGCGATGGCAAACTGACCATTTCCACCTACACCCTCGGCGGGACCCATTACACCGGGATGATCGCCACCCATAACACCTATCTTTACACCTACGGCTACATCGAGGCCCGCATCAACTATGACAGCACCCCCGGCATGTGGTCCGCCTTCTGGATGCAGTCGCCCACCATGGGAAACCCCATCGGCTCTCCTAACAGCGCCGGCACTGAGATCGACATCTGTGAGCACCGCAAGGTGGACGGCAGCGCCGTGAACCGCGATGGCAACATCGGCGGTGTGATCCACTGGGACGGCTACGGCGCGGCCCATCGCAGCCACGGGTACGACTCGGGAAACCTTGGCCTCGGCACCGGCTATCACATCTACGGCATGGAGTGGACACCCACCCAACAGAAATTTTACATCAACGGCAGCCTGCGCTGGACGATCAATAACAACGCCGCCAACTCACCGGTCTCCCAGCGCAGCGAGTTCATCATCCTCAGCAGCGAAGTGGAGAATGGCGGCTGGTCCAGCGCGGTTCCCGCCGGCGGCTACGGCACGCTCGCAACCACCACCACGAAAATGGAGGTCGATTACGTTCGCGTCTACCGTCGCTCGGAAACCGTGGTGAACGGCGATTTCGAAGGGAAAATCGGCCCCTTCAGCGTAGCCAATCAAGCGACCTGGTCCGCCACCGGCGGCAATAACAATCCCGCCGCCGCGAAACTCGCACCCACCACCTCCGCCGGAGCCACCGTCTCCCAAACCGTTCGCGGCCTGCTGCCGGGCACCGGCTACACAGTCACCGCCTGGGGCAACGCGGGGACCACCTCGCCTTCGCTCGCCGTCGGCGCTAACAACCATGGAAACATCGAAGTTTCCCAGACTTTGACCGCCTCGTCCCACACCAAGGCCACCGTCCCCTTCACCACCGGCACCACCAATCGCGCAGCCTCGGTATTCGCCAAATCAAACAACTACGGCTCGCTCGCCTACGCCGATGATTTCCTCCTCCGCCGCCACGCGACCGTCAACAACGGCCAACTCGAAAACGCCGAGTCCGATGCTTGGAACAGCGTCTACGGCGGAGCGATCGTCTCCGGCGACTCCACCTACGATGGCGAATATGCCTGGAAAATCCCCGCCAGCGGCTCCAGCGCGGGCGTCGAACAGGAAATCGTCGGCCTCTCGCCAAGCACCGCCTATCGCCTCAGCGCCTGGACTACCAACGGCAATGCCGGCCTCACCTTCGGCGTCAAAAACCACGGAGCCAGCCAAGTCACCAGCGCGGTTTCTTCCAACAGTTGGACCCGTGCCACCGTCAACTTCACCACCGGCGCGGCCAACACCAACACCAGCGCCAGCATCTTCGCCTTCCGCCCCAGCAGCGCGCAGACGGCCTATGCCGACTCCTTCTTCCTCTATCAGCCGCTCGTCGCTCCATGGGTCACCCAGGATGTTTCCAATACCGGACTCTCGGGCATCGCCGGCCGCCTCGGCGGAAAATTCGTCCTCCAGGCCGGTGGCGCGAACCTCGGCGGCAGCGCCGATCAAATCCATTTCCTCCACCAATCCATCACCGGAGACGCCACCATCACCGCCCGCATCCTCGGGGTGGACACGACCGCCTACTCCGCGAAAGCCGGCGTCATGATCCGCGAGTCCACGGCCGTCGGTGCCCGCAGCGCCTCCATCACCTGGGGGCCGGTCAATCAACTCGCCGATTTCAACTACCGCACCACCACCAACGGCACCGCTGTTAGCGCCAGCACTTCCCGCGACATCATCGAGCCACCCTGGCTCCGCCTCACCCGCCGAGGCAATGTCTTCACCGCCTACCGCTCGCCGGACGGCATCGCATGGACCCGCGTCGGGTCACCGCAAACAATCGCCATGTCCGCCAGCGCCCTCATCGGCATCCCGGCCTGCTCCGGCGACACCGCCCGTCTGGCGGAGGCCGCAGTGGACAATGTCACCGTTACCGCAGCAGTGCCCGATGTCCTCATCACCTCGCCCGCCGAAGGCACCACCCTATCCGGAAACGGCCAAAGCCTCCGCCTAACCGCCACCGTCACCGACTCCGGCACACCCGCCGTCGCATGGTCCAAAGTCAGCGGCCCCGGCACCGTCACTTTTGCAAATCCCGGCCTGGCAGACACCAGCGCCACATTCTCCACACCCGGCACCCACATTCTCCGCTGCTCCGCCACCACCGCCGCCGGCACCGGCAGCGACGAGCAGACGGTGAATGTCTCCGCAGCCACCACCGCCGATCCAACGCTCGCCCTTCGCCTGAAACTGGACGAATCCTCCGGCACAACCGCCACCGACATTTCAGGAAACGGAAACCACGCCACTGCCACCGGCGCGCTCTCATGGCTGCCAGCCGGTGGCATGCTGACCGGCGCGGCATCCTTCAACGGCACCGATTCCTACCTAACCGTGCCGGACAACAACCTGCTCGATGCCACCTCAGCCCTCACCCTCTCGTTCTGGTTCAAAGCCAATACCCTCGGCAACAACACCGGCATCGTCTCCAAACGCGTCAGTTTCGATAACAACAACTCCTACAGCACCTTCCTCGGACTCGATGGAAAACTCACCATCGACCTCAACTCCAACAACAACCGCTTCACCAGCACCACCACCTTCAACGCCGGTGCCTGGTATCACGTCGCCATCGTCTTCAACGGCAGCCTCGCCGAAGCCGAGCGCGCGAAACTCTACGTCAATGGCACGCTCGATAAAACATCCCCCGAAACCAGCACCTCAATCCCTAACTACACCGCCCCGCTCTACATCGGCATCATCGGTCCTGGCGGCAATGTCTTCGACGGCCTGATCGACGAAATCCGATTCCACCGCCGCGCGCTCGCCGCCGCCGAGATCGCCGCCATCAAGAATGAAACCGGCGGCTTCGGCCCGAATGTCAGCGCCGGCCCCGCGCCCGCCGCCATCGCTAACACACCTGCCAGCCTCAACGGATCCGCCACCACCGAGTCCGGCCTCGCACCCACCGCGCTGTGGACGAAAATCAGCGGCCCGGGAAACCTCATCTTCGCCGATCCCAACTCGCCCATCACCACCGTCACCTTCAGCCAGGCCGGTGATTACGTCCTGCGTCTCACCGCCACGAATGCCAACGGCCAGACCTTTTCGGAGATCTCCGACACCGTGTTTCCGGCTACCCTGCCGCTCCCCGAGCTCACGATCATTCAGCCGCCCGCACCCGTTTCCCTAACGGATACTTCCCACGCGCTCCGCCTTACCGCCAGCACCAATGCCTTCCAAGTCCCCGGCACGCCCGCCTATCTCTGGTCCCGGATCAGCGGCCCCGGCACCGGCACCTTCGCGGATCCTGCCGCCGCGAACACCACCGCCACCTTTTCCGCTCCCGGAAATTACATTCTCCGCTGCACCGTCACCAACGCCGGCGGCAGCGACACCGCGGACACCGGCGTCACCGTCGCATCCTCGCCTACCATCAGCCTCCGCCAGGGCGATAACAGCTACGAACACACCGCCACCTTCCTCCGTGCGGACTCCCCTGCCTGGAACTCCGGCGCGCGCGACCAGATGCTCGCCGGGAAAAAAACCGGAGGTTTGCCTTTCCGCCCGGTCTTTTCCTTCCCTCTTACCGGAGTGCCCGCCAACGCCACGCTCACCGGCATCTCACTTGACTTGTGGACCGATGCCACCGCCGGGATCGGCACCGTCGGCACACTCGAACTCCGCGAGCTCCCCGCCACCCCGGTCGAAGGCTCCGGCTCGAGCAGCACGGACGCAGCCAATAGCGCGGGCACCGGAGCCACTTGGTCCCACCGCACGCAAAACACTCCTTGGACCACCGCCGGCGGCGATTTCAACTCCACCGTTCTTTCCTCCGTGGCCGGGTTCTCCGCCACCGCCACCAACGTTCAGAAAACATTCCCTTCCACCAGCCCGTTCCTCTCCATCGGGCAAACCGCTCTAACCACGAATCAACCGCTCAACCTGCTGCTGATCTCACCTCTTTCCGAAAGCGGGTTGAACGACATTTACGCACGGTTGACCTCGGACGACAATTCGCTCACCGCCCAGCGTCCAAGCCTAACCCTCACTTGGACCGCCAACCCCGCACCGGCCATCAATCCGGGCCCCGCACCCGCCGCCATCACCGGTGAACCCGCCTCCCTAACCGCCACCACCACGGGTGCCACTTCCACCGCCTGGTCGCTCGTCTCCGGTCCGGGCAACGTGGTTTTTGAAAACTCCGCCCAACCCGCCACCGCCGCCGCCTTCAGCGCACCCGGATCCTACACGCTCAAACTCACCGCCGCCAACTCCGGCGGCGAGGTTTCCCGCACTCTGGCCGTGAATGTCGCGGCGAACCCGGCGATCTTCACCGACTGGCAGTACATCACCTGGCCTAACACCACCGCTCCGGGAACCATCGGTCCCGACATGGACCCCGATCAGGACGGACTTTCGAATCTCATCGAATGGGCGCTCCACCTCAACGCAACCGCGCCGGATGGATTCAAACCCACCCTGACCCTGAGCGGAGCCACGATCCATTTTTCCTACACCCGCCGCAAGACGGCACCCGGCGAGGCGGCATTCCAAGTGCTCTGGTCGGACACCCTCGGGGATGACTGGAGCGACGAAAGCGTCAGTGAGGAGACCCTTTTATCCGAAACCGCCACCACCCGCACCGTCATGGTTTCCGTGCCCGTCACAGCCGATCGGCGTTTCCTCCGGGTGAGGGTGACGAAACCGTGAGCCAAACCCGGGATGCACTTTCGACTGTCCGCCATCATCCTGTTCTTTTTCTCCCTTCCGGCGTTGGATCTATCCGCGCAAGTGTTGGTGAACCAGAGCGGTTACAACACGGCGGAGAGCAAGCGGTTTACCGCACCACTCGCTGCGGATGGAACGGCATTTTCGATCATTACCGATCCCGGAGCCGTCCCGAAATTCTCCGGCACGGTGGCGGCCGGAGTCGGCGACTTCGGTGATTTCAAGCCTGCGGAAACTGGAAGTTTCCGGGTGAAACTCGGCGGTGAGACATCCCATGCGTTCGGCATCGGGCCGTTCTGGATCGAGCGCGTGAGCTACCGGCGGATGGTCCAGTTCTTCATCGACAGCCGCGCGGGCTATGGAGACGCCACCACTTGGAACGTGGCGGACGGGAAGTTCAGCTCCGGCATCGCCTGGCGGGACTCCCATCAGTTTTCCTTCGAACTGCGCACGCTCATCCAGTGGTATGCCGCCAACCCCGACGCCTTCGGAACCGACCGCATGCCGGTCGAGGGCACCTACCAGGGACTGCGCGACACACTGCCCGCCGACGCGCCGGAGATCGTGCGCCTCATCCACTGGGGCGTGGACATCTATCTGCGCGGAAGCCTGAACCACACACTGATCAAGGAGGAGCTCGCCTACTTCGTTTACTACTATCCGCTGATGCGACAGTGGATTCCGCTGTCGCTCTATCAAGAGGCATGCGGTTTCCTGTTTGCCAACTGGTCCAACCCCGCCCGTGACCGCTGGAACTGGTATGACATCACCCACACCGGCGATCTTTTCCAAACCTACACCGTCATGGGCGGCACCAAGGGCTCGTTTCCACCCGGCCACTCGATTGTCCCGAACCTGCTCATGCACGCCGTCGCGCTGCGCGAGGGGCAGGCGAATGCAGCCACCTATCTGACAGCGGCCCGCAACGAGGTGCAGTGGATCGTCAACAACAAGCTTCCCAGCGATCCGCTGATGACGAAGGGGCAGCGCATGTCGGAACACATCCTCGTTCCGGCGCTGGCGGAGTTCATGATGCGCGATCCGCAGACACCGGTGACCGGGGTGGACGGACATTGTCATCTCACGTTCCAACAACTACTGGGACTTCCGCAAATTCACCGACACCCTCTGGACGCCGGAAAACGCCCCCGGTGATCACCCGTGGTGGAACGAACCGGGAAACATCGCCGGATTCCCCGCGTCCGCCCTTGCCGCGGCCACCCGCATGACGGACCCGGCGAAGGTCGCCCGACTCCGGCAGATCTCGGTCTCCCAGCTCGACCAGGTCTTCGGGCGCAACCCCTACAACCGCCACTTCAGTTTCCGCGGCGCGCAGGCCAATATGGCTTCGAAGGCGTGGAGACCGGCTGGTTTTCCCAATACATCGGCGGACCCGGCGATCTGGGAAATGTCCGCAGCGTGCTCGACGCCTCCGCCAAGCATCTTTCCTTCCCCTACAATCCGACCGTGGCACCAGGCTATGTCGAAGGTTGGGTGGCATTCAACTCGGCGTGGAACATCGCGACCGCAGCTCGATCTCCTTCGTCGCACCGGACGCCCAAGGCGCGGTTGGTGCGACCGGCAGCGTGGAGCTCGAATTCAAGGCACCACTCAATTTCAACCGGACTCTCGCGGAGAACGCCAGGGTGCGGATCACCAGCACGGCGGGTGATGTGGAAACTCTGGTTCTATCGGAAACCGGGCCCCACACCGCCGTTTTCCGGGGATCGATCTATATGAAGAACGACACCGTGCCGGGGATCGGAAACGGCTCGCTGGAAGCGGTGACCGGCGATTCGATTTCTGCCAGTTACGCATATGACATCTTCGCACGGACCACCACGGCCACGGCCGCAAGCACGGCCGGCGCTCCGCTCATCATCACCACCCACTCGCTGCCGCCCGCCCGGGTGGGATCCGCATACATTCCGTTCACGCTCGACAGCGCGCACGGCGACGGCGCTCCGTCGTGGGAGCTGGTGGGCGGCAGTCTGCCAGCCGGCATGGAGCTGCTAGCTAACGGAACTCTCCGGGGCACGTCCACCACCGGCGGGTTTTTCACCCCCACCTTCCGCGTCACCGCAGCCGGAGAAACCGCGGAAAAAAGCCTGACACTGGCGAGTTCCGCCATCCGGATTTCCACCGCATCCCTCGGCGGCGCGTCTACGGGCAATCCCTATCAGCAGATCCTGCTGACAAGCGGCGCGCTCGGCGCGGTCACTTGGTCGTCCGCGCCAGGCTCCACCCTGCCCGCAGGGCTGGTGCTTGATCCCGCAGGCTTCATTACCGGAACGACCTTCACCGCTGGCACCTACCCTGTCAGTCTCACCGCCACTGACGCTTCGGGCCCTTCAGCAACCTCATCCTATCAACTACTCGTCATCGGTACTCCCGCCTGAGTCATCCTCACCGATGCTTTCGACGCCGGAACCGGATCCTGGTTCAAAGCGGCTCCCACGACCGGAGAAACGCTTTCCGTTGTCATCGGCCAACTCGAATGGAAGGAAAACGGTTCGTTGGTGCAGGAAGTCATCGGCCGCCCGCTTCCTCAAACTTCCCTCACTGTGGGGCAGAGCCTCCGCTTGTTCTTCGACTACCGCCAGAACGGCGTCCCCAATTCCAGCCATATCATCCGCGCCGGATTCTATCACCTCAGGACCTCCGCCGCTTCCAGCAATCTCACCGCATTTTTCCACCTCCACTCGCCGTATCCCCACACCACGCCCGCATCCGCCGTGTCCCTCGAATTCGCCGCCCTCGCCGATATCCGCGACACCCGCTCGATGTCAGACGGCATTATCCGGGTGAGAAACAATGTCGATCTATCACTCGAATTCGCATCCTCGCGCACATCGTCCACTGGCAGCACCTCCACCCACCGCTACCACCTCATCGGCAGCGACATCGAACTCAAGGACATCGCCGACCCCGCCTCCGCTTGGGTCGATAGCGGTGGCACCCGTTTCCACCTGCCGAAACTCGATCCGCTCTATGATTCCCCCTTCGCCGCCGGATGGGCCCGCGGCGTGCGCGAGGCCGTCACCGAGCGCGAGTTGCTCAACTGCCACGGCACTTTCTACGAGGTCCCCCGTAGCAACTCCGGCGGCTATCGGAAAATGCGCGCCCTCGCCACCCACGGCAAGCGCATCACCGACTTCGCCTCCTGGCGCGGCCTCTTCGTCCTCACCGGGGTGCTCGACGATGCCCCCGCCTCCGACAAGCTCGTCAAAAACCCCGACGGCACCGCCTCCCTCTGGCTGGGAGAAATCGACGACCTTTGGCACATGGGCGAACCCCGCGGCGCCGACGGCCCGTGGAAAAACACCGCAGTCACCGCCAACGCCGCTTCCGATCCCTATCTGATGTATGGCTACGACCACAAGGAGCTCACCGCCGCCGCAGCCACCACCATCACCGTCGAGCTCGACTTCCTCGCCGACAACACCTGGTCCACCTATCAGACATTCAACCTCACCGCCGGCCAAACCTTGACCCGCACCGTCCCCGCAGGTTTCCACGCCCACTGGGTGCGAGTGAAATCCAGTGCCACCACCACTGCCACTGCCCAATTCACCTACGGTCCTGCCGCTGTCCGCGACGGCCTCCTCGACTGGGCACGCACCAACAACCTGCCGACTGGCAGTGGCCGCAGTTCGTTAATTGATAGCGACAAAGACCAGGACGAGATTACCGACATCATCGAATTCCTGGTCCACGGAATCCCAGACATCGCGGATCCGAACCCGGTCGTTTCCAGCGCCAATTTCGCGGAATTCACCCTCAACGATCAGGCCGGCGCTGAATCGATTTCATTCGATGTGGAGTTCTCCACCGAGCTGAAAACATGGGCGCTTCATTCCGAGTTGATCTCGCCATCGTCCGACCAGACGAACGTCCCGCCGGGATTCGCCCGCATGCGCATCACCCATCCGGCCGGACAGTTCAAGGATTTCTATCGTCTCCGCGCCAAGTGATGGAAACGCTCCATGGGAAGATACTCCCGGGTGAAATCCCGCGAAGCCGGCCGCCCAATTCCAGGATAAGACCACTCCTCAATCTCCCCTGATTGAGGGAGATAAATCCCCCCCATCTCCGATGTCGCATGGTGGGGAAAAGCGTGTTTTATTCCTGAGGATTGTAGTTTCGACCCGATAACGGTCGGCCGCCAATCCAGCTTTACAAACCCACCCGTCACCTCCCGGCCCAAGGACCGGACCAGGTCACCACCAATAGTTCTTCACCGTGATTTCCTCCAACCGTTTCGTCACCACTCTTACCGCGCTGATTCTGGTCAGCGTCTTCCAGTTCGCCTTGGCCCAGTCCTACACGTGGCGCAATGTCGAGGTCGGTGGCTGCGGATTCGTCACGGGCACCGTATTCCACCCGACCGAACCCGGTCTAGTCTACGCCCGCACCGACGTCGGCGGCATTTATCGCCTCGACACCGCGACCAACCGCTGGATCGCCCTCAACGACGACATCGGCGGCACCAACAACGAGTTCCAGCATCTTGGAGTGCTCAGCATCGGCCTCGATCCGTCCGACGCCAACCGCGTTTACATCGCCACCGGCCAATACGGCGGCACGGAGAGCTGGAAGCTGCCATCCCGCATTTACCGCTCGACCAACCGCGGCGCGAGCTGGATTTCCTACGCGACCTCCGGTTTCAAAATGGCCGGTAACGGCGAGGCCCGCGGCACCGGCGAGCGCATGGCCGTGGATCCGCTCAACGGACAGAACATCCTCCTCGGCACCAGCGACTCCGGCATTTGGCGCAGCTCCGACTACGGCGCAAGCTGGACGCGGATGACGAATTTCACGCCCGCCAGTATCAACTTCGTGGTCTATGCCCCGGCCAATCACGTCAATCCCGGCCCTCACCGCCGGGTGTATGCGGCCGCCAATACCACCACGGCACAAAGTTTCTGGTTCTCCGATAACAATGGATCAACATGGTCGGAAGTCCCGAACCACCCCGGCAGCACTCCCGGTTCCGAATTGATGCCCATCCAAGGCACCTTCGACGCGGCCGGTGTGTTCTACTCCACTTGGGGAAATGCGACCGGCCCGTCGAACGGGTCAAGCCGCTTCGGCGTCTTCAAACTGGCTGCGAATGGCAGCAGTTGGACCTCCATCCTTCCTCCCACCGGCCAAGGTTCTTTCTCCGGCATCAGCGCGGATCCGAACGTGGCAGGGCATGTGGTGGTTTCCACGCTTCATCGTTGGTGGCCGGGTGACGAAATTTACCGCTCCTTGGACGGCGGGACCACCTGGAACGAGACATTGCGCAACGGCAACGGTAGCCGCTCCAACGGCAACTCGCCTTGGTCGGCGTGGCCGGGTG
This sequence comes from Akkermansiaceae bacterium, assembly GCA_031425955.1. Lineage (GTDB taxonomy): Bacteria > Verrucomicrobiota > Verrucomicrobiia > Verrucomicrobiales > Akkermansiaceae > Luteolibacter. Next base: position 105,744 of record JANPKJ010000064.1, on the reverse strand, counting down.
TCCACTGGGTTTCTGACGTGGATATCGACCCGTTCAATTCGAACCGCGCCATCTTCAACACCGGTTTCGGATTATTCCAAACCACCAACCTCGCCACCTCCGGCACCGCCCGCACTTGGACGTTTTTCAACGACGGCTTGGAGGAGGCCGTGCCACTGGGTCTCCACAGCCCCACCGCCGGGCCGCCGCTGGTGAGCGTCATCGGCGACTACACCGGTTTCCGGCATGACCACCTGGACCGGTCGCCCTCGCGTGGCGGACTCAATCCCGGCGCGGGCTCCACCAACATCATCCAGGGTGCCGATCTCGCCCCCTCGAAAATGATCCGTCAGAACGGCGGCAGCACCTACTACTCTCAGGACGCCGGTGCCACCTGGGCCACATTCCCGACCACGCCCGCCCCCGTCGTCAATGGCCACAACCGCGTCGTCCTCTCCACCGACGGCCAGCGCCTCCTCTGGTGCCCGCCGAACTCCCCGGCCTACCTCTCCACCGATAACGGCGCGACCTGGACGGTTTCCGCGAATTCCCTGTCCCTAACCAACTCCAACAACACCCAAAGCGTCGCCGTGCTCGCCGGTGCCGCAGGCATTCCCGGCACCACCAACAACACCGGCGGCAACGCCCGCTTCAACGGCCCCTCCGCCATCGCCCTCGACTCCGCGGGCGTCCGCTACGTCGTCGACACCAACAACCACACCATCCGCAAGATCGAGGCCGGAGGCGGGGTTAACACCTTCGCCGGCGGCGCTGGCGTCTCCGGCGCCACCGATGCCACCGGCGGAAATGCCCGCTTCAATCTGCCGGCGGGCATCGCGGTTGACTCGGCGAAGAATGTTTACGTCGCCGACACCGGCAACCACACGATCCGCAAGATCACCTCCGCCGGAGTCGTCACCACTTTCGCCGGCAGCCCGGGGCTCACCGGCTCCACCAATGCCACCGGCAGCGCCGCCCGCTTCAACGCACCTACCGGCCTCGCCGTGGATGCCTCAGGAAACGTATTCGTCTGCGATGCGGGTAATCACACCATCCGGAAAATCACCTCCGCCGGAGTCGTTACCACCGTCGCCGGCAGCCCGGGCGTCCCGGGAACGACCAACGCCAATGGCGGCAGCGCCCGTTTCAACTCGCCTAACGGCATCACCCTCGACACCACTGGCAACCTCTACGTCGCGGACAGCGGCAATCACGCGATCCGCAAAATCGCGAACAATGGCGATGTTAGCACCTTCGCCGGGCTCACCGGCACTTCCGGCAGCATCGACGCCACCGGCACCAGCGCCCGATTCAACACGCCCAAAGCCATCGCCATCGACACCGCCGGCACCTTCCATGTGGCGGACAGCGGGAACCACACCATCCGCAAGATTACCTCCGCCGGAGTCGTCACCACCGTCGCAGGCCTTGCGGGAACTTCCGGCGACGTCAACGGCGCGGGCACCACCGCCCGCTTCAGCAATCCCACCGGCATCGCCGCCACGCCCGACGGCTTCAACATCTATGTCGCGGACACTGCCAACCATACCATCCGCCGCAACACCCTTTACAACACGCTCACTCCGCTCGCCGACCGCGTGGACGGAAACCGGCTCTATCTGTGGGACAATACCCAGAAGCGCATCCTCACCTCCTCCGACGGCGGTGTTAGCTTCTCGGTCATCGCCACCGGCGTCAATACGGCATTCAACCAGTTCCGCAGCGTGCCCGGCCACAACGGCCACCTCTGGGCCAAGGCCGGTGGCAGCGGCATCTATCAGAGCACCAACTTCGGCGCCACTTTCACCAAGCTATCCGCCGTCGCCGAGGTCCATCAGTTTGATTTCGGCAAGGCAGCGCCGGGTGCCTCCCACCCCGCCGCATTCATCTGGGGAAGAATCGGCACCATCACCGGATTTTTCCGCAGCGACGACACCGGTGCCACCTGGGTTCGCATCAACGATGACCTGCACAACTTCGGCTATCAGAATGACATCGCCGGCGACCCGCGCGTTTACGGCCGGGTCTATCTGGCCACCAGCGGCCGCGGCGTGGTTTACGGGGATTTCTCCAATCCCGCCACGCCCGCGCCCCAACCGTCGCAAGTCGTTTATGACGACGCCGTGCGAAACGGTTGGACCAATGCCAGCACCGGCGGCACCTCGCTTTTCAGCACGAATCCCGTCTATCGCGGCACGTCGGCCATCTCCGTTCCGGCGGGTTCGGGGAAAGGTGTTTCCCTGACCTGTTCCAGCCGCTCGCTCCAGGGTCTCGCCGCCCTCACCTTTTGGGTCCATGGAGGCACGGTCGCACCGCCGCCCCTGCAAATCGGTGTCTCGCGTGGCGGCATCGCCCTCGAAACCGTTCCGATCACCGTGCCTGCGACCATCGGCTGGCAGCGGTTGGTCGTCCCGCTTTCGCAAATCGGCCTCGCCACCATCGACGACCTCACCGGCCTGCGCATCGAGAGCCGCACCGTCAATTCCGTCACCCCCGGCGCGTTCTCGCTCGATGACGTCACCCTCGGCGATCCCACCAGCGTCACTGTCACCCTCTCGAATCTCAGCGCCACTTACGACACCACACCGAAACCCGTCACCGTCACCACCATTCCCGCCAGCACTCCGGTCACCGTCACCTACAACGGCTCCACCACCGTTCCCACCAACGCCGGCAGCTATGCCGTCTCCGCCGTGGTCAGCGATCCCGTTTCCACCGGCTCCGCCACCGGCACGCTCGTCATCGGCAAGGCTCCGGCCTCACTGGTGTTAGGAAACCTGATCCACAGCGCAGACGGCACGCCGAAGGCCATCACCGTCACCACCACCCCGCCGGGTGTTGCGATTTCCGTCAATTACAACGGCTCCGCCACCGCGCCCACCTACGCTGGCAGCTACCCCGTCGTCGTCGCCGCCACGGATCCCAATTACCTGGGCACCGCCACCGGCACTCTCGTCATCCGCCAAGTCGCCCTCACCCCCACCGGCATCACCGGCTGGGCCTCCAACATCGCCGGCAAGGTGACAGCCACCTCGACGCCCAGCCCGTTGTTCAATCCCAACGACAGCGCGGATACCTTCAGCACCAACACCCTCCAGGCCTTTTTCAACCCCATCACCCTCGCCAACACCGGCGACAAGATCACCCTCACCGGCGGCTTCCAGCTCAGTGCAGCCGGAGTCGTCGGCCAAGGAAACTGGTTCCGCTTCGGCCTCTTCGACAACCGCGGCCAGGCACCTAACATTATCACCGCATGGTCCGGTTATGCCGGCATGGTCACCTCGCTCCAGGAGCGCATCACCAACGGCAGCGGCCCGTTCAGCAGCGGCACCGACGCCACACCCCGCACTCCCGATGCCAGCCCCGCTCCGGTCGGCCTCAATTCCCCGTCCGGAACGCCGCCGTTCATTTTCGAGGAAACCATCACCCGCACCGCCACCGGCGTGGTTCTCACCTTCCTCGTCAAGCGCACCGATACCAACGCGGTGCTGATGAACTACACCTACACCGATACCTCGCCTAACAACAACGGCGTGCTCACCGGCGCGAACATCACAGCGAATACCGGTTACAACCCAACTTACAACACCGCCGGCTTCGCTTTCGCAAAATCCTACACCGCCGCCACCGGCGCACAGGCCCAGTTCTCCAACATCCAGGTCGCCTTCATCCCCGGCGTCACTGCGGAATCGCAATTCATCACCTTCCCCGCGCCTACGGATCACCCAGTCACCGCCGCGCCGTTCAACTTGGCAGCCATCGCCAGCTCGGGCTTGCCGGTCAGCTTCAGTCTTGTCAGCGGACCCGCCACGCTCGCAGGAAACATGCTCACGGTGACAGGCATCGGCACCGTCGTCGTGCGCGCCTCGCAGGCTGGAGACCTGACCTACCTGCCCGCGCCGGACGCGGTTCAAAGTTTCGCCGTCACCAAGGCTCCCGCCACCGTTATCCTCGGCAGCCTTGCCGCGAATTACGACGGCTCGGAGAAATCCGCCACCGCCACCACCAACCCGTCCGGCAAGACCGTCGAGTTCACCTACAACGGCGGTCCCACCGCCCCTGCCGCAGCTGGCAGCTACCCGGTCATCGGCATGATCAACGACGCGACCTACGAAGGCAGCGCTTCGGGCACCCTCGTCATCGCCCCGGCATCACAAACCATCAACTTCGCGGCACTCCCCGGCCGCGTTTATGGCGACGCGCCTTTCCCTCTATCCGCCACAGCCACTTCCGCCCTGCCCGTCACCTTCAGCGTCGTGAGTGGCCCGGCATCCCTTACCGGCAACACACTCACCCTCGACGGCGCGGGCACCGTCGTAGTCCGCGCATCCCAGTCCGGCGACTCGAACCACCTCGCCGCGCCCGACGTGGATCAGAGTTTCGTCATCGCCAAAGCCTCCGCCACCGTCACGCTAGGCAACCTCGCCGCCATCTTCGACGGCCAGCCGAAACCCATCACCGCCACCACCAACCCGCCGGGCAAGGATGTCATCGTCACCTACGCCGGATCCCCCACCGCGCCCTCCCCCGTCGGCAATTATGCGGTCGTCACCACCATCGACGATTTCAACTATCAGGGTTCCGCCACCGGCACGCTGGTCATCGCCCGCCGCTCCTTCACTTACCCAGTCACCGGTTGGCGCGTGAAAAACAACACCACCATCGGCGATCCCAATACTTCAAGCCCGCTTCTCAACTCCGCCAACGGCAGCGACACCAGCGGCGCATCCACCTCGTTCTACGCCTTCTTCAATCCACTCACGCTCTCCTACGTCGGCGACTCCATTGCGCTGTCCGGCAACGCCACCGTCAACCTTCCGGCTGGCACCGCCAACGGTCAACTCTGGTTCCGCCACGGTCTCTACGACAACCGCGACCAAGCCACCACCGTCGTTTCAAACTGGCTCGGCTACACCGCCATGGGACAAAACGTCGCCGGCAACAGTTTCCACGAACGCCTCGGCGGCACTACTAACGGCGACTTCGCCTCCTCGATTTATGGCACCGCCGCCCACACCGTGGACACCGCGCCCGCCTATGTCGGAGCGAACGCCCCGGCCGGCACTGTCACCCTGCAAGTCAGCCAAACCATCACCCGCACCGCCACCGGAGTCACCGTTGTCTCGCTACTCTCCAAGCCCGGCACGGTCTATCACAGCTCCACCTACACCGACACCACGCCCAACAACAACGGACTCGCCACCGGCACCAGCCAGGCCACACCTACGGCACCCGTTTACAGCCCGCGTTACAATGCCGTCGGCTTCGTGCTTGCCGGGAATTACATCACCCCCACCAACACCTCCTCGGTCCAATTCAGCGATGTGGAAATCACCCACACCCCCGGCACCGACGCCACCCCGCAGTCCATCACCTTTGATCCACTCGCAGACCGCGTCTTCAGCCAAGCGCCCTTCGCCCTCACCGCCACCGCCAACTCCGGCCTGCCCGTTTCCTACGCCGTCACCAACGGCCCTGCCACCGTGAGCGGCTCCACCCTCAACCTCACTGGCGTCGGGGATGTCACGGTCCGCGCGAGCCAGGAGGGCAACGTCTCCTACCTTCCCGCACTTCCGGTCGAGCAAACCTTCACCGTCACCAAAGCCCCTGCCAGCGTCACCCTTTCCAACCTCGTCCACACCTACGACGGCACTGCCAAATCCGCCACCGCCACCACCGCTCCCGCCAACCGGACCGTCGATCTCCGCTACAACGATGAACAGACCGCACCCTATCAGATTGGCAGCTACGAGGTCACGGCGGTCATCAACGACGATTTCTACGAAGGCTCCGCCTCCGGCACGCTTATCGTTACCGAGGCGCACACGGATTTGGAAAACTGGCGGTTCGAGCACTTCCAGTCTTACGACGACGCGGGCAACGCCGCAAACTCCGCAGACCCGGATCACGACGGCATTCAGAACCTGATGGAGTTCGCACTCGGGCTCGACCCCATGCTTCCGTCCTCTTTACCCGCCACCCTCGCGATCAACGGCAGCCAGATGGAATACACCTACACCCGCAGCAAGGCAGCGCTTGCCAGCGTCACCTTCACCGTGGAACGGACCGACTCTCTATCAGTGGGAAGTTGGATCACCGACAATGTCAGCGAGCTCACGCCACCCCTCGCGGACGACGGCGTCACCCAGACCGTGAAAGTCGTCCTGCCCGCCGGCAGCAATCACCGTTTCATCCGGCTCAGGGTGGCGGTCCAGCCATGAACAGAATCGCGGAAAAATCTTATCCGCCATTCCGCTGCCACCCTCAATTGGCCATCGCCAACACCCATCCTCCCGTCCAGACTCAGGCGATGAGATTCTGGCATTCCTTCAAGAGAATCCTCGCTGCGGGGATGGCCGGAATCGCCATGATCCCCCTGGTTTTCATGCTCCCTGCCAACGCGGCAGAGCCAGGTCCATTACCAACAACAGATGCGCCGCTCACCTCCATCCAACAAATCCGCGAACTGTCCTTGGAACAGGTGAAAGCTGGAAAGCCGGTGAAGATCCGAGCGGTGGTGACCTTTGCGAGACCCTCCTTCGCCACCCTGTTCATCCATGATGGCAGCGCCGGCATCTTTGTGGAGCGGGCTCCCGTGAAGGACGATGCCAAGGGACCGAAACCGGGCGACCGTGTGGAAGTCACCGGCATCACCGGCGAGGGAATGTTCGCTCCGGTCATCAAGGGCGAGGGATCGCAGGATCCGGTGGTGACCATCATTGGCTCCGGCCCCCTGCCCGAGCCGCGCCCCATCAACGGCGCGGAAATGTCCCGGCCGGGTCTGGATTCCGACTGGGTCTCGATCGATACCTGGGTCAACGAAGTGCAGATGGCCGGAAGCGACGTCATCCTCGCCTGTCATTCGGAATACTGTAATTTCCACGTTCTGCTTGAGGGGCCGCTGCCTCCGGAATCCGTGCCTTGGGACCTCGCGGAATCCCGGGTCCGCGTTCAAGGCGTGGTCGCCACCACCTTCAACCGCGGCCGCCAGATGACCGCCCGTTTTCTTAGACCTCCCTCCATTGCCGAGGTCATCCCGCTCGATCCCGTGCGCGGCAAGACGGCCGAACCCCGGTTGGTCCGCCCCAACGAACTCATGCAGGCCAACGGTCCGGGTCCTGGCGACCTAGTGCGGATCCGTGGCGTGGCGACCCTCGCCCTACCCGGACGCGGACTGTTTCTCCAAGTGGACGGCGGCGGCCTCTGGGTCCAGACCGCCCAGCCCATCGCCGCCTCACCCGGCACGATCATCGAAGTCGTCGGTTGGCCGCGCTCGGGCGAGCTGAAACCCTTCATCCGCGCCCACCGTGCATCCGTCATGGGGACCACCACGCCGCCCGTGGCCACTCCGCTCAGCGCGAGGGAGGCGCTCAATGCCAGCCATGACGCCGAGTGGGTCAGCGTGGACGCGGAACTGCTGGATTCCTCCGACGGGCCCGACGGCACGACCCTGGAACTCCGTGACTCTGACATCATCTTCCGAGGCTTGGTCCCCGATGTTCCAAAGCTGCCCATGCCCGCAATCCAACCCGGCTCGCGCATCCGCATCTCCGGCATCGCCCGCATTAACTCCGTCGGCAATATCATCCTGCGAGTGGAGGACAAACTGCTGATCCTCGCGCGCACCCCCGCCGATGTGAAGTTGCTCTCGCCGCCGCCATTTTGGACGACACGAAGTGTTTCGATCCTTGCCGCCGCCATCATCGCCCTCCTGTGCGGCATCTTCGGACTCGCCCGCGCCCGCCGGCGCAGGGAGAAGAAAATCCAGCGCCGGGAATTCGAGGCGGTGCTTGCCGAGCGCGGCCGCTTCGCCCGCGAAATCCACGACTCCCTCGCTCAAGGACTCACCTCGATTTCCTTCCAACTCGAGTGCGTGCGGGACCAACTCAGCGATGACCCGGTGAGTGCCTCCAACCATGTGGAAAACGCCCGCGGCCTTGTCCGCGACAGCTTGAAGGAGGCCCGCCGCACGGTATGGAATCTGCGACCGTTAGCTCTAGGCGAGACGGATCTTGTGACCGCTCTGCGACGCTTCGCCAATAACCTGGCGAGCGCCGGAAGAATCACGTTCAGCCAGCAAATCGAAGGCACTCCACGACCGCTGCCCCCTTCCCATGAAGACGCCTTGCTTCGCATCGGGCAGGAGGCCATGACTAATGCCCCCCGCCACGCTTCCGCCACCGAGATCTGCCAGACCTTGCGCTTCGGCCAAGGTTGGGTGACATTCATCGTCAAAGACAACGGGCAGGGGTTCGATGTCGTCACCCGCGTCGGCAAGGGCTTCGGTCTCACCGGCATGAACGAGCGGGTCTCCGCGTTAGGCGGCAGCTTGTCCATCGACAGCCGCGCCGGTCAAGGCACCGAAGTTTCCGCCACCTTACCCACCTGATTCCCATGAGCACACCCATCCGCATCCTCCTCGCAGACGACCATCCGTCCTTGCGCGACGGTCTCGCCAGCATCCTCAACGCCCAGGCGGACCTAACTGTCGTGGCTGAAGCCGGCACCGGACGCGAGGCGGTGGAGAAATATAAAATCACCACTCCGGACGTGCTGATTGTGGATCTCCGCATGCCGGATGGTGATGGCATCCAGACGATCAAAGAGCTGGTCGCCCTCAACCCGGCGGTCAAGGCTCTCGTCCTAACGACCTACGACAACGAGGAGGACATCTTCAGCGCCTTGGAAGCCGGAGCCCGCGGCTACATCCTCAAGGACACCACCCGCGAGGAGATCATCGAGGCGGTGCGCCAGATCCACGCTGGAAACCGCTTCATTCCGTCCGCCATCGCCGCTCGTCTGGCGGACCGGATGATCCGGCCATCGCTCACGCCACGTGAGCTCGACGTATTGCGCCTCGTTTCCCGTGGCCGGACTAACAAGGAAATCGCCGTGGCAATGTTTGTATCCGAAGAAACCATCAAGTCCCACATGAAGGGACTGTTCCAAAAGCTCGGCGTGCATGACCGCGCGGAGGCGGTCGGCATCGCGCTTCAGCGTGGCTTGCTGCGGTTGGATTGAGCGAGGCGGGCGGCGTCTGGAAACCCATACCAGACACCGCCCGCGGTTTACCTCCCTCCAGAGGTAAGATTGTAGCGTATCACCCGTCTGCCAGAGATCCGAAGGATCAAGGATTTCAGCAAACCGCAGACCGACGGCGGCGCAGGAGCCCTGCACCGATCAGGAGACTGACCAGCGCGCTGGTGGGCTCCGGGACGGCGGTCCAGGTAAGAGTGGATCCTGTTGCCCCGTACCCGAATGTTCCTTCCCCTGGAACGAGTCCGCCGACCAAAATCGTGTCGTTCAGAGAGAAGCTACTGAAGATACTGGACAGGTTGGTAGCAACGCCAGATCCACTGAAGACATTGTCCCATTTCTTGTCCGTGTTCCAAAAGCCGTCCGTAAAGGATCTGTCCGTGCCAAGGATGACATTGAAGACAGCGCTGCCACTCATCTTTGTGGCATTGTTGTTGATCACTTTATCGTAGGAGCCTGCATTCGACGCGACCGTGTCTTGCCCTGGATCAGCCCCGGAAGGCGAGTTGATGTCCCAGTCGAAGATCGAAGTGGAGGCAAACGTAAGCGTCCCGGTGAACGTTTCCGTGCCGATAGACTTGGCTGTGCCGTTGCCCGGTGCCAAGCGGCCACCACCACTGATTGAAGTAGCTCCTGCGATCGTGCCCGCGTTACCCGCAATTATTGCTCCACTTGCCACTGTAACGGCTGAGCCACTCGCGAGTGATCCGCTGGTGCCATTGCCCACGACTAATGTGCCAAAGGAAACCGAAGTAGCTCCAGTATAAGTATTGCTACCTGCAAGAGTCAGAGTGCCGGAGCCCACTTTCGTGACCGTGCCAGTCGTGCCCATGATCGTGCCGCCAAAGCTGGTTGAGTTACTGTCACCCACAGTTAATTGCTGGGATCCAATGCGCACCGTGCTGCCGGCGACACCAGTGAGCGAGCCGATGGTCGAGGTGGTTTGCGTGACACCCGAGAAATCCAACGACGCGCCTGAGGCAGTAATGTTTACCGCTGTGGCGGTGGGCAGCCTGGCAGCGTTACCTAGCACCACGAGGCTGCCATCATTGATTGTCGTAGAGCCGGTGTAGGCGTTCGTTCCAGTAAGGGTGACGAGGCCGGTTCCATTTTTTACAAGGTTAGCCGTGCCGGCGAGGTTGGCATTGACCTGACCATTTTGCAGATCGAACGAAGTGCCGGTAAGATTGAAACGGCCCGTGCCGTTCACCGCGATGACGCCGTTTTTAAGGGTAACCGCGCCAACTGTATCGGCGATGTTCAGCTGCAAGGTGCCTCCGGTGATTGCCACCGCACCAGCATCAGGCAACCCGTTGCCACTGCTGATAACCACGGTGCCTTGATTGATGGTGGTGCCACCCGTATAGGCGTTGGCCGTTCCCGAAAGAGTCAGTGTGCCGGCTCCGGTCTTGGTCAGGCTGCTGCCGCCGTTGTTCAAAATAGAGTTTGAGATGGTGACGCTATTGCTCGATGTGTTGATGGTGCTGATGACCATCTCACTACCGGAGCTGGCTTGGATACCGTTACCGCCTGAGATGGTCACGTCTGAGCTGCCGCCTGCTTTAAGGATGCCATCCACCGTCAAGATTTGGGAAGCCGCGAGCGTCACCGCAGCATTTCCGTTGATCTTCAGCGTATTAAAGGTCGCTGTGTTCTGCGCCGAGAGGACACCAGTGATCTGTTGATTCGTGGCGCTGGCCACACTGGTAGTGGCACCGCTCGTTACAAAGGTAGGGTCAGTTCCATACACGGGAGCCCGCAGAAAGCCACTTGCGTCATTGTAGGCGTAATCGTTGGTGTTGAAGTAAACACCTTTGTTGACCAAGCCAGTCGCCAACCCTGTGACCGAGATTTTATTCGTGGTTCCGTTGGTTCCGCCAGAGGTTGTGAAGCCACCGGTTGCACCTGCGCTGCGGCTCAGAGAAGCCAGCGTGAGGGCGGTATTACCGCTGGTGCCGTAAGTCGAAGTGACCTGGCCCGAACCATCCGCAAAGCTGGTAGCGCCGAGCGATTGCGAAGAACCGGCTGCCGCGCCTTTGTATGCAAATGTGCCACCTGTGCCGGAGAACGTCAGCGCATTGGCGGGCAACGCTCCAGTTCCACCTGTAAAGTTAAGACTCGCGGCCAGATCAGTACCGATCTGATTGCCAGCGATGGTAATACCGCCCGTGAAATCGTTGGTCCCAGTGAGGGTGACCGCACCTGAAACATTTAAGCTATTGCCGCCGGTCAGGTTGCTGGAGACCGTCAAAGTCCCCCCGCCACCACCCAAACGGTAGCCATTTGCACCGGGTGTCAGAGTTCCACTGTAGGTTCGACCGCCTGAAGAGCCCAGCCGGAGATTCGGCGTATTCGTAAAATCCAGATTGGCCGAGGAGTTCGCTCCCAACACGATAGCGCCCCCTGTGGTTGCGCGATTTTCGATCCGGCTTAACAACGCTTGATTGAGCGTTCCCGTGCCACCGAAACCACCCAGACCAGAGAGATATACCTGATCGGCCGTGCTGGCACCGATGGAACCCGTAGCAAAAATGATCGCGACACCATTGTTAACCACCAGCTTGTTGCTGTAACTGTTAAAGGTTCCCACTGCGGTGGTGAGAGTCGCTGCACTAGGGGTATCAATGAAAAGCGGCCCCATTGATGCACCATAAGCGGTATTCAAGCTAAGAATCCCGTTGCCATACAAGCCGCGCGTCAGATTGAGTCCCAAGTCGCTTCTGCCCGTAGTACGTTGGACAGCTAACGAAGAATCCGTCTGAATCGTCAAAGATCCAGCGACATTACTGCCGAAGTCGGCACTTTGCGTGGTATAAGCGGCCAGACCGCCGAGGTTATTATTAACGTTGCCCGTGCCAGCACCATTCAGCACAAAATTCTGTGGGTTTGTCCAGGCACCGCTACTTGCACCATGCACGAAGGCGGCGCCTTTGCTCACAGCCACGGTTGTTGCCGTGCTACCAAGGTTATTACTGCTACCTGAAGCGGTCTGAATGACACCCTCGTTGATATAAACATTACCCGTTAAAGCAGAGTAAGCCGTCCCACCCCAAGTGCCACCCGCACTCGCAACGGTTGTGTAAATATAACCGTTGCCCGTCTTCGTGAGGTCACCAGTTCCCGCCAAACCGCGAGTCAAATTGATACCACGATTCTCGGTGGCGTTTTCCAGATTCACCCGGACCGTTGCGTTACCCGACGTTGCGATACCGCCGATATTACCATTTCCAAAGTTAATGCGGGTGATATTGAGCGCGGCATTTGCAGTGCCCGCGTTACCATTTCCACTCACTATGAAGTTCTGGTTGTTCGTGTAGGCTGCATTGCCATAGTTGATGTTGATGCCAGCACCTGCTTGCGCCGTCGCGCCCTGTGTGTTTGCCGCATTGCTGCCTAGACCAGAATTAAATCCCCCTAGGTTAACGACACTGTTTGCCCCAGTGGCCACGAAATTTCCCGTGTAGGTGGAGCCCGCATTAGGCAAAGTTAAAGCACGATTTTGCAGTTGACCAGTAAAGGTGACAGCACCCGCCCCTGCCCAAGCGCCCGTCATGTTGATAAAACCTCCGCCGTTCCCGAAGTTTATGGCAGTGGCTGTATTGAAGGTCAGCGCGTTCGCAAGGGTGACCGTGTATCCACCGGAACTGCCGTAAGCCGGGTTGATGTTCAATTGGGCACTGGTGCCATCGAAGGCGATGCCGTTGCCATTAATCGTGAGAACCGGAGTGTTGCCCCCTCCAGTGCCATTAATGTTCAGTTGATTGAGGACAAAAGGATTTGGCGTCAGATCGTTGTTGGCAATGATCGTGCCCGTCGGCAGGACGGTCGGCGCGGTAAAGAAATTAACAATGGTTGACGTGCCACTAACGGGAGCGGCAGTATTCCAGTTGCCAGCCGTGGACCAAGTGTAAGTTCCAGTGGCTGCGTTGTTGGTCCATGTCTGGGCTTGGGCGGAGCCGACAATAAAAGCGAAAGCCGCGCTAAGAGGAGCCATTGCAGTGAATGCTCTAGGATAAAGGCAATTTCTTTTCGATTTCATATGGGGACGGGAGGGTCAGTGTTGATGTTTCACTTGTTTTCTGAAAACTCGGTTCAGGAGCCTGATAAGAACAAAATGTTAGCAGTTTGATTCCGGCGTTCGGGTGTGGAATCAGGGCTTAAGAAAGTTGCTGGATCGCATTTGCCGGGCAGAAGTGGATTGCCTACGAGGCTAGGTGTGACAGCGGTCGCACGCGGGATGGGTTTTTCGATAGCTGGATGTTTTTAGTGGTGTCGCTTTTATGACTACAGATCCCGAGCTGGAAAGCCAACTGCCCCGTCGAGGGAATTTTTTCTCCCCCAAACGAGGTAGCCGACTTTCATGGGTGCCGGAGATCAGGGCTTGACCACCTTGAGGCGGGCGAAGAGCTTGCCGCCAGGCTGATTCGGCGGAAGCGAGAAGCTGATATCGTCGGTGGTATCAATGGCAGCGGCCGGCGTCCAGGATCCGCCAACCAGGGTGGTCGAGGTTTCGATCGTGTAAGTGACATCACCCGCAATCTTGGCTTCCGGGCCCTTGACGAAGGTCAGCAGGTTGCCAACGAACGAACCGGCGGGAACGCTGCTTGCCTGTGGATTCAGGCCTAGGGCGTATTCGACGAGGTTGATGATGCCGTCCTTGTCGTCATCGCCGTTTTCTCCTTCGGTGACATTGTTAGCATCCGACCATGCGGAGTAGCCCGCAGGTCCGATACTGAGCTTGCCGGTGGTCTCGCTGAAGGTCCACAGGTTCGCTCCTTCCACTTTGGTCCATGTCAATCCATCCGGTTTGGCCGTGAAACCGACCACGCTGAATGTCGTGCCGTAGGACTCGTTAAGGGTCGGGTTGACCAGCAGCCATTCATTGCCAGCGGTGAGATCGGGAAGGCTCGTGATCAGATCGATCACGAAATCGCCGTCGAACTGAACGGTGCCCGTACTGCTGACGCTGTTGGTGGTGGAGGTGCCAGTGATTTGGAAGCTCAACCTCGCGTTATCCGCCAACACCAAGGTGCCCGCATCGACCACCACATCGCCGACCAAAGTGTTCAAACCGGAAAGCGTCACGGTGCCGCCCGTGGACTTGGTGATGGTGCCAGTGCCAGCGAGTGGCACGCTGACCGTCCCGCTTTGGAGACTGTAAGAGGCAGCATTCGGCGCGCCGGGGCCGCGGACGGTTCCGTTAGTCAAAGTGAGGTCGCCGATGAAATCGGGTCCGAAGGTCTCATAGGTCGCGCCGTTTTCGATCGTGACCGGACCGGAGTCGTCAAGGCTGCCCGATGCGGAAACCGTCAGCGTGCCGCCAGAAACGGTGGTGCCTCCGAAGTAAATGTTCGCGCCGGTGAGGATGACCTGTCCGGATGTCGTTTTCGACAGCGCACCTGCTCCTCCTAACCGGCCTGTGACCATGCCGTTTTCGACCACGTAGGAAGAAGCCAGGTGGATGCCGGTCCCTCCGATCACGCCATTTTTCAGCGTCACCGTTCCGACGGTGTCGGAGCTGGTGTTGGTCGCGTAAGTGCCCCCGTTTACAATGACGGGTGAGGCGTCTTCGAGTTCACCCGTGCTGCCGACGGTGAGTGTTCCGGCAACCACCGTGGTTGCACCGGTGTAGGTGTTGGCCCCATTGAGGGTCAAGGAACCCGCCCCGGATTTGGTCAGGGAGTTGGTTCCGTTTGCCAGGATCGGAATACTGAGTGTCAACGCATCCCCCGCCGCGTCGGTGCGGACGACCATTTCAGAGTTGAGCGAGGCCTGCACGCCGGTGCCACCGGAGAAGGTGGAGGCATTCCCACCGGTCTTCAGAATTCCATTCACCGTGAGGGTCTGGCCTGATGCCAGGGTGACGTTGTTTGCACCGGCCACCTTCAAGGTGGTGAAGGTGGCGGAGTTCTGTGCCGAGAGCGTACCTGTGATCTGCTGGTGAGTGGCGCTAGGCACGGAGGCAGCGCCAGCGCTGGTCACGAATCCGGCATCCGTGCCGTAAACCGGTGCACGGAGGAATCCTGTCGCGTCGTTAAAAGCGTAGTTCGTGCCGCCGAAGTACAATCCTTGGTCCACGAAGCCTGTCGAAAGGCCGGCGACCGAGATTTTGTTGAGCGTGCCGTTGGTGCCGACCACCGTCTGGGTCACGTTGGTTCCGGCCGTGGTGAAATCGATCGGCAGCCCGCCCAATGTGGCGGAGAGTTGATAGGTGTTGCCCGATGCGTTCACGACGAAATACTGGGTGCCAGCAGTCAGGCCGGCGGGAGCCGTGCCACCAAGAGTCAAGACGCTGCCGTTGGCCATCACCGCAGTAGCACCCGCCGTGATGATATCGGTGGTAAAGTTGGCGGTGACATTGCTGGTGCTGTTGGCTGTGGCGAAGTTGCCGGTGGCGCCCGCGGTGCGTGTCAGCGAGGTGTATGAAATCCCCGTGATTCCGCTGGTGCCGTAAGTGGATGAGATCGTGGCTTGCCCCGTGGTGAATGCAAGGGCTCCGAGGGACTGGATGGAGCCGCCTGGCGCACCATTGTAGGCGAAGGTTCCTCCGGAGCCGCCGAAACCGAATGCATTGGCTGGTAGGGAACCGGTGCCTCCCGTCACGCTCAGGCTGGCAGTTTGGCCGAGGCCGGTGTTGTTGGAGGCGATGGTGACGCCGCCGTTGAAATTGTTAGCGGCGTTGCTGAGGGTAACGCTTCCGGAGATCACCACGCTGGTGGATCCGATGAGCTGGCTTGAGACGGTGAGGGTGCCACCGCCGCCACCGAGACGATAGACGCCGCCCGCGGGAGTCAGCGTGCCGCTGTAAGTGAAGTTATTGATGGCACCAAGGCGAAGATTGGGAGCGGAGGTGAAATCGAGGTTGTTGGCACTCGGGTTTCCAAGGCAGACCGCGCCGCTGGTGGTGGAAAGATTGGCGATGCGGGACAGGAACGCCTGATCCAGCGTGAGGCTGGGTGAAACGGCACCGAGACCTCCCAGCGTGATCTGGCCTGCTGGCGAGGTGCCCAGAGCGTCAGCGTGGCCGATGTTCACGATGCCGTTGTTGATGACGACTTTTCCACTGAAGGCGGGAAACTCCTCGAACGCGGAAGCAGCCTGGTTCAGATAGAGAGGGCCGGTCGCGCTGCCGTAGGGGGTTCCCACGAACAAGGTGCCCATGCCGGAAAGGCCCTGTTGGGTGAGGATGCCCGTAGCGAGACCGGCTGAATTTCCATCCCGCTTGGCCGCCACATTGGAATCCGTAGCGACGACGATTCTGCGCACCGTGTTGCTTCCGAACGCCGTGCCGAAGGAGTCGAGAGCGGCGAATCCGCCGTTGTTCGCGACAAAACCAGTTCCATTTCCGTTGAGGATGATGTTCTGAGGCTGAGTCGAGGCATTGGTGCCGGCACCGAGGACCATGGATGCTCCAGAAGATACGGTGACGCGCTGGGTGGTGGCGGCGTTGGATCCGAGGGAGCTGTTTTGGTTGGCCGGTGTTTGTAGAGCACCTTCCTTGATTTCCACGTTTCCGGTGTAGGCTGAGAACACGGTGCCACCCCAGGTCACCGTCGCAGGTGAAGTTACGCTTGGGAATAGATAGCCATTGCCGGTTTTCACCAGCTTGCCCGTGCCCGCGATTCCGCGGGTGATGGTGACGCCCCGCGCTTCGTTGGCGTTTTGCAATACTGTCCGGATCGTGGAATCGGCGGCGAGAGCCAATCCGCCGATCGTTCCATTTCCGAAGTTGATGGCTGTTACATTGATTGCGGCGGTGCCAGTGGCGGCGTTTCCATTGCCGCTGACGACGAAATTCTGGATCTGGGTGTAAGCCGCATTGCCGTAGGCAAGATTGACTCCGGATCCGCTCGCGATCGTCACCGACTGAGTGGTGGCCACATTTTGGCCGAGAATCCTGTCATTCTTATTGAGCTGGAGCACGGAAGACCCACCGTTCAGCACCATGTCGCCAGTGAAGGTACCAACCCCGAGGAGCGACAAGGGTCGATTGTTGAGATTCCCGGTGAAAGTCACCTTTCCCGCTCCCGCGAATGTGACGGCATTACCGAAATTGATGAAGGCACCAAGGTTGCTGAAGTTAATGGCGGTGTCCGCGCTGAAATCAAGGTTGCTGTTGAGATTGACGGTGTAACCAGCCGTTCCGAAGCCGGCGTTGATATTGAGAGCCGGACTGACACCTGCAAAACTGATTGCCCCACCGGAGATCGTTAGACTGGGAGCCGTTCCAGCAGCGGGACCAGTGCCATTGACTGTGAGGGAATTAAGGATCATCGGCGTGGCGATGTCTTGGTTGGCGACGACCGCACTGGCGGCCGGGATGATCGTACCCGGAGTGGCGAAGAATCTGACGGCCGTCGTGCTGACGCTCACTGGTGCGGTGGGGTTCGTGTCCCAATTCGTGGCAGTGCTCCAGTTGCTGGTGCCGGTGGTGGTGTTAGTCCAGGTCTGGGCGTGGGCAAGACCAGCGGAGCCGAGGATGGAAACGGTGATGATGCCAAGGTGTGACCCGAGGAAGGCGAGAAGCGTGCGATTTGGTTTCATGATTGCGGTTTATGTGGGTTGAAGAAAATGGGGATGGAAAAATCGGGTCAGATTTGGCGATGAGAATGATCACCACCTTTGTAGGCTGGTTTCGGGGCCAGTCGGATCGGGCTTTTCGAGTTACTGCGGCTTTATCAGCGATCTGACCGGAGCCGATCTAAGTGAAAGACGAGAGTTAAGACCTGACACCCACTCGCGTCGAGATCGTGGAAGGGGGTATTTACAATCCCCCAAACGAGGGATTGCCCTTCACCCTCCCCTTTTCGAGTGAGACGCGCCTCCCCCATAAGAAAAATGGACACTCAGGATCCGGGAACGATAAATGACTTCTGTAGAGGAAGTCTGTGGCCAAGGAAGCCGTCGCCCAACCCACCACGATACAGCCCATTCTGGAAGGAGTTCTGAAAGCCTCACCCCAATGACTGACCGGCCAACCTACGCGTTCATCACTTCATCCACCATGCAAATCGTCGATTCTCCACTCTTCCAAAGCACCGCGCTCAAGCTCACATTTCTGCTAGCTCCCGCCTTGGCCACCGCCGCTTCGCCCTCATGGCTGACGGCCCAAGACGCCGAGATCCAGCAGCTCGTCGGAAAAATGACCCTCGCAGAAAAGGCCGGCCAGATGACCCAGCCCGACCTCGGATCCATCAAGGATTTTGACGATGTGAAAACTCTTTTCCTCGGTTCCGTCCTCAGCGGCGGCGGCTCGGATCCGAAAAACGGCAACACGCTGGCAGACTGGTCCGCCACCTATCAGGAGTCTCAGACACGTGCCTTGCAAACCCGTCTGGCCATTCCCCTGCTCTACGGAATCGACGCCGTTCACGGCCACAGCAACGTGTTGGGAGCTGTGATTTTCCCGCACAACATCGGGCTCGGTTGCTCTCGAAATCCGGATCTTGTGGAAGAAGTCGCCCGCATCACTTCGCGGGAAATCCGTGCCACCGGCATTCAGTGGGCGTTCGCCCCTTGCGTGACGGTCCCACAGGACATCCGTTGGGGCCGCACCTACGAAGGATTCTCAGAAGACCCGGGCGTGGTCGCCACCCTCGGAGCCGCAGCGGTGAGAGGCTTGCAAGGCGCCAATCTATCAGACAAGACCGCGGTGGTCGGCTGCGCGAAACACTTCATCGGTGACGGCGGCACCACCTACGGCACCGCAAGCCAGGACGGATGGCTTGACCAGGGTGACACCCGGATTGACGAGGCCATCCTGCGCGCAGTCCACATGGCGGGGTATCCGGCTGCGATCGATGCGGGCGTCGCGACCATCATGCCGTCTTATAGCAGCTGGAACGGAGTGAAGTGCTCGGGCAGCAAATACCTGCTCACCGACGTGCTGAAAAAGGAACTCGGGTTCGAAGGATTCCTCATCTCCGACTACAACGCCATCGATCAACTTGTAGCACCCGCCAAAGGGAGCGCAGCAGTGGCCAGTAACAACGCCGCCGGACAAGTGACCCCGGCGGATTATAAGAAGTGCATCGAGATTTCCATCAACGCGGGCATGGACATGGTCATGGTGACCGATCGCTACAAGGAATTCACCGCCACTCTCCAGGACCTCGTGAACGAGGGGCAAATTCCGATGTCGCGTATCGACGACGCGGTCACCCGCATTCTGCGCGTGAAATTCGCCAGTGGCATGTTCAATGGAAAAGCCAATTTAACACCCGACACGGAGCTTCAGAAACAATTCGGCTCGGCTGAACACCGTGCCGTCGCCCGCAAAGCCGTTTCCGAGACGCTCGTGCTCTTGAAAAACAACGCCCAACTGCTCCCGCTCTCCACTTCCACTGGCCGCATCCACGTCGCTGGCCACGCGGCCGACGACCTCGGCATCCAGTGCGGTGGCTGGACCATCGACTGGCAGGGAAAATCCGGCCCGGTCACCCCCGGCGGCACCACCATTCTCGCCGGCATCAGGAAATCCGTCAGCCCCAAGACCCAGGTCACCTTCTCCAAGGACGGCTCCGGAGCCAAGGGCGCGGACATTGGAATCGTGGTGGTTTCCGAACCCCCGTATGCGGAAATGAAAGGTGACCGCGAGGACCTGTCCCTTTCTAAAGAGGACGCCGCGTCCGTTAGCGCGCTCAAATCCGCCGGCCTGCGGGTGGTGGTCGTTGTCCTGTCCGGCCGGCCCTTGATTCTCGGGGAAGTTGCCGAACAGGCGGACGCCATCGTCGCAGCCTGGCTCCCCGGCACCGAGGGAGAGGGCGTTTCGGATGTGCTGTTCGGCAGCGCCCCGTTTAAAGGCAAGCTGTCGTTTACCTGGCCACGCACCATGGATCAGATCCCGCTCTCGAAAATCAAAAACGAGGACCCGCTGTTTCCCCTCGGCTTCGGCCTGCATCGTTGATCGTGCCCGACGTGGATGGCCATCATCCGTCAGCCCGCAGGCGCAGCACTTTGAGTTCCGGCAGGGATCGGATGCATCCCGGCCCTCAACCGGCCCCAAGCGCAATTTCGCAGAAACAATGCGCGATTTGAGCGATAAGAATTCCATGGGCTCCGTATGGTTGGACGTGGACGAGGTGGAAATCCCCTTCCTCAACCGGTCACAGTTCCCGACGCTTCATCCGTTTGGAAATACCGCCCAGCAACCTTGAAACCAGCCCCTACCCATTCATGTTTCAAAAACTATCCGCGATCCTCCTGCTGCTTGCCTGCCCGCTTCACTCGGAGGCACCCGCAAAAACCCAGCAACCTGTTAGCCGAAGCGCCCATCTCATCGCTCTGAACCAGATCGGTTTCGCCACCGCCCAGCCCAAGAGATTCACAGCCCCCATCTCGCCGGACGGCACCCCCTTCATCGTGCGCCGCGCGGATGACGCCAAGAACATCCTCCACCGAGGTGAAATACGCGGCAACATCGGGGACTTCAGCACCTTCCTCCCGGCAGCATCGCCCGCACGCTACGTCGTGGAAATCCGCGGCGGCGAACTCACGCCCGGCATCAGCGATCCGTTCCTGATCCGCCCCGACATCTGGCGCGAACAATACTGGCAGCCTGCGGTGGATTTCCTCATCGACAGCCGCAGCGTCACCGGCACCCACCCGAGCGCCTTCGGCGGCTGCCCGTGGCGCGATGGGAACTACTACGACGCGATCATCCCCTCGCTCGTCCTTCTCTATCTGGCGGATCCCGCCCGCATCTCCGCCATGCCGCGGCAGATCGACTGGGAGGCTGATAAAAAACGCATCCTCGATCCCGCCTTCAAATTCGATGCCAAAACTCCTGAAAGCGGCGGTGTGATGGAGGCCACGCGCAGCTACTACACCGAACTCGACGCCCCTTCCCCGGATGCCCCGGACGTGGTCAAACTCATCCACTGGGGCGCCGGTTACTATCTGATGAAGCCCATCACCAAGGATCCCATGGGTGATCCGGAACGCCCGCAGATCCATTCCCAGACAGTAGAGCAGATTGCTTACGTGGTTTGGGCCTGGCCGGTGCTCAAGCAGTGGCTTCCGCAATCGTTTTACGAACGTTGCCGGGACTTCTGCTTCGCCAACTGGGAGAAATCCCTGACTATTGACAAGTGGTGGAACCCCGCAGGATACGACGCGCCACCGACCGGGCAGAACCCGATGTCGGGTCGCCTCCATCCCTACAAGGGTCGCCACGCGCCCGGCCACTCCATCGTGCCGAACCTGTTCATGCACGAAGTCGCCAAACGCGAAAAGCGCGACGATGCCGCCAAGTATCTCGACGCTGCGGTCGCACAGGCGGAATTCATCGTCAAAAACATCGATTGGAATGACCCACGCTCCACCAAGGGCCACCGCATGAGCGAGCACAGGACCATCCCCAACCTCGTCTGGCTGCTGCAGAAATACCCCGACCGCGCCCCCGCCGGGCTCAAGGAGAAGATCAGCGAATGGGCGGAAGTGGCGGTGAAACGCTCCGCTAACATATGGGACTTCCGCCGCTACGATGATTCCGAACACTGGACGATTCCAAAACTCAACGATGTGGGTAACTGGGTTTCGTTTCCCGCCATCGCGACCGCCGTATCCTGGGTGATCGACGACCCCGCGCTGAAGTCACGCTTGCAGGAGCTCGCGGTCTCACACGCCGACTTCGCGTTCGGCCGAAATCCGCGCCTCGCAGCCGCACCCCACAAGGCGGAAATGGGCTTTCCCGAAATCGAGCGCGGCTGGCCCATCGGCCACAAACTCAACGTCTGCGCCCGCCTGGAAACCTGCCGTGGATCAATCTCCTCCGGTCCGGGCAGCGAGATGTTTCCCTTCAATCCGGAAGGCGCGTTCCGCCACGCCGAGGGCTGGGTGAACTACGGTGCGAGTTGGTGCATCAGCCTCGCCTATTTAAAGTTCGACTCCGCCCGCACGACACCTTCCTCCCCCTGAAACGAGAGCTGCGAATCGAACTCAGATATGCGCGATTCCCTAGATAGGATGCGTGATTTCAACTGGTAAACGTATCAGGCCTCCGTCAGCCTGGTTCGAAACTTCCGACCCATTTCCAGCTCCGAAATACCCGTGCCAGACCGCTTGTCAAAAATCCTGCTTGTGCCATCCGCTCTCTTGCTTGCCGCCGTGCAGGTTCAGGCGCTCGTCGTCCCCCACCCGCTGTTCACCTCCCACGCCGTGCTCCAGCGGGATGTGGAAGTGCCGGCCTGGGGCACCGCCGATGAGGGAGAAAAAGTGACCGTCACCTTCGCCGGGCAATCCGTAAGCACCACCGCCAAGGGAGGCAAATGGCTGGTGCGCCTCAAACCGATGAAGGCGAGTGCCACGCCCCAGACCCTCACCATTTCCGGAACCAACACGGTCACGCTAGACGACATTCTCATCGGCGAGGTGTGGATCTGCGGCGGCCAGTCGAACATGGCCTGGCCCATGGCAAGATCCGCAAACGGGCCGGCAGTCGCCGCGAAAATCAACGCCCCTCAGATCCGCCTCTTCAAGGTTCCCACCACCCAGAGCGCGGAGTCGCAGGAATCCGTCAACGCCTCGTGGACTCCCTGTGATCCGAAGAACGCATTGGAGTTTTCCGCCGTCGCCTACTACTTCGGTCGCGATCTTCAGAAAGCCCTCAACGTCCCCGTCGGATTGATAGGCTCCCACGTCGGAGGCACGGCTGCCGACAAATGGATCAGCGAAAAATCCCTACTGGCCCACCCCGGGCTCAAGGACCTCATCGCCCGCCAAAAACAGGCGGAGGCCGCCTACGATCCGGAGAAGGCCAGGTTGGCGTTTGAGGCAGCCACCGCGAAATACGCACAAGCCAACGCCGCCGGAGGAAAGACGTCCAAGCCACCCACCCTCGCCGGAAACCCGAAAGGCCGCGGTCCTGCCAGCCTTTATAACGGAATGATCGCACCGCTCCAGCCCTTCGCATTCCGCGGCGTCATCTGGTATCAGGGCGAGTCCAACCGGGGAAATCCCCCGCAATACGCCAAGCTCTTCCCAACCCTCATCGCCGACTGGCGCGCTGCTTGGAATCAGCCGGATCTCCCCTTCCTATTCGTCCAGCTTCCACCGTTCAACGCCATCACACCGGAGCTCCGCGAGATTCAGTTCAACGTCTGGAAAAAGACTCCTAACACCGGCATGGTTGTCATCACCGATCATGCAACTACTAACGACATCCACCCCCCGGTCAAGGAACCCGTCGGCCAGAGACTCGCGCTGGCGGCACGCGCGATCGCCTACAAGGAGCCCATCACCTGGTCCGGCCCGGTTTACAAATTCATGGACCGCGCCGGGGAGAAGGCGGTCATTCATTTCACCAGCACCGGCACCGGTTTGAAACCGGAGGCTGCGCTCAAGGGATTCACCATCGCCGGCGCGGATGGCAAATTCGTCCCCGCCGATGCCTCCGTCCGCGGCAATACTGTCGAAGTCTCCAGTCCATCGGTCCGCCAGCCCGTCGCCGTGCGCTACGGCTGGGCCAACGCGCCCGAAGTCGATCTTTTCAACCAGGACGGCCTTCCCGCCGTTCCTTTCCGCACCGATTCACCCACAGCCAAGAACTGAAACATCCATGAAGCCCCTCGACCTAACACTCTTCGTGCTTGCCCTCACCGCCACGGCATCCGCCGCGCCCGCGCCCAAGCCACTCAAGGTCAAATCAGCCGCTGCCAGTTCCAGTCTACCAAAGTATACCGCCGCAAATGCCATCGACGGCAAAATCACCGACGACTCGCGCTGGGTCAGCGAGAAATCCACCGAACCGTCATGGATCACGCTCGATCTGGAAGAAAAACGCAAACTCGCCGGCATCCACCTCTTCACCGGCTTCGGCGCGAAGAACGTCGTGGAGACGTTCAAGGTCCAATTCTGGAGCGATGGAAAATGGGTGGATATCCCCTCCGCAGAGGTTTCCGCCAACAAGGCGAACGCCCTAGCCATCGCCTTCGACCAGACGGTTAGCGTCGTGACCGACAAGCTCCGCGTCTGGGTCACCGCCAGCCATCAGGACACCGCGCGCATCAAGGAAATTGTCGTCTGGCCATCCGAAGTCGGCGATCTCCCGCCGCTCCCAAAGGCCGCTGGACCCGCAGCCATGGAAGGGGCCACTCCCCAGGATCAGATTGTCGAACTCTATCTGAACCAGAGCGGTTTCAACCTCGGCAAGCCGAAACGTTTCACCGCCCCCACGCTCACCGATGGCACCCCGTTCATCGTGCGCCCCGCGCAAGGCGGCACCGCGCTCGCCAAGGGAATCATCAAGAACAAGGTCGGCGACTTCTCGTCATTCAATCCCGGAGGCGAAGCCGAATACGTCGTCGAAGCCGGCGGCCTGACCTCCGTTCCGTTCCGCGTCGGTCCGTTCTGGCTGGAGCGCATTTCCTATCAGGATGCGGTCGATTTCATGATCGATAGCCGCCACTACGTCGGCAACGACCGCGCCGTCTGCCGCGGCTCGTTCGGCTGGCGCGACGACCACCACTTCGGCTGGGAACTCCACTCGCTGGTCCCGCAGCTTCTATCAAACCCCTCCGCCTACGAACGCATGCCGCGGCAGATCAAATACGAGAAACCCATGGAAAAGGAACTCTGGGGCGCCCTCGAACCCTACCCGGACAACGCCCCGGACATCGTGAAACTCATCCACTGGGGAGCCGATGTCATCGTCACCCAGAAGCTCGCACACGAGCACCTCAAAGCCCAGCTCGCCTACTTCCTCTATGCATGGCCCGCCCTGGAAGCCTACCTGCCCAAGCAGAACTACGAGGCCGTCCGCGACTATGCCTTCAAATTCTGGGCCGACCCGAAGAACGACCACCAGTATCCCTACGACGAAAGCCCGGAACACAACCTGTTCGCCCTCAAAACCAAAATCGGCTCCACCAAGGGCTCGCTGCCACCCGGCTTCTCGGTAGAACCGAATCTCCTGATGTACGAGGTCGCCAAACGCGAGAACCGCCCCGACGCGCAACTCTATTTCGATGCCGCCTACCAGCAGGCGGAGTGGATGGTCAAGGAACTCGATTGGAACAACCCGCTCGTCACCAAGGGCCAGCGCATGAGCGAGTTCCTCACCGTCACCGGCCTCGCCCATTTTCTCCGCGAGTATCCCGACCGCACCCCAAAAGGACTGGCTGACAAACTCAACGAATGGGCCGCAGTCGTCGTCCGCCGCTCCGACAATCTTTGGGACTTCCGCAAGCTCGGCGATGAACCGGACAACTGGACCCCGATGGGCGATTCCCCTCAGAAATGGAACGAACCGGGCAACGTCATCGGACTCCCCGCACCAATTCTCGCAGCCCGCGAATTCATCACCGATCCCAAAGTCCAACAGCGGCTCGATGAACTCACCTGGTCGCACCTCGACGGCATGCACGGCCGCAACCCCGTCGGCCGTCACTTCTCCTACGACGCCCCGCGCGAGGTCGAGGGTGTCGAACACGGCTGGTTCAAGTTCCACCACGGCGGGATCGGCCGTCTGGCAGATGCCCGCTACGTCATCGACGGCTCGCCGAAGAACGCCCACTATCCCTATCACCCCGAAGCCGGCGACATCGGATGGACCGAAGGCTGGATCCAGTTTAACGTCTGTTATAACATCACCCTCTCCTACCTCGCCTGGGCGGAATCGAAAATCGAACTGGTCCGGCAGGACGACGAACTCGTCGTCCGCCTCACCGCCCCGCTGAACTTTGATTATAAAAAGGTCGAAAACGGTACTGTCACCGTGGTCAGCGGCCTCGGAGACGAAGAGCGAGTCACTGTCACCGAGGACTCCGCCAGCTCGCCGACTCTTACGGGACGGATCAAACTCCAGCCTGCGAAAAAAGCCATCAAAGGAGACAAAATCCTCCAATTTCAGACGGACACCACCATCAAGGCTTCTCATGGTTTCGGCTATCTCGGCCGCCATGCGACCTTGAAACCCTGAACCAGCTTCATGATCCGACGATCCATTCTAGCACTCGGACTGACATCCCTCATCGTCACCGCCAAGCCCGACGGTGGCGGCGCGCTCTGGTATGACAAACCGGCTGCCAATTGGACGGAAGCCCTGCCCGTCGGCAACGGCAGCCTCGGCGGCATGGTATTCGGCGGCACCGACACCGAACGCATCCAGTTCAACGAGCAGACCCTCTGGACCGGCGACGAGATCAAGATGGGCGCTTATCAGCCCTTCGGCGATCTGCTCATCGACGCGCCGGATCTCACCGAAGCAACCCACTACCGCCGCGAGTTGGATCTATCAAACGCCGTCCACCACACCGGCTTCTCTTCGAATGGAATAAGTTTCATCCGCGAGGTGTTTTCCAGCCACCCGGACAAGGTCATGGTCATCCGCCTCACCGCCGACCAGCCCGGCGCCGTCTCCGGCATCATCCGCCTCACGGACGCGCACAAGGCGATCATCTCGGCATCCGGCAATACCATCACCGCCACCGGCACGCTGGAAAACGGTCTCATCTACGAATCTCGGGTCCAAGTTCTCACAGAAAAAGGGAAACTCACGGTCAGCGGAAACAACCTGACACTCACCGGGGCCGACGCCGCGAGCATCCTGCTCACCGCCGCCACCGACTTTGCCAACAGCCCGCAACAAAACTGGCGCGGCGAGAAACCCGGACCGAAACTCGACCGCATTCTCGCGGCGGCGTCCGGGAAATCCTTCGGGCAGCTCAAGGCCGACCACATCGCCGACTACCAGTCGCTCTTCGGCCGCGTGACAGCCAACTTCGGCCCCTCCAGTGACGACCTGCCCACCGACCAACGCCTCATCTCCTATCAGAAAACCTACGATCCCGGCCTCGACGCCCTGTTCTTCCAATACGCCCGCTACCTCATGATCGGCAGTTCCCGCCCCGGCGGCCTGCCCGCCAACCTCCAGGGTATTTGGAACCAGGACATGAAACCCGCGTGGTATTCCGGCTACACCACCAACATCAACGTCGAGATGAACTACTGGCTCGCCGAGCCCGCGAATCTATCCGAGTGCCACCAGCCGTTTTTCGACTGGCTGCGCAACCTCTCCACCGTGCGCAAGAAGAACGCCCAGCCCGCCATCGCCGCCAAACGCGGATGGACCGCCTACAGCACGAACAACCCGATGGGCGGCAACTCCACCTGGGGCATCCACCGCCCCGGCCCCGCGTGGATGACGCAGCATCTCTGGACGCACTACGAATTCACCGGCGACAAGGAGTTTCTCAAAAATCGCGCCTATCCCGCGCTCAAGGAACTTGTCGAATACTGGGAGGATTTCCTCGTGGAAGGCCCCGGCGGCGAACTCATCAGCCCCGCCGGTTGGTCGCCGGAACACGGCCCCGTGAAAAAGGGCGACAAGATCGTCCTCCAGGAAGGCAACCGCGATCCCCAACCCGGCGCATCCTATGACCAGCAAATCGTCTGGGATCTCTTCACCAACTACATCGACGCCTCCGAAGACCTCGGGGTTGATCCCGCATACCGCGCGAAAGTCAGCGCCATGCGCGACAAACTGCTAGGCCCGCAAATCGGCAGATGGGGGCAGATCCAGGAATGGATGCAGGACGTGGATGACCCGAAAAACAAACACCGCCACGTGTCCCACCTCTTCGCCGTGCATCCCGGCCGCCAGATCAATCCGGTCAGCACGCCGGAACTCGCCGCCGCCGCAAAAGTTTCCCTCAACGCCCGCGGCGACGCCGGCACCGGCTGGAGCAAGGCGTGGAAAATCAACTTCTGGGCCCGCCTTGCCGATGGCAACCACGCCCACAAGATCCTCAAAGGGCTGCTTGCCCCCGTCGGCAAGGGCGGCAGCACCCATAACAACCTCTTCAACTCCCACCCGCCGTTCCAGATCGACGGCAACTTCGGCTCCACGTCCGGCATCACCGAGATGCTCCTGCAAAGCCATGTCCGCAAGAACGGCATCTACCTGATCGACCTGCTCCCCGCCCTGCCCGAAGTCTGGAAAAACGGCACCATCACCGGTCTCCGCGCCCGTGGCGGATTCAATGTCGATCTCGCATGGCGCAACGGTAAACTCGCCAAAGCCGTCATCACCTCGGAAAAAGGCGGCAAAGCCGACCTCCGCGCCAACGGCAAAGTCCAAAACATCACCCTCCCGCCTGCGGGAACCCACCAAGTCCTGCCATGAAACTTCTTTTCATCGCCATGGTCGCCCTTTTGCCAGCCGTTCATGCGCAAGACCTCGATCTGGGGTCGCGCGTGAAGCCACTTCCCTCCGCTAACCGATTTTCCGTCCCCGGTTACTTCGTCTGGTGCGGTGCCCCCGTGAAAGGTCCCGACGGGAAATACCATCTTTTCTACTCCCGCTGGCCCGTCAACGTCGGCTTCGCTCCCGGTTGGGCGATTCATTCGGAAATCGCCTACGCGGTCTCCGACAAACCCGCCGGCCCTTATCAGCATGTGAATGTCGCCCTCCCCGCCCGCGGCATCAATCCCGCCACCGGAGAAAAATTCTGGGATGGCGACGTCACCCATAACGCCAACGCCTTCTTCCACAACGGCCGTTATTACATCTACTACATGGGCAACTACGGCGACGGCAAAAACTATCCGCGGCACCGCAACCACCAGCGCATCGGAGTCGCCAGCGCCACCAATCCCGCCGGTCCGTGGAAACGTCTTGATCAACCGGTCGTCAACATCACCGATGACAAAAAGTCCTTCGACTCGCTCTGCGTCACCAATCCCGCCGCCTGCATGCGCCCGGACGGCGGTGTCGTCCTCATTTACAAAGCCGTGCAATACATCGAGGGCAAGGAAATGGGGGGCAACGTCCGCTATGGCGCCGCACTCGCCGACAAGCCTGAGGGCCCCTACCTCAAGACACCCGGAAAAATCTTCGAAGCGGAAAAACCCGGCAAACACTGGATGGTCGCCGAGGATCCCTTCATCTGGTTCAGCAAGAAATACGGCAACCGCTACTACGCCGCCACCCGCGACGTGGTCGGCACCTTCACCGGTTCCTCCGGCGGCATCTGCCTGTTCCAATCCGAGGACGGGTTGAATTGGAAAGCCGCGCCAAATCCCAAGATTCTCGAAACCACCTTCGCCCTCGAAGGCGGCGGAAAAAGCAACTCCAACATCGAACGCCCCGCCCTGCTCATCGAGGGCGACGAACCCACCTATCTCTTCGGTGCCACCGACGGCTACAAAAAGAACGGCAGGATCAGCACCAACGTGCAAATCCCCCTGATTCCATAGGTCCTATACGACCTGTCAGTCCTATCCCGCATCACCATGAAACGCATTCTCACAGCGCTACTCGCCCTCACCTCCCTTTCCTTCGCCGACCAAGCCGCCGACTCCCAAGCAGCGGCCCTCGAGCAATCCACCCGAAAGCCCGTCAGCTCCAATCAACATCCGGACGCCCAGTGGTTTCCCGATGCCGGGCTCGGGCTTTTCATCCACTGGGGCATCGCCTCGGTCGGTGCCACCGGCGACCTCTCGTGGGGCATGATCGCTAACAAGCCGTGGAAAGACCAGACCGTCACCCCTAACACCTACTACGGTTGGGCCAGGCGGTGGAAACCCGACAAGGTGGACTACGACACCCAACTCGCCCAAGCAAAAGCCGCCGGCTTCACCTATGCCGTCATGGTGACAAAACACCATGACGGCTTCACTCTATGGCCTTCAAAACCCGGGGAAATCGGCACGACGCAGTTTCTCGGCGGCAGGGATTTCGTGCAGGAATTCGCCGACGCTTGCCGCAAGCATGGCCTCAAGGTCGGTCTTTACTATTCACCTCCGGATTGGTGGTTCGACCGTGAATTCAAGAATTTCGCCATGCGGGGTCCGGCACTCGATATGGATCACCAACCGGTCACGCTGCCGCAAAAGCCCGCCGACCACGATGCGAAACGCATCGCCCTCGTCGCCGGACAAGTAACCGAACTGCTTTCGAATTACGGCAAGATCGACCTCATCTGGTTCGACGGCGGCAAGGGGGAATTCCCTAACACCGAAGTTCGCCGACTTCAGCCCGGTATCGTCATCAACCGCCGCAACGGTGATGCCGGTGACTATGGTGACAGCGAGGGCGAACTGCCCGACAAACGGTTCAAAGGCTGGTTCGAAACCTGCGAAACCTGCTGGCCCGCCGGCAAGTGGGCCTACACCGAGGAGCATGGATGGGACACCGCGCCCGAGGTCATCGAAAAGCTCGTCCGCCTCCGCGCTTGGGGCGGCAACCTGTTGGCGAATGTCGGACCGAAAGGCGACGGCAGCATCCCCACCCCCGCAATAACAGCCTGGAAGGAAATGGTAGATTGGATGAACCATAACCGCGAGTCGGTCATCGGTGCCGGCCCCGGCCCGTTTCCAGACTCCGTCAACGCTCCAGTCACCACCGGCAAGGGGGTCGCCTACGTGCATTTCCTCCCTTCTTTCAAGGAGGATGTCATCTGGAAAAACGCCCCGAAGTATCAGAAGGCAAGCTTGCTTCGCACTGGTGACCCGATTCCGATGGAATATCTGGGAGATGAGCTCCGTATCTCAATCCCACGCCCGCTTCGCACGGAAAGCATTGATGTGCTGAAGCTCGAATGAGAAATTTTAGACCGACGCGATGACTGTGACGCCAATCTATCGACACATTCGACTGACGTTTGAATTAATGTCCGTCGTTTGCCTGTTGGCCACGATTTGCGACCTCCCGCTTCAGGCAACTGAAAAACTCGGGTATAACAAGCACATCCGCCCGATTCTTTCTGACAAGTGTTTCCAGTGCCACGGACCGGATTCCGCCAAACGCGAAGGTGACCTCCGCTTGGATGTCCGCGATGACGCGGTCAAAGCGAAGGCCATCGTCCCCGGTGATCCCAAGGCCAGCGAATTGATCGCTCGCATTCACGAGAAGGATCCGGACGAGGCGATGCCGCCACCGGAATCCCCTCGTCAGTTGACCGGCTCCGATCGCGTAATCCTCACCCGCTGGATCGAGCAAGGCGCGGAATACGAACCGCATTGGGCGTTTTCCCCACTGCCTAACGTGGTACCGGTGCCCGGGAAATCCGGTGAAAACGAAATTGACAGCTTCATCCACGCCCGGCTCGCCAGCGAATCATTATCTCCCACCCCGCCGGCCTCGCCCGAGCGCTGGCTGCGGCGGGCTGCATTCGACCTAACCGGACTCCCACCCACCCGAGCGGAGCTCGACGCATTTCTGGCAGACAAATCCAGCGACGCCCGCGCCCGTGCCGTGGACAAACTGCTCGCCTCACCCCGCTACGGCGAAAAAATGGCCGTCGGCTGGCTCGACGTCGCCCGCTATGCTGACTCCTACGGCTATCAATCCGACATCGACACCCACGCATGGCCTTACCGTGACTGGGTAGTCCAGGCCCATAACAACAACCTTCCATGGGACCGGTTCATCACCTGGCAAATCGCCGGCGATCTTTTGGAAAACCCGACCCGCGAACAAATCACCGCCACCGCCTTCAACCGCCTGCATCGCAAAACCCAGGAGGGCGGCAGCGTGGAGGCGGAGTTCCGGCAGGAAGGCATTTCCGACAGGGTCCACACCTTCGGCACCGCCTTCCTCGCTCTAACTTTCGAGTGCACCCGCTGTCACGATCACAAATATGATCCTCTCACGATGAAGGACTACTACTCGCTGGGCGCGTTCTTCAACTCCATCGACGAGTGGGGACTGCTCCACGGCGTCGGCTCGATTCAACCGAACCCCTCGCAGCTACTCACCACTCCCGGGCAGGATCAGGCGATCGCCCGGCAAACCGCCGCCATTGAAGGATTGGAAAACTCCCTCGCTGCGAGAATGCAGGAGCGGGAACCAGCCTTCCAAGCCTGGCTTGCCAATCCCACCGCCGCCTTCGCCGACCTGAGCGGATCCTATGATCTCGACGCCTCCGAAAATGACGGCTTCCCCAACGCCGCTGACCCAAAACGCCCGGCGAAATCCGATTCCAAAAACACCCTCGTCCCCGGCTCCCGCGGCCAGGCCCTATCCTTCACCGGCGACGATCCTTTGGACCTCGGAAATCACGGCGTCGACAACCAGGAAGACCCCATGTCCATGGCCTTCTGGCTGAAGCCTGGAGACACTGCGCCACGGCAAATCGTCTTCCACAACAGCGCCGGATACGATCCCGGTTACAACGGCTTCGAGCTCCTCATCGAGGACGGCCGCCTCCGCTGGATGGTCGCCCGGGAGTGGCCAGGCAACTGCATCGCCGTCCGTGGCAAAAATGCGGTTCCTCCGAAAGTCTGGACCCACGTCGTCGTGACTTACGACGGTTCATCCCGGGCTAGCGGATTAAAAATTTTCGTCAACGGCAGCAAGGCCCCCGTGGAAATCATCCGCGACCAGCTCACTAAGAACTCCGGCGGTGGCAAGGGGTTCAGCTTCGGCGAGCGGGTC
Organism: Akkermansiaceae bacterium; assembly: GCA_031425955.1. GTDB lineage: Bacteria > Verrucomicrobiota > Verrucomicrobiia > Verrucomicrobiales > Akkermansiaceae > Luteolibacter. The sequence goes on along the minus strand of JANPKJ010000064.1, from coordinate 73,352 downwards.
CGCGACTCCGGCCTGCGCGGCGGCGCGGTCGATGACATCCGCCTCATCACCCGCGCGGTAAGCGGGCTGGAAGTGACGGCACTGCATGAGAACAAAAACCCTGCAGAGCTGCTAGTATCAACTCCGCGCGACGCCAACGGCCTGACCACGCTGAGGCACTACTATTTCTCCGCCGTCGATCCCGAGCTCCGCAAGCACTCCGCCGAACTCCGCAAACTCCGCGCGGACCTGCACAAGACCATGGACGGCGTCCGCGAACTTCCCGTGATGAAGGAAATGGCCGAGCCCCGCCCGGCGCGGATTCTCGCCCGCGGCGAATACACCCACCCGGAAGGCGATCCGCTTCCGCGCGTCACCCCCGCCGCGCTCCCACCGCTAGCCGCCGACCAACCGCGCAACCGGCTGGGGCTCGCCCACTGGCTAACAGCTCCGGATCATCCACTCACAGCACGGGTCCAGGTGAACCGGATGTGGCTGCACTTCTTCGGCCGCGGCATCGTGGCCACCGCTGACAACTTCGGTTCCCAAGGATCCCTTCCATCCCACCCGGAGCTGCTCGACTGGCTCGCCCGGGATTTTGTGAATCACGGCTGGGACATGAAACGCCTCTGCCGCCAGATCGTCCTCAGCGCCACTTACAGCCAGGACTCGAAAATGTCCGCCACCCTCCGGCAGAAGGATCCGGAAAACATCCTGCTCGCCCGCGGCCCGGCCAAGCGCCTGTCCGGCGAGGAACTCCGTGACAACGCGCTCGCCCTCTCCGGCCTGCTCCACCCGGAAATCGGCGGACCACCCGCCAAGCCCTATCTACCGGATTCCGCAGCATGGAAGGTGCTCAACAGTTTCCTGCCGGAATACAAACGCGAAACCGCGCCGGGAATCTATCGGCGCAGTCTCTACACCTTCTGGCGCCGCACCGCCCCACCACCGGGCATGCTCGCCTTCGACGTCCCCGGCCGCGATGTCTGCTCGGTCGGCCGCCAACGGACCAACACCCCGCTGCAACCGCTGGTCATGCTCAACGACCCGCAGTTCGTCGAAGCCTCGCGCGGACTAGCCATTCGAATGATGCGTGAAGGCGGGCCGGACCTGGCAGCCCGAACTCGCTGGCTGTTCCGCGAAACCCTCGGACGCGATCCCTCGGAGCAGGAAATCCGCCTGCTCGGCGAGCTCCACTCCGGACAATTCGAAATTTTCCAACAAACACCCGACAAAGCCGCCTCCTTCCTCAAGGTCGGCGATCTCGCAGCTCCCGCCGACCTCCCGCCTGTCGAACTCGCCGCCGCCACCGTGCTCGCCAATGCTGTGCTCAATCTCGATGAAGCCATCACCCTCCGGTAATTCCATGTCATCGGAACTCGACCCGCTCTTCGTCACCCGCCGCCACTTCTTCTCCAAGACGGCCGGCGGCCTTGGCGGACTTGCGCTCGGATCCTTGCTCTCGGGCAAGGCCTCCGCGGCATCATCCATGCCGATCGGAATTCCCGGCTTCGCCCCCAAAGCGAAGCGCGTCATCTATCTATTCATGAGCGGCGGCCCCGCCCAGCACGACCTGTTTGACGACAAGCCGCTGCTCCGGCAGCGCAATGGCGAGCCACTACCGGATTCCGTCCGCGCCGGCCAGCGGCTCACCGGCATGAGCGGAAACCAGTCCATCCTCCCGCTCGCCGGCTCCCATTTCAAATTCTCCCCCTTCGGACAAAACGGCACCCAGCTCAGCGAACTCCTCCCCCACACCGGTGGCGTCATCGACGATCTCTGCCTGATCCGCTCGATGTTCACCGAGGCGATCAACCACGATCCGGCAATGACGTTTTTCCAGACCGGATCGCAGATCGCCGGCCGTCCGAGCATCGGCTCATGGATCCACTACGGCCTCGGCAGCACCAACGAAAACCTGCCGGCCTTCGTCGTATTGGTGACCAAGAAGCCGACCGACCAACCGCTCTACGCCCGCCTCTGGGGCAGCGGCTTCCTCGACTCGCGCTATCAGGGAGTGCGCTTCTCCTCCGGCAAGGAAGCGGTTTTCTATCTCACCAACCCGGACGGCATCTGCGGCACCGGCCGCCGGGCGCTGCTCGACAAACTCGCCGGACTCAACCGCATTTCCTTCGAAAACGAACTCGACCCGGAGATCGAATCACGCATCGCCCAGTATGAAATGGCCTATCGGATGCAGACCAGCGTCCCTGAAGCCACCGCCATCGACAACGAGCCGAAATCCGTCACCGACCTCTACGGGCCGGACGTCAACCAACCCGGCACCTTCGCCGCGAACTGCCTGCAGGCCCGCCGCATGGCCGAGCGTGGCGTGCGCTTCATCCAGCTCTATCACCCCGGTTGGGACAGCCACGCCAAGCTTCCCCAAGGCCTGCCCAAGCTCGCCAGGGAAGTTGACCAACCCTGCGCCGGACTCATCACCGACCTCAAACAACGGGGCATGCTCGAAGACACGCTTGTCATCTGCGGCGGCGAATTCGGCCGCACCGCCTATTCCCAGGGAGTTCTAACGAAGGAAACCTACGGCCGCGACCACCACCCGCGCTGCTTCTCCATGTGGATGGCCGGCGGCGGCGTGAAGCCCGGCATCGTCCACGGCGCGACCGATGATTTCGGCTATAACATCACTCAGGACCCGGTCCATGTCCATGATCTCCACGCGACGATCCTGCACTTGATGGGCATCGACCACACCAAACTGACCCATTTCCACCAGGGCCGCCATTTCCGCCTCACCGACGTGGCGGGCAAGGTGGTCAAGGACATCCTCACCTGACCCATGAAAGTTCTATCGCTTCGTATTCTCGTCTGCTCCATGCTCTCCGCCGCGTTCGCCCACGCCGGCGAGTCCCCACTTGAGCGGGATTTCAAAAATCCCCCGGTCAAGAACCGCCCCTACGTCTGGTGGCACTGGATGGGATCCAACTTTTCCAAGGAGGGCATCACCAAGGAACTCGAAGCCATGAAAGCCTCGGGCATCGGCGGCGCGACGATTTTCAACATCGCCTCCGCCGTCCAGGAATCGCACAAGCCCACCCTGAACAATCCCTGGCCGGACCAGACCTATCGCAGTCCGAAATACTGGGAAGCCCTCCGACACGCCGCTGCCGAAGCACAACGCCTCGGTCTGGAGATCGGCCTCCACAACACCGTCGGCTATTCCACCACCGGCGGGCCGTGGATCGACGAGGAGAAAAACATGCAGAACCTCGTTTCCAAGAGCGTCACCGTCGAGGGCGGCAAGCGGGTCTCTATCGAAATTCCGCGGCCCGATCCCACGACCTACCGCAGTTGGGGAAACACCGGACGCAGTTTCACCTTCTTCAAGGACATCGCCATCCTCGCGGTGCCTGCCTCCGGCGACATCGACCCGTCGAAGGTGATCGACCTGACAGCGTCATTCAAGGACGGCCGGCTTGAGTGGAACGCGCCCGAGGGCAAATGGCAGGTCTTCCGCCTCGCCCACGCGCCGACCGGAGCGAATCCCCACCCGCTGCCTGACGATCTGATTGGAAAAACGCTGGAAGTCGACAAACTCAGCCGCGACCTGAATATCTTCCACTGGGACCAGGTCATCGAACCCATGAAGGAGCATCTCGGTCCCTATCTGGGAAAGAGTTTCAAGCATTTCCTCATCGACAGCTATGAAGCCGGCACCCAGAGCTGGACGCCCGCGTTCCGCGAGGAATTCAAGCAGCGCAAGGGCTACGACCCCCTTCCCTGGCTGCTCGCGCTTCAGAACCGGATCGTCGGCGACAAAGATCTATCAGCCCGCTTCAAGTGGGATCACGATGACTTCATCCGCACTCTCTATTACGAGAACGGCTGGCGGACGGGACATGAGAAGATCAAGGCCGTCGGCATGGACCTCCAGTTCGAGCCTTATGGCGGCCAGTTCGACACCGTCGCGGGCACCGCTCTTGCTGATATCCCGATGGGTGAATTCTGGACCGGAAAAGCCGGTGGTATCAACTCCACCATCGTCTCCGCCGCCCGCGCTGCAGGACGCACGGTCGTGGGAGCCGAGGCCTTCACCGGCTCGCCTAACGCCAGCAAATGGTCGGAAACTCCTGAATTTCTCAAACAGTCGGCCGACGGCACTTTTGCCAGCGGAGCTAACCGTTTGATCCTCCACCATTGGGTCCATCAACCGTTCGACGACCGTTACAAGCCCGGCATGGGCATGGGCTGGTGGGGCACGCATTTCAACCGCCACCAGACGTGGGCCAAGGATGGCATCGCGTTTTTCCAATACCTCGGCCGCACCCAGGCGCTGCTCCAGGCCGGCGAGACCCCATCGGATTTCGTGAGCGTCGGCAAGTCACAGGGCTCCGATACCATCTCATGGCACGAGTTCCGAGAGGGCGTGACAGTGCGGGACGGTCGCATCATTCTCAGCTCCGGCCGCAGCTATCCGTTTCTTGGCATCCCGCATGACGGCCGCTTGCTGCCGCGGGACGTGTCTAGAATAGAAAGTTTGCTGAAGGAAGGCGCGGTCATCGTCTGCGCGAAACCTGGCGGCTCGCCAGGACTAGCCGGCTATCCTCAAAGCGATCAGGAAGTGAAAACCTCCCCCCTCTGGAACGACGAGCCGGTCCGCTCTGTTGGAAAAGGAAAACTCTACACCAAGGGGGACACGGGAGCTGCCAGCCACGATTTCAAGATCACGCCGCTGATTCAGTTTCCCGACGCTTCCGGCATCGCCGGCACCGCCCGCCACACCAAGGATGAAACCCTGTTTTTCGTCGCTAACACCAACGACGAATCCAGCACCTTCACCGCATCCTTCCGTATCACCGGCAAGCGCCCTGAACTCTGGGACGCAGAATCCGGTTCCATCCGCTTCGCCCCGGTGTGGCGACAAAAAGAGGGTCGTACCGAGGTCGATCTCACTCTCAACGCCAATCGCTCGATCTTCGTGGTGTTCCGCGGCTCACCACTTCCCGCCGATCATGTTGTCTCGGTCGCGTCCCAGGCAAGCGGAGGGGCCGCCCTTGAAATCGTCAGGGCCCGCTTCGGAGCCTCGTCCGCCGACCGCTGGATGGATGTGACCGACAAGCTCAAGTCCCTTTCCCGCGCCGGTGCCATTCGTCTCCCAGCGGCCACTCCGGGAGTATTCGGCGGCGATCCCGTGCCTAACGTCGTCAAACAACTTGAAGTGGAATACATCCTCGCCGGTAAACCATCCCGCATCAGCGTTGAAGAAGGAAAGCCTCTCAACCTCGGCACGCCAGGGACTTCTTCGCAGCTCAACCTCACGGCATTGCCTGATGGAGCGGTCGTCGGGTCGTCAGCTTCCGCCTCCCGGGCTGAGCTGGTTTACGCTTCCGGAAAACGCGCACCGGTGATGCTCGCAGCGCCCGCCGCACCCGTTCCGTTAGACGGGCCGTGGCAGGTTTCGCTGGATTCGCCGGTCGATTCGAAACGCTCCATCAGCCTGCCTTCACTTGTCGATCTTGCCCGACACACCGATCCCGCCGTGAGGTATTTCTCCGGCACCGCCACCTACTCGAAGAAGTTTGAAATTTCCGAAATCAAATCTCCCGTCCACCTCGACCTTGGCAAGGTCCACGACCTTGCCCGAGTCACGCTCAACCGCAAGGACCTCGGCGTGCTCTGGCAGGCACCTTTCACCCTCGACATTTCTTCCGCCCTCAAGACCGGCGAGAACCTGTTGGAAATCGCCGTCACCAACACTTGGCACAACCGCCTCGTCGGCGATGAACAATTCCCCGCCGATTTCGAATGGGGTGAGGACCGTGCCGAAAAGGGCCATGCCATGAAGGCCTATCCGGAATGGTTCCTGAAAAACCAACCTCGCCCGGAAAAGAATCGGAAATGCTTCGTCATCTGGTACTATCATCGCGAAGATACCGCCCTGCTCCCCGCCGGATTGGCCGGTCCTGTCACGCTCGTTCCACAGTCTTCATTCTGACACAACATCAACCCATGAAACGCACTCTCCTTCCCACCATCGGCCTGCTCCTAACCGGTCAACTGGTTTTCTCAGAAGTCACCGCCAACCCCGCTCCACCCCAGGCCAAGTGGATGCTTTGGTACAATCAACCTGCGAAAAACTGGAACGAAGCTCTCCCACTCGGCAATGGCCACCTCGGCGCGATGATATTCGGCACGGTCCCCAACGAGCGGATCCAGTTCAACGAATACACCGTCTGGACCGGCCAGCCACGCTCCTATGCCAACCCCGGAGCCGTGGAACACCTGCCGGAACTCCGCAAACTGCTGTTCGAAGGAAAGCAAAAGCCGGCGGAAGATCTCGCAGGCAAGGAGTTCATGAGCGTGCCGTTGAAGCAGATGGCCTATCAGCCTTGCGGCGACCTCTGGTTCGACTTCCAGGGCCTTGACCAGGTGTCCAACTACCGGCGCTGGCTCGATCTCGACACCGCCACCCAAACCACCGAATACGAATCGGACGGAGTGAAGTTCCGCCGCGAAGTCATCATTTCCCACCCGGACCGCGCGCTGTTCCTCCGCATCAGCGCCGACCAACCGGGTAAAATCAACGGTCGCGTCCGGCTCTCCAGTCCGCACAAGAATTCGGCCACCTCCGCCACTGGAAACGACCGCCTCGTCCTGCGCGGCCAGGTGCAGGCCGATGGCATCCGCTTCGAAAGCATCGCCAAGGTCGAGACCGCCTCAGGTTCCGTTAGCACAAACGGCGACCAGTTGGAGATCACCAACGCCGACCAGGTCCTTGTCCGCCTCGTCGCCGCCACTAATTTCACCAACTTCCGCGACATCACCGGCGACACTGCCGCGCGCTCGGCCAAGCTGTTGGAAAACGCCTCGGGAAAAACCTGGGACAAGGTTCTCGCAACCCATCTCACCGACCACCAGGGACTGTTCCGGCGCATGGACATCGATCTCGGCAACAGCGCCGAATCCCTACGGCCCACCAACGAGCGCATCGTCGACTATCTCAAAGGAAACGATCCCCAACTCGCCGCTCTCACCTTCCAATACGGCCGCTACCTGCTCATCGGCTCCAGCCGCGCCGGCGGCCAGCCCTCGACGCTGCAAGGCATCTGGAACGAATCCCTGAAGCCCGCGTGGGACAGCAAATACACCTGCAACATCAACACCCAGATGAACTACTGGCCCGCCGAACTCGCCAATCTATCCGAATGCGCGGATCCCCTGTTCGACGCGCTCGGCGAGTTGATGCTCTCCGGCCGCGAGACCGCCAAGGAACACTACGCCGCCCCCGGCTGGGTGCTCCACCACAACTTCGACCTGTGGCGCGGCACCGCTCCCATCAACGCCTCCAACCACGGCATCTGGCCGACCGGCGGCGCATGGCTGTGCCACCACCTGTGGGAGCGATTCCTCTTCACGGGAGATCAGAAATTCCTAAACGAAACAGCCTATCCGATCATCAAAAACTCCGCCGAGTTCTTCGCGTCGTATCTCATCGAAGATCCCGTCACCAAAACCCTCATCAGCGGTCCGTCGAACTCGCCGGAACAAGGCGGCCTCGTCATGGGACCCACCATGGACCACCAGATCATCCGCTCGTTGTTCAAGATCACCGTCGAAGCCGCACAGATCCTCAAGACCGACAAGGACTTCGCCGCCAAACTCGCCGAAATGACACCGCGCATCTCGCCAAACCGCATCGGCAAACACGGCCAGCTCCAGGAATGGATGGACGACCGCGACGATCCTAACAACAAGCACCGCCACGTTTCTCATCTTTGGGGAGCCTATCCCGGCACCGACATCACCTCGCGCGACACCGCGTTCTTCAATGCCGCCCGCCAGTCGCTCAACCACCGTGGCGACGCTGCCACTGGCTGGAGCATGGGTTGGAAAATCAACCTTTGGGCCCGCTTCCTCGATGGCGATCACGCTTATCTGATTCTCCGCAACCTGCTCCAACCCGTCGGCGGCAAGGAAAGCTTCCACAGCGGCGGCGGCATGTATCCGAACCTGTTCGACGCCCATCCTCCCTTCCAGATCGACGGCAATTTCGGCGCAGCCGCCGGCATCGCCGAGATGCTCGTGCAGTCGCACCTGCAGGACGAAAAGGGCAATTTCATCTTTCACATCCTCCCCGCCCTGCCTTCCAACTGGCCCGATGGCAGGGTGAAAGGCCTGCGCGCCCGCGGTGGGTTCGAACTCGATCTCACTTGGAAAACCGGCAAACCCGCATCCCTAACCGTCCGCAGCACCAAAGGCGGCATCGCCGTGATCCAACATGGCGGCAAGACACGGGAGATCAAACTCGCCGCCGGCGAATCCAAGACCATCGCCGATTGGTAAGCATGAAACGATTGCTCCCTGCCTGCGCGGCATTCCTAACACAGATTGCCACGCTTCACGCGCAATCCACCACCCCGTCGATCCCGTATGATTGGTCAAACGTCGCCATGGGCGGCGCGGGCTTCGTTTCCGGTGTCTTCGCCCATCCGACAAAAAAGGGACTCTTCTACGCCCGCACCGACGTCGGCGGGATCTATCGGTTCAATCCGGCCAACGACTCGTGGGTCCCCCTTCTGGACTGGCTTTCGCCCAACCACGGATCCCACATGGGCATCGAAGCTCTGGCGCTCGATCCGCGGAATCCGGCGACACTTCACCTGTTAGCCGGAACGCCCTACTGGCGCGGCGGCACCGGCATCCTGAGTTCCGCGGATTTCGGAAACACCTGGAGAACCATTGATGTCAGCAAGCATATCCGCGCGCACGGCAACAAATGGGGCCGCCACACCGGCGAGCGGCTTGCCATCGACCCGAATTCGCCGAATCTCCTCTTCAGCGGATCGCGCGAGAACGGGCTTTGGAAAAGCACGCCGGGCTGACCTGGAACTCAGTCAGCACCTTCGCCCCCGGCGAACCGATTCCTCCGAAAGACCCGAAAGAAGAACCGTCCCAACCGGCCTCAACCGCTAACGGCAATGGCATTTGCTTCGTCATCGTGGATCCCATGTCCGCATCGCCCGGCCAGGCCAGCCGCGTCCTTTACCTCGGTCTGTCCCGCCCGCGCATCGAAAGCCGCAATGACTCCCAGGTCAAAACTCCTGACGGAAACATCTATCAAAGCATCGACGGCGGTACCACCTGGCGCGCACTGCCCGCACTTCCCGAAGTGGGAATTCCCGGCTCGATGGCAAACGATGCGTGGCATCCCAATCGTGCGATCCTCTCCGGACGCCGCCTGATCGTCACCTATCAGGCGGAAGGCAAACCCGGCGGCGGGGTTTTCCGCTACGACCCGAAAGCGGATCAATGGACCGACATCACTCCCGGCTCCATCAGCGACAAGCCCGAGACCCAAGGCCAGTTCATCCGCACCTACAACCCCTACTGCGGGATCGATCTGGTGGAAACCGATCCGCGCCGTCTGCTAGTCAGCACCATGGGCATCTACTGGCCTCAGAAAAACGCCGAAGGCAAGACCCTGTGGGGCGAGCGGATTTATTACAGCTCCCAAGGCGGCGACGAGGACGGCAAAACCTGGGTCGACATCTTCGGCCTCGACAAGGGCCGGGTCGATTCAGACATCCCCTTCGGCCGCGGCCAGAACATCCACTGGGGAGCCGCTGTCGCGCTTGATCCCTTCGATGCGAACCGCGCGTTCATCACCTCCGGCAACGGCATCTGGTGCGTCACGGATCTCCAGAAAATCCTAACACCCGAAAAGGATACGCGTGCGACGTGGAAATTCCACGTCGCCGGCATCGAGGAATCCGTGCCTATGGACATCGCCAGCATCCCCGGCGGGCCGCTCATTTCCGTGATCTGGGACTACGCCGGATTCACCAACTCGGATCCCGCGAAGTATTCAGAACACGGCCAGTTCCGCGTGGCCGACGGGCTCAACGTCCGCCTGGCTTCCGCCGGAACCGGTGAAACCGCACGGGTCGTCCGCTTGAATTCCTCCGGCGAGATGGGCCGCTCCTCAGACTCCGGCAAGACCTGGCAGGAAATCGAACCTAACACTCTCGGCAAAGCCGGCACCGACGCACGGCTCACGCTCTCGTGCGATGGGAAGGTCATCCTCTACACTCCCGGTGACAGGAAAGTCTATCGGAACGAAGACCCCGACCACCTCTGGCCGGCGAAAAACTGGAGTGAAGTCAAGGATTTGGCCGATGCCAACCGCCCTGTCGCCGATCCGATCCACCCGCATGTTTTCCACGCCTATCGGAATTCCACCGGCGAGCTTCTCCGCAGTGAAGACGCCGGTAAATCCTTCAAGCCGGTGCTTAAAGTCGATGCCCGATCCACCGTCGTCGTCGCAGCCCCGGGCCGTGATTCGGATCTCTGGCTCCCCGCCGGCGGCGGCGGTGCCGTTCGGGTGGTGAATGGCGTGATTGAGAAAATCCCGCTCGTCCAATGCTCCACCCTCGGATTCGGCCGGGGGAAAACCGATACCGACTACCCAACCGTCTTCATCTGGGGCAAGCCGCTCAAAGACGACCCCGAAGGCATCTACCGCTCCACCGACGCCGGGAAGTCCTGGGCCCGCGTCAACGACGACGCCCATCAATACGGCGGCCTCGGCAACGGCGGCTTTGTCAAAGGCGACATGAATGTCTTCGGCCGGGTCTACATGAGCACCCCGGGCCGCGGCATCCCGTATGGCACCCCATCCCGCTGAGTTCACCCTCCATCGCATCCCGCGGAAAAATTCCCGACATTTACACCGTATCGCTTTCCACCAGTTCCATCCCGTCATCCTCCATGCGCCCGCTCCTCGCCACCTCGCTCCTACTCGCTCATCTTCAGGCCGCTCCGCTTGAAATCCGCTTCGACAGTCCGCCACAATCCAGAACGGACGAAACCGGATTTCCCGCTTCCAATTGGGAGAGCCAGGCCCAGCCCGTCGGCAATGGCCGGATCGGTGCGATGATCTACGGTAACCCGTTGAAGGAGCACATCCAGTTCAACGACATCAGCCTCTGGACCGGCGGCAACAATCCCTCAGGCGGTTACAAGGTGGAGGAATTCGGATCCTATCAGAACTTCGGCAATCTCTATCTGGAAATGAAACCGGACGGGAAAACCACGGATTTTTCGCGCAGCCTCGACCTCGCCACAGGCATCCACACCACCACCTGGAAGCAGGATGGCACCACCTTCACCCGCGAGGTTTTCGCCAGCAATCCGGACCAGGTCATCGTCATCCGGATCCAAGCGGACCAGCCCGGAAAAATTTCCGGCAGCCTGAAAGTCGTCGGTGCCCACAACGAACCCTCGACCGCCGCCAACGGACAACTCGCATTTTCCGGAACCCTCGCCAACGGCCTGCGCAAGGCGGCAATGCTCAAGCTGATCTGTGACAAGATCGAAACCGCGGGCGACAGCCTAACCTTTCAAGGAAACTCCGCCACCCTCGTCCTTGCCGCCGCGACCGACTACGCGCTCGATCCTGCGAAGAACTTCCGCAGTGCCGTGGACCCCGTCGGCGTCGTGTCCAAGCAGGCCGCCGCCGCTTCCGCGATCAACTACGAGGACCTCAGAAAACGCCATCTCGCGGATTTCCAAAAGCTGATGGGCCGCGTGGATCTCCAGATCGGCCCGCCTCCCGCCGACCCTTCTATCAAAAATCGCCTGGAAGCTTACAAAAACGGTGCCGAGGACCCGCACTTGGAAGCGCTGATGTTCCAATACGGCCGCTACCTGCTCATTTCCAGCTCGCGCGACCTGCTCCCCGCCAACCTGCAGGGACTCTGGGCCAACCAAAACAAACCAGCGTGGTTTGCGGACTATCACACGAACATCAACATCCAGATGAACTACTGGCTCGCCGAGCCGGCCAATCTATCCGAGTGCGCGCTGCCGCTTTTCAACTGGACCACCGCGATGATCCCGGGCAGCCGAGAGGCGACCCTCAAAGCCTTCGGCGAAAAAACTCCCGGCTGGACGATGCGCACCTCCGTCAACATCTACGGCGGCAACGGCTGGCAGTGGAACCTCCCCTCCTCCGCCTGGCTCGCCCAGCATTTCTGGGAACACTACGCGTTCACCGGAGACCGGGAGTTTCTCGAGGAATCCGCGTGGCCGATCTTCAGCGATGTCTGCGCATACTGGTTAGACCACCTCGTCGAAAAGAACGGCAAACTCGTGGTCCCGAAAGGTTGGTCGCCCGAGCACGGCCCGCGCGAAGATGGAGTCGCCCATGACCAGCAGATCGTCTGGGATCTTTTCACGAACACCCTCGAAGCCGCCAAGGTCCTCGGGAAATCCGATCCGATGGTTGAAAAGATCACTGCCGCCCGTGAGAAACTGCTAGGTCCGGCTGTCGGCTCGTGGGGCCAGGTCATGGAATGGACCAGCGAGCGGCCGGAGTTGGAAAAATCCGGTCACCGCCACACCTCGCATCTGTTCGCGCTGCACCCCGGCCGCCAGTTCACGCTGCACGGCACGCCGGACCTCGCCAAGGCGGCAGCCATTTCACTCGAATCGCGCGGCACTTCCGGCGACTCCCGCCGCTCGTGGACGTGGGCTTGGCGCACCGCGATGTGGGCCCGCCTTGCCAGACCGGAGAAGGCCGGCGAAATGATCCGCGGTCTGCTCACCCATAACACGCTCGCCAACTTGTTCACCACCCACCCGCCGTTCCAGATCGACGGGAATTTCGGCATCACCGCCGGAATCTGTGAGATGCTGGTGCAGTCCCACGCCGGAGAAATCTCGATCCTGCCGGCCGTCTCGCCGAAATGGAAAAACGGCAGTGTTCGCGGCCTCAAGGCGCGCGGCGGATTCGAAGTCGGCGCGGTTTGGAAAGAAGGAAAACTCGTCTCCGCCGACGTGGTTTCACAACTTGGCAATCCCGCCGTGCTGCGCCTGCACGGCAATCCAACCGAGGTCACCCTCAAGGAGAAGGACGGCCGCACCGCCAGAATCAACGCGGACAAGCAAGGACTTTTCCACTTTCCCACAGAGGTTGGCATGACCTATCAGATCCAACCCTGAGATTTCATGTTCCGCCTTTCCGCCTTGGCCGCCGCTTGCCTCGCACTCCACGTCCAGGCTGAGCCCGTGCGTCTCGACGGAAAGACCCCCGAGGAACGCGGGGCGGCGATGGTTCGCTATGTGGCAAGTGTGAAGCCCGATCCGGACAGCGAGACCTATCCGAAAGCCGCCGCGCCCTGTTACGCCGCCCGTCTCGTCCTGAATGTGGACACCGCCTACGCGCTCGCCAAGCTCGACGCGGCGGCGGCCCTTCAGCTTGCCCGGGGCCGCGCCCGGCTCGCCGAACAGGCTGTTTACGACAAGGCTACCGATAAGAGCACCCTGAAACGCCCCGGACCCGCACTCGATCCCTTCGACAAGGCGGCGCTGGTAAACACCTATTTCCTCGGCAAGGACAAGATCCCGCAGGCCACCGCCCACAAGATCCGCGACTATGTGGCGCTCTACAATGACCACAAGGCGCTCATCGGCTATGCCCGCGGCGCGTGGAACTACAAGCTCATGATGGACGCCTCCGGATTTCTCGCGGCGGAGGAATGGCCGGAACTCGTGGACCGCGCCGGTCAGAACGCCGGACAAATCAAGACCGCCACCAAAGCCCGGCTCTTCTCAGGATTCGAGGAAATCACCACGAGGAATTTCAGCGAGTACGGGGCGACGATCTACCTGGGGGTGAATCTATCCGCAGTGAGAATGCTCGCCGAGTATGCCAAGGATGAGGAAATGCGCCGCCGTGCGACGATCACGCTGGACGCGATGATGCTGGACATCGCCTGCACCTGGAACCAGGGCTATAACATCGGCTCCGCCTCACGGGCGAAGTATTGGGGCTCCACCGATACGGGCTTGGAAGCCATGGCTTCAACTGCAGCTGCAGCGTGGGTTTCCTTCGGCGCACCCCGCTCAATCTCTGCCGGTGGCATCGGCTACATTCATTCCTTCTGGATGGCCACACCAGGTGCTTACAAAGCTCCCGAGCTGATCGTAAACGTGGCCACCGAGCGTTCGAAGCCATTTCTCCACCGCTCTTACGTCGCGGGAATGGGTAAGGCGAACGTCCACCGCATGACCTGGCACAGCCCTAACTACAGTCTTTGCAGCCAGTGGGATCAGCCCGGCGATCCCACCTCTGGGCTCTACAAGGAATCACGCCGCCACATGCTCAAGTGGGTTTCCAACAAGCCCTCATCCACCTTCGCCGTATGCATGGAGAACCCCTACCGACCCTATGCCCTGCAGGAAAAACGCGCGAATACGCTGGGCTACGGCGAGAACGGATTCAGCCAATACATGCAGCACGAGGAAACCTTGTTAGGACTCTACGCCGTGCCCGGGAAGGTGAAGGTCCGCAACCGCGAGTTCGAGTATCCCTACTACAAGCTCTACGCGCCGTTCCCCGCCACCGGCAGCATCGTCAAGCGCATCGAAAAAAACGGCTGGGTCTTTTGCCACAACGGCTCGATGCTGATGGGCTTTTTCAGCATCAAACCCTGCAAATGGGGAAAAAAGTGGGGCAGCAACGACATGCTCTGGTGCGATAGCCGCCAGAATGGCTGGATCCTGGAGACCTCCGAACTCAAACCCTTCGCAGGCGGCGGGGTGGACGCCGAACTCGACCGGTTCGCGGAGGCTGTCAAAACGCGAACGAAACTCGATGCTTCCGCAATCGACGCCCCGGTTCCGTCCATGAAATACCGCACGCTGGCGGGCGAGCTGATGGAGTTCACCTGGCAGCCCCACCAGGAACCCTACAAGGACCAGCTCAAAGTCGACGGCGTGCCCCTCGTTTTCTCCCAGGAACTGCTACACAAAAACCCGATGGTCTATCAAAAGACCGGCGGGCCGCTGTTGATCCAGCATGACGGGCGCAGGCTGACCTACGATTTCGAAAAGTGGGAGAAGTCGGAAAGCCCGCGATAAGGCCAAGCCGGAGACTCAGACAAACAGATCCTTCACGACCTTGGCGGGATCGACGCCGGTGAGCCGTTGATCGAGACCTTGGAATTTGAAGCTGAGGCGTTCGTGCTCGAGACCGAGGGCGTGCAGCATCGTTGCGTGGAGGTCGCGGATATGCATGGGGTCCTTGACGATGTTGTAGGACATCTCGTCGGTCTCGCCGTAAACCTGTCCGCCCTTGATGCCACCGCCGGCCATCCAGATGGTGAAGCAGCGCGGGTGGTGGTCGCGTCCGTAGTCAGTCTCGGTGAGTTTTCCCTGTGAGTAGATCGTACGGCCGAATTCACCGCCCCAGACGACGAGCGTGTCTTCAAGCATGCCGCGTTGTTTCAAATCCTGGATCAGGCCGTAACATCCTTGGTCCACATCCTTGCACTGCGAGGCGAGGTCGCGCGGGAGGTCGCCGTGCTGGTCCCAGCCGCGGTGGAAGATCTGGACGAAGCGCACGCCGCGCTCGGCGAGTCGGCGTGCCATGACCGCGGAGTTCGCGAAGGTGCCGCGCTTCTTGCTGTCCTCGCCGTAGAGCTGATAGGTCGCCTCGGACTCGCCGGATAGATCGGTGAGTTCGGGCACGGAGGATTGCATCCGAAACGCCATTTCATACTGCTGGATACGGTTCTCGATTTCCGGATCGCCGATCGCGGAAAACGAGCGGCGGTTGAGTTCGTTCAGGCCATCGAGCATGGTCCGGCGGGTATCGCGCGAGATTCCCGCAGTGTCCTTGAGGAAAAGCACGGGATCGCCGAGCGAGCGGAGCGCGACGCCGGAATGCTTGCCTGCCAGATAGCCGGACCCCCACAGCCGCGAGGAAATCGCCTGCACGTTCGCAAACGGCGAGGTGTGCGTGGCGTGCAGCACGACAAAGGACGGCAGCTCCTCGTTCATCGATCCAAGGCCGTAGGACAGCCACGATCCGAGCGAAGCTTTCCCCGCTTGCATCGAGCCGGTGCAGATCAACTGGTTCGCGGGCTCGTGGTTGATCGCGTCGGTGTGCATCGACTTGATGATGCACAGGTCGTCCACCATTTTCGCGGTCCACGGCAGCAGTTCACTGACCCACGTGCCGGACTGGCCGTGCTGTTGGAAATTGAAAATGGACGGAGCTAACGGAAAAGTGGGCTGACCGGAAGTCATCCCGGTGAGTCGCTGGCCCTGCTCTTTCAACCAGGCGTTGAGGTCCTCCTTGAAGCGCATTTTCAAATCCGGCTTGTAGTCAAACAGGTCGAGCTGGGACGGAGCGCCGATCAGCGAAATGTAGATCACCCGCTTCGCTTTGGGGGCGATTTGCGGCAGCATCCCGTTGATTCCGGCGAGGCTCTCCGCGGCGGAGATGCCGCGCTGGCCTAGCAGACTGGCGAGCGCGGCCATGCCGAGTCCGGTCCCGGATTTGCGGAAGAACTGGCGGCGGCTGTAGGCGGCGTTGTGGGATTCCAGGGGAGTCATCGCGGTTCAGCGGGTGATGGTTTCGTCGAGATTGAGAATCTGGCTGGCGAGCAACGTCCAGGCAGCGAGTTCCGGGACATCCGCGTCCTTGCGGGGCGGAGTTTCTCCGGTGGTGATGAGTTTCATGGCATCATCCGGCTGCTTGCGGAAGGTCGCCAGCGCGGATTCCAAGGATTTCACGGCAATTTTCCGCTCGTCCGCATCAAAGGTCCGCCCGCCGAGCCGCAGGGTGATGAAATCGAGTCGGGCGTCGAAATCCCTACCGCCTTTGAGCGCGTTGGATGCCATTTCCCGGGATGCTTCGACGAACTGCGGGTCGTTGAGCAGGGCGAGTGCCTGGAGCGGCGTGTTCGTCAGATCGCGGCGGACACAGAAGGTCTCGCGGGTCGGAGCATTAAAAATTTCCATCGTCGGCGGCGCTGCGGTGCGTTTCCACATCGTGTAGAGCGATCGGCGGTAGAGTCCTTCGCCTTTGTCCTGGCGGTAGGTCCGGGTGTTCGACTGCGGCATCGCGACGGCCTCCCAGATTCCTTCCGGCTGATAGGGTTTCACCGACGGACCACCCACCTTCGGCGATAGCAGATCCGCGGTGATCAGCGCGAGGTCGCGGATTTGTTCGGCATCGAGCCGGTGGCGCGGGCCGCGTGACAGAAGGCGGTTGGAAGGGTCCTTTTCCAGCATCTCAGGCGTGACCACGGCGGACTGGCGGTAAGTGGCGGAGGTGACGATCTGCTTGATCATATGGCGGTAGTTCCACTTCGAATCCACGAACTCCGCAGCGAGCCAATCGAGCAATTTCGGATGGGTCGGGCGGGCGCCCATGATGCCGAAGTCGGAGTTGGAATCGACGATGCCGGCACCGAACAAATAGGACCAGGTGCGGTTCATCGTCACCCGGGCCGGAAGCGGGTTCGCCGGATCATTGAGCCAGCGGGCAAGACCGAGGCGGTTCTTCGGTGCGTCCGCCGCCATCGGTGGAAGCACTGCGGGAGTTGCGGGAAACACCTTCTCGCCCTTGTCGGAATAGACGCCGCGCGTCAGGACGTGGGCGAAGGGTTCCTCCTTTTTCTCCGCCATCACCAGAGTGACCGATCCGCGTGCGCGGAGGGAGCCTTGCTCGGCCTTTTTCCCATCCATAACCGTCATCAGGTCGCGGGACGGCGCATCGACATTGCCGAGGTAGTATTCCAGCACCGATGCGATCTGTTCCTTGGTCCGCTTTTCCGGAAGCAGGGAAACGATGTGCTGGAGCTCTCTGTTTTTTGCCAGCGATCCGATTTCCGACTCAGACAACATGCGGCGATAGAAGCGAAAATCCTGGAGGGCCACCTTGCCGTTGAGTTTCGACGCTCCACCATGACGGGACCCCAGGCGCAGCGGCACCGCGGTCTCGATATTGCCACCCACGGTGTTCGGATAGGTCTTCGATGCGGCTTTTTTCCCGTCGATGTAGATGGTGCTGGCCTGGTGGCCGGAAATCGTGCCGTCGAAGGTGACCATGACGTGCTGCCACTTGCCGGACTCCAGCGTTGCGTTTGCCAGCACCTTGTTAGCAGCCTTGTCCCAGGAGTCGATGACGTGATAGGCGGGCCTGCCGCCTTCCAGATAGAGATCCCAGCCGCGGAGCGATTCCGCCGGGTTCATGCGGGCGATGATCGCGCCCGTCGGCTTGCCCTCGACGCGGATGAAGCCGCCGAAGGTCACGCAGTCGCCGCGCGAGAAGCTTCCGATGTCACCGAGTTCGACCGACTCGTCGCTGATGACCGGAGCCTTGCCAAGCGGCGCGTCGATCCGCTGGGGCGCAGCAGGCCATTCGCGCGGTTTCCCGTCGACAAGGCCGCGCAAGGGACCGTCCGACTCCGTCAGCGGCAGGTGGATGGCAAGCGTGGAATCGATCTCGCGGGATGGCCCGATGGTGGCGGTGGCCAGCCAGGTTTCGAATTCAGGGCGCGCTGCGACGGCACGTTCGGCGAGTTGCTTTTCCACTCCGGCAATCTCCACGGCCAATGTCTTCCAGCGCTCGCGATCCTCCAAGTGAGGCACGAAAACGTTAGGCGGATGGTCCTCCTTGTTGCCGTCCAGCGCGCTCATCGGAGTGTTTGTGAAAAACGCGGCCAGCGAGTAGAATTCCTTGGTTGAGACCGGATCGAACTTGTGGTCATGGCAAGCCGCGCAGCCCGTGGTCAGGCCTAACCAGATGGCGGACACCGTTTCCACCCGGTCCTTGGCATAGATTGAATCGTATTCATCAGCGATGGCTCCGCCCTCTCCGGTGGTGGCGAGGCAGCGGGAAAATCCGGTGGCGACGAGTTGGTCGAGCGTGCGATCCGGCAGCATGTCGCCGGCGATTTGCTCGGTGGTGAACTGGTCCCACGGCATGTTCGCTTGGAACGCCCGGATGACCCAGTCGCGGTAGGGCCAGATGGCGCGGTAGTTGTCGATGTGAATGCCGTGGGTGTCGCCGTAGCGCGCCGCATCGAGCCATTGCCGGGCAAAATGCTCGGCACTCGCGGTGGTCGCAAGCAACTGGTCGGCGGCGGTATCGACGGCTTCCTGTGGGTTCGCGGCGAAGGATTTCCTGAAAATTTCGATCGCCTCGGGAGTCGGAGGTAGACCGGTGACATCGAGGTGCAGGCGGCGGTAAAAACGCGCGGCGTCTTCCGGCGGATTGGGTTTTAGGCCGGAGTCATCGAGCTTTTCCGCGACGAAGCGGTCGATGGGATTCGCCGCCCAATTCGCACCGGAATCGGGGAGGTCGGGCCTCCTGACCGCAGCGAACGACCAGTGAGGCTCGTATTCCGCGCCTTGTTCGATCCAGCGTTCCAGCAGGGCGATCTCCCCAGCCTTCATCGTCTTGTGACTCTTCGGCGGCGGCATGATCGAGTCAGGATCCTTTTCGTGAAGCCTCTTAATCAGCAGCGAGTCCGCCGGATTTCCTTTGAGAATCACCGGGTGACCATCGTCGCGCAGTGCGAATGCGTCCTCCACCCGGTCCAAGCGCAGCGGCGCCTCCTTCGGCTCGCGTGTCCCCGAATCCGGCCCGTGGCAGTGGTAACAATACTCGGACAGGATCGGCTGGACGTGCTCGTTGAACGAAATCTTCTCCGGGAGGGAGGTTTTCACCGCTCCGGTGGCTGGCTCCACTGCGGAAGCCGCGGTGCTCGACACATCGGGAGACGACGGCTTGCACCCGACTAGCAGCCCGGTCGAAAATAGGATCAGCGTAGCGGCAAATCGAAAAGTCATGGTCTTTTAAACATATTTTCAGAGAAACGCCACCTGCGCCAGTTGTCTTTCAAAATGAAATCTCCGCATAGCCGATTGACGCCGGTCCGGCGACAAGGGTTCTGTCACGATTACCGTCGATTCGAATCAACCGCAAGAAGACCAACGAGAATCCCGTAAACACGCGAAGTAGTCACCATGAATCCAGCAAACCACCCCAACCGTCGCAACGTCCTGAAACTCCTGGCCGCTTCCACGGTGGCACCGCTCATCCTCCCCAGCCGCCTCTTCGGAGCCGACGCTCCCTCGAACAAAGTCACCCTCGGCTGCATCGGCGTCGGCTGGCAGGGCGGAGGAAACCTCGACAACTTCCTCGCCCAGGCGGATTGCCAGGTCGTCGCGATCTGTGATGTGGACGAGAAGCACCTGCAGGAGGCCATCGACAAGGTCAACGCCCGCTACGGGAACGAGGACTGCAAGGGCTACAAGGATTTCCGCGAACTGCTCGCACGCAAGGACATCGATGCCGTCGCCATTTCCACCCCGGACCACTGGCATGCCATCCAGGCGATTTCCGCGGCGAACGCGGGCAAGGACATCTTCTGCGAAAAGCCACTTTCGCACAAACTCGGCGAGGGCATCGCGATGGTGAATGCCGTGCAGAAAAACAACCGCATCTGGCAGACCGGCTCATGGCAACGCAGCGTCGCCTCATTCCGCTGGGCGGTGGAACTCGTGCAAAACGGCTATATCGGAAAAGTCACCCGCGTCGAAGTCGGCCTGCCGTCCGGACACTCGGACTTCGCGAAAACCGGCAGCAAGTCGCCGGATAGTCCCGTGCCCGCCGGCGTGGATTTCGAAATGTGGACCGGTCCGGCGAAATTAAAGCCCTTCAACCCGAGCCGTTTCCACAAAAACTGGCGCTGGGACTACAACACCGGCGGCGGCCAACTTATGGACTGGATCGGCCACCACTGCGACATCGCCCACTGGGGCCTCGCCAATCCGAAATACGGCTCCGGTCCCGATGATGCCATCGGCCCGATCGAGCTGGCCGCCACCGCCGAGTTTCCACCCAAGGACGCGATCTGGAACACCGCCACCAAGTTCCGCATCGATTGCAAGTATCCCAATGAAATCGACATGGTCATCGCCGGCGGCCATCCGGAAATCGCAGGCGGAGCCAAATGGATCGGCCCGGACGGCTGGGTCAGCGTCGACCGCGGCAAGTTCAACGCATCCAACGTCCAGTGGATCCGCGACATCCAGGCGCTTGACAAAAAAGGCGAACTTGAATTCGCCCTCTACCGCAGTCCCGGCCATTTCCGCGAATTCATCGATTCCATCAAATCCCGCAAACGCACGACCACTCCCGTCGAGATCGCCCATCGCTCGCAGACTCCCGGCCACCTCGGCTACATCGCGTCCGTCACCGGCCGCAAGATCAAGTGGGACGCGGTGAAACAGGAAATCATCGGCGACGAGGAAGCCACCAAGATGATGGCGCCAAATTCCCGGGACGGCTGGCACATCTGATCCCGGAATCATCCCCGCACCAGGACCTTGCAGGGCGGGGAGGAATCGGACAAGTCTGCGGCATGACACGTGAGGATCTGCCGCTGGACCGGCAATTGCGCCAGGAAATCCTGTTTGCCCGGGAGCGGGTTTACCGCTTCGGGCAGGCAACACCGGTGGAGCGCCTGAACCTGCCGGGACCAGGTCCGGAAATCTGGGTGAAACGCGAGGATTTGTCCGCGGTGAAGTCCTACAAATGGCGCGGGGCCTGCAACCGGATGGCGGTGCTTTCTCCCGCCGAGGCGGCGCGCGGCGTGGTCACGGCCTCCGCCGGAAATCATGCGCAGGGAGTCGCCCTCGCGGCCCGCACCCTCGGCATCCGCGCGCGGATTTACATGCCGCGCTCGACGCCGAAGGTGAAACAAAACGCCGTGCGTCACCACGGCGGCGTGTTCGTGGAAATCCATCTGAGCGGTGACAGCTACGACGAGGCCGTTTCCGCCGCGCGGGCGGACGAGGCGGCCAGCGGCGCGGTGTATGTCCACGCCTACGACGATATCAAGGTGATGGCCGGGCAAGGCACGC
Organism: Akkermansiaceae bacterium; assembly: GCA_031425955.1. Taxonomy (GTDB): domain Bacteria; phylum Verrucomicrobiota; class Verrucomicrobiia; order Verrucomicrobiales; family Akkermansiaceae; genus Luteolibacter. Next base: position 51,686 of record JANPKJ010000064.1, on the reverse strand, counting down.
TGGCGGACGAAATCGTCCTATCAGGTCACGGCCCCTTCGATGCGGCCTACCTCCAAATCGGCGGCGGCGGCCTGGCGGCGGGCGTTTCCACTTGGCTGAAAACCTACTGGCCGGGTATCGAAATCGTCGGCGTGGAGGGCGTGGGCCAAGCGTCGATGAAAGCGGCGTTGGCGGCCGGGCGACCGGTGGCGCTGGAGAGCGTGGATCTCTTCTGCGATGGCACCGCGGTTAGAAAAGCAGGCGAGCTGCCGTTTCAAATCTGCCAGGGCACGCTGGACCGGGTGGAAACCGTGACGAACGCGGAGGTGAGCCACGCGATCCGGACGCTGTGGGAAGGGCTGCGCTGCATTTCGGAACCCTCCGGCGCGATGGGTCTGGCGGCGGTCTTGAAAAACCGCGAGGCGCTAACGGGCAAGCGCATCCTGGTGGTGCTCTGCGGCGCGAACATCGATTTCCTCCAGCTCGGACTCATCGCGCAATCGGTGGGATCCGGAACCAAAACCAGCCGCACGCTGCGGGTGCGCATCCCGGAACGACCGGGCGCGATGCTCGAACTGCTAGACTCCTGTTTCGAAGGGCTCGATATCGCGGACTTCCAGTACGGCAAGACGGACGACGAGGAGGCGTGGCCGGCATTCACCATCCATGCGGATGACGCGTCGGTGCTGGCAGCGGTGCCGGAAAAGCTCGACGCGCACGACTTCGCCTGGGAGGACCTGACGGGAGCGGTCGACATCGCCTTCCGGGCGATCCCGCTGCGTGGCGACCTGTTAAAAAACCCGGCGTTCCTGCGGTTGGATTTCTATGAGCGGCCCGGAGCGCTTCACGATTTCCTCGGGCAGCGGATCCGGGGAAACGCGAGTCTTTGCTATTTCAACTACCGGCAGTCCGGCGAGCGGATCGGGCGGGCCTTGATCGGGCTGGACTTCCCCTCCCCTTACGAACGGGAAGCGCTGCTGATGAGCATCCCAAGCCAGGGCGAGGGATACCGGCTGTGCGAGGCCGTGGACGCGGCGACGATGAGGCGGCTGACGGGCAGCTGAGGAAAATGCAATGGCCTGTTCAGAGGCCTAATTCCTGCTCCATCATTCGAATGAAATCGTCCTCGTCAGAAGGCAGGCCGTGGAGGGTGCGCTGGTCGCGAATGAGGAGCTTGGGGAGATTCTTGGTTTTCCCGGAGAGCGACACCCAGGCGGCGACATTCGCCTGGATGAGTTCGTCGATCCAAGGATCCTTCATGGCTGCGTCCAGCGTGGCACGCGGAATCAGTTTGCGGGCGAGGGCAAGGGCGTCGGGCACCCTCGGCGGCGGGTCGGATAGAAACGTCCGGTGAAGCGCCGGATACGCGTCGGGATTCTCCCGCCAAACGGCGAGGGCGATGCGGGACAGTTCACAACTATCCGGATGTCCGACGTCGCCGGGGATGAAAGCTTCGTTGCAAACCGGGTCCAATGGAACGGGCATCAGCAACACGCAGATTTCCGCAGGATGCCTTTCCACCAATGTGGATAGATAACCGCTCATGATGCGGCAGGACGGGCATTGGAAATCGAAATACTCGACCAGCACGTGTTTCGCATCCGGTGAGCCAAGGCGTGGGAGTGATTCCACATCGAAGGATTTCCGGCCTTCATCGAAACTAACGATCCGGCCTCCCCTTCCCGAGCGGACCGACGGCGATCCCGCAGCCGCGGGCAGCCCGTCGAGGCGATGGCTGGCGGGGACCGGACCATATAACTGCGCCAGGCCGATTGCGAGAAACGCAGCGTAACTCCACCCCACGAGACCTACCTGTGAGCGGATCGCGCCCACGCAGACCACAGCTAGCCCCACAACGTGAGCGGCGATGCACCAGGGACATAATTTTCCGATCAGAACGGCTTGGGCGAAAACGAACCAGCACACTCCACCAAGCACCGCGCCCAGCAGCGGCGTGGTGAGACGGTGACCCCACGGCGTGAGCGAGACCATCAATCCGAGATAGACCAACGCCCCGAACACAGTGACCGGCACCCCGAAAACCGTCGCCCAGCGGGAGGCGAGCACTTGCTCGCAGGGCCCGTCACCACAACCGGCGCTTCCAGCATCCGCTAGGCGCAGGAAAAGTAGATAGAGATTAAGCGAGAATCCCGCGAGAACGAGTATTAGAAAGAGCGGATCCGGCAACCATCGACCGGAAGAAGGCCGCGATCTGGTGGCGGAGCGGATCATGGCGCCGCGGGTTGCTCACATGCTGGATTCAAGCTCTGCCGATGTGTGAAGGTTTGCCCGCAGTCGACTTTCACCAGGAACGGAGACCCACTCGATGATCCGCGAGTTACTGGGATCGCCACCGACAGATGGAACCGTCCAGTTCGCCACACGGGTGAGCAGCCACTCGCTGCCTTTGACCGGCTTTGCGTCTTTACGGGTCCAAATGTAGGCATCCAGCCCGGCAAGGCTGAGAATGCTTGCGGTGATGATGACGTTTTTGTTCAGATAGGCCGTGGACGTGAAGCAACCGATGTTCCCGCAGTAGATGGCCGGATTGAAGCCATCGGAGTCCAAAACCCACTGGTCGAAATTCCAGTCGGCCGGGACGAAGTTGCTGACGATTGATCCGGACTCTAGAACGAACGTGTTGTCATGAGTGACTCCCCCGCCGTCCGGAACTCCGGCTATCATCTCATTCCCCCAATTCAGGCTTTGGGCCTGGATGCGTGAAACGGCAACCGCGAAGAGGGCTGCTGCGAAAAGCGCAGGGGTGATTTTCATACGCGGGTTAAGCGGTAACGTGAAGGTTCCACACATCTTTTAAAAACAAACCGCCGAAATATAAAGGTTTTTTTAATATTCCGGAAAAGTTATTAAAAACGTTTCGTCCTCATTCCAAGGTCGGATCGCTGGGCACACCTCGAATTCGCCCTCCCCCGTGGTTGCTGTGAATGGGTCCTCCTCCCACCGACTCGCGGCTTGTGAAACTTTTCACAAAGCACGCTTGCCGGGTCCGGGTCCGGTGGACATATTCCCGCGCGAGCAACCCCGGACCGTTCATGTGCAAGCGTCCGGCGCTCTTTTGAAGCCATGAGCGACACACCTTCGGCGACAGCGGAACTGAAATTGCCCAAAGACCAAGCCGCGGAAAAAGGCATGGTCAACGTCCAGATCGACGGCGTTTGGCACCAATTTCCCAAAGGGACACGGATGATCGAGGCCTGTCGCCAGGCGAAGGTCATTGTCCCCCACTATTGTTACCACCCGAAGCTCAGCTCGCCCGGAAATTGCCGGATGTGCCTGGTGCAAATGGGCATGCCACCCCGCCCCGCTCCCGGCCAAGAGCCGCAGCGGGATGAAAATGGCTACGAAATCATCGGTTGGATGCCGCGGCCGGTCATCGCCTGCGCCAACACGGTCGGTGAAAACATGGGCATCCGCACCACCGGTGAGCTCGTCGAAAAGTGCCGCGAGGGCGTGATGGAGTTTCTCCTCATCAATCACCCGCTCGATTGCCCGATCTGTGACCAGGCCGGCGAGTGCCGGCTGCAGGAACAATCCGTGCAACACGGCCGGGGCGTCTCGCGGTTCGTGGACATGAAGGTGAAAAAGCCGAAAAACGTCGAGATCGGCCCACGCATCCGCCTCGACGACGAACGCTGCATCATGTGCAGCCGCTGCATCCGCTTCATGGACGAGGTCGCATCGGATCCGGTCCTCGGCTTCACCCAGCGCGGCACCCACACCACACTCACCGTCCATCCCGGCCGCCTGCTCGATTCCAACTACTCGCTCAACACTGCCGACATTTGCCCGGTCGGTGCGCTGACGTCCAATGACTTCCGCTTCCAAATGCGCGTCTGGTTTCTCAAGGAAACGCCTACCATCGACGTGAACTGCGGCACCGGCACCAACATCACTGTTTGGACCCGGGGGAACAAAATCCACCGCATCACTCCCCGTTTGAATGACGAGGTGAACTCAGCGTGGATGCCCGATTCCCATCGCCTCAATTTCCACTACATCGACAGCGAATCCCGCCTCACCGAGCCGCTGGTCAAAAACGCGGCATCCCACTCCGCCGCAAGCTGGGCAGCCGCGCTTGCGGAAGCCGCCAGCCGGATCAAGTCCACTCCCGCAGGCCAGGTCGCGATCATCGCCTCCGGTCGCATGACCAACGAAGAACTCTTCCTCACCCGCACCCTCGCCGCGGAAATCGGCACCAGCCTGCTTTCGCTCGTCCCGCGATTCTCGGAGCCGGACGCCTTGCTCGTCGCCGCTGATCGCAACCCGAACACCATCGGTGCGAAATCAATTCTCGGGCAGGAAGACCCCTACGCCGGACTCGCCTTCATCCGCGACGGCGTGCGGAACGGTTCCATCAAATCCCTCATCGTGCTGGGCGAGGATCTCCTCACCGACGCGGCCTTCACCGCCGAGGACCTCGGAAAACTCGATTTCCTCCTGCAAACCAGTATTCTCGCCAACCCGACCGCCGAACAGGCCCACATCGTTCTCCCCTCTGCCGCCTTCGCCGAAAAGCGGGGCTCCATGGTCAACCTCTCCGGCCGCCTGCAGCGCCTCAACCGCGCAGTGGAACCACTCGGCCAGGCGCACGACGATTGGGAAATCCTCCGCGACCTGTTGCTCGCCATCTCGGGCGACTCGAACCAGGTCCATCAGATCGAGGACGTCTTCAAGGTGCTCGCCGAAACCGTCACCGCCTTCAGCGGCCTCACGCTCTCAAAAATCGGCCATCAAGGCACGCAAATCGCTGAAACGGGCTATCAGATCCCCCTTCTCGCCAACGAGAAAGCCCGCAAGGCGGCGGGACTGATCAATGGCTGATTTTTCAATTTCAATCCACCGACCTCATGCCGGATCTCATTTTTCAAATCGCCATCATCATCGCCAAGATCGTCATCCTGACGTTCCTGGTGGTGTTGCCGCTGGTTCCTCTATCAGTTTACTTCGAGCGGCGGTTCTCTGCCATCATTCAGGACCGGGTCGGCCCTAACCGAGTTGGCATTCCGTTCACCCTGCTGGGCTTCAAGAAAGACTTCCATTTTTTCGGACTCATCCAGCCCATCGCCGACGGTTTGAAGCTTTTCCTCAAGGAGGACTTCACGCCCGATCACGTTCGCAAGGCGTTCTACTGGATGGCCCCCGCCCTCACCGTGGTTCCTGCGCTCATCACCGTCTGCGTCGTGCCATTCGGCTCGCCGATCAGTATCTTCGGCCACACCGAAAAACTCGTCATCGCGGACCTCGACATCGGGCCCCTGTTCATTTTCGCGGTCGCCTCTCTATCCGTCTATGGCATCACTCTCGCCGGCTGGTCTTCGAACTCGAAGTTTCCCTTTATTGGCGGCGTACGCTCCACTGCCCAGATGATCTCCTACGAGATCGCACTCGGCCTCTCGGTGATCCCCGTGCTGCTTTACTACGGCGATCTCAACCTCAGCAACATCGTCCAACAACAGGCCGACCACGGCTGGCTGCTTCTGCCGCTCTGGGGTCACGACGCGGACCACACGTTTGCCAGCAAGCTCCTGTTCTGGATCCCCGCCTTCATCGCTTTCCTCATCTTCACCATCTCCATCTTCGCGGAAACCAACCGCATGCCCTTCGACCTTCCCGAGTGCGAGACCGAACTCGTCGGTGGCTATCACACGGAATACTCCTCCATGAAATTCGCCATGTTCTTCATGGGTGAATATGCCGCCATGGTCATCGGCTCCGCACTCATCATCACGCTCTTCCTCGGTGGATGGTCGATCGGCTTCGGGCTCGACGCGATGGTCGCCCAGCTCCATATCGGCGACTTCTATTTCGGCGGACTCATCCACATGGGTTGTTTCCTCACCAAGCTCATCGCCTTCATCCTCTTCTTCATCCTCGTCCGCTGGACCGTGCCGCGGTTCCGTTATGACCAGCTCATGAAACTCGGCTGGGTCGTGTTTTTCGAAGCCGCACTCATCAACGTCTTCCTCGCCGCGCTCATCATTGCCGCGCCGGAACTCACCGGAGCCATCATCGGCATCGGAGCCGTCCTGCTCATTGTCGTCACCGCTGCCGTGATCTGGGTCGCCAAGGTCTCCGAAGAAAGTCCGAAAGTTCTCCGTGCCTGATCCGCAACACCGCACACCTTCTTCTCATGGCCGTCATCAAACTCCAGCGCCCGAAACTCAATTTCGGCGAGAAAATTTACTTCGGAGCCCTCATCAAAGGGTTCTTCCTCACCATGACCCACGCGGTGAAAACGCTGCGTGGAAAATCCGTCGGAGCCGACGAACTCGCTTCGTCCGGTCTCGGCGTGACGATGCAGTTCCCCGAGCAACGCTGGGACGAGCACATGCCCGAATACTACCGCGGCGCGCCCACGCTCGTCACCGATGAGCAAGGCCGCGAGCGCTGTGTTTCCTGCCAGCTCTGCGAGTTCATCTGCCCGCCCAAGGCGATCAAGATCGTCCCCAGCGAGATCCCGTCCGACGATCCATGGGCCAAGGTGGAGAAGCGCCCGCTCGAATTCGACATCGACATGATCCGCTGCATCTACTGCGGCATGTGTGAGGAAGTCTGCCCCGAGCAGGCGATCTATCTGCGCAAGGACTATCTGATCACCGGCCTCAAACGCGCAGACATGGTCCACGACAAAAAGAAGCTCTACGAAATCGGCGGCACCCGCGTGGGTCTCGTCAACAAGTGGAATGAACTCAAGTAACATTCTTCCACTGATCACTGCTAACTGATCACTTTCCACTTCTTCCCATGCCTTCTTATCTCTTCTGGCTCTTCTCCACCGTCATGCTCATCGGCGGTGTTTCCGTGATCGCCTTCCGCAATCCGGTTTCCAGTGCGCTCTCTGTGGTCACCTGTTTTGTCGGTCTAGCCGGACTGTTCATCGGCCTCAGCGCGTTCTTCGTCGGCGTCATCCAAATCCTCGTCTACACCGGCGCGGTGATGGTGTTGTTCCTCTTCATCATCATGCTGCTTGATCTGAAGGATGAGGAAAAGGCCGCCAAGCCGTTGTTGCCGATCGCCGCCGGCATCGGACTTGTCGCGGCATTCATGGTGCAGCTCATCGGCGTGCTTTCGCGATTTCCCAACAAGATCGCTCCCCCGCTCGACAAGGAAGTCCTCGCATCGGCCGCCACCGGTTTTCCTCCCACCGGAAAAATCGCCGGTTTCCTCAGCCATGGCAGACTCCCGGACGTCCATCTCATCGGCCACACGCTGTTCACCGATTACAATCTCCCGCTGCAGATCCTCGGCGTCCTGCTCCTCGTCGCCACCGTCGGCGTCGTAGTCCTCTCAAAACGCCAGGCCGAATAACACTTTTCTCTGATCACTGCTAACTGATCACTTCTCATGGCTTCTCTAAACGACTACCTTCTCGTCTCCGGACTGCTTTTCGCCATCGGCCTCGCCGGCGTAGTCATTCGCCGGAACATCATCATCGTCTTCATGTGCCTCGAGCTCATGCTCAGCGCGGCGAACCTCACACTGGTCGCGTTTTCCCGTTTCAACCCGACTCCCAACGGCCTGCCAGACTACAGCGGACAGATGCTCGTCTTCTTCGTCATCACCGTCGCCGCGGCGGAAGTCGCTGTCGGACTCGCAATCATCGTCGCGCTCTACCGCGCACGCCAAACGATCCACACCGACGAGCTCACCTCGCTCAAAGGCTGATGCCCGGCCAATTTCAAATCTGAAATCTCACATTTAAAATTTCATGCCTTGGATCCTCCTCTTCCTCCCGCTCATCGTCGCGGCAGTGAACCAACTCGTCCTGAAAAAGACCGGGCTGGTTCCGATCGTTTCCACGGCCTCCGCCGTGGCCACTTTCGTGATCGCGCTGCTCTTGCTCAAGACGACGAGCGTCGTCTCATTCCCATGGGCGACCATCGGTGACTTTTCCATCGACATCGGCATCAAGCTCGACCGGCTTTCGACCGGCATGATGATCGTGGTGACCGGCATCGGCATGCTGGTCCATATCTTCTCGCTGGCCTACATGAAGGACGACGAGGCGAAGGCCCGCTATTTCACAGGTCTTTCGCTTTTCATGTTCTCCATGACGGGCATCGTACTCGCGAACAACTTCATCATGACCTTTATCTTTTGGGAGCTCGTCGGTCTCAGTTCCTATCTGCTCATCGGTCACTGGTATCAGAAAGACTCCGCCGCGGATGCCGCGAAAAAGGCGTTTCTTGCCAACCGCGTGGGTGACTTCGGCTTCATGGTCGGCATTCTCATGCTGTGGGGCATCACCGGCACGCTTTCATTCGATACAATGGCCGAGGGCGTGAAAGCTTTCCAATCCGCAAACGCCGCCATCTTCACCACCACTCTTTCCATCGCCCTGCTCTGCGTCTTCTGTGGAGCGGTTGGAAAATCCGCGCAGCTTCCACTTCACGTCTGGCTGCCGGACGCGATGGAAGGCCCGACTCCAGTCTCCGCGCTGATCCACGCCGCAACGATGGTCGCCGCCGGCGTTTACATGCTCTTCCGCGTCCAGCTTTCCCTCGATCTCCCGCCCGACGTGCTCAGCGGATTTTTCTCCAGCACCGTCATCGCCTGGGTCGGTGGCATCACCTCGCTGGCTGCCGCGCTGATGGCCACGCAGCAGGACGACATCAAAAAAATCCTCGCCTACTCCACTCTCTCACAGCTCGGCTACATGGTCATGGCCGTGGGCCTCGTCGCCGGTGAAGCCGGCATGTTCCACCTCTTCACCCACGCCTGGTTCAAGGCCCTGCTCTTCCTCGGCTCTGGCGCGGTCATCTGCGCCTGCCATCACGAGCAGAACATCTGGAAAATGGGTGGACTACTAAAGAAAATGCCGATCACCGGATTGACCTTCGCCATCGGCACCGCCGCCCTGATCGCCGTTCCCTATGTCACCTCCGGCTTCTGGTCGAAGGAGGAAATCCTCGCCGCCGCCTACGGTGGAAACAAAGCGCTGTTCGGCATCGCCATCTTCGTCGCATTTCTAACGACGTTCTACATGACCCGTCTGTTCGTCGTCGCCTTCCTCGGAAAACCCCGCGACCAAGGTGCGGATCACGCTCACGAAGTCGGTCCGCTCATGCTGCTGCCGCTCGCGTTGCTCGCCGTCATGGCCGTCGTTTCCGGCTTCGCCTTCATCAGCAGCCCGCTCAACGCCTACCGCCCCGTCCACCATGGCCACGTCGACGGACACGCCATCATTCTCGGAGCCTCTATCGCCTCACTTGTCCTTGGCCTCATCGCCGGATTCCTGCTCTACAAGGGCAAGGAAAAGGACCCTGTTTCCATCCCACTCTTCCGCGACCGCTTCTACGTGGACAGCCTCTACGACAACTTCATCATCCGCTACTTCCAGGATGCTTTCTCCGCCATCATCGGCTTTTTCGACGAGTTCCTCATCAACGGCCTCCTCGTCGGCGGTCTCAGCCGCGCCGCCGAGTCGTTGGGCAACCTTTTCCGCAAAGTCCAGTCCGGCAGCCTTCGGGGATACGCCTTCGTCTTCGGCATCGGCGTCGTCCTCGTCGTCTATTTCACCGCTTTCTAATTGGAGCGCGGAATTCATTCCGCGCGAATCGACTTCATTTCATGTCCTCTCCCGCTCTCACGATCCAAGTCGAACGAAGCATCCTGCTTCTTCGGGATCAGAGAGTCATGCTCGATTTCCAACTCGCCGACCTCTATCAAGTCGAGACGCGCGCGCTCAAGCAAGCGGTCCGCCGCAACGTTGAGCGCTTCCCGGAGGATTTCATGTTCGAACTCAGTTCTGACGAGATTGAAGAGCTGGTATCACAAAATGTGATACCCGGCTTTGGCAAGCTGGGCGGGGCAATTCCCATGGCCTTCACCGAGCAGGGCGTGTCGATGCTTTCCAGCGTCCTCCGGAGCAAACGGGCGGTTGACGTGAACATCGCTATCATGCGCGCTTTCGTCCGACTTCGCGAGCTCCTCGCAACGAATGCCGACCTCGTCCGAAAGCTGGAGCAGATCGAGAAGAAATACGACGGCCAGTTTCGAATTGTTTTCGATGCGATCCGTCAACTCATGGCTTCACCATCCAAGAGTCCCCACGAGGTGGGCTTCCACGCGATTCCCAAGCCGAAATCCGCTCACAAACCGAAAATCTCCGACGGTTGACTTAGTCACATTATAAAATCCTCAACCCGCAAAGCTCTCCATGCTCCTCCTCATCGTCTTCCTACCGATCCTCGCGTTCATCGCGATCCTGTTCGGCGCGCCCGCGCGGCTCACCGCCATCGCAGCATCCGCGATCAACCTCGCACTCGGCCTCGCCGCGGTTTTCTCCTGGAAATCCTCGTTCTGGGCTTTCTCCGCGCCGGTCCTCGAAAAGCCCGCGCTCAACCTGTCATTCGGCTTCATCGATGGCATGAGCGTCATCATGGTGCTGCTTTCCGTGATCGTCACCCTCGCCGCAGTGCTTTCCGGAAAAGCCCCGGAAGGCCGCGAGAAACTCTACTTCGGCTCCTCCCTCCTCATCTCCGGCGGCGCGCTCGGTGCCTTCGCCGCCACCGACTTGTTTTTCTTCTACGCTTTCCACGAACTCGCCCTCGTCCCCACCTTCCTCATGATCGGCATCCTCGGCCGGGGCGACCGCCGCTCCGCCGCGTGGAAGATCACGATCTATCTGGGCCTTGGCTCCATCGTCCTGCTAGCCGGTCTCGTCTGGCTCGCCAACCTTACCGGGACCTACAACATGGTGGAAATGGTTCAGACAGTTAGGAAAAATGATTATGCTGACCAAAAGGGCATCGCCGCCCTGCTCATTATCGGTTTTGGCACGCTCGTTTCCCTCTTCCCGTTCCATTCATGGGCCGCACCTGCCTACGCGAGCGCACCCGCGCCCATTGCCATGCTCCATGCCGGCGTCCTGAAAAAATTCGGCCTCTACGGCCTGCTCCGCCTCGCCATTCCGCTCGTCCCGGAAGGCCTGCAATTCTGGCTCACTCCCCTGCTCGTCCTGTTACTCGGCAACATCCTCTGGGTCGGCTGGGTCACCATTTCGCAGAAGCGACTCGACCTCATGCTCGGCAACTCCTCGGTGATGCACATGGGCTACATCTTCCTCGCCATCGCAGCGTTGATCGCCTTCCCGGAAAACCCACTCGCCCGTTCCGCCGCCATCGTCCTGATGTTTGCCCACGGTGTTTCCATCGCCCTGCTCTTCGGCCTCGCCGACCGCATCGAGCGCAATACCGGCACACTCGATCTCCAAGACCTCGGCGGACTCGCCAAATCCGCACCCGGCCTTGCCTTCCTTTTCGGCATCGCCGCCATGGCCTCCATCGGACTTCCGGGCCTCGCCAATTTCTCCGGCGAGATTCTCGTCTTCCTCTCCGCCTTCGCTAGCTATGACGGCACCAAGGGCCTCGGTTCCGTGCAGATCGCCTGCATCCTTTCGATCTGGGGCGTGGTCATCTCCGCCGTTTACATGCTCCGCGCCTACCGCAGCATCTTCCAAGGCCCCGCCGTAAAATCCACCGAAGCCGCTGCCGACCTCACTCTGGCAGACCGCATTCCGGCGACGCTGCTGGTGCTCTCGCTGTTCGCCGTGGGACTCTATCCGAACCTTCTGCTCAATCTTCTGAAGTAATCTTCTCTGATCACTGCTCACTGATCACTCTCCACTTTCTCCCATGCCCGCCTATTACCTAGAAGCCCTGACCGTCACCCTAGGCATCATCCTGCTCATGGCCGAGACCTTTTGCTCGTGCAAAAACAAAGCCTGGGTCGGCATCTCCGCTGTCGTCGGCCTCGGTTTGATCCTGTTTGTCGCCACCCCCTTCGCCATCGGGCCGGACGCAAAACCCGACGCCGTCTGGGCCAAGTGGCCTCTGTGGAACTTCTACAACTTCGACGGACTCGCAAAATTCTATAAAATCTTCGCCCTCGTCACCACCATCTTCGTCCTGCTACTCGCCGTCGACTATCGGAAGATCCTTGCCCGTTTCACGGAAGGACCCGAGTCGGAAAGCGGCACCGGTGAATTCTACTGCCTCCCCATCTTCGCCTGCGCCGGCATGATGTGGCTCGCCTCCGCCAAGGACCTTGCCGGAGCCTTCGTCGCGCTTGAACTCGTCACGGTCACCTTCTACATCCTCGTCGCCTACATGCGCCGCAATGTCGGCTCGCTCGAAGCCGGCGTGAAATACCTCATCCTCGGCGCGCTCAGCACCGGCTTCCTCGTTTACGGCATCGCCTGGGTATATGGCACCACCGGAACCATGAGCCTCGTAGAAATCCCCGAGCGCCTCACGCACATCACCAACACCACCCCGCTGCTCTTCGGCGTCGCCCTCGTCATGGTGGGTCTCGGCTTCAAGATGGGTGCCGTTCCCATGCAGGTTTGGATCCCGGACGTCTATCAAGGCGCGCCCACCCCGACCACCGCGTTTCTATCCGTCGGATCGAAAGCCGCCGGCTTTATCCTCACCATCCGTTTCCTCGAACCATTCCTTTCCAGCGAACTCACCCGCGGCCCGGTGATCACGCTGCTTCTCGTCATAGCCTGCGCCACCCTGCTCTTCGGAAATCTCGCCGCCATCCCGCAGACCAATTTCAAGCGCCTGCTTGCCTACTCCTCCATCGCCCACGCCGGTTTCCTCATCCTCGCGCTCGCCGCATGGATGCCGGAAACCGCTATTTCCCAAGGCTCCATCAAGACAGTCTCCTTCTACCTCGCCACCTATCTGCTCATGACGCTCGGCGTCTTCTTCATCCTCGCCCAAGTCCGTATCCAGCGCGATGGCGAGATGATCCAGGACTTCAACGGTCTCGGAAAAACCAACCCGCAGCTCGCCCTCGCGCTCACCGTCCTCCTTGCCGCCCTCGCCGGTGTCCCGCTCACCGCCGGGTTCCTCGGCAAGTTCCTCGTCTTCAAACTCGCCGTGGAAGCCAAGCTATGGTGGGGCGTTGGCATCGCGTTCATCGCCGCGGCCGCCGGTTTCTATTATTACTTCAATGTCGTCCGCGCCATGTGGTGGGCCGCTCCCGCCGATGCTAAGTCGATCGTCCTGCCACCTATCAGCAAGGTGTGCGTGGCGGCCCTAACCATCGCCGTGCTTGTGCTTGGCTTCTGGCCGCAACCGATTTGGGCGTTGCTGAAATAATCCGGATCACGCGGAAAGCTGCTGCGGCGTGCCGATTTCGCGGTCCACCGCGCCCAGCAAGGAGGCTTTGTCGAATGGCTTGGCGAGTGTCTGGCTGGCTCCGAGAGTGGCCGCGAGGCGCAGATAACTTTGCGATCCGCCGTTCCACCCACCGGACATCGCGATTACTGGCGTCGTGGGATGGGTCACCCGCAAGGCGAGAATCATCTCGATACCGTCCATGCGCGGCATGATCAGGTCCGTCATGATCAGGTCGAATTTTTGGTTCGAAGCGATCTCGATCGCGACCTTGCCGTTGGTGGCCGTGCTCACTTCATATCCCTCGGCTCTCAGGAGATGCTGGATGACAAAGAGCATGGGGGCCTCGTCATCGACTATCAGAATTTTTACTTTGGTGTTCATGGGACGTGGTGTTTCTAACTCCGGGGTGGAAAGAACTGCCGTAAACAGGAACAGGCAAGTCATGCACACCGCCACCGGATGCTTCAAGAACTGAACTTCACGCAATCGCGTAACGCCTCTGCAGACATCCTCCGATTCAATCGTCCTCGGCAGTCCCTGACGGCAACCGGGCACTTTCTTAGGATTGAGATTGACCGGAAATGCCAGGCGCAGGACGCTGCAAAGGCCATGATTCAATCCACCAAACTTCTGTCGGCCCTCACGCTTGCGGTACTTTGCCATACGCCATCCGCCGGGATCACCATCGGCCCGGTCCGCGTGGTCACCTTTTCAGAGACTCTGGGCGGCACCATCCAGCGCAACTATCTCGGCGAATCCATCCGCCTGACCGCCACCAAGTCGTTCGTCAGGGACGGCCCGACGCCTTGACCTAACTGAATCGATCATGAAAGTCACCGTATTCAGCACCAAGCCCTACGACGAGCAGTTTTTCTCGGAGCACAACCCGCCGTTCGGACACGAGTTGGAGTTCATCGAAAACCGGCTCAAGCCGGAAACCGCCCACCTCGCGCTGGGGGCTCCCGCGGTGTGCGCTTTTGTGAATGATGTGCTGGACGCGACCACCCTGCAGCGGCTCCATCAAGGCGGCACCCGCTTCATCGCCATGCGCTGCGCCGGTTTCAACAACGTGGATCTGGCAGCGGCTAAATCACTGGTACTCCAAGTCGCCCGTGTGCCCGCTTACTCACCCTATGCCGTCGCGGAGCATGCGGTGACCCTTCTGCTATGTCTCAACCGTCACGTGCACAAGGCCTACAACCGGGTGCGCGAGGGGAATTTCTCCATCGACGGACTGATGGGCTACGACGTGCACGGGAAAACCGTGGGCGTGATCGGCACCGGCATCATTGGCAGCATTTTCGCCCGCATCATGACCGGATTCGGCTGCGAGGTGCTGGCCTACGACGTCGCCCCCAATCCGGATTGTGTGAAAGCTGGCGTTAGTTACGTGGGTCTGGACGAGCTCTTCGCCCGCTCCCACGCCATTAGCCTGCACTGCCCGCTGATGCCGCAGACCCACCACATCATTCAGGAAAGCACCCTTGCGAAAATGCGCGACGGCGTCTTCATCGTGAACACCAGCCGCGGCGCTTTGATCGATACGGAAGCCGCCATCGCCGCCATCAAGAGCGGCCGGATCGGTGGGCTGGCGCTCGATGTCTATGAGGAGGAGTCCGACCTGTTTTTCGAAGACCTCTCGTTCCAGATTATCCAGGACGACGTCTTCATGCGTCTCACCACCTTCCCGAACGTGCTCGTCACTGGCCATCAGGCGTTCTTCACGGTGGAGGCCATGACAAACATCGCGAAGACCACTCTATCAAACCTCGCGGACTTCGAAGCCGGCCGCGAGTGTGCGAATCTGGTGAAGTTGAAATAGGGCGCAAGGCCCCGTGAAATAACCGTCACGCAATTGGCCTTCCCCATGCTTTGAGGGATTCCAAAGCTAAAAACCTCATCCCACACCTTCCCTTGAAGACCCTTTTCCGCTGCCTACTCATCGCCTTTTCCTTCGGCACCGCACACGCGGCGGCTCCGCTTAAAATTGTCACCTGGAACCTCGAATGGTTCCCTGGCAAGCGCCCCACCGCATCCGAGAGGGATGCCAACGATCACATGAAGGACGCCCGCGCCGCGCTTCAGAAAATCAATCCCGACGTGTTCATCGGCGTCGAGGTCCGCGACTGGGCGGCGTTTGACGAACTCGTCTCGGTCATTCCAGGACTCAAGACGCACGTGGTCAGCAGTTTTGTCGATCCCGAGACCGGGGAGCTCCGCCCGCAGCAAGTCGGCATTGCCTCCAAACTCCCCTGTCGCGCCGCAACTTGGGAGGCGTGGAAGGCAAATGTCCCGAACATCTCCCGAGGTTTCTCCTTCGCTGCCCTCGAACAGAAAAACGGCGACCTGCTGATGGTTTACGGCGTCCATTTGAAAAGCAACGGTGGTGAGGCGGCCGATGTCGCCGCCATGCGCCTCGACCAGAGCAAGCAACTCATCGCCCAGCGCGCAGTCGTGGAAAAAGCCTTCCTTGGCAGAAAAATCGCCGGTTGGATCGCCACCGGGGATTTCAACACCAACCACGACGGACAATTCCCACTTTGCAAGGTCGTGGAGGAAATGACCGCCGCCGGCTTCCGCAACACATGGGCGGACACTCCCAAAAAGGAACGCCTCACCTGGATGAGCCGGCCGGACAGCCAGTTCGAGCCCACCACCTTTGATTACTTCTTCACCCTCGGCCTCGGCGACCTCAAGGCCACGCTGTTGAAAACACCCGAAGACATCAGCGACCACCGCGCCATCCAGATCACTGTGCCTCAGGATTGATCCGCCTGCTTGCCTCACCCGACAGGAACCTTACACTGGCGGCCATGTTCACCAAGCGCCACGGTCCGCCGGGATCGCCACCCGCCACGCTGCTGCCCCATCTGGTCGATGGAAAAAGCCGCAAACCCGGCATGCAGATCATCGAGTATGACCGTGAATCGCTGGAGGAACGCGACATCACGGATCTTTCCGATCTGGCCGAACATTTTGAAAGCCGCAAGGTCACCTGGATCAACATCGACGGCCTCGGCGATGTCGAGGCGCTGACCTTCCTGGGCGAGCGCTTCAACCTGCACCCGCTCGCCCTCGAGGACGTGCTCAACACCGGCCAGCGCCCCAAGGTCGAACACACCGCCGACTACATCTTCATCGTCGCGCAGATGGTCTATCAAAATGCGGAGAAGACCATCTGCGGCGAGCAGGTCAGCCTGTTTTTCGGGAAGAACTTCCTGATCACCGTCCAGGAGGAGGGCACTTACGATGTGTTCGACCCGGTCCGCGAGCGCATCCGGGGCGGGCGTGGTTCGATCCGGAAGTTCAAGGCGGACTACCTCGCCTACGCGCTGATGGACTCCATCATCGACCACTATTACCCGGTGCTCGAGGACCTTGGATCGGACATCGAGGAGCTGGAGGACGACCTGTTGGAAAAACCGTCCCGCGAGATGGTCATGACGCTGCATGAATACAAGCGCAGCCTCACGCAGATGCGCCGCTTCGTCTGGCCGCTGCGGGATGTGGTGAACGGCCTGCTGCACGATCCCTCCGGCTTCATCACCTCCCCTACCAAGATCTATCTGCGCGACTGCTACGACCACACCGTGCAGCTGATGGACCTGGTCGAGAGCTACAAGGAACTCACCTCCGGACTGATGGAACTCTATCATTCCAGCGTCGGCCTCCGCACCAACGAGGTCATGCGGGTGCTCACCGTGATCACCTCCATCTTCATTCCGCTGACATTCATCGTCGGCGTCTACGGCATGAACTTCGCCCCTGAAACCCCTGATGGAAAAAAGCTCCCGCTCAACATGCCGGAACTCTATCAACCCCACGGCTACGTCTGGCTGATGGTGCTCATGTTGCTCATCGCCGTGGGCCAGCTCATCCTTTTCAAGCGAATGAAATGGCTCTGAAAGGCGGCGTCCACCCGCGGCCGAGGGCACGACTTGCGGCCCCAAAACAGGGTAAAAAAAATGCTTTCCAAAAGTTGATCTTCAGGTAGTTTGACTTTGTTTTGAGTGAGGTTCGCCTCATTGGAAACTCCAACCCCGACATGCCGGGTCATTGGTTCGAATTGAAATCCGGGGGGAAATCAACCGAACACGACCACGGAGTCAGGTTGCGAAGAAAACGCGCGTTGCGAGATCCGGGGGGATATCCAGCGCGCGTTTTTGCGTTCCAGCCTGGTCGCCCGGACGGTTGCATTAGCCGGCCTCATCCAAGGAATGAGCGCTGCCCCATCGCAGTCTGGATTCCACCTCAGCGCTCGCATGAGACCTGCTGGACTTCCGCGGCGAACCGCCTGTTTCCGATGCTCCGCAAAATTCTTAAAAAACACACCGGCCCACTCACCCGCGACCTGGTTCAGGAACCCGGGAATTTCGGGCTGGGGAAAATCCCCTCACGCCTGAAGCCCAGCTCCACGGTGACTTCCATCTGTGGTTATTGCGCGACCGGTTGCCAGTTGAAGATCCACCTCAATGAAACCGGTGAGGCCATCAATCTCAGCCCGCAGGCGGGCTACCCGGTGAACCTCGGCATGGCCTGCCCGAAAGGCTGGCAGGCGCTTGACCCGTTGGACTCCGCCGACCGCGCCACGGTGCCCTTGCTGCGGGATGAGTCGGGAAAACTGAGGGAAACCGATTGGTCCACGGCGCTCGAGGTGTTCACGACGCGGTTGAAAACGATCCGCGCCGAGCACGGACGGGAGTCGGTGGCATTTCTATCCACCGGCCAGATCCCCTTCGAGGAAATGGCGTTTCTCGGCTGCCTGTTCAAGTTCGGCATGGGATTCCTGCATGCTGATGCAAACACCCGCCAGTGCATGGCAACGGCGGCCACCGCTTACAAACAATCCTTCGGCTTCGACGCGCCACCGGCGACCTATGCGGACTTCGAGGAGTCCGACGTGATCGTCCTGATCGGCGCGAACCTCTGCATCTCCCATCCCATCCTCTGGCAGCGCGTCATGCGGAATCCGCGCCGTCCGGAAATCATCGTCATCGATCCGCGGGCGACGGAGACCGCGCAAGCCGCCACCCAACACGTGGCGCTGAAACCCAAGGGCGACCTCGCGCTGTTATACGCGCTGACCCACTGCATCCTGCGCGACGGCATGATAGACGCCGGTTCACTGGCCCGCACGGAAGGCCTCGAGGAGTTTTCGGAATTCATCCAGGACTACCCGCCCGCCGCCGTGGCGGAGCGAACCGGGCTGTCGATAGAAACCATCGAGAAACTGGCCCGCACCGTGTCGGAGCCGGGCAAGCGGGTTTCCTGGTGGTGGACGATGGGCGTGAACCAGTCGCACGAAGGCGTCCGCACGGCGCAGGCCATCATCAATCTCTGCCTGATCACCGGCAACATCGGCAAACCCGGCACCGGTCCCAACTCCATCACCGGCCAGTGCAACGCGATGGGCTCACGCCTGTTCTCCAACACCACCTCACTCGTTGGCGGACACGATTTCTCGAACGCAACCCACCGTGAAAAAGTCGCCGCCGGCCTCGGCATCCCGCTGGCGAACATCCCGTCGGATTCCTCGCTCGCCTACGACCAGATCCTCGAAGCGGCAGAGTCCGGGAAAATCAAAGCGTTGTGGATCGTGGCGACCAATCCGTTCCACTCTTGGATCGACTCCGGACGCCTCGCCGCACTGCGGGAGAAACTGGAATTCCTCGTGGTTCAGGACATGTATCACAGCACCGAGAGCGCCCAGGTGGCCGACCTGGTGCTGCCCGCGGCGGGCTGGGGCGAGAAGGACGGCTGTTTCATCAACTCGGAGCGCCGCATCGGCACGCTCAAGGCGGTGCGCAAGGCACCGGGACAGGCGCTATCGGATTTTCGGATCTTCCGGCTCATCGCGCAAGCCTGGGGCTGCGGCGATCTGTTCGGGAAATGGACGACGCCCGAGGCCGCCTTCAAGCTCCTGCGGGATCTCACCAAGGACCGCCCGTGCGACATCACCGGCATCGACGGCTACGAAATGATCGACCAACACGGCGGCATCCAATGGCCGTGGCCTGCGGCGCTCTTAAATCTCAAATCTCAAACCCCAAATCCAACCGAACGCCGCCTGTTCGAGGACCGCATCTATTACACCCCAAGTGGCAAGGCGAACCTCCTCTTCTCCCCGCCCGCGGAAATGCCCGAACCGCCGGATTTCCACTTCCCCTTCCTCATGCTCACCGGCCGCGGCACCAGCAGCCAGTGGCATACGCAGACGCGCACCGCCAAGTCCGACATCCTGAGAAAACTCTACCCGCAGGACGTCTATCTGGAAATCCATCCTGCCGACGCCCACGAACTCGGACTCAAGGAAGGCGACCCGGTGACCGTCCGCTCACGGCGGGGAAAAATGACGGCGGCCGTCTATCTGGCACCGACCGTCCAGCGCGGGCAGATCTTCGTGCCGATGCATTACAAGGAGGTGAACCGGCTCACCCACTCCGCCTTCGACCCGCATTCCCGCCAGCCTAATTACAAGGCCTGCGCCGTGGCGTTGAAACGGCCTTTATTTAAAACCTAACCGCTTTCGCCACTGCGCTTCGTGGAGATTGGCCGGCTGGATGGCGTCGGGAGAAATCGCCTCGAACCAGATTCCTTCCGGCTCGGTGACGGATGAATCCTTGGTCACCAACGCCACCAGGTTCATCGACGGCGGCCCGAAATTCTTTGGATATCTCTGCGGCTTTTCCGCCCGGATGTTCCAGAACGTGCCGCGCGCTGCGCAGTTGCGGCCGAGATTGGCACCACCGCCACATTTCCACATACGGGTGCCGAGTCCGAGATTGATATCCGTGAAAACGTTCTCGTAAGGAGCGCGCTTGTGATGGTCGAAACTCAGATCCGTGCCCCGCCCGGAGGACGCCACATTGCCCGCGCCGCCTTCCACCGTGATGTCGTGGATGAACCGCTGCCCGATGTCGAAACGGGTCAGCAAGTTGTCATGACCGTTGAGTCCTACCCCGTGATGCCCGAAGACGCCCCCAGCCTCCACCGCGTTCCGCATCTCGCAGCGCAGTCCGTCCACAGTGCAGAAGCGCCCGCCGGCGTAGATTCCGCTGTCCGAGTTGATGACTAGCAGATTACGCGCCCAGCAGTGCGCCACCCCGCTGAACGCGACCGCATTGAATCCGAGCTCGCTGAAATGCCCGCCATATTCACGGGCGGGGAACTCGAAGGCGAGATCCTCGATGCCACACTCGGTCACCGTGGGAGCATAAACCCCGACCTGCGGTTTCCATTCCGGCCGCAAGTCGATGCGCAGCGGGCGCTCGAGGGTCAAACGGTCTCCATCGATGCTCCGGAGTCGGGTGACAAAGGTCGTTGCGTGTTTGCCCGCCGGGATTTTTGATAGATCGCCCGGATCGCCGGAATACAAATGATCCAGCAACGACCGTTCCGCATCGTCCTTGACCGAAATCTGAATCCAAGCGCCAGAACGCAGGAGTTTGGTATCGCCCGCGACGCGGAGCTCTTGATCGCCGCGTTTTGCCGGGGCGGTGACCGTGCCGATCAGCTTGCCGCCGTCGCGCCCTTTGAACCAGACGATGCCACCGGACCAGGAGTAGTTAGAAGTGCGCCTCCCGTCGGTGGTGGCACCCCAGTCCGGCTTGATGTCATTGAGCGGGACCGGACAAAAAAGGACCGTCTTCTCAGTGCCCGCGCCCCGCAGGACGATGCCGGGCTTGTTGATTTCTAGAATCCTGCTGATGCGGTAGCGTCCGGGTGGCACCAGGATGGTCCCTTTTTCCGTCTTCGCGATTGCAGCGAGAAACGCATCCGAATCGTCGGTCGAGCCATCCCCCTTGGCCCCGAAGTCGCGCACATTGCAGACTCCGGCGACTTTCGGCAACGGGCGCTCCCCACAAGCGTAGCCGGCAAACGAAACATCCGGCAAGCGCCCGCTGGGATTCCACAGCTCGCCATTCCGCCCCCACAAGGCAGAGGTTTTCCCGGATGCACTGGACACCGAGAGGACCACTCCCGTTATCGCCAACCCCGCGAACCGCAGTTTTATCATCCTGGAGATAATCAAATCCGCGTGAAATCCTGTCAAAAAGATGACCGACGTTTCCACAAGGAAGCCGGACTGACATTTAGGTCAGGCCGGCTCGAAATCACTCCGCAGGATTAATACTGGGTCGTGGTGGTTTTCCGCTGGACCGTGGAGCTTCCCGAATAGGGATTCTCCTGGCTGGTCGTGGTGGTGGAAGTCGCGCTGCCGGAGGTAGTGGCCGGCGGGGTCGACACGTTGGTGGTGCAACTGGAGAACGCTCCGGCAAAAAACATTCCGGCGAGGGCGAACAGGACTTTCGATGAGGTTTTCATGAGGTATTGATGTTAGAACTACCAGTGATATTCACCGGTGCTTTTCCATTTGCAGGTGGAGTGCCTGCATTCGAAATCCCACGGAACCACTCGTTATCAGAAGGTTGCGTCCACCCCATCCGAGCATCTTGGCGGCCCATCGGGCAATAGATCACCATTTTTTTGATCCACCGTGCAGAATGCGTGATGAGAGAGTTACTTTGCGGGTGCTTTATTCCACGCCATGACGACCTAGGAGGTTGTAAACCGAGCGCTCGGAGATCCCGAGTTCGCGGGCGGTTTTCGCCTTGTTCTTGCCGGTGCGCAAATAAGTGCGGGTGAAGGCGTCCCGCTCGACTTCCTGGAGGGTCAGGCCGGGGGTGGAGATGGGATTCGTCACCGGAGTGCTCCCCAAGCGACCTTCCAACAGCGGCGTAAAATCTCCGGCCTGAAGCAGTGTGGCCTCCGAGAACGCAGTGGCGCGCTCCAGCACATTGGTCAGTTGGCGGACATTTCCCGGCCAATCGAAGGTCCGCAACGCTTCGGTGGCTTCCGATGTCAACTGCCAACCGGCACAGGCCCTGCGGCCGGCGATTTGCTCCAGAATCATTCCGGTGAGCCCGGAGATATCTTCCCGACGTTCCCTCAGCGAGGGGATGCGAAGCTCGATGATGTTGAGCCTGTAATACAAATCCTCGCGGAACTTGCCCTGCTCCACGCGGCTGCGGAGATCTACATTGGTTGCAGCGATGACGCGGGCGTTGGTCTGTAACATCTTGCTGCCTCCGACGCGGAAGAACTCGCGGTCCTGCAGTACGTTGAGCAGCTTGGGCTGGAGCTCGGGCGGGAGATCGCCGATTTCGTCAAGGAAAAGAGTGCCCTTGGACGCTTGCTCAAAGCGCCCGGCCCTGGAGGAGGTGGCACCGGTGAAGGCTCCGCGCTCGTGGCCGAACAGCTCGGATTCCAACAGTTCGCGCGGCAGTGCTGGGCAACTAACGGTGATGAACTCCTCCGCCGAGCGCGGGCTGAGGCGGTGGATCTCCCGGGCAAAGAAAGATTTCCCGGTGCCACTCTCACCGGTCAGCAGGATATTGCTGTCGAGCCGGGCGGCCTTGGCAAGATGATCGAGCAATTTGCGCAACTGCGGGTTCTTACTGGTCAACGCCGATTTCGCCCCCGTCTTGCTAGCGGCGGAAGCGGTGACCGGCTGCTCCTTTCGATTGAGTTTGGCAGTTCTCAGAATACCGAACAGCCGTTTCAATTCGAACGGCTTGGTCACGTAGTCGTCCGCCCCGGCGCGCAGGGCCTGGACGGCGGTCTCGGCCCGATCCAGCCCGGTCAACATGATAACCGGCAGCGAGGCCGAATACTCCCGGATGTGGAGCAGCGTTTGCATGCCGTCCATCCCGGGGAGTCCATGATCCAACAAGACAGCCTCGATGCCCGGATTGAGCATGTCCAGCCCCTGCTGTCCGGATCCGGCCACGACCGGTCGCCAACCTTGATCCTGAGCGGCGATGAACATCAGGCGTTGGATGGTTTCATCGTCGTCGATGATTAACAAATTCGGGGTAGATGAGGGTTCCAGAGACATCAATTGGGCATCTTTCAGTTTTCAGGATCGGCGGTGATTACTCTTATAGCAAATCGAAATGGTTTTATCTCTCCTTGGAGAGCGCCAGCTCCATGCATTTCAGCAGTGCTTCGGCGGTGTACGGCTTGGGCAGGATGTGGCGGATGCCCATTTCTGCCAGATGGGCAAGCTCGCGGCCGGCGGCGACTCCGCTGGATGCGATGATGCGGACGGCGGGATTGATCTCCTTGAGATGGCGGATGGTTGCGGTTCCGTCCATGACCGGCATCATCATGTCCGTGAGCACGACATCGATCCTGCCCGAATGTTCCCGGTAGATGGAAACCGCCTCGCCGCCATCCACGGCGAGCAGCGTCCGGTAACCGTGAGATTCCAGGGTCAACCGTGCGATCCGGCGGATGGATTCCTCGTCGTCGACGATCAACACGGTCCCCGCGCCACCCTCGGGCAGGCCGGCCGGTTCCCGAGCGAGAGCCGGGCCGGCATGCTCCAGACTGGCTGGGAGATAGACCGAGAAACAGCTTCCTTTCCCGATCTGGCTGGAGACGCGGATGAAGCCACCATGCCCTCTGACGATCGCCAGCGAGGTGGACAGTCCGAGCCCGGTGCCTTTGCCAACCGACTTGGTGGTGAAAAACGGATCGAAGATTTTCTCGATGATCTCCGGATTGATCCCCTCACCTCCATCCTCCACCCGGATGAGGACGTGGGGACCGACCTTTGCTTCCAGATTCATTGCGGCGAAAGTCGGATCGATCTCGATGTTCTCCGCGCTGATGCGGATTTCCCCGCCGCGAGGCATCGCGTCGCGGGCGTTGATGCAGAGATTGAGGATGACCTGGTGGAGTTGGTTAGAGTCACCGCGGATGGTCCGGAGGTGGCGGTCGGCACGGATGTCGAGCACGACGTTCCGGGGAATCGCATCGCGCAGGATAGTTCCAATTTCAGCAAACAACAGTTGGAGATCGACCTCTAACCGACTACCCTCCGCGCCGCGGGCGAAGGAAAGAACCTGGCCGACCATGTTGGCACCGCGCCGCGCACTGGTGGCAACGGTATCCAGCAGCTCGGTGGAGCGCTCGTCGCTGACGCGCATTTTCAGCAGCTCCACCGCCATGGAAATGGGCGTGAGGATATTGTTCAGATCGTGGGCGATTCCGCCTGCGAGCGTGCCGATGCTTTCCATTCGCTGGGCGCGGAGGAACTGCTGTTCCAGCTTGCGATGCTCGGTGATGTCGGTGTCGATGACGAAGACGCTTTCCGGCTCGTCTTTCCCGTCACGGACCAGCGTCCAACGCGCCTCGATGACCACTTCGCGGCCGGACTTGTCGGTTTTGTGCATTTCCCCGAGCCACTCGCCACGCAGCAAGGTCTCTGCATGGGCTTCCGAATAGACCTTGGCGTCCACCTGGAGCAACTCCTGCACCGTGCTTCCGATGGCCTCCGCCGCGGTCCAGCCATAGAGGCGCTCGGCGCTTTTGTTCCAGTAAGTCACCCGGTGGTCGAGATCGCGGACCAGGATAGCGTCCCGCGACTTATCTAGCAGTGAGGCCTGCTTGCGGATTTGGAAGTCCGCCTGCTGCCGGTCCAGTTCCACGCCGACCCGCGCGGCGAAGATCCTGAGCGTGGAACTCACCAGCGCACTGTCTTTCATGGGACTGGCAAAAAACACAACCATGATACCCGCGACACCACCATCCTGATGCAGCAGCGGGATCCCCGCATACGACTGCACGCCCAGATCCGCGAGGATTGAATCGGCGGGGAACAACTTCTGAATGTCGCGCTCGAACACACAGACGTCACCGGCGGTCACTTCTTCGCAGGGAGTTCCTTCCAGACCGTAGGTCACGGAATCCATGAGCTTTCCGTTGACGACGAGTGATAGCGTTTCGATGGAGTTCCCCTCGGGCAAATGGCGGCCGACGAGCCCGCCGAGCGCCCCCAGTGCCTCCACCATGTTCAAAGTCAGAAGATTAAAAAACTCCAGGCCGACGCCGGTGGATACCGCCTGAGCCACCTTGACGACCACATCCTGTGTCCGTTGACGCTCTTCGAGACTACGGATGCTTCCAATGCCGAACGCCAGGTCATTGGCCATTTGCTGAAGCATCTCGAGCTCCGCGACCTGCGGCGCGTGGGGATCGGTGCCGTAGAGGCACAGCAACCCGAAAGTCCGCACCGGATCGCGCAGGGGGATGCAGATGACGCTGCGGAAGCCCCGTTTCTCCGCTGCCGGCCGCCAGTCCGCAAACGCAGGATTTTCCATCAGATCTTCCGATACCACGATTTCCCCGGTGCGGACCGCAGTGCCTGCCGGCCCGCAGCCGGACGAATGGTCCTCCGCCCAGGAGACCTCGATTTCCGATAGATAACCGTCGTCTGCACCCGCGTGAGCCATCGGCACGATGCGGCACGCTTCGTCCTCCATGGCATAGCCCACCCATGCCATTCGGTAGCCGCCGATTTCCACCGCGATGCGGCATACTTCGGCTAGAAAGGCCGTTTCGTCGGAAACGTGGATTAACATCTCATTGCACAGCCCAAGCATTTGCAACGCGCGGTGCGAGGTGAAGAGCGCCTCTGCGGCGAGCTTGCTGGAAGTGAGATCCATCATGCCACCGACCATGCGGATGCCTTTTCCCTGCGCGTCGCGGATCACCTGGCCGCGATCGAGCACGTGGGAAATCGATCCGTTGTTGCTGACGAAGCGGTATTCTTCCTCCCAGTCGGTCCCGCCGTCGCGGATGACCGCGTAGATTCGATCGACCACGCGGCTGCGGTCGTGCGGGTGGATCTGGCGGATCCAGGTGTGGATGGTCGTCTCAACTTCCGCCGCGGCCCAGCCGAACAAATTGGCACAGCCGTCACTCCACCAGAAGGCATCGGTTTCCAGATTCCAATCCCAGATCGTGTCATTGGTCGCCGCGGCGACGAATTGGAACAGTTGGTGGCTTCGAGCCGCCTGCTGCTGGGCACTCTCCCGTTCCTTGCTTTCCAGTGCCAGCGACACCAGGCTGGCGACGGCCACGGCGAAGGTTTTCTCGTCATCCGTCCACTCGCGGACGGGACCAACGTGCTCGCAACACAGAAGATGGCTAACGGATTTCCCGTAGCGGACCGGAGCATCCATCATGGAAGTGATCTCCAGCGGAATCAGATAGTCCGCGGCAAACTCACAGGTGCACGCGTCGTGCCTGGCATCATCGGCGGCGATGAGGACCTGCTCGCCAAGGCATTTGAAATAGGCGGGATATTCGGCAGCGGCGAGTGTCACGCCGGAAGAATGGCCGCCGGTTTTAAGCTCGAAGAGATTCAGGCATTCGAGTGCCCGGGAGTCCGGGCTGAATCTCCAAATACTCACCCGGGCGACGTCCAGCGTCCTCGCCGTGGTCTCGGTGATGCGCCGGAAGGCCTCGTCGACCTCAACGCCATCCGACTGGGGGTCCTGATGAAGGATGATGAGGGCGTTCCTGAGTTTCAGTTGGCGGAGTTCTTTCGCACGGACGGCTTTCTCAGCGGCTCGACGGGCGGTGATATCCCGCTCGACCGCGACAAAGTGAGTAACAGTTCCGTCCGGATCCGCCACCGGAACGATGTCGAGATCGAGGATGAACTCGCCGCCGTCTTTCCGATAGTTCAGCAATTCCGTCCGCACAGGTTGCTCGCTTTCCAGAGCCCGGCGGATGTCATCGAGCCGGTCACGCTGCGTCGCGGGCCCTTGCAGGAATCGCGGGCTTTTTCCCAGAACTTCCTCGCGGGTGTGGCCGGTATTACGGACAAACGCGTCGTTCACATAGACAATCCGCGGGCCAGGGGCACTCAATGGCGCAGCTTCGGTGATGATCACGATGTCGTTGATCCGGGAGACGCAGGTCTCCAGAAGTTTGAGCTGTTCCTGAGCCTGCCGACTTTCGGTGACATCGTAAAAGTAAACCGCCAGGCCTTCGGCCGAGGGGAAAACACGAACCTGGAACCAACGATCTAACGGACTATAGAGAGCCTCAAACTCGGTCGGGCGGTTTTCATCCATCGCCCGCCGGTATTCTTGACCGAACTGGCTGTGCTCGGCATCCTCGAACTCGTCCCAAATCCTCCTGCCCAGCAACTCGCCGCGGTCTCGCACGAGTAACCGCCCGGCCTGCCGGTTCAGGTAGGTGAATCGCCAATCACGGTCCAAGGTGAAGAACGCATCCGTGATGCTTTCGAGCGTGATGATCAGCCGCTCGGCCATGCGCTGCGCCTCGGCCTCCGCCTGTTTTTTCGAGGTGATGTCCTGGAACGCGCCCTGGATTCGGCTGATGCGCCCGTCTTCATCGGGGATACCCTCTCCGATCGTGCGCACCCACACCCGCCGACCGAGCGCGGTGATGATTTGCATTTCCTCGTCGAACGACGTGCCGTCGAAAACGCAGCTTTCGAAAATTTCCGTAATGCGCTCCCGCCACTCCGGTGCGACATAGAGAATTGCGTCGTCGAATGCAGGACTCGTCCCGGCCGGTGTTCCATGAATTGCACAAACCTCGTCGGACCAGGTCACGCGGGCGGTGTTCAAATCGACGATCCAGCCGCCGATGTGGGCCGTCTCGCTGGCGATTCGCAATAGAGTCTCGCTCTCGCGCAGCTTCTCCGTGGTCCGCGCCCGCTCGATGACGAGACTGGCGAATTTCGAAGCGGACTCGGTCCAGCGGATCTCGTCGGTCGACGGCGTGTGGGCTCTGCGGTGATAGATTCCCAGGACTCCCAGAACTTTCTGATCCGCGGAGAAGACCGGCACCGACCAACAGGCACCTAACTGGTATTCCGCTGCCAGCGTCCGGAAATCGCTCCAGTCCGGATGCGTCGCCAGGTCCTCGACGACAACCATCCGCCCGAGGGCCGCCGCCGAGCCGCAGGAACCGACGCCAGGCCGGATGGCAATCGGACCAAGCGCTTCGAAGAAATCAGACGGAAGACCCGGTGCCGCCGCGATCTCCAGATGGGTGCCCTCCGCATTGGCCAGCATGATCGAGCACACTCCCTCGTCGGCGAACAGATTTTCTACCAGACGGGTGATGTGCTCGAGGATGCGCAGCAGCGGAACGCCGGTGAAGATCATTTCAAGGACCTCTGTCTGACTCCGGGAAAATTCCTCGGCGATGCGTTTTTGCCGCCGGATTTCGGACTCGCGGACCTCCCGCTCCACGGCGGCACCGAGGCGGACGAGATTATCCTTGAGCAGATAGTCGACCGCGCCGTGCCTCATTGCCTCGGTCGCCACGACTTCCCCGATGACACCTGAAATCACGATCAGCGGGATATCACGCCCGCTTTCTCTCAGAATTTCGAGCGCGTCGAGAGCATCGAATCCGAGCATCACGTAATCGCACAGAATAAGGTCAAAATTTCCTGTATCCACCGCGGCCCGGAAGTCATCCGGTGTCATCACGCGGCTGACTTCGATTTGGAATCCGTCGCGCTCCAGGGCATTGAGCACGAGGAAGGCATCGTCGTCGTAATCTTCTGCCAGAAGCAGCCGCAGGAGTTT
The DNA here is from genome assembly GCA_031425955.1 of Akkermansiaceae bacterium. Classification (GTDB taxonomy): domain Bacteria; phylum Verrucomicrobiota; class Verrucomicrobiia; order Verrucomicrobiales; family Akkermansiaceae; genus Luteolibacter. The sequence goes on along the minus strand of JANPKJ010000064.1, from coordinate 23,131 downwards.
GTTTTTCATGTGTCCGACGGTTGGGGAATGGCGTCCAAGGTGAACTCGAAGGTTGCACCGTGATTGATTTCACCTTTCGCAGTCACCTCGCCGCCATGGCGGTGGATGATGCGCTGAACCGTCACCAGACCGATGCCCGTGCCGGGAAAATCCGCGGGCGAATGGAGCCGCTGGAATGAGCCGAACAGTTTTCCCGCATGGCGGTTGTCGAAGCCGACACCGTTGTCACGGACGAAGCAGCGGACCCTCCCGTCGGGAGCCACCGCCGCTCCGACTTCGATCACGGCCGCCGCGGTTTTCGAGCTGAACTTCCACGCATTGGCGATGAGATTGTCCAACAGCACCCGCAGCAACGCCCGGTCACCTGCCACCCGGATGCCGGGCTCGATCAGAACCTCCACCACGCGCTCGGGATCCGCCTGCCGGTATCCCGCCACCAAGCCGGTCGCAAGCGCACTTAAGTCCACCGGATTCACCGTCATTTCCGCGCGGGTCGTTCGGGAGAGTTCCAGCAGGTCGTCGATCAGCTTGCCCATGCGACCGGCGGCCGCGCGCACCCGTTTCAAATAGCCAAGCCCGGTGGGATCGAGCGCCGCACCCGCATGATGCTCCAGCGCCCGGGTGAATCCACAGATTCCCCGCAGCGGGGCCCGCAAGTCGTGGGAAACGGAATCCGCAAACAGCTCCAGCTCTTGATTGAGCCATTCGAGCCGGTCTTTTTGCACGCGCAGTTCGGTGTTGAGCTGGAGGATTTCCGCTTCGTAACGCCGGCGCACCGCATCCATGCGATGCAGGGAGCGGGCACTTTCCAGCAGGAAAACTCCGTAAATGCCGAAACTCACCACCGTGTAAATCGCCACCGCCGGGCCGGTTTCATCCACCCCCAGAGCCTCGCCGATCCGCAGAAGTCCACCGACCACGACGAACACCATCACCATCGCCAGCGACATCCGGAGCACCAGCCAGCCGCCGGGGCCGTCCCCGACCGCCACCGCCATCAAACCGCAGCGGGGTCGGGCGAATACCACTCCCACTGCGAGAATCAACAGAGCTACCGCCGTGTTCAGCGCCATGGGAATGTTCCTCTCCCCGACACCGGGACGCTGAATCTGATAGGCATAGATTGCGAGGGTCAGGATCGCGATCAAGGCAACCCCCATGGCCATGATTTCCGCCGGGCGACTTCCGGATTTCGTAGTTCGGTCGAAAAACAACAGCGAAGTCCCAAGGAAAATCAGACTCAGCGCGGTCTTGGTCGCCATCTCGCCAACCATTCCAGGTTCGTACCAGCCCAGCGGGTCGATGGGAAATACCCACCCGGTGGCGTAGCAGGCAAGCTTCCACAACCCGAGGGTGAACACCATCACCGCGAGTCCGCGCGCCACTCGCCTCACCACCGCTGTCCTGTTCTCGCGGATCTGCAATGCGAGCGATGCCCCGGCGAAAATCAAACACACCGCAGTCAGCGGATTCATCGCCGTCATCCCCGGTCGCAGTCGTATCAACAGGCTGTTTTCAGTCCACCATCCCACGAGCACCAGTAGGGCGATCAGCATGGCGGCAAGCGCCGCCGCCGTCGCCGTTGCAGTCAGGGCGAATCCACGTCGCTCTGCATTCGCCGTGCCTGTCATGAGGAGATTTGGGTTTCAGACATTTGAGACACTATCCACAGCTCGGCGGAAGTTCTGGTTGTTTCTGATCATAGGTAATCGCGATCTCCGGGCAGGCCAAAGGCCGGCTTGTCTGGGCGACCTTCCCTAAAAAGGTCATTCTGACAAGCCGGCTCAATGGTGGGACCGAAGTCCCCTGTTATCTCCCCCCGGAGAACATCATCTCTTTTGCATGGCGCGTGCCAAGGCGGATTAACAAGCTGCAAACAACTACTAATCAATTGATTATAAAACTACACCCAAATTGACCTTCTTGAGAAATTCAGAAAATCATGAAATCGATGCGAAAACGTCCGCTCATCCTGCAAACATTGCGGGATTTTTGCCCCGCCCTCGCATCGTGGATTCAGCGGCGGTCGGTCCACTTGAGATTCGCATACCTCGCCGCGATCCGGGTGTTGAGATCGTCCGTGGCGGGCAGGAACGAAAAAGTCCGCCACGTCTCGGAAATGCGGTCTGCAAAAGCCGCCGCCCGCCGGCTTGAGGCGTTCCCGTCCGCGCTGCCCGAAGCGACCGATCCCTGATGCAGCAGGCCTTGTCGCGACCTGCGCTGGCCTGCGCCGGCGAGTTTCCGGCCATCTGCATCGAGCAAATCGTGATGGACCGGATTTTCAAAACAAAGTGCGGCTCCGGTTTCCCGCTCGCCACCACTCACGTGCGCCCCGATGCCGACGGCGCAGAGACCTTCCGCCAGCGCGGTGTGAATCCGCAGATAACTTTCCGCCCCTCGCAATCCCGCCAGCGGTTCGCCGTAAGGGGCGACAATCGTATAAGTCCAGTCCGCACGGTGATCGACCATTCCTCCTCCCGTCCACCGCCGGACAAGATTGACCCCGGGAAATGCCTGGCGCGCTGCGGCGATTTCCCCGAAGTAGCCGATGCTCGCCCAGTCGCCCTGCCAGAGGTAAACGCGAAGCACCGGCTGGTTCACCGTTTCCAACAGCCACTCGTCCACCGCCATCGCCTCGGGCCCCGTGCGTCTCACCGGATCCATCCAAAGCAGCATTTTCTCGAAGACCACCCGGACGGGATATCCTCCCACCCGGAAATCCGCAACCGCTTCTTCATTCAGGTTGCTGAACCCGAGCGACCGCTGCCAGTTCTGACAGCGGCGGCACTCAGGTGTATTTCATGAAGGCGGTGTAGACCTCGGAAGGAATGTCCAACAGGGCGTAGTCCTTGGAGGCGACGAAGAGCAGGCTTTGCTTGCCCTTGCCTAGCAGCTCGTTGTCGGAGCCGAAGATCTGGTGCTCGAGCGTGCAGAACTTGCGGTTGAAGTCGGCGACCTTGATCTTCACGGTGATGGTGTCGAACTCGCGGGCCTCGCGCACGAACTTGTGCTCGAACGAACGGGTGAGGATGTAGAACTTGGTGGTCTTCAGGTCGAAGTCCGGCATCGCGGTGTTGAAGAAAAGCTCGCGGGTTTTTCCGACATACATGCCATACATCCCGAAGTAGACGTTACCGACGGAGTTGGTGTCGGCGTAGGTGGCGATCATGGAATAAACGAACCATTTGCCCTCGAAATGCCCGCCGAGCGCGTGGTGGTCCTCGGGGGCGACGATTTCCGAACTGGTGACGACGGCGGCCGTTTTGGTGATGGCCTTGATGGCGGGAATCTCAGAAGCGGCGACGATGACTTCACCGGCTTTCTCGGTGACGACGCGCAACAGGTCGGCATTGAAAACCAGCCAGCTAACATAAACAAGCGGCAGGATGGCTCCCAGAATCATCAGCGGCGACTGGCTGCTCATGTAGCCGAAAGCGAAGATCACCAGCGACACGCTGGACATCATGAACATCCGGATCTGCGGCAGTGGCTGTTGGGAATTCGGCACATAACAGCGGGCGATGGCGAGCGCCGCGTAGCCGACGAAGAATGATGCGTAGAACACCATGAAGTATTCGAGCTGCAGCTTGGCGAGGATTCCAATCAGCGTGATGCCGCCGATGACGAGGAAGGTCGGCACGGGTGAGCCGAGGATCTGCTTGGGGATCAGCGAAATGAGCATGTTTTCGCTCTTTTCGACGTTTTTCTCAAGGAACCACTTCAGCGCGATGTAGCCGCTGTCCAGCGTGGTGAGCGCGCAGATTCCGAGGAATCCGAAGTAGGCCATCCGCATGACGCCCTCCGCGCCAGGGTTGCGCTGGAAATACTGGGTGACCAAATCATGAGCGTAGCGGAATTTATCGAGCCCTTCGGTGGTGATTAGGCTACCTCCGTCCACCCGCATCACCCACATGGCCAGGCAGCCGTGGAACAGCAGCATCAGGAAAAAGATCGATCCGCCGAAGAAGTAGCTGAGTCGGATCGAGGTCTTTTCGCGGTGGATCTGGATCGCGCGCTGCCAGTGCTGAAGATCCAGCCACGGGCCGACCAGCAAACCGATCACCAGCGGAATGGCGTAGCCGAAGAACCGCGCCCCTCGCCATTCGTCTTCAAACGGCGAATTCCACTGGAATGGCTGTGGCGAGAACGGACGCAGATTGAAAAGAATAATACCCACGCAGAGGACCAGCAGCCCGCCAAGCATCGCGTGGCTGATTTTGATTTTTGCGATGCCGAACTCCTCGCCGAACAGGCAGCCCGCCGCCAAGATCACGAAGACGATCAGGACGAGGTAAATTGCCAGCAATGGTCCGGTCGCCAGTCCCAGCGGGACAAACAGGTATTTCACCAGGGCGAACACCGTGAGCGACAACGCCACGATCTGGTAGAGGTAAAGAATGAGCCGGAAGGGCTTGGAAAACTTGTCGAAAAAGATCGCCAGCGACTCCTGCCCGCCGTTGTGGCTCTTGGCGACGTTATGGGTGAGCAGGCCGAAGAGCATCAGCCCGAGCGCGTTCGGGATCGCGAACATCAACAGCCCCTGTAGTCCGAACATGAAGGTCATCTGGACGCTGAAGAACAATCCCAGTCCCCACATCCACGACAAAGCCACCGAATTCCCCCATAGGACAGCGTTCAACCAGCGAAAGTTCATAAAGTCCGCCAAGGAACCGCGATTTCTACCGATGGGCAAGCTGGATTGTTCCCGACCTCCCCCACCGGCCCGCGGCAGCGATTTGAAATCCGCCGAAAATTCGCCTTGAGACGCCGGACTTGATGGAGAGACTCCGCACTCCGGTCGCGAATTACCATTGATGCCACCCGGTTCACCGTCTTAACTCACCGCTCTTCCCGCAACGGCAGCCCTACCCTTTCATGATTGAAAACCTCCGCAAATACACCGGCCTGATCATCGTGGTCTTCGTGATCCTTTTCATCAGCTTCTTCTTCATGGATACCAGCTCGGTCCGGAACATGAAAAGCGGCCAAGCGATGCTGAAAATCGCCGGACGCACCTACAACGACAAGGAATTCAACACCCTGGGGACCAGTTCGCACGAGCTTGCTTACGGTCTCGCTGGGAGCGGGGATTTCGATCTCGTTCAGTTCGCCGCGGAGGTGGCCGGCGGCACGCAGGGCAAGGATGCCGCGGAAAAATTCTTCATCGGCCGGATGATTCTGCGCCAGGCGAAGGAGGAATTCGGCATCTACCCGGGCGAGGAGGAAGTTTCCGAATATCTGCGGAGCTTGCGGGTCTTCGCGGGTCCCGACCAGAAATTCAAACCGGAAAACTATCGGAATTTCATCGATAAAGGCATCGGCCGTCTCGGCATGACCGAGAAGGATGTGCGCGAACTGGCATCGGACGTACTCACTTGGAAAAAGCTCAAAGCCGTCGTCGGCTCCGGTCTCGGTGTTGACCGGTCCGCGACCAAACAGATCCTTGCCCTCGACAACCAGCAAATCACCGGCAGCGTCGCCAAGCTGATGCTCGCCCCGTTCGAGGAGAAAATCGAACCCACCGAGGAGGAGATCAAAAAATACTGGGAAGGCCTTTCGGACTCATTCACCACCGAGCCGCGCCGGAAATTCACCTACATCATCGCCAGTTCCGTCCTTCCCGAGGCCAAGCCGGAGGAAGAACCAGCAGAATCCCTTGCGGACGCCGCCGCCAGCGAGGAAGTGAAGAAGGCCGCCGCCAAGAAAAAGGAAGATGAAAAAGCCAAACGCGCCACCGAACTCGCCGAGGAGCGCCGCAAAAAACAACTCGAGCTCAACAGCCTGGTGGACGACTTCGTCTTCAATCTCGGAGAGCAGAAAGGTGCCGGTTTCGAGGAACTCGCCAAGGCCAACGGCTGGGAAGTGAAGACCACCGAGCTTTTCGCCCGCAGCGCCGCTCCCAAGGATCTCGACGTTAAAATGCGCTCGTCCAGCCGCGGCGGAAACGCGGTCGACCAACTTTTCCTCATCAAACTGACGGCGGATCCCCTGTCCAAAATTTCGGAAGCCATCGCCGTCGGCGAAAACGAATGGATCGTCGCCCGCCTCGACGAGGAAGAGAAATCCCGCCCCAAAACTTTTGAGGAAGCCCGCGCCGAAGCCCGTGCCCAGTTCATTTCAGAAAAAGCCGTGGAAGCGCTGAAGACAGCTGCCAACGAAGCCGTCACCAAGATCAAAACCTTGCTTGCCGCCGGCAAGTCCTTCCCCGAGGCCGCCAAGGAGGCCGGCGTGCCGGACGTCAAGGAGTTCACCGCCATCACCAGCACCTACCGTCCGGAAGGAGCCTCCGAGCCGACGAATCTGTTCGAAACGGCCCGCAACGTCGATCCCGGTTCGATCGCCGAAGTCATCGTCGAGTCCGACCGCGCCTTCATCCTCTACGTCGCGAAGCGCGAGGTCGTGAAATCCACCGATGCCGAAACCAAGGTCGACACCGAGATCAAATCCCGCACCAGCGAGAACGAGACCTACGCGTTTTCCGCCTGGATCGCCGACCGCATCGAGAAAGCCAAGGTCGAGCAACTCTACAAGCGCTAACCGTGGCGGCGGTTTCCAACCGCCAGCCCTGCGAAATCAAATGTCTCCGTCCGAAGACCTCCAAAACCTCTTCGACGAAGCCAATGGCCACCTCGCCGTCGGCGAATTCGACGAAGCCATCGTCCTCTACCGCCGCTGCGTGGCGCTGGATCCCGGCTTCTTCGACGGCTGGCATGCGCTCGGCATGGCCCTCCTAAAAACCGGCCACGTCAAGGAAGCCATCGGCTGCGGCCTCCAGTCCGTGAGTCTCCAACCAAACGACCTGCTCGCCTGGACCAGTCTCTCCCAGATGTATGTCCGCGACGGTAACATCCCGGAAGCGGAAGCCGCCAAGGGCAACGCCCGCATCCTCTCGCTAGGCGGAAGAGTCGTGAAATAGAAAAATCCGGTTGGATCGACGCCGATCCGAAGAACAACCTGCTACCCGGCGAACGCCTTTGTGTTGGATGCGGGACAGCGCACTTCGTTTCATCCGCCGGCCCGACATTTGGCCATGGTTCGATCCCAGGAAAAAAATCCCAACTGGGTGGTTGAGATTCCGCGAAGAACCTGCGCGTATTCGATGGCACTTCACTCCATGCCCCCCGCGTTCTGATTTACCTTGCCGCCTGAACCTCCCTCCTCATCCCCTCGCTAGGTTGTGGTTCCTTTACCGATCGGCGGTCTTCCCCCACTGCCTGAAAAGCTCAAGACGAAGATGGCCCCATGATTCGCTCTTCCTCCAGGCAGACGTTTTCCAGCCGTGCGTTTTCATCAGCAATCGATTTCAAAATGATCCGAATTCTCACTGCCTCTGGATTCCTGTTCGCACTGATGCCCTCTTCCCTGCCTGCCATGGACGTCCGGGCGGAAATGAAACGTGCGGACGGGCTCGGGAAAAACGCCCCTTCACTCGTCACCCGCAACGAGATGCGCTCTTATTGGTCGGCGGACGACGCGGTGCTCATCTATCGGGTCAACACCGGCAGCAACGAGCATCGGTTCATCAGAGTCGATCCGACATCCGGCACGAAATCCCCGGCATTCGATCACGAACTCCTCGCCAAGGCTCTCGGCGAGGCCACGAAGCAAAGTGCGAACAAGGACAAGCTCCCCTTGGAACAACTCGAACCTGCGGCGGACGCCCAGTCGCTCACCTTCCGCGCGTTTGGAAAATCCTGGCACTATTCGCTCACGGACAACCGGATTTCCCCATCCGATGTGCCACCTCGCGGAGCGGACTTGCTCCCACCGGAAGACGCCATGCGCGGCACCCGCAGCAACGGGGATGCCACCCCACTCGTCATCGAGAACGCCACGCCCGGGGAAATCGAAATCTTCTGGGTCGACGGCGAGGGTCAGCGCAAATCCTACGGCAAACTCACCGCCGGCCAGAGCACCACCCAGCAAACCTACGCCGGCCACGTCTGGCTGATGACCGACGCTAACGGCACTCCCCTGGCCGGCGTGGAAACCCCGCCCACCCCCTCGCTCGCCCGCATCACGGAACGGGTGAAGCCCGCCCCCCGCGCTGCGGAAAACCTATCGCCCGACGGAAAATGGCGGCCTCTCATTCTCAATCACAATCTGGTAATCGAGCCTGTGGCCAGCGGGGCTTCCATCACGCTTACCACCAGCGGCTCCGCCGACGACAGTTTCACCCGCCCGCTTCACTGGTCACCGGATTCTAAAAAACTCGTCGCCTTCCGTGTCAAAAAAGTCACACCCCGGAAAATCAACATCGTCGAGTCGTCACCGCCGGACCAAATCCAGCCGAAGCTGAAAACCATCAATTACGACAAGCCAGGCGACCCGGTCTCGCAGCCGATGCCGCATTTGTTCGATCTGGAAAACCGCCGGGAAATCCCCGTGGACCGACGCTTGTTTGAAAATCCCTGGGAGATTTCCTATCTCGCGTGGGCGGCAGACTCGTCGGAGTTTTCCTTCGTCTACAACCAGCGCGGCCACCAGGTGATGCGCCTCGTCGGCATCCGCGGAGATTCCGGATCGACCCGCACGATCTTCGAAGACACGAGCAAGACCTTCATCGACTACTCGCAGAAATTCTTCATCCAACGGCTGCCCGCCACCTGTGAGATCCTCTGGGCGTCCGAGCGCTCGGGATACAACCATCTCTATCTGATCGACGCGGTTTCCGGCGAAATCAAAAAGCCCGTCACCCACGGCATGTGGAACGTCCGCGAAGTGGTCGAGGTGAATGAAGCGAAACGCGAGGTCCTGTTGCGGGTCGTCGGCGTGACCGGACAGGATCCCTATCACTGGCATTTCGTCAGGGTGAACTTCGATGGCAGCGGATTCACCCGGCTGACCACCAGCGACGGTGACCACCGCATCGACTTCTCGCCGGACCGCAGGTTCATCCTCGCCACCTGGTCGCGTGTCGATCACCCGCCGGTGGTCGAACTGCGCCGGGCGGAAGATGGCAAACTGGTCGCCGAGTTGGAACGCGCGGATGACGCGGCCCTCGTCAAAACCGGTTGGAGCCGCCCCGAGCGCTTCACGGCGAAGGGCCGTGATGGCAAGACCGACATTTACGGCATCATCGTCCGCCCGACGAACTTCGATCCCACGAAAAAATATCCCGTCGTCGAGGACATCTACGCCGGTCCGCATGACCAGTTCGTCCCGAAATCCTACTTCCCATGGTCAGGGAAGAACGCGATGGCGGAACTTGGATTCATCGTCGTCTCCATCGACGGCATGGGGACTAACTGGCGCAGCAGGATATTTCATGATGTCTGTTGGAAAAATCTAGCGGACGGAGGTTTCCCCGACCGCATCGCCTGGATCAAGGCCGCCGCAGGGGCCCGGCCGTGGATGGATTTATCCCGCGTCGGCATCTACGGGGGCAGTGCCGGCGGCCAGAACGCGCTCGCCGGACTTCTGCATCACGGGGATTTCTACAAGGTCGGCGTCGCGGATTGCGCCTGCCACGACAACCGGATGGATAAAATCTGGTGGAACGAGGCATGGATGGGATGGCCGGTGGATGAGAGCTACGCACGGAACTCCAACGTCACCCACGCGGCGAAACTCACCGGGAAGCTCCTGCTCATCGTCGGGGAGATGGATACCAATGTGGATCCGGCCTCAACGGCGCAAGTCGTCGGCGCGCTGCAAGAGGCCGACAAGGACTTCGAATTCCTGCCCATCATCAACGCCGGCCACGGTGCCGCGGAAACACCTTACGGGAAACGCCGCCGGGCGGAGTTCCTGGTGAGGCATCTGGGCGGGAAGTGATCCGACAAGGGCGGTTCGAGGACTCGGCGATGCACAACCACGGCGCTTGCGATTTCCAGACAAGGCACTATTCTACCGGCAACTTATTCCCATCATGTCCGAAACCAAATCATCCCCGAAAATCACCGCCTATCTCAAAACGTTCTGCGGGTGGAGCGAAGGCATCCGCGCGATCATGCGGAAATACGAGCTTCCTTACGAAGAGAAGGACATCATCAAGAATCCCGCGTTCCGCTGGGAAATGGAGCAGCGTAGCGGGCAGTCGCTCTCGCCTTGCGTGGAAATCGACGGCCACATGCTGCCCGATATTTCCGGCGAGGAAGTGGAAAAATGGATGCTAGAGAATGGCTACCTTCAGGAAAACGACGCCACCCCGGACGCTCCGATCAATTCTTCCTGCACCGACGAGCAGCACGCCGAAATGGCCATGGGCCGCACGCCCGTGCCCGGGAAGATCCGATTTCTCGACTGAGATCGATTTTTCAGACAAAAGCCTCCGCGTGGGGCTTTTCACTTCCTGAACGATGGAATCTCCCGCAAACGCATGGAAGCAGTGGCTGGCCGAAAACGGTCCGCGCCTGCTTCTCTTCGCCCGCGGATGGAGCAATTCCCGCGCTGACGCGGAAGATCTCGTTCAGGAGGCGATCCTGCGGATGTGGCATCACCAAGAGGATAAGGGCAACACGCCGCCGGATTTACCGCTGGTATTTTCGACCATCCGGTTTTGCGGGTTGAACCACCATCGCAGTGAATCGCGACGCCGGAAGCGGGAGGAATCGGTGATTTATCTCAATGATTTTCAAGACGTTTGGCTCGATCCAGTGCTCGAAGAGGACGAGGAAGCCGTGATTCTCAGGGAGGCCGTCCAGAAGCTCAGCCAGAAACTGCGCGAAGTGGTGGTGATGAAATTCTGGGGCGGGCTCACGTTTTTACAGATTTCCGAAACACTCGCGATTTCGCCCAACACGGCGGCTTCGCGCTACCGCTACGCCTTGGAACAACTGGCGCACGAACTGCGCCGCGTGAAGGAGGACCGCCATGCAAGCGCCTGATCCCATCGAAACCATCCTCGCCCGCTTGATGCCGCCGGCGTTGAGTCAGGACGGTCAGCTGGAAATCGAATCGATGATCGACGATCTCGCCGGTCCGGAGGCTGAGAAGGTGGTGCCGATCTCCTCTGGGAAATGGCTGGTCAGCACCTTGGTCGGCGGCGGCATCGCTGCGGCGGTCGCCGGACTTTTGGCGCTCGTGCCGATAATCGAGGGATTTTCCACGCCCCAAGTGGCGGCGACAAGCAAGGCTCCTTCGGGGTTCGTGCTGGTCAGCGAGTCGGACCGCATCGAATCGATGACGGACGAGGGTTGGCAGGAAGAGAACGGATCCGCGATGCGCGCACTTCGCCTCACGGCCGTGGGGGAAAACAACGTGCAGGACTTGGAATCCGGCATGATGGTCAAGATTTTGGAGCCTCGCGAAGAGATTTTATACACGCCGATCACTGCTTTTTAAGCATGAAGCCGACCTACATCCTCGCCTTGCTGGCGGTGCAGACCGTGTGGTCGGTCGGTGAGCCGTCGGAGGCTCGGGTGCCTCAGCCAAGACAGAATCCGCACTCGGTCCGCGCGCCGCAAGCGTGGCTCGGGCTGCGGGTGGCGAAGCCGGACGAAACGATCACGGCGCACGTGCCATCGCTGCCGCCCGGGATCGGGTTTGTTGTAAAATCCATCGATGAGGGCGGCCCCGCCCAAGCAGCGGGACTCACCGAGTTCGACCTTTTGTGGAAATTCGGCGACCAGATGCTGGTGAATGAAGCCCAGCTCGCCACTCTCCTTCGCTTGGCGAAGCCCGGCGAAGAAGTGGTGATCTCCGGATTCCGCGGTGGCAAGCCGCTCGAGGTGAAGCTGAAACTCGGTCAGGCGCCGGTCCTCGAAAGGCCGTTTTCCGGGGAGATGGTGGAATCCGCCATTCTGCCCGGTGCTTGCCCTGGGCCGATGCGCATGGTCAATGTCGCGGACAAAACCGCCAGTTTTTCCAATGACGACGGCAAGGCTTTCGTGCGTCGCGAAGGTGACGGCTACCACATCAAAATCGAGGGTCCCAAGGATGAGTTGATTTTTGAAGGCGACATCACAGGCAGCGACAGTCTCGACAAGATGCCCGAAGCATGGCATCGCCGTGTCCGGGTGCTTTGTCGCACTCTGGATCAAGCGCTTGAGGGAAATATGATGCCTCAGCGACTGCCCCGTCCGCGGGTTGTCCCGCCGCCTGCGGAAAAGCCGTGAAAATGGCTCTCTGACGGTTTTATCAAGGGAATGCCTTGCGTTTTCCAAGACGGCTTCCCATCTTGCGCCCATGCATCCTGACGTGGCGAAACTGGTTGAAGCCGGTCGCATTCCCAAACCGGTCGGCGAGCGCCTTTCTCAATTGGCTCCCGGAAACTTTTGTATTCATAAATCCTTCGGAGCCGGCAAGGTGATCGACTGGGATCTCCCCGCCAAAAAGGTCACCGTCGACTTCGAAAAGTCCACCGGGCAGACGATGGAGTTGCAATTTGCCTTTCAAAAAACCGAATGGATCGGGCCGGACGATTTCCGGGCGAAAAAAATCGAGCAACTCGAAGAACTCCGGGGCTTGGTCAAGACCGACCCGCTCGCCCTCGTCGTCCACCTTCTCGAAAGCCATGGCGGCAGCATGACCGGCGACGCCTTGGAAAAGGAACTTTCCGGAGCTGTCATCCCGGAAGCGAGTTTTAAAAAATGGTGGGATGCCACCAAAAAAGCCCTTCGCGAAAGCCGCCTCGCCGCCGTCCCGCAAAAGCGCACCGAGCCGATCGTGCTCCGTGTCGGCGATCGCAGCCCGGCGGAAGCGCTGGTCGCGGATTTCGAAGCCGCCCGCGACATCAAGGGCATGATCCGCGCATTGGAAGCGATCGCCGCCGACATCGGGGCTTTCGAAAACGACACGGAAGCCCTCAAACGCTTGCTCAACGACATCGACGAAGGAGCGAAAAAAGCCGCCCGCGTCCAACTCGGCCAGGCCCTGCAACTCGTTGCCGCCCGCGATGAAGTCATCGGCTCCTCAAGGACACTGGAACTCGACGACTCCGCCGTCAGGCTTTCCGACCTTTTGCTTTCCGCCGATCCCGCACGCTTGGCGGAAGAAGCCGGTGCGCTTCCATCCGGTCGCCAACGCGCTGTCTATGAAGCGTTTCCAAATGCATTTGCCGATGACTGGGTAAGCAAGATCGTCCAAGTTTTCGACCGTGTCGGTGCCCGTGGCGTTACCGAAATTGCCCGCATACTCCAAGAGCGTGAGTCGATGCCGGCACTCGTCACCCACCTCCGCTCGGCCATCGCCCGTCGTGCGCTGGGGCCGGATGCGCTGATCTGGGTCTGCCGCGAGCGCAAAGGTCCGTCGAAAGACGTCTTCAGCGCGGATGTCGGAGCCTCAGTGCTCAACCTGCTCGAAAACGACCACCTCTCCGATGGCCCGCGCAAAACGTCCCGCCTCCAGTCGCTGCTGGGCGACGACAAGACCCTGCTGACCGACCTCGTCGGCATCATGGATATCAACGAGACCCGGAATTTCGGCCGCCGTCTCCTCGACTGCCCGGTCTTCGGCGATCTGGAGAAAAAATCCCTGATGGCCCGCATCATCAAAGCGCGTCCCGAGACGGCCGAACTGGTGAGTGGCGTGAATTCCAAGCGCCCGGAAGAAGTGCTGCTTGTCTCTTGGGAAAGCCTCGAAAAGAAAAAGGCGGAACTCGACGATATCATCCGCAACAAGATCCCGCAAAACCTCAACGATGTGAAAATCGCCCGCTCCTACGGCGACCTTCGCGAAAATTTCGAATACAAGTCCGCCAAGGATTTGGAAAAATACCTCGGCCATCGCCGCAACGCGCTGGACAAGGAAATCAACAACGCCCGTGGCACTGATTTCAAAGGCTCGGACGCCGGCAAGGTGAACATCGGCACCGTTGTCACTTTGAAAGACGCCTCCGGAAAGGAATCCGTCATGACCGTGCTCGGAGCATGGGACTCGATCCCCGAGACCAAGACCGTTTCCTATCTGTCAGAAGTCGGCAAGGCTCTCGTCGGCCGCTCGCCCGGCGAAACCGTCCAGATCCGCGATGAGGAGACCGAGGTGATGGAGACGCTCACCATCGTTTCGATCCGGCCGTTCAATCCCTGAAATTTCAAAACCCAGCTTACCTAACCAATAACAACCATTATGGACTATACCACCATTGTTGAAATCCGCGGTCGTGAAGTGATCGACTCCCGGGGCAATCCCACCGTCGAAGTTGATGTCCACCTCGAAGGTGGCGCCATCGGCCGGGCCGCCGTCCCCTCCGGAGCCTCCACCGGCGAGCACGAAGCTGTCGAACTCCGCGATGGTGACAAGGCCCGCTTCCTTGGAAAAGGCGTGCTTCAAGCCGTCGAAAACGTCAATTCCAAGCTCGCACCCGAGCTGCTAGGCTTCGACGCCACCGAACAGGCCTCCATCGACGCCGCCATGATCGCGCTCGACGGCACCTCGACCAAGAAAAACCTCGGAGCCAATGCCATCCTCGGCGTTTCGCTCGCCGTCGCCAAAGCCGCTGCCGCCCAACTCGGCCAGCCGCTCTACAAATACCTCGGCGGCCCGAACGCCAAAGTACTTCCGGTCCCGATGATGAACGTTATCAACGGTGGTGCCCACTCGGACGCACCGATCGATTTCCAAGAATTCATGATCGTGCCCATCGGCGCACCGACCTTCCGCGAGTCCCTCCGCTACGGTGCGGAGGTCTTCCACTCGCTGAAAAAAGTCCTCCACGACCGCGGCCTCTCCACCGCCGTCGGTGACGAAGGTGGATTCGCCCCCAAGCTCGACGGTGTCGAGGACGCGATGAAAGTCCTCTGCCAGGCCATCGAAGCCGCAGGCTACAAGGTGGGTGAGGACATCTCCTTCGCCCTCGACGTCGCTTCCTCCGAGTTTTTCAAGGACGGGAAATATGTCTTCAAGAAAGGCGACGGTTCCGTCCGTTCCGCCGCCGAACTCGTCGATTTCTACGCCGACCTCCAGAAGCGCTATCCGATCATCTCCATCGAAGACGGTTGTGCCGAAAACGACTGGGACGGCTGGAAAATCCTCACGGACAAGATCGGCAAGACTACCCAACTCGTCGGCGACGACCTCTTCGTCACCAACGTGGATTTCCTCTCGAAGGGCATCAAACTGGGCGTCGCCAACTCCATCCTCGTCAAGGTGAACCAGATCGGTTCCCTCACCGAGACCTTCGACGCTGTGGAGCTCGCCAAGGAAAACAGCTACACCGCCGTCCTCAGCCACCGCTCCGGTGAAACGGAAGACAGCACCATCGCCGACCTCGCCGTCGCCACTAACTGTGGCCAGATCAAAACCGGCTCGATGAGCCGCTCGGACAGGATCGCGAAATACAACCAGCTCCTCCGCATCGAGGAAGAGCTGGGTGATGACGCCGTCTTCGGCATCAAAAAGTTGAAAGTGCTTGGCTAAGCGTGACACAAGCATTCCTGCCTGTTCTTCAATCAAAAGACGGCGGACCTCGAAAGAGGCCCGCCGGTTTTTTTTTAATCGGTTGCATTACTCTCGGCTTCTGCCGGCTCATCCGCGTCGATCATTCGCTTCAACGCCGGAGCAAATCGATGATAGAAAAGTCCGAGCACCACCAGCGCCATCCCCAGCGCGATGAATGAAACCACGCGCATGAAGGTGGTGAAATCCCAGACGTCCACGAAGAAGAGCTTCAACAACGCCATGGATAGAAGCAGAAAACCTGCCTGCCGCGAAGTCACCCGGTTCACCATCAGGCCGAAGGATACCATTCCGAACCCCAACACGGTCCAAATCACCGAGACCGCCTTCCAGCCAAAATAATCCACCGTGATGTGGGTGGTCCATATTGCGAGAACAACACACGCAAGCCAGGAGACCGCGCTCGCGGGGAGATCCGCCGAGCTTTGCGGCCGTTTCATCGCAATGCCGACCAGCAGCAATACCAGTGCGAATCCTTCGAATCGGTGACTGTGAAGGGTCGATGAAGGGCCGCCCAGGAGAACGGCTGCGTAGGCAACGAGTGAAACCAGAGTCCAACCCCAACAGTAAACCGGTGCCGTTTCGTCCCGCTTCATCGCAACAAAAAATCCCATACCAGCCGACAGCGCCATCAGATCGATCGCATGTTGCGGCACCGCGTTCAGAAGCGCGGCGGGCCATGCGATGAAAAGGCAGATCGACGCGATGATTCCCTGCAGGTTGGCTCCGGGATCGCGCTTTAAGCGGATCACCCGAAGCGTGACCAGTGCGGCCGCCGCCGGAACAAACGAGATGGTTTGGGAAACCACCGACTCCGCGCGCAGCAGATCGACACCGACCAAGCCGAGTGCGATCACGTTCAGCACGCAGGCCGTGATTTCCAACCGGTAAGCCCCTGCCAATCGGGCGACGACTACCAGGCTGACGGAAGAAACGGCGAGCGGAAGCACTTGAAGCGAAAGATCCGGATACCACCGGTCTAACATCCGAACACAAGCGACCGGCGCGAGCAGGGCGAAGAGCCAGGCAAAAGCCGACGCTAGGAATTCACGTTTGCCGGCGAATTGTTGCCACGCGGCGCATGCAATCACGGCGGAAGCAAGGGTGAAGCCGTATCCTTGCCAAGACGTCTTCGTCGAAACCATCAGAAGTACCGCAAACACGCCGGCGATCCCGGAGGCCCGGCCGATTTCAGACAGCCAACCATTCCGATCCAACCTGACCGCCACGACCGCAAACAACGCGGCCAGCGCCATCGTCACGGGGAGTTGCCAGGACTCCGTCAGGTGGTAGCACCACCCTAGCAGCAGGATGGCAAGCGACGAGTAACAGAGAACCGAAGTACCCGACCGGACCACTGCCGGAGTGGGGTTTTCGGATCGCTCCACATTGAATCTCAGGATCACCGTGGCAATGCCGACCAGCACCGCCGCGAGCAAGCCCGACCAAGCGGGAGTGTCCAGCGACTTGTCGTGCAGATAGAGCGCCATCAAGGCCGCAGCCATTCCCGCCAGTAGGGAAAACGCGAACTCCGCGCGTTTTCTGAAGCGGTGAAAGGCGATTGCCAGCGCCAGCGACTCACCGGCCAGCGCGATGCCGAGGTGATAGCCGTCCAATTTCAAGACCAGTGCCAGACTCAGCGCCGCGAGCCCTTGCGTGACGTTCGAAGCCGCCGCGTCATCCGAGCGATTCCGTCCGACGATTCCCATGGCCAGCAGGACACCGCCGAAGACAGCGGCCACGGTCCAGTAGTCCGCGCTGCCGTGACGGGCAAGCCACATCCAGGAAAACAACGCGAAGAACAGACCATTGTTCGCCACCGTGAAAACCGCCCGCCCGCGCTCGCCGAGCGAATCGCGAAAACGCCCGAACATTCCGGGAATGGCGAAAATTGCCCAGCTGCCAAGCAGAAACCACAGGGTCGCGAGTTCATCACCGCCCCGGCCTGAAGCTCCTAGCAACTGCCAGCCGGCGAAGGCTCCGTAAGTTCCCAGCAACGAGGCGATGCCAGGGGATTTCCAGCCGGGCCGCAACATCAGCAGGACTCCGGTGAGCGCGAGTAACAGATTCGAAGTGGACGACAGCCAGTCCAAGGGCTGGATCATCGTCGCATAGGAGGCCAGCAGGATGCCCATCACTGCGGTACCCCGCGAATTCCTGAACCATGAGACCGCCGCGATCCCGCCCGCCGCCGCTAACAAGCAGAGCGCGGCCGCCACCGGGCTCTCGATCACCTGCAGGCGTTTGACGTGGTGGGCGGCATAGGTGCAGTAATAGAAAAACGCCAGGCCGCCAGCTAGCAGAACCTCGCCGTAGTGTTTGAGATTCCCTTTCCTCGACAACCAGATGCCGCTCCCCCCGATGAGCGCCGAACACAAATAGAGCCCCGCCAGCCGGACACCGGCGTGGAGATCGTGAATCCAGTTTTTATACGCCCAGTTTCCACCCAGCACGAGACCGGTGATGAGCAGCACGATTCCGATTCTAACGAGCCACACCTGCCCCAGCTTCTCCTCGAACGACACTCCTGAGTCTTCAATCTCGACTTCCTCCTCAATCGCCGTTTCCCGAGACATTTCGACGGGACTTGGCGGTAGCGGAGGTGGTTGAATTCTGTCTTTAACTTCGTTCCACCAAGGTGGCTCGGGAGCGGCCTGCGTGATCGCCGGTTCAGGTGGGCTTTCCTCGATTGCGGGAAGCCGCTTCTCCAAAATGGAAAGCTCGTTTTTCAACTCATCCATCACCATCCGGTGGCGGATCTCGGCCTGCTCCAGACGCTCACGCAGCCGGTTGATCGCAGCGAGCCATTCGGATTCGGTCGGTTTAATCATGCGTATGTTTGAGAAGGTAATTTCCTACTCGGCAGAATATCCTGTAACCCTCGGGTGCCAAGGATCTTCTTGCCGTCTTTCTCGGCTTTGTATTCCCAATCGCTGACGCTCAAAGGCGATCTGTGCTGAGAGAGATGGAGGTGAGCCGTCCTTACTTCATTCACTCAGTGTTTAAAATTTTCGCGGAGCTGTGTCCTTTCCGGCAATCGCGGTTCGTCGTATTCATGACGGGCGACAGAAACTAGCCCAACTTAGCATTCGAATCCCATGAGAACCCACATCTTCATCAATCTCCCCGTCGCCGACCTGCCGCTCTCGCTTGCTTTTTTCAAGGCCCTCGGCTACGCGCACAATCCTCAGTTCACCGATGATACGGCCGCGTGCATCGTGATCAGCGAGGAAATCCACGTCATGGTGTTGACCCATGCGAAGTTCCGCGAATTCACGCCCAAGGATATCTGCGACTCCGCAAAAGCCACCGAAGTCCTGCTCTGCCTGAGCTGCCAAAGCCGCGCGGAGGTGGATGAAATCGTCGCGAAAGCCGTCACCGCCGGAGGCTCGACGTACGCCGAACCGAAGGACTACGGCTTCATGTATCAGCACAGTTTCCAAGACCCGGATGGCCACCAATGGGAACTCGTCCACTTGAACTCCGAAACTGAAATTCAACCCTGAACCACCATGATCCTCAAAATCCTCATCGGCCTCGTGGCCCTCATCGTCATCCTGCTCATCGTCATCGCCCTGCAGCCCGCCACTTTTCGCGTGGAGCGTAGCTTAACCATCGCCGCCACCCCGACCGCGGTATTCGACCAGGTGAACGACCACAAGAAGTTCGAGAAATGGAATCCTTGGCAGAAAATGGACCCTGCCTCCAAGACCACTTACAGCGGCGCAGACTCGGGCGTGGGCGCGGTGGCGAGTTGGGCTGGCGATAAAGTGGGTGAAGGCTCCGCCACCATCATCGAGAGCAAACCCGGCGAACTCGTGCGCCAGCGCATGGACTGGAAGAAGCCGATGGAAGGCGTCAGCACCGTCGATTTCACGTTCAAACCGGAAGGTGACAAGACCGTGGTTACCTGGACGATGTATGGTTCGCCAAATTTCATGGGCAAGGCGATGAGCCTGGTCATGGACTGTGAAAAAATGTGCGGCCCGGAGTTTGAAAAAGGCCTCGCCGATCTCGCCAGAATCGTCACCACTCCAACCACTCCTTAAAGATCGCCGCGGACTTGCTCGGCTTCGTAGAGAACCAAATACATACATCATGAAAAATCTCATCATCGCTCTAATTTCTATCACCACCTGCTCGCTTCTCACCGCGCAGGTACCGAAGATGCCCGAACCCACCGCAGAGCACGCGTGGCTCAAGCAGTATGAAGGCGAGTGGGACGTCGAAACCGAATTCCACATGGAACCCGGCAAGCCACCCATGAAAGCCAAAGCCACCGAGTCCGCCCGGATGCTCGGTGGCTTTTGGGTCGTCGGGGACAATAAGGGGGAAATGATGGGCGCGCCTTTCACCGGCATCATGACCATCGGCTACCATCCCGGGAAAAAGAGCTATGTCGGCACCTGGGTGGATTCAAATACCAGCCAGCTCTGGAACTATAAGGGCAGCGTCGATGCTACTGGGAAGATTCCCATGCTGAAAACTGAAGGCTTTTGCCCAATGGGAGGCAAAGTCTGCCGGTTCAAATACACCATCGAATTCAAATCCAAAGACCACCGCGTGATGACCGGCACCAAGCTCGGCAAAGACGGCAAGTGGAAAACCAACATGGTCATCAACGCCCGTAGAAAATCCTGATCTAATTTCAATCCTCAATCCAACCTTCAATGACAAATCCAGCAAAGAACACCATCTGTCTTTGGTTTGAACGCGACGCCGAAGCTGCGGCACGTTTTTACGCCGAAACGTTTCCTGATTCCTCCGTCGGTGCGGTACATCGAGCGCCGAGCGACAATCCATCGTGCAAAGAAGGAGAAGTGTTGACCGTCGAGTTCACCGTGATGGGGATCACATGCCTTGGACTCAACGGCGGGCCGGGAATCGAGCACAACATTGCATTCTCGTTTCAAGTAGCGACCGACAACCAAGAGGAGACGGATCGCTACTGGAACGCAATCGTTAGCAACGACGGCGAGGAGAGCGAGTGTGGCTGGTGCAAAGACAAATGGGGACTGCACTGGCAGATCACGCCAATCGTCCTGACGAAAGCGTTCACCAGTCAAGACCGCGGTGCCGCCAAACGCGCCTTTAACGCGATGATGACCATGAGAAAAATCGACGTCGCTGCGATTGAGGCAGCGGTTCGCGGTTAGCATGAGAATCCCAGAAATACAATCCTACACACCCAGTATTAATGATATGAATACACAACGCAATGCCGTCGGCTGGTTTGAAATCTATGTGAACGACATGCCCCGAGCGCGTGCCTTTTACGAGGCGATGCTCGACAAGAAACTAGAAGCGCTGTCTACACCCGACATGGGAGAGAGCACACCCTCTTTGGAAATGTGGATGTTCCCCGGCATCATGGGTCCTGATGGTCCAGGCGCTGGTGGGGCCCTCTGCAAGATGGACGGCTGTGCAGCCGGTGCTGGTGGCACACTCATCTACTTCTCCTGCGAGGACTGCGCTGTCGAAGAAGCTCGTGCCTCCGAACATGGTGGCCAAATTCTCAAGCCCAAGTTCTCCATCGGGCAATACGGTTCCATTACTCTCCTGCTGGATTCCGAGGGCAACACGATCGGCTTGCACTCCATGAACTAACACCCCCATGAACGCTGACACCAAGTCCGACTATCTACTCATCTCCCGGGGCCAATGGGACAAGGATGCCTCCAAGTCCAGTATCGAATCCGCCATCGAACAGTTTTACATCTGGTATGAGACGAACCTCGCCATGGGCAGCTTCAAGCCCGGTTCGCGTCTTACCACCGAGGCCGCACTTGTGACCCGCGATGGCATCCGCACTGATGGTCCCTTCGTTGAAGGCAAAGAAGTCATCGGCGGCTACTGGATCATCGTGGCAGAGAGTCTCGCTGCCGCCTCGGCTCTCGCGGCGGAGAGTCCTGTTCTGCAGCATGGCATTTGCTACGAAATCCGCCCACTGGAGTCCGAGCGCGGCTCCGCCTATCGAAATACTAACGAAACACCCACATCGTGAATCCCAACACCCAACAACCCACCAACGAACACCTGCTCTTCATCCGTGGCACCCACTGGTCCAGCGGCATGTCACCGGCCGAACTCCAGCGCACCATGACCGACTTCTACGCATGGGTCGAAGGGCTGAACAAACAAGGCATCCTGCGTGGTGCTCAACCTCTGATGGAGGAGGGCAAGCTGGTCACCGGCATCAAGGGCGCATCCGTGATCGATGGCGTCTTCGCCGAATCGAAGGAGGCCATCGCAGGCTATTTTCTCCTCGCCGTGGACTCGATGGATGAAGCACTGCGCATCGCCCGCGCCTGTCCCATTCTTGAACACGGTGCACAGATCGAAGTGCGACCCGTTGCCGACTTATGCCGCCCGATGGCTGAAGTCGAGGCCATGACCAACTCCCCAACCTAGCAACCAACATGAACACCCACACCATCCGAATCCATCGCGTCATCAAAGCCCCAACAGAGCGTGTCTATCGCGCCTTCATCGACCCGGCCGCGATGTGCAAATGGCTGCCACCGAACGGCTTCACTGCAACGCTTCATCAAATGGATGCCAAAGTCGGCGGAAGTTTCAGAATGTCCTTCACCAACTTCACCACCCAAAAGTCCATGTCCTTTGGTGGTGAATACTTGGAAATGGTACCCAACGAAAAGCTCGTTTACACCGACAAGTTTGATGACCCAAACCTCCCCGGCGTCATGATGGTTACCGTCACGCTCAACGAGGTTTTCTGCGGCACCGAGTTGCACGTGACCCAGGAAGGCGTGCCAGCCGTCATCCCAGCAGCAGCGTGCTACATGGGCTGGCAGGAGTCGCTGATTCTTCTCTCCAGGCTTGTGGAAGCCGAAATCAAGGAATAGGTTAGTTTTCCTTTTCGCCGTGCCCCATTCCAACTCCAAAACACATTTCAAAGCAAAACTCCTTCGTCCAATAAATCAGGGCGATGAAGCTTCATGGGCTTTCGTTGTTCTGCCAAAGGAGGTGAGCGAAATGCTTCCGAGACGCGGACGGACAAGCGTGGAGGGCACCATCAACGCGCACCCTTTTCAGACAACTCTCGACCCGGATGGTCAGCTAAGTCACTGGCTGAAAATAGATGCCGATTTACAGTCTTCCGCAGGAGTGAAAGCCGGTGAGATTGTCTCGATTGAGATCGCGCCAATGGAGCAAGAACCGGAACCAGAGGTTCCGCCGGATTTTTTTGCAGTCATGAGGTCGTCTCACGAGGCTCGTCAAACCTGGGGCGAAACGACGACCATCGCCCGACTGGATTGGATTCACTGGATCACCACCGCCAAGCAAGCGAAGACCCGAGCAAAACGCATAGCCGATGCCTGTGAGATGCTTGCAAAAGGGAAAAAACGCGTGTGCTGTTTCGACCCATCAGGATACTACAGTAAAGCCTTCCGCGCACCTGAGGCGACGGATTGAACGTTCGCGATATCATCATCACACCAAAGTTGAAAGATGGCCAATCCCGACCAGCCAATCCTCCCATTTTCAAATTCAGCGGCCTTTCGCCGCTGGTTGAGAACCAATCACGCCACGCATCCTGGCATCTGGATGCAACTCGCGAAGAAGGACAGCGGCATCCTAAGCATCACTTACGCCGAGGCGCTGGATGAAGCGCTGTGTTATGGCTGGATTGAGGCGGACCCCGAAATTCGGGCCAGGGGCTAAGCTTTGATTGTGGTGGTCGGGCGCGGGTCTTGAACCCAACCTAAACCACACAAAATGAAAGCAAAACGAAGAAGACACGAACCCGAATTCAAGGCCCGCGTGGCCC
>JANPKJ010000063.1:0-90021 GCA_031425955.1 Akkermansiaceae bacterium | reverse complement strand
TCCTGCCATAAAGTTTTCGGTGCCAGCCTGGAAACATCGGCGTTATGGAAGTCATTGAGGGTCAATGAGCAATAATCAAGCCAACTTGCGGAAAATCTAACGTTATTTTATCCCAAACAACCCTTAAGTTAGCGCCATTCGGGTCGGTTCCCGAACCGCAACATTTTGATCTTCATGTAACCCCCTAATCCCTCCATTCTGCAGCGATCCAACATTTTCCTTCTTTCCTTCGGTTTTCAGGCCATCCAAAGTCTTCAGGTGATTCGTCCGCTTCCATCTGCCGACCGCCAAGCGCGGGTCCGCCTGAAAACCCGCCGCAACAGGCCGGGTGTGGCTGTTTACGGTTACCGCTATTATGATCCAGTCAGCGGCTGCTGGCCATCTAGGGATCCAATTGAGGAATTTGGAGGTATGAATATCTACGGATTTGGACCAAATAGCCCCATGAATGGATTTGATGATTTTGGTTTGGGTTGGTGGAGTGGTATTCCGGTTATAGGTCCAGCAATTGATTTCCTTACCGGCGCACCCGCACTTCAAGATAAGGTTAACGAGCGCACGAACAAGAAATACAAGCAGTGGGCCGATATATGCGCTGAAGAGACGAGTGATGAGGATCTTGAGAAGCAACAGGCTGATATTGAAAAAGTCACTGACGAAATGGTCGACGAGATGGCCAAAACTGGTTCTGCGGCCGGTCGTTTGCCTGGTGTTTCAACACTCGGAATGCCGCCAGTTTTACCACAAGGGGCTAGTGTTTTGAGCGCTGGGGCCTCGCTATTGCCGCAGAAAGCCGTAAAACTACCATTGGTGCCAAAAGCTGCACCAAGTGTTTTGCCTGGCGCGCAAATGTCCAAGCCAGTTGTCTATCCTTAAAATCATGAATAAGTATTTAAAAATACTGTTGTTATCTACAAACGCATTATTTATTTCATTCGGGCTTTGTGCTTTTGCTATTTCATTAAAAAGCAATTTCAATAAATTGGAATTGAGTATAAATAGTTTGTCGGAATCCATATTAAAAGATGCTTCTCAATCTTTACCTACTTCGAATACTGAGTCATTAGACGATCTCAATACCACCGTTCATGAGATTTCGAGTCTTTTAATGTTAGCCGGTATAGCAATCAGGGGGATTTTGATAAGTTCAGTATGCATAATATTACTTAATTCTATTTGTATTATTCGCTTAACTCGCCCAATCAAAGAAATCGGAAGAGTGTAAACCACGGTCGTGCAAACTTTGTTTGAAAACCTGATGGGCATGCGAGTGGTTCGTGTCAGGACTATAGAACTAAATGACTATCATAGTTTCAGCCTCAATTAGCATCCTTTTGTTATACGTTTTGTTTCGCCTGTTCTTCGAAGATTTGAGGGATTTCATAGAGCATCTTAAATTTTTGTTTCTCCCAGATCTATTCAGCGCTTTTAGAGGCGAATACAATGAAGACCGAAACAGTTCATTCAAGGTAATGATTTACCTTGGTATGGCGCTTGGCCCCGGATTGTTGACCTATTTCGTTATTCGCTGAAAAGTTTGTTATTTAAGCGGTCAACAGGAAACCTCAGTCGGGTCAGGCCTTGCGAATTGACAACTAGTCCTTTCATCCAAGATGATTACCGAAAAAATTGCCTCAACGAAATCGTTCATCCCTTGGAGAATACGAAATAAGTTTGATTGAGGGGCGGGTTGAAGGCATCCGTGGTTTACGCAGTGTGACATGCTGACCTCCGAAAACTCCTGGAATCCCAATCAACTTTCAGTCGATTAGGAACTTCCTCCTTCCCATCCCTTTCGCACTTGGCAATACTCAGTGAGTGATTCGCTCGTCACCAACCAGCGCCCGCCAAACGCGGAGAACCCCGAAAAACCGAGGTTCCGGGCCGGGTGTGCCTGATTACGCATACCGGTATTATGATCCAGTTACAGGCCGTTGGGCAAGCAAGGACCCGATCGGAGAAGAGGGCGGGGTGAATTTGTATGGGTTTGTGGGGAATGATGGACTGGCTTGGATCGATGTTCTTGGTCTAAAAATAGGTGATCCCTTTAAATGTGCGGACGCAGCTGCGGTCGATGCCTTGAATGAAATTAAACCTACCGGAACTGAAGGAGAGGAAAGCAAAGACAGAAGCGAACGAGGTGGGATGATTTATGAAGACAAAGATGGGAATTACCGCGCAACGGAGCCTGTGAAAGGACCTCCCGGTTCGGCTAAAGTTCAACCACAGGATGCTGCGGTGCCGAAAGAAGCTAAAAGAGTCATGGGTGGGTACCATAATCATTATCAGGGTTTATCTGGGAATTTTTCTCCCATGGATAAAGAATGGGCATATGACCGTCAACAGCACCTTTGGATGACAGGGTCAACACCATACGACCAAGGCCACAAAAGATACTCGCCGCCAAAAAAACCAAAGAAAGATGATAAGTCAGAGGACATTGAACCTTTTGATAAGGATCTTCATGACTCAGAAGATCCCCACGTTACCAAGCTTCCCAAAAACCCAGATGACTGCTGCAAAGAATAAATATATAAAACTGAAGATCGCTATAACTATTCTGCTAATCTCACAACCAGTTCGATCTCAGAATCAATTTCTAGTGGCTTCTGACGGCCCTATTCCCGAGCATCTTGTTCCTTTAAGTGCGAGGAGTTTTAAACTTTTAAATTCAGTTGATGGTAGAACAAGCGTTCTAAGTCAATCGATTATTTGGGGAATTGCCGAAAGGAGTTTCGGAGAAATTTCTGTAGTTGCACTGATTGGTGACCTTCCGGATTCGATGCAACTTCCTAATTTGAATAATCAAACTATTGAGCCAAAACGGCCTTTTGAAATCTCGGTAACAACTTTTGATTACAAAGTGGGAGATAATTCAACTAAGTTAGCAGCAAAGGCCGTGACGATAATTCCAGAAGAAATCGCAATTCAACTACAGCGTTTATGGGTCTCATCGATAAATCAGGCAAGATATCCTGGTCATGCCTTTGTTGGGCTGGACGGCAATAGGTATATCTTCGGTGCATCGTTTCATCTATATGGAGATATTGCTGGAGAAACTTGGAGTCCAGAAAAAGGTCTTAGCAAAGAAATGGCGGATTTGTTGGAACAACTAGAAGGAATGGTAGTAAGTGGTGAAAAGAATATCGATTGGAAAGGTCTTGGAACGAAGATTGACTCGATTTCACGCGCGTTACCAAAGAATCAAAAAAACCCGGACAAAAAGTGAACCGACAAACCAAACCAACGGCATTGGCTGTGCCAACCCACCAAGAAATCGAAGCGGGAACAGCTTCTCGACGATCAAACTCCCTTTGGCTGGTGATGGATGGAACTAGCCGGACTTCCCACTGGCGCTGGCCTCGTTCCGGTTTGTCCCATCCGGCACTTCGCCATTTCACAGGAAAAGCTCGCCTACATTTCACCAAACACCCCAACGCCTTGCCCACCTCGGAGCGATGTCCCGGTCAACCTGTGAAAACCCAAAGCTACGCCAAGACAGGGTTTCAGTAACAATTCGGTAAGGAATGCGACACGCTCCTGCGATGTCTATCAAATGAAAGCCGGCAAAATTCCTGTGTGCAAATCACAATTTCGAATCGACAACGGGTTCTCGGCGAAGCGGCCTCCGACCAAGGGCTGCAGCGTTTCGCAGGGGACATCCCCTACGGCTACCACGCGAACACCATCCGGACTCGTAGAAACCGTGACCTGCCCCATTCACACCGTCACCAATCTCTGGGAAGCCAGTCGCGACGTCCTGGACGCCAAGACAAACAAGGCTGGCGCCTTTGAAAGATCCAAGTATGATTACGCCGTGAATGCCATCGGCCAGCGCACCGGAGTCACCACCAGCGGAACCGCATTCCCCGGTGTCCCAAGCTGGCTTTGGGGCTATGACCACCTTGGCCAGGTCGTTTCCGCCGACAGCAGCGTCAGCACCAGCGACCGCGCCTACGAATACGACGCCATCGGAAACCGGAAAAAGTCTGCCAACAGTCTCACCCTTCCAGGCACCGACAACTACAGCAGCAATGCGCTCAACCAATACACGGCGGTCGACACTCTCGGCCCTGCCTACGACTTCGACGGGAACGCCACCGCCTATCCGCTTCCAGTCGCGCCGAGTGCATTGAGCGGACTTGGGTGGGATGGTGAGAACCGGCTGATCTCAAGCACGGTTGGCAGCAGCACCACCACTTACCTCTACGACGCCCAGTCCCGTCGCATCGCCAAAAGCACCGCGGGAAGTTCCACCATCTATGTCTACGACACGTGGAACTGCGTTGCGGAATACACCCAAAGCACGCCGACCGCTCCGGTCGTCCTAGCGAAAACCCGGCTCTGGGGAACCGACCTGTCCGGGACCGCGCAAGGTGCGGGCGGAGTCGGCGGCCTGCTGGCGGAAGATCATCACTCCGGCACGGCGGCGACTTTCTATCCGACCTATGATGGCAACGGCAACGTGAGCGAATACCTTGCCGTTGACGGCAGCCCCGCCGCGCACTTCGAGTATGATCCGTTCGGCAACACCGTGGTCGCTTCCGGAAGCGCCGGCCTATTCGACTATCGTTTCAGCACGAAGCCAAGGGATTCCGAAACGGGTCTTTATTACTACGCATATCGATACTACGATCCGTTGACAGGCAGGTGGCCGTCACGCGATCCGATCGCAGAGCAAGGTGGAGTGAATCTTTATGGGTTTGTCGGGAATACACCAACAAGCTCAATCGACCCAGATGGAAGGTTAGAAATCGGCACTTCTTTCCGAGCGGCAGCTGCCGCAGTTTCAGCAGCCGTCTCACAAGCTGGTGCGGGAATTGCTTCTGTCGGCGGAAGTGCTCTGGTCGGAGTCGGAAGCGGTGTTGGCCTTGTCCTTGCCGCACTTACCGGGACGGCAAATGCGCCAGGAATAGAGCCTGCTCCATATTACCCACTGGAACCTTATCCAGAACCCGTTACGGAACCAAATCCTTCGACGAGCCCCAGTCCTTCAAGTGTTCCTGCAGGTCCACCACGGCGGGGGACAATTTGCCACTGGGTGAGTACCACGGCTGGGGGAGCAGGATACGACTGCAATTACAATTGTGATGATGGTTCAGTAAGAGTAAGAGCAGCTCAAACTTGTGGTAAAACGGCCAGTGAATCTGGATGTCCTGATTCTATATCTGCCGCCACACTTTGAAAACGAATATGCTTCATCATAAGATTAGTAACGAATTGATAATTTCATTGGGAATGAATTTAGAAAATTTTTCCGAAAAAATTGCCAAATATCTTGAAAAGCCTATTCATCCCAAATTTCAAGGGCCGTTTTGGTTTCAAATTGAGCCTTATTCTGTAGATGGTGCTAGTTGTTATATTAATTTTAAATTTAATGATGGAATTTTAATAAAAGTGGAATATTCTATGATTGAGTAAATAGAGTTATTGCTGAATAGCGCCAACTTAGTAATGAGTCCAATTTGGTAAATAGGGTAAGGGAAAGCGCCGGGATAAACCGGCTTGAAATAGAGAATGAAAGAGTCTTACAGTGAATAGGGTCAGAGTAATCGAATTCACAGATTCGGCGCTCTTGGATCTCTTTGCTCACTAGGCAGCGGGTGCTTTTTGAAGCTTGACCATTCTCCACCCGCATCAAAACTTCCTCCTTCCCCTTCGGTCCGCAGCCGTCAACAATCGCTCAATGAATTGCTCCTCACCACTCGGTTCTCGACGAGTCCGGATAAGCCCGGAAATGAGCCTTTCTGGAGCGGGTGTGCCTGATTACGCATACCGTTACTATGACCCGGTGACTGGGAGATGGCCATCTAAAGATCCGATTGAGGAAGAGGGTGGGGTGAATTTGTATGGATTCGTATTTGGGGAACCAACAAACAGAATAGATAAACTCGGGTTGGAAATTGTTTGCGCTGACGAAGAGTCGAAAACAGCAATCGAAGAATTAGCCAAAAAATCGAAAAAGGCTGCAGAAAATATCGAGAAGTTACGTAATTCAAAGAATGTCCACACTTTTAAAACTACAGATGGTGGGAGTAGCAATTCGCCCGCCAACAGAGCCGCCGCTGGAAATTTTGTTGGCACAAATACAACAACATCATGGAATCCAAACGGTCATGGCGGATGGTCTGGCAAGACTGTTTTAGCGCATGAAATGCAACATGCAGTGGACTCTGACAAAAGGTAACTTGATACGTCGAGACGACAATCGTAATGGATATCCTGATTCCGAAGATAAAGCTGTAGACGCTCAGAATGATTATAGTGAAAGTATCGGAGAATCAAAACGAGATGATTATGGAGATGAAAATGTCGATCCCGATAAGAGGGAAAAACCTGATGCATCTAATTGTAAATGTGAAAATCAAAAAAAATAAATGTTATGAAACAAGCCATAGTCGCCTTTATTGTGAAGTATCTTTTAATTTCACCTTGTTTGGCCTGCTTTACGACACCTCCTGAGCAAGTTGTGTCACCTTCCGACCTCGTTAAACGTAGCAATACAATTGTATTGGCGAAGGCTACGGAAGCGCGGCTGGATCTCGAAAGTGGTTTAGTCACATACAGCTTTATTTTAATTAAAAAAATCAAAGGGAGTCCCCCCGTTGAACTTAAGATTTCAGGCGGTGCAATGGAAGAGGAGAAAAATCTGTCAACTTTTGAAAATCATAAAGATGAGACATTTTGGACAAGTGAAGGAGGCCGTAGTCGTCACGATGAAGACTGTAAAATACATCCTGCGTTTTCAGTTGGTTCGACTTACCTGCTGTTTCTAGATCAACCATTTCATAGAAAGAGTTTCGAGCGTATCATTCACCATGAAGGTGACGAAATTGACAAGTGGCTTGCTTGGGTTAAGGAAGAGATCAAAGTCCAATCTGCTTCGGGGTCAGTCCCAAATAGCAAACATTGACGGTAAGCGCTCAACGGATTGAGCGTTGGGCAATAAGCCGTCAAGAGAACCCCACTATCCGGCAGTGGCTGTCTTTCTGGGGTTGGTTCCCGTAGTGTAACATTTCACCTCTGGAGCTGGTGCCCGCGCTGTACCATTTTTGGCCACGGGGGCGAGGTGCCGTTTTGAATGATGGAGAGCAGGGCGATCAAGTTAGGAATTTTTCAACCGCGAATGAACGCGAATGGACACGAATGAAGCAATTTGTGGGATGGAATTCCTGATACTGAGAATGAGGTTCTAAGAATTCGTGTCCATTTGAGTTCATTCGCGGTTAAGCTCAAAGATCTACTCGATTCAAGCGGCAGATGAGATTCGTAGTGATTTCCGTGTTTCATCAAAGCCGTGAGCCGCGCTCCTAGCGCGAGAATTTGTGAGTGGATTTGAAAATCGGAAACCCCACGAAAACGTGAGTAAATCGGAGATGGATGGAATTTCGCAGATCGCGGTTCATTGCTTCCATTGCTATCATGACAATGGGTGGAGAAAGCTGGAGGCCAAGGATCGCCTGGCGGGCTTTGCTTGGGCTTTTCTTTCGCGGTCCTTTGGCATGCGCTCCCGGCGGTAGCGCGCCACCTTTGGAGAAAGCGCGTTGAGACGGGGGAGGTGTCGTTTTGATGGAGCCTCTATTCCGCTTCAGGGCGAAGCTAGGATTCCGGCGATCATGGCGCAATGTCATGATCCGCGCGCCATCAAGTTCTTCGTAGAACAGCAGGTGATAGGGAAATTTTTCAAGATTGGCGCGGTGCCAGCCGCTGGGATTGAAGTGAAAACGCTCGGGATGAGTTTCCACTTGATGACATACCTGCTCGAATTTAGCCCAAAAATCGTCACCCAACGCATCGCTGATCGAGTCATAGTGACGGATCGCGGCGGTCACGCCGCGCCGGACCTGTGGGTGAAAACGCGGCATCAGCGCCCCCGGTCGGAAAAAACGCCCTCGCGCAACTCTGCCATGGAAAGGGTGCTGACTTCGCCCGATTTCAGTTGCCGGAGCCTTTCAGCCACTTCCTCGTCAGAAACGTCGTAATCCGGCTCGGGCAGCGAGTGGAGAAGGAAACTCGCCAGTGAGGCTCCTTGTTCGACCGGCAACGCTGCGGTTTGTTTTTTGAATTCTGCAAGGCTGAGCATGGGTGTAGCCTACCAAAGGTCTGCGCTTTACAAAAGAGGGATTTCCGACCCGGTCAGCGATGATGATCCGGTAATTCAATGGAGTGGTAACTCCTGGCATCTGCGAGTTCTGTCGGGCGGACTAAAGATCCGCGCTCCAATTTTCAGACAATCTCTAAGAGAGAAGACGCGCTGGAATTTGGGGAATTCCGCTTTCGGGGATGGTGATCCAGGCGAGGAATTCCTGGTTTCCGTCGGTGCCGGTGATGGGCGAGGGGATGACGCCGTGCCAGTCGCAGGAGAACTCCGTGGTGACGAATTCGCGGATTTTCTGCACGGCGCGCTCGTGGAGCAGGGGATCCCGGACGATGCCGCCGCGGGTGATGTCCTCGCGGCGGAGTTCGAACTGCGGCTTGATGAGGCAGACGACGGAGCCGCCGCCTTCGAGCACGGAGAAGATGGCGGGTAGGACCTTGGTGAGGGAAATGAAGGACAGGTCGGTGACGGCGAGGCGGCATTTCTCGCCGATGTCGGCGGGGACCATGTGGCGGGCGTTGAATTGCTCTTTCACGATCACGCGGGGGTCATTGCGGAGTTTCCAGACGAGTTGATTCGTCCCGACATCGACGGCGTGGACGCGGGCGGCACCGCGCTGGAGCAGGCAGTCGGTGAAGCCGCCGGTGGAGGCGCCGACGTCGATGCAGACCCAGCCGTGAGGATCGATTTGGAAGGTGTCGAGCGCGCCTTCTAGCTTCAGCCCGCCGCGGCCGACGTAGCGTTGTTTTTCCTTCACTTCCAGTGGCGCGTCCTCGGGCAGCTTGGTGGCCGGTTTGTCGATGATACGGTCGCCGCTGCGGACTTCTCCGGCGAGGATGAGGCGCTTGGCCTGCTCGCGGGAATCGCAGAGGCCACGGGCGACGAGCAACGCGTCGATGCGGTCTTTTTTCATCAGGGAGTGGGGGAAGAACAGGCAGGAATGCCTGTGTCACGATTCAGCATTTTCAATGGTCCCCCTTGAAGTGCTCGCCAAGCAGATCGCGGCCGAAGTCGCCATCGAAGCTGCGCCAGGTGGCATGGACGTGGTTGGCGTTGTTCTGAGTGTTAGCGGCTTCCATGAGGAAGGTGGGGCCTTGGATGCGATAGTAGTAGGCCTCGCCGGGCTTGGTGCCGCCCGCCCAGCCGAAGCGGATTTTCTCGATCCCGGCGGCTTTGATTTTCGCCATGTCGGTGGCGGAGATTTCCGGGCGGTAGCGGCCGGTGTATTCGGAAAGCAGGGTGAGCAGGGCACTGCGCTGGGTGCCGGTGAGGTCTGAGGAAATCACGCCGACGGGATCGAGTGCGGTGGCTTTGCGGTTTTCAAAACTGAGGATCTCGGCGGGAGCTTTTTCGCTGAAGATGACGTCGGTTTTTCCGGCGGCGAGCAGGGTGATCGTCAGGGTGCGGGCGAGGTCTTCTTCGGCGGCGAGCACGCGCAGGCCTTTATTGGGACCTTCGCGGACTTCGCCGGGATTGGAGCCCATGAAGGAAGGTGTTACGGAAATTCCCTTGCCATCGACGAAGGTGAGATTGACCGAAAGGTGGTGGCCTTCAAAACGCCAGCCCCAGCCTTTCGAATCGCCGGGCGTGCCGAAGACGGCGATGAAATAGCGGCCGGAATCGCGCTTAACCGGATCGTTTTCGAGTTCCGCCAGAATGCCTTCCAGAGACATGATCTGGGCAGCCTTGAGTTTGCCTTTCTCGCTCAGCGCGGAATCGATGAGCTTCATGGCGGCCTCGCGCTGGGCGTCGGTCATTTCCTTGAGCGGAAGCCCGGCGCGGTCGCGCGGGGTGTAGCGGAAATTCTCGCGCTCGTCGCTGGTGAAGGGCAGCGCAGCCTTTGCCTTCTGCCCGGGGTCGAGGGTGGCGAGGAAGTTTTCAGCCGCTGTGGCGCATGGGGCGGCTGCGGGGATTTCCTTGGCGAGCAGGGTCATGCTGAAGAGCAAGCTGAGCAGGAGGTTTTTCATCAGAGACGGAGGCAAGCAGGATCCGAATCGACCGGCAAGGAGAGTCTACGACAAGAAAGGCGGATGGGTGAAACTTGTGCCTTGCCTAGCTGCCCATCCGCCGACAACGATTGACGGCGTGAAGCGACACCGCACCGACGACCTCAGAATTACTGGCCTCAATCCGCTGATTTCACCGGCGGTTCTCGCCTATTATCTCCCTCTCACCGAGCAGGCATCCGAACTCGTGGCCAGCGCCCGCGCGCAGGCGGAAGCGATCCTGCGGGGGGATGACGACCGGTTGCTGGCAATCGTCGGCCCATGCTCGATCCACGATCCGGAAGCGGCGCTCGAGTACGCGGCAAAGCTGAAGGCGGAGGCGAAACGCGTCGAAAAGGACGTGTTCGTGATCATGCGGGTCTATTTTGAAAAACCACGGACGACGGTTGGCTGGAAGGGGCTGATCAACGATCCGAATCTCGACGACTCGTTCGACATCAATCACGGACTGCGCATCGCCCGCGGGCTTTTGCTCGATCTGGCGAACATGGGTGTGCCGGCCGGAACCGAGTTTCTCGACACGATTTGCCCGCAATACATCGCCGACCTCATCGCCTGGGCGGCGATTGGAGCACGGACCACGGAGTCCCAAATTCACCGTGAACTGGCGTCGGGGCTTTCGATGCCTGTAGGATTCAAAAACGGCACTGGCGGTGCCATCCAGATCGCGCTTGATGCGATTCAGTCGTCCTCGCGGTCGCATCATTTTCTCTCGGTGACGAAACAAGGGGTTTCCGCGATTGTCTCGACTGCTGGAAACGAGTCCTGCCACCTCATTTTGCGGGGTGGGAAATCGGGAGCCAACTACGAAAAGCCCGAGATCGACGCCGCTGCCGAAATGCTTCGCGAGCAAGGTCTAACCGAGTCGCTGATGGTGGACTGCTCGCATGGGAATTCCATGAAGGACTACCGGAACCAGCCGCTCGTCGCACGTGCCTTGGCGAACCAAATCGGGGCCGGCTCCAAGGTCATCACGTCGGCGATGATCGAGTCCAACCTCGTTGAGGGCAACCAGAAGCTGGTCAAGGACTTGAGCAAGTTGACTCGCGGCCAATCGGTGACCGACGCGTGCATCGGCTGGGACGATACGGTCGAGACACTTGAGCTGCTTGCCGCCGCCGTGAGGAAGCGCCGCGAGGCTTGATTTTCAGGCTGGAACTAGCAGGTTTTAGCGCGGCGAATGCCCGGCGTTTGGTAGATAGTCAATTTACCTGAAAAAAGATTTCTAGTTGCTTGCGGAATGTAAGCCGTGAGGTTCATTCTACCGCAGCGAATACCTGCGAGCATGGACTTAACAAGCGAATCATCCCAAAGCGTCATCACATGCCGGAACAGCCAGGGCACCGAGTTGACAGCCAACCTGTTGAGGATCAAGCGGTATTCCGTCGTCTTCGAAGTTTACAACCCTTACAGCATCCTCCAGTTGTCCGAGGTCTTGTCGGACTTCCGGATCATGGCGTCGCGGCGTCTGCTTTACCACGGCAAGGCGGTTGTCAGCAATCTGCTGAATACCGGAATCGTGCTCGTCTGCGAGGCGATGCTCGACGAGGGATGGGTGGAAGTGGACTTCCTCTCCAGCGTAAGCGGAGGCTCCACGCCGAGCGGCGGCAGTGATCTTTGCGGCCAGTTCGCAAATTTCATGGGCGAGTGGAAATCCGCCAATAAGGTGCAGGATCCCTTCAAGCTCGTGGTGGCGGATCTTGCCAGCATGCTTTCCGGAGTCCAGCACTGGCTAACAGGGGTGGATGTGGGCATCCGCACCACCGTGACCCGGCGGCGCGACGAGCTGGAACAGGAGATTTTCTCAGGGATCGAGAGCCGGGTGGTCGAGGAGGTGCTGCCTTCGATGGAGAAGTTCGAGGAGGTATCGCTGGAGGTGGGCGAGTCGGAGGTGGCGGTCCACAAAGCCTATGTGCGCCGGGAATTGCACCCCATCGTGTTGTGCTCGCCCTTTCTCTATCGGACCTACACCAAGCCGTTGGGTTATGCCGGCGACTATGAAATGGTCAACATGATGCTGCGGAATCCGTATGAAGGATCGTCCGCCTTCGCCAAGCTCCTTAATTTCGCCCTGCTCAACACGGAACCGGTCGTGGCCCACCGCAACCGGATCGACTATCTGATTGATAAGCTGCGCTCCGAGTGCGCGCGCCGCGTCGGCAAGGGGAAAACCCGGGTTTTCAACCTCGCCTGCGGACCGGCCATGGAAGTCCAGCGGTTCCTGCGGGAATGCGAGGAGAGCGAGCTGGCGGAAATCGACCTGCTCGACTTCAATCCGGAAACGCTGGAATACACCCGCGAGCGCATTCAGGAGGCGAAGATGAGCGGGGGCCGTGAAACCCAAGTGCGCTATTTTCAACGCTCGGTCCATCAGCTCCTGCGGGCGGCCACCCAAGGCGGTGACGACGAGTTCGCGAAATACGACGTCGTTTACTGCGCGGGCCTGTTCGACTATCTCTCGCAGCGGGTTTGCAAGCGTCTGGTAGAACTTTTCTGCACGATGATCCGGCCGGGCGGCATCGTCATCGTGACCAACGTCGCAGCCAGCAATCCGCGGAAAGCGTGGATGGAATATGTGATGGAGTGGAACCTGATTTACCGCGACGAGTCGGAGATGGCGGACCTCGTTCCCGATGGACTGAATTTGAAGGGTACGAAGATCGAAGCTGATTCCACTGGGGTGAATTTGTTCCTTGAAATCGAACTCGCCAATGGCTGAAGCCCCGGTCAATCCGAAGGTGGTGGATGCGGAGTTGCATCAGGCCTTCCGTGCATACGAAAGCGCCATCGCGTTCGATAACGCACGTCGGGCAGCGGTTTTTGCAGGTGTGTTCATGCTCGCCGGGGCGTCACTCGACTGGGTGATCATCCCTGGCCGGGGATATGATTTCCTGCTGATCCGCTCGATCAGCGCGCTCCTTCTCGGGTTGATTTTCTGGTATCTGGGGATGGCGCGCCATTCTTCCCGGGCCAGCATCGTGGCACAGGGAATCGCGCTGCTGCCGCTCATTTCCATCTGCATCATGATCTCGGTGACGGAAGGTGGAAACTCGGTTTACTACGCCGGCTTGAGTCTGGTCCTCGTCGGTCTGTCACTGTTGTTGCGGTGGACCTTCTGGAACTCGCTGGTGATGATCCTGATGACGTTCGTCTGTTATGCGATCGCCGTCATCCTCTCTCCGACCGTCTCGGACCCGCGGATCCTTTATGGAAATTTTTATTTCCTTTTCGCGACCTCGGTGTTCGTGCTGGCGGGAAGTTATTTTTACGAAAACCTGCGTTTCAGCGAGTTCAGCCTGCGGATGGAGGTCGAGAAATCGCGCGGGCTGCTGGAAGCCCAAAACCGCCAGCTCAGCGAGCTCGATGAAGCGAAGACCCGTTTCTTCGCCAACATCAGCCACGAACTCCGCACGCCGCTCACCATCATGCTAGGCATCACCGAGCGCCTGAAAATCGTGCTCGGCCGGCAGTCCACCGAGCCGATAGTTCAGGAAATGACCGGCATGCTCGAGCAAAACGGACTGCGTCTGCTCAAGCTGATCGACGACTTGCTAGATCTCGTCCGCTTCGACACCGGACACGCCGACATCACCCGCCAGCCGACGGTGATTGACGATCATCTCGAGGGACTCTTGCGCTCGGTCCGCCATCTCGCCGAACAAGACCGGGTGGCTCTGATCTGGGAGTGCAAGTCCGACAGCGCAGCCATCCAGTTGGATCGCGACAAGTTCGACAAGATTCTGCTCAACCTGGTCATCAACGCGATCAAGTTCACCCCATCGAGCGGCACCATCGAGGTCAAGGTCACGGTCACGGAGGGCCAGCTGGTGCTGGCGGTCGAGGATACTGGCGTCGGCATCCCGCCCGACGTGCTGCCGCGGATTTTCGAGCGGTTCTGGCAGGTCGACAGCTCGTCCACCCGCAAGTTCCAAGGGGCCGGAATCGGCCTGGCACTTGTCCGCAGCCTCAGTGAGGCGATGGGCGGCGAGGTGAAGGTGGACAGCCAACTCGGCCACGGCACGATCTTCACCGTCACTCTTCCTGCGGAGCCAGCGACGGTGGCGATTTCTGAATCACCAGAGGAAACCAATCCTCTCAAGGACGGGGGAAACATCGCCAATCTCCACCGTCGCGCGGCCATGTCGATTCCCGGCAAGATGGCTGCCAAGAGCGTTACTCCCATCCAGTCGACCGGTCCGGTTGCGTCCCCCATGATCGGCACCCGACCGAGCGGGGCCCGGCCGCTCGTGCTGATCG
This sequence comes from Akkermansiaceae bacterium, assembly GCA_031425955.1. GTDB lineage: Bacteria > Verrucomicrobiota > Verrucomicrobiia > Verrucomicrobiales > Akkermansiaceae > Luteolibacter. The sequence continues at coordinate 75,660 of JANPKJ010000063.1, read as the reverse complement.
CCGATGACGAGCCAGACATCCGCCGGTTCTTGCGAATGCAGCTGGAAAATGTGGATGTGATCGAGGCCTCCGACGGTGCCGAGGCACTGGAGCTCGTGCGTCTACGGCGTCCCCAACTCGCACTGCTCGACCACATGATGCCCGAGATGGATGGCGTGGAAGTCTGCCGCAAAATCCGCGAAAACCACACGACCCGCGGCGTCGCCGTGATCATTCTCACCGCCCGTGCCGACGAGTCCACCAAGCTGAGCGCGCTCCAAGCCGGTGCCAATGATTTCCTAACGAAACCCTTCTCCACTGCCGAACTGGCGCTCCGCCTCGAAAACCAAATCGCCATGGCCCGCGTGCGGCGCGAGATGGTCGATCTCAACAACGAATTGCACTCCGCCCTCGACCAGATCAAAGAGAACGAGGTGATGATGGTGCGGAACGAAAAGCTGTCCGCCCTCGGCCGGATGAGCGCGGGAATCATCCACGAAATCAACAATCCGCTGAACTACGCCAGCGCCGGACTTCACGCGCTGGAAACATTCACCCGTGTAATGCCGGAGAAGGAACAGCCCGATTACGTGGACATTCTCAAAGACATCCGCGAAGGTGTGGAGCGCGTTTCACAGATCGTCATCGATCTGCGTAAGTTCACCCGTGACGACAAGGCGACCAGCGGTGATGCTGATCTGGCGGAAATCATCGGGCGCTCCAGGCGCATGGTCGGCCACCAGGTCGGCAAGGACATCGAGTTCCATTTGAAATCCCCCAGCAACGCGCTGATCACCGGAAATCCAAATCAGCTCGTCCAGGTGTTCATCAATTTCTTTCAGAACAGCATCGATGCCATCCACATGCGACTCTCCGCCCAAGGTGGGGACCCCGGGCGCATCGACGTCGCCATCGAGCCGGCGGGCGAGGGGTGGCAGGTCACCATCTTCGACAACGGCATCGGCATCCCGCCAGAGGACCTGCAGAAGATTTTCGACCCGTTCTTCACCTCCAAGGACGTCGGCAAGGGTATGGGGCTCGGGTTGTCCATCACCCACCAGATTCTGCAAGCGCACAAGGCGATCGTCGAGGTGGACAGCCGTCTCACCGAGTTCACGCGCTTTCACATCGTTTTTCCCGCGCCGAGTTTCGGTTCCGAGACGGAATCCGTGCTCGACCAGCCATTTTGATTCTATCATTCTCCAACCAGTAATAATCAACGACCTATTTCTCCACCGACCAACATGAGCAACGAGATCGATTCCTATGACTACCAGCGCTACGCCATCCTCTTCGTGGATGACGAGGCGAACACCCGCAAGTATTTCAAGCGCCTGTTCGGCGAGAAATTCCGGATTCTTGAAGCCGAGGATGGAGTCGAGGCTCTCATCGTTTTCCGGCAGCACGCCAATGAAATCGGGATCATCGTGACCGACCAGCGCATGCCCAATGAGACCGGTGTCGGCTTCCTTTCCAAGATCGCCGAGCAATATCCAGACATCATCAAAATTCTCTCCACCGCTTACTCCGACATCGACGCCGCCATCGGCTCGGTCAACCAGGGGGGGATTTTCCGTTATATGACCAAGCCCTGGGATATCCCCCAGTTGGAAGTCACTCTGCGCCGCGCCATGGAGTTCTTCACTGTGAAACGTGAGCGCGACGCGTTGCTTGGCGCGAAGATGCAGGCCATGGGAAATGTCCTTCTATCCAGCCGACTCGCCGCATTCGCACTCGCTCCGGTGTGTGCCGGCATCCAGTGCAACCGCGCGGCTGAGGCCATTGCGTCCTTCGTATTGACCGGCGTGGCCGGTCGCCGCACCGGATCGGACGGTGACTCGGCGCTGCGCTCGCCGGACTGGGCGCGCCTTCATGCGCGCCAGGTCGTGCTCGCATCGGGCTTGGAAGCCGTACTTCCCGCGGCGCTTGCGGTGCCGGCCTTGGCCGGTCGCACCGTGGCTCTGGCGGGTGCGCTTGAGGCCGCTGGCGCGACGGGAGTTTCATGTGGGTTGAACGATACGGCCACCCGGATTTCAAGTCTGTCCGATCCCACTCCGACACTTCTGGACGCCCTCTTGGGACGAAATGACGATGCTACGGTCACCGCTGCTTCGGTCAATCTACTCGCCGCATTCATGGCCGTCTACGATGCGGGCGGAATCGTCCGGCGCATCCGCGGCGAGGGGCTCACGCTCGACGTCATCGAATCCACCGCGCCGCCAAGAGTCAGCACTCCCGGTGCGGAGGCCGCGAAATGGTTGATCGATGACGACCTGCTCATCTCCGCCGCGCTCGGACTGCTGTAATGCGGCGGTTTGCTAACTGATCTGTGAAAGGCGCTGGTGCGATTTTCGTTTCAGCGCCTTTTGTCGGCATCCGGAGACTCCCGGAATCCTTCGTAAACCGGTCGCGCCCGGGGTGCGTTGGAATACGGATCGTCGTTATTCGCCAAGTGGTCTTTAATCAGAAACCAGATCGCGATCGCCAGAAGGAGGGACAGGACCTTTGCGATCCAGTTGTGGGCCAGGTTCAGTTTCATGAGACGGTTTGCCGGAAACGAAGATTTCCGCGAGTTTTTCTCGGAATTGTTTTTCCGTGAGATTGCGTTGCAGAACGCCGTTCTCGCAGATCGAGATGCCGCCGGTCTCCTCGCTGACAGCCACGGCAATCGCGTCCGTGCGCTCGGTGAGGCCGATCGCTGCGCGGTGGCGCAGGCCGGTCGAGCGGTCCTTCATTTCGCGCTCGGTAACCGGAAAGACACAGGCGGCTCCCGCCACGCGCTCGTCCGCGATGATCATGCCGCCGTCGTGGAGCGGTGCCTTCGGGTGGAAAACGGTCATCGCAAGCTCGGGAGAAAACTGCGCGTCGAGCACCACGCCGCTGTCGAGGTGTTCCTTCAGGCTGATGCCCCGTTGGATCGCGAACAGCGCGCCGATGCGTTTCTTGGATAGCAGGATCACCGCGTCGGCGAAGCGCTCGAGGAAGGCGAGCTTGCGCTTGCTGGAAAACGAAAACAGCGGGTTGCTTCCCAACCGGGCAAGGCCGTTGCGCAGCTCCGGTTGGAAAATGACGATCAGCGCGACCGTCAGGATGGTGGCGGCACCCTTGATGATCCAGCTGATCACCTCGAACTTGAAAATCGTGGAAACCAGCGTCAGCACCACAAGGATCGTGCCAAGCCCCACCAGGATCTGGGCTCCCCGGGTTGCCCGGAAGGCGCGATAGATTTGATAGATGCAGGTCGCGAGCAACAGGATCTCAATCCCATCCCCCCAGTGATCTTGTATGAATTTCCACATCGGAATCGTGTTGTCGGTAAGGATACACCCAGCGCGGCGGATGAGGCAACCTTAGAAATTCCGGGCTTTTCAGCCGAGGCGGTCCTGAATGGAATTCGTGCTTTGCCATCGGCCCGGGCTTGCGGAGTATCTACTCCACCGATGACCACCCGAATGATCCATCCCCCGACATTCATGCATCCTTGGCACCAGGAACGCGGGCGGCTCGAAGCGGAACTTGGCGAGCGGATCACCCTCGACGCCTTGACCGGGCCGGGAGGATTGTTAGGTAGTGAGCCATTGGTGGACGATGCCGGGGGCGCTGCTGGTTGGTTGATCGCGCAGCGGAAGGGCGGCCATCGGCATTCCGTCGATGACGTCCTCACGGCGTGGTATGCACTTCAGGTATCGCCGCGGGTCGAGGAGCATCTGGACCTCGGGACGGGCATCGGCACGGTCGGGTTGCTGACCTTGTGGGGCATGGGTCCGGAAGCCCGGCTGACCTGTGTGGAGGCGCAGGAGATCAGCTATCGGCTGCTCCAGTCCAATCTCGATTTCAACGGTCTCCGGCAGCGGGTGGACTGTTCGCATGGCGATCTCCGGGAGCTGGACCTTCGGCGGGAGTTTCCGCTCATCACTGGCAGTCCGCCGTATTTTCCGCCGGGCTCGGGAGTGATTCCGCAGGATTCGCAAAAGGCACACGCGCGCTTCGAACTGCGCGGCGATGTGGGGGATTACGCAAAGGCGGCGGTGAAGCATCTCACGGCGGACGGGTGGTTCGTGCTGTGTTTCCCGTTTCCCCAAAAGCAGCGTGCCCTTGATGGAATCGCAGCCGCGGGACTGCGTGTGGTGCGTTTGAGAGACGTGATTCCGCGGGAGACCTTGGCGCCGTTGTTCACTCTTTTCGCCTGTCGGCATCCACGGGATTCCGATGGGGAAGTGACTGTGGAACTTCCACTAACCGTGAGGCACGCCGACGGTTGCCTGACCGGGGAGATGGAGGAAGTCCGGCGGGGATTCGGATTCACCGGGTCATTGGGAAAGTTCTAGGCGAGATTCTCAAATTTGACTCGGATGGTCTCGGCTAGATCGCGAGGGGAAGGGGTTGAGAGCAGAGAGGAAAAATGAATGAATGAATGAAAGCCGGGATGAATCCCGCGGTCCGTGAAGAGGGTGCCTTATTCTGCCGGCACGTGGGGTTCGAAGGTCATCGAGCGTTCGTGCTCGCGGGCTTTGGCGGCTTTCCGTGCTTGCTGATAGAACTGGTCCTGCACGCGGAATGCTTTTTTACCCTTCTCGCGGACGAGGCGCTGCGAGGTGCCGTCCGGCAGCAGTCGGGACGCTTGCATGTTGTCCTGGAAATAGGCCTCCAGGATGCGGATGAGCCGCCGTTTGAGCGCGGGCTCTTCGATGGGAATCATGAGTTCCACGCGTTTTTCGAGGTTGCGCGTCATCCAGTCCGCGGAGGCGATGTAGACCTCTGAATTTCCGCCGTGGTGGAAATGGAAGAGCCGGGCGTGTTCAAGAAAGCGGTCGATCACCGAGATTACTTCGATGTTTTTCGAGTATTTCGGGTCGCCCGGCTTGAGGCAGCAGATGCCGCGGATGTTGAGGCGGATCTCGACGCCGGCCTGCGAGGCACGGTAGAGCGCGTTGATGATTTCCGGATCCTGCAGCGAGTTCACCTTGCCGACGATGCGGGCGGGCAGCCCTTGTTTGGCACGCTCGGCTTCGCCGGCGATGAGGTCCAGAAGCGTGGGCTTCATGGCGGTGGGGGCGGGGACGAGGCGCTGGAAACGCAGCAGCTTGGAGCGGCCGGTGACGGCGTTGAAGAACAGCGACGCGTCGTTTCCATACTCCGGCTTGCAGGTGAGGTAAGACAGATCGGTGTAGAGCCGGGCGGTGGTCTCGTTGTAGTTACCGGTGCCGAGGTGGACGTAGCGGCGCAGGTGGCCGGACTCGCGTCTAACGATCAGGCAGATTTTCGCGTGGGTCTTGAGGTTTTTCACGCCGTAGACGATCTGGGCTCCGGCGCGCTGGAGCTCGTCCGCACGGTCGAGGTTGCGGGCCTCGTCGAAGCGGGCCTTGAGCTCGACGAGGGCGGTGACGTGTTTGCCGCTTTCCGCGGCTTTGATCAGGGCGTCGACGATGCGGGACTTGCGTGCGGTGCGGTAGAGCACCTGTTTGATGGCGATGACATCCGGGTCCTCGGCGGCTTCCTCGATCAGGCGGACGACCGGCTCGAAAGATTCGTAAGGGTGGAAAAGCAGGACGTCGTTCGAGGCGATGGTCTCGAACATCGACGCGCCGGGGGCAATGGCGGGAGAGTTCTGCGCCGGCCAGTCGACATCCCGCAGGTGGTCGAAACCGGATAGAAACGCGAGCTCCATGAACGAAGCGAGTCCCGGCGGGCCATCCACCCGATAGACATCCTGCGGTGTGGCCGCGGTCACATGCTGGATCATGCGGACAAGGTCGCGCGGTGCGTCCGAACGCAGTTCAAGGCGTACGGTGTCGGCGACGCGGCGGGCGGATAGAACGTCTTCCATTTCCCCAGCGAGGTCGGCGGCGTCTTCGTCCTGGATGACGATGTCGCCATTGCGGGTGACTCGGAAGGCGGTGGTGGCGGTGACGGTTTCTCCGGGAAACAATTGGCCGGCGTGGGTGGCGACGAGGTCCTCGATGAGCACGAATCCATGGCCTTCCCCCTCGAGGGTGACATTCACGCGGCGGCCGAGGATTTCCGGCATGGGGATGAGGGCGTGGCGGACTGCTTGGGTTTCCGGGTCCACCAGGCGGCAGGCCACGGTGATCTGGAGCGCCGGGACCACGGGGGGCGGGCCCTCGGGGTCGACCGCGAGCGGTGTGAGCAGCGGGAAAATCGCATCTTCGAAGGTGGCTGCAACCTGCGCGGACTGGGCGACCGTGAGATTCCGAGGCTGAAGCGGATAGATGCGCGCTTTCTCCAAAGCGGGGACAAGCGAGCCGGTCAGCAGGCTGTATTGGTCCGCCGTCATCTTGAGGATGCGCTGGCGCAGGGCGGTCAGGTTCCGGGCGGGACTGAGTCCGGACGGATCCGGCGTCTTGCGTCCGCTCCGGCGCATCAACATGAGGCCACCGATGCGGACTTGGAAGAATTCATCGAGGTTAGAGGCGGTGATGGCGAGGAACTTCACCCTCTCCAACAACGGCAGGTCGTCCCGCAAAGCTTCATTGAGGACACGCTGGTTGAATTCGATCCAAGAGAGTTCGCGATTAAGGTAAGGGGTGGACATGGAGAAATTTGAGATTTGAAATTATCAGTTGTCTTCATCAATGACGACGGCAAGGCCGAAGACTTGTTCGAAAAGGTCCGCCTTGGAGGTCATGGCGAGTCGCTCGACGGCGGCATCCGCGAGGCCGGGCAGGCGGATCCGGAGCTTGCCGGACTCGCGCCGGATTTCGAGGTTGGCCACGCGTTGCACGTGGGTGCGTTCCAGGGCGTCGGCCACGCGGAGCAGGGCGGCGAGTTTGCAAACGCGGATGCGGTCGTCGGTGCTGAGGGTGGCATAGGTCGGGTGGTCCAGCCGGGGGCCGGAGTGGCGGTGATAGCGGGCGACGAGCGCGACGATGGTGACGTCCAGCCGGTTGAGTCCGAAGACTTCGGAATTGAGGATGAGGTATTCCGAGTGTTTGTGGTGGGCGCGTGGGCTGACGTAGGTGCCCACCTCATGAAGAATCGCAGCGACCTGGAGCAGCAACGCGTCGTGCGGTCCGAGCTGATGGAGATCCGCCAGCGATTCGAAAAACCGTTTGCAAAGGTTCCCGACGTGTTCGCCGTGGCTGGGGTCCGACTGATATCGTTCCGCGAGGATCCGGGCGGAGCGCAACACCTCTTCGGCGAAAGCACCGGTGAGCTCCTGCGAGACGAGCAGGTCGTGAAGCAGGCCTTGTTCGTATTCGCTGGTAGGGATATGGACGTCGTGAAGTTTGAGAGTCTCCGCGATGGCGAGGTTGATTTCCAAGGCGGGCAGCAGCGCCTCGGCAGTCTGATAGTCGAGCTGGAAGCGCTTCACAAGCTCGACGTCGGTCATGTTCGCGGCCTCGGTGGTGAAATGACGCAGTGTCTTGAGCGAGCAGGCCTGCGACCCCTTGGTGAGGGCCGGGGCCACCGACTGGAGTTCGTAGCCTATCAGTACGAGCCCGTCGACCGTGACATCGGAGAAATCGAAACGGATCTGGGCGAGGTTTCCGTAGGCGTGCTCGCGGATGACCCGGAGCAGGGCGGGACCTTCCGAATGCGAACCCTCCACCGCCTCGCGGGTCCGGTGGGTCCCCATCCGGTAGCTGGTGTAGCGGGAAATCAGACCATTTTGAAACAACAAGGCGCGCGTGTTTCCCGGACCGACGTGAAGCACCAGCGTGGTGTCCTTGCGCATGGCGGGCAGGCTCTGCAAGCGACGGCGCGTCTTCAGATAGATGAGCCGGGTCATTTCGCCGTCATCGATCGTGCTGATCCGTAACCCGCAGGCGATCCGGATGCGGTTCATGACAGTTTCGTGGTTGGTGGCCTCGCTGAGGATGTTCGTCGCCACGGCGCGGGTGACGCCATGCGGGTCGAGGCCGAGCTCCGCGAGGGATTTTTGGTAGCCCTTGATGATCGAGACCACACGTTCGGTCGTCGAAGCGCTGACGTCGCCATTTCGGAAAATATCTCGGGCGACGGGAGCCGGTTGTTCGAGGAAATCGACCGGGGTGAGCGCGCCATCGGGAGCCCGCTCCGCGACCATTAGGGAAACCGAACTTGCGCCGATGTGCAGGGCGGTGAAGAGGTTTTCGGCAACCAGTGTTTTTTTCGCGGTCTTGCGGACGTTCGGCATCGCACGAGGACAACGTGCATTCGCCGCTGGTTCAATCCCCAATGTGTGACAAGCCGTATCTTGTGGCAGTCGGGGCTTGTCAGCATGGCGGTGCCTCGCGATAAACCTGCATGCCAGTCACCGGAGCGTTGGAACGATATTGGGTGAGACCGGGAATGCGGGTGGACCTGTCGAAAATCGACGGCAACGAGAAAATTCTGTTCAAGGGCAAGGACAAGTTGGATTTCGCCCCGCAGTTCGACGAGCTGCAAGACGAACTTCAGGAGCTTCAGAAAAAGCTCTACGCCCAGAACAAGCACCGCGTGCTGGTGGTGATGCAGGCGATGGACACCGGCGGCAAGGACGGCTGCATCAAACATGTTTTCTCGCGCATCGACCCACAGGGGATCCATGTCCGCTCATTCAAGAAACCGAGTGAGGAAGAACGGTCGTATGACTTCCTCTGGCGCGTGCATTCCAAGGTCCCACACAACGGGCAGCTGGTAATTTTCAACCGCAGTCACTACGAGGACATCATCGCCGTGCGGGTGAAGAAAATTTTTCCGGACGAGGTCTGGAAACGCCGGCAACGCCACATCGTGGAGTTCGAGCGCATGCTCGCGGAGGAGGGGACAACCATCGTGAAAATCTTCTTGCACATCACCAAAGCGGAGCAAAAACGCCGCCTTGAGGCGCGGCTGGCGGATCCGATCAAGCATTGGAAAATCAATCCGGATGATCTGGTGGACCGCGCCCACTGGGGGGAATTCATGACGGCCTACGAAGAGGTCATGACCAAGACATCCACCGAGTTCGCGCCGTGGTATGTCGTGCCAGCAGATAGAAAGTGGTATCGGAACCTGTGCGTCGCCCGGATCATGCTGGACACGCTGAAGAGGCTGAACATGGAGTTTCCGCCGATCAGCTGGGATCCGAAGTCGATCAAGATCGAAGATTGATGGACCGGGCTTGGTTCCGCCCTTTGGCGATGATCGCAGCCTGTGGGTTCATCGGTTTTTTCGTCTGGATCATCGTCATCGCGGACAAGGCGGAGGGGGTGCCGTGGTGGTCGTTCATCGGGAAAATTCCGTTTGGTGACAAGGTGGGGCACTTCGGGCTGGTCGGCACTTTGTCCCTCTTGTGCAACCTTGCGTTTTCCCGGCGGGAAGGCACTCGCCCACGTTTCATTACTCGCACCACTTGGGTTTTGTTTTTCCTGCTGTCGCTGGAGGAACTCTCTCAGGGATTCATTCCGCACCGGCATTTGGATGGCTTTGACTGGCTCGCCGATCTCGCAGGGTTGGCGATGGGGCAGATGGTTGCGATGACAATCCACAAGAAATAGCGGTATCTCGGAGCGGGTCCCCGCCCGGGAACGCGAGTCTCCAGACTCGCCCGAGAAAGGATCGACAAAGCGGAGAGACGTAGGCCGCTGATCCATTGGCATCTCTTTCGCCCGCGAGTCTGGAAACTCACGGTCCGGCTGGCTTAAATCACCCGCGACCAGAGTACTTTGAGGTAGCGGGACTCCGGATAGTTTGAAAGCGTCGGATGATCCGGCCCGGCTCCCGTGCGATCGAAGGTTTGCAGGCGCTTGTTCCGGCGGTGGGCGGAAGTGATGACGATCTGTTCGAATTCGCCGGCACCGAGGTGCCCGGAGCAAGAGCAGGTCACATAGAGTCCCTCCGGCGCGACGAGTTGCAGCGCGAGTTTGTTCATATCTGCGTATTTTGCGATGCCGGTCTCGTCCTCGCGGCCGTGGATGAATTTCGGCGGATCCGTGATGACGAGATCCCAGGTGCGGCCGTTTTCGATCATCGTCCGCGCCCAGGTGAAGGCGTCGGCGTGGGTGAATTTCACCCGCACGTTGTTCAGGTTCGCGTTGCGCTTGGCCATCGCGACCGCCGTTTCGTCCAGGTCCACGGCGGTCACCTCTTCGGCTCCTGCTAGAGCGGCGGAGATCCCGAAGCCACCGGTATAACAGCAGAGGTCCAGCACGGTCCGCCCCTTCGCCAGCGCGCCGAATTTCTTCCGGCTGTCGCGCTGGTCGCAGAAAAACCCGGTTTTGTGGCCGGCAGAAAAATCCACTTCATAGCGGGTGCCGTGCTCACGGATCTTCACCGAGCGCACGTTGTCCGATTCCACGCCGCCACGGTGGGGGATGCCTTCGATGCGAGCCAAGTCGCTATCCACGCTCACGACCACGCGCTCGGTGTCGAAGCACTCGTGCAGCAGCGGCAGCCATTTCGGCAATCGCTGCCACGCTGCTAGATTCGTGATTTCCACCGAGAGCACGTCGGCAAACTTGTCCGCCACGATGCCGGGCATGAAATCCGCGTCGCCGTGGATCGCGCGGTAGCTGTCGGTTTCCGCGTCCAACTTGAGCACCTCGCGCCGCAGGTTCGCCGAGCGGCGGATGGCGTTTTCGAAAAACGATTCGTCCTCCAGTTCCTCCAGCGAATGGCTCACCACCCGCAGCGGCATCCGCGATTTCGGGTTCCAAAGGCCCCAACCGAACGGCGTGCCTTCCTTCCCCAGCACCAACACGAACGAACCCGGCGACGCATCGCGGGAAACCTCGCCGATCATCTTCGGCCAGATCGAGGGGTGGAAACTTTGATACTTGAGTTGGACAGTCGGCACGGCGGCAACGAATGCTGAAATCGCCGCCGACTCAAGAATTAAGACGCTCGCCGCCCGGTCAGGATTTTGTAAAACGAGCGCGAACGGATCTCCTCCAGCGTCAATCCGGTCTCCAGCGCCTCCGCCTCCGTGATCGCTCCGCAGGCGATGCCGCGCAGGAAAAAGTTCAGCAATCCCTGCCCGGTCGCCGCGTCGTCGAACACGTCGCCGAACAATGATGCCAGCGCGGCCTTCTCCACGAAGGCCTTCAAACGCCCCGACGCCGCTTCCAGACCATGCAGGAAAAAGCTGTAAACCGCGGCGTATCTGGCCACGAACTGCGCCGGGTGCAGATCCCAGCCTTGATAGATTCCATTCAGCAGCGAGTGCAGGTTGTCGTCGTAGCCGAGTTTCCACGCGCCGTGCACCGCCGCGAAATTCCGCGCGATTTGCTCTTCCGTCAGCCCCTCGCCCCGGTTCGGTGCGACCGGCAGAATGTTCGTCGCCCCATCGGAAATATGCACGCCGGTACCCGCGAGCGAGACGATCATGTGCGCCCGCGCGAAGTCACAGGTCGGATGGCCCATCGCCTGATAGGCCGCCGTGATCCCGCTCGATGCGGTGTAGTCGTAAACCCCGAAGTGCACACTCCGGCATCGACCTTCCGCCGCCTGGACGATGGCTAACAACGGGCAGTTTCCATGCCGGTCGATGATCGACTGCGGCGTCTCGATCATCGGCTCGATAGAAATACTGCCCTGCGGCAAACCGAGTTTTTCCTCCAACATCGTCAGCAACGCCGCCGCCGCTGTCACCTGCGCCGCGAGTTGGACCTTGGGCAGGGTGACCACGAAATTCTCTGGCAGCTTGCCACCGGTTGCCTTGACCAGTGTGGTGATGAAAATATCCAGCGTGCGGATCGCGCGGTCTCGCAAATCCTCGTTGAACGGCTTGATCCGGATGCCGATGAATGGTGGCAAAGTCCCCGCGGCGAATCCAGCGGCGACCTGCCGTGCGCCTTGCTCGGCATGCCCGTCTTCCTCGCTGTCCACCCGGTTGCCGTAGCCGTCCTCATAATCCAGCCTGAAATCCTCTACCGGTTCGCGCTGCAGTTTTTCCACGACCCGGGCGTAGAGTTTTTCGGCGAATGCCGGCTCCCAGTTTTCTCCCAGAACCCTCGTGAGCTCCGACGCATCCGACGCGTAATCCCGCAGCGAGTGCAACGCCACTTCACCAAGTTTCCCGGTCGAGTCCGCTTTGAAAAGATGCGCGCCGCCGTAAACCGTGTGCACCGCCTGCCGTTGATCGGACTCTCCCGGATAGGTGGCCATGAACGCGCGATTTTCCGCGGCAAGAGTCGCCACGACGGGCGCGAGATTTTCCGGGGTCAGGGTGGTGTGGCTCATGGCGAATCGTGAAAAGGGCAGGATGTGCCGTCAAGGAATCCAATCTCTGCATTTTCAACGCCAAGTTCCGCGCGGATTGCGCCTTGCCGGTCGGGCGTGGGTTCCTAGTCTCTGCCCGCCGATGAAACCAACCGAATATCTTTTCGCCCTGACCAATCCGGGATCGGAAAAAGCCCTCAAGCTCGAAATGGAAACATCGGGATTCGGCTGGCGGCTCAGCTATCAGCGACGGGGCTTCGTAACTTTTAAATCCGACCAACCGTTTTCCTTGGAATCCCTCGATACCAATCTCGGCTGCGCCCGGCGCCTCTGTCTTTCCCTCGGGAAGTCCACGACCCGGGAAGAAGCAATGAGCCGTGCGGGTGACGCGGAAATCATCCATCACGCCCGCTTTGCGGATCGTAAAATGCAGGGCGTGGAAGGGGACTCGCCGGACCTCGGCCAACTCGTCGGTACCGTGGTCGAACTCGCGCCGGACGAATTCTGGACCGGCATCCACCGCCACGCGCCACTTCTCAGCCCGGATCCTGCAGGTGATGCCGGGATCGAAATGCCCGCCAATTCCCCCTCGCGGGCGTGGTTGAAACTGGAGGAAGCCGTGCGGTTCTTCGACTTGAAAATTACTCCTCGCGACATCGTCGTCGAACTCGGCTGCGCGCCCGGCGGAGTCGTTCTAGCACTTTTAAACCGCGGCGTCTCCGTCGTCGGCGTGGACCCCGCGAAAATGGCGGACGTCGTGATGGCCTCGGCGATCACCGAGCGAAACGCCGCTCCGACCGACCAGCCATGGTTTTTCCACAGCCGCAAACCCGCCGCGCTCACCAGCAAACGCGATCTCGGCCAGGGCGTCACCTGGTTCATGTCCGACATGAACCAGTCGCCGGAAGTCGTGCTCAAGGAATGCGCCCGCTTCTGCCAGATGGCCCCGTCGATCCGCGGCGTGTTGATCACCTTGAAGCTCACCGATCTGCTGCAAGTGGCGGAGAAAGCGGCGTGGTACGCCGCTTTGGGTGACATGGGTTTCAAGACCGTCCGTCTCCAACAGCTCAGCGTGCATCACAAGGAGTTCACTCTTCTCGGACTGAAGTAGTCGTAGGATTGGAAAACCTGGTCCAGCAGCCACCAGCTCAGCAGGGTGGCGACGAAGCTCGCGATGATGAGTTTCTTCTTCGCCGCCGGGTTGTCCTTGATCGACCTAACCGCATCGTATCCCGCCAGCCCGCGGATCATCCAGTAGAGTCCGGCAGCCACGAAAAACTCGCCGAAAATGATCAGTTTGATCGAATACTCGACCAGAGGCTTTTCCCGGATCGCTCCGAGCAGCGGCAGCACTCCCTGCCAGTAGATCATCGCCGCGCCTGCGGAGAAAAAGCCAAGGCCTAGCAGGCGGGCTACGGTGTCTGATCTTGGCTGGAAGATTGGTTCGCTCATTTTCGCGGCTTGCGCTGGTCGATCCAGACATCCCGATCTGGAGGAACGGGCTTGCCGGTTTGATCGACCGGATGGAGAAACAGATAGCGCCAGACATCCTCGTGGACTGGCTTTCCGGCCGCATCTTTCACTGCGGCACCGCCGGGGATGACGCAGTTGTGGGCGTGGCCATGGTCGCCCTTTACGTCGCCATCCGTGATCAGGCGGCGGCTGTTTTCGTAAGGCGGCCTGGATTGGTCGACATTCACGATGGGGCCGTATTTCTGGAGGTCCATCAACTGCCACGAGCGGCGGTAGTGGTCGGCGATCCAGCCGTCGTCGAGCACGTGGCTGAAGGCGAAAATGCGGTTGCCGGGGGTGGCGGACGGGAGTTTCTGCCAGTTCTCGAACTGGTCGCGCGGCCCGGAAAACAAGACTACCCGGTCCACCTTCACCTGTTTGGCCATCCGCGCGGCGGTGGTGGAACCGTGGGAAATGCCGGCGAGGATCACCTTGTCCCATTGCAAGCCCTTGCCGTCCCGGGTGAGGAATTGTTTCCACCCACCGTCGGGATTTTCCCGTTCCAGCCATTTCACAAACTGATAGGAACGCTCAATGATGCCGTCCGCCTGGGGGATTTCCACCGCCTTGCTCACATCCTCGCCGGTGGCCGCCTCAAGGCGGATTTTTGACAGGAAAAGGTCATCCTCCGGCGGCGGGCCGGAATACAGTTTGCCGAACCAGCCGTTGGCATAGTGGACCTGGATGGAATGGAAGCCGTAGCTGGAAAGCCGGTTGAAGAGATCCTTGTTATGCCCCATTAGCCAGATCACGAGTTTACCCTGGGACGGCACGCGGGTGTCCACGCTGGCGTGCTGGACGTCCTGCGGCTTGCCGTCCTTTTCAAACACAAAACCGATCTCCGGATGTTCCTTGGTCTTGCGGTCGATCTCGCTGGCGCGGGCGGTCAGGTCGTAGCGCTTCGCCTCGTCGGCTGCGGACAGGTGGCCGCAGCCGAGGACGGCCCAGACGGCCAGACAGAAAACAGGTGGAAAAATGGGTTTCATGGTGCGGACGTTCTACCGGGAAGTGACTCCCCGGTTTATCAGTATTTCCGCTTTTCCGGTCAAGCGGCGGCTGGACGCGGATTTTCGATTGCAATGACCGGCGATCAAGCCTTGGTTGGCATGTTATGAATTTCTACAGCCGCCGTCATGTCCTCCGCTTTGGTGCCGCCGCCGCGGTCGCTCCGTTTTTCAGCGCCTTCGCCCAGGGAACAGGGGAAAAGCAGCTGGGCATCGCGCTGCTAGGACTTGGCGACTACTCCACGAATCAGCTCGGTCCCGCGCTCAAGCTGACGAAAAACGCCCGCCTCGTCGGCATCGTCACCGGCTCGCCGGACAAGATCCCTCGCTGGCAGCAGGAATATGGCATCGCCGACGGGAATGTTTACAACTACCAGAACTTTGACTCCATCGCCGACAACAAGGACATCGACATTGTCTACGTGGTCACTCCGACCGGCCTGCACCCCGAGTTCTCCATCCGCGCGGCGAAGGCCGGAAAACACGTGATCTGTGAGAAGCCGATGGCTCCTGCCGTGGCCGACTGTGAGCGCATGATCGAGGCCTCGAAGAAGGCGGGAAAAACTCTCCAGATCGGCTACCGGCTGCATTGGGATCCCTATCACCTGCGGCTGATGGATGCGATGTCGAAGAAGGAGTTCGGCGATTGGAAGTCGATCTCCACACATAACGCCGGCATGATGAAAAGTTTCACTGGACTCAACACCTGGCGCATCGGCAAGGACCTCGGCATCGCCGGGGCTCTCTACGACCTTGGCGTCTATTGCGTGCAGGCCGCCATTTACACCGCGGGGATGAATCCGGTGAGCGTCACGGCGACGAAGTCCACCCAGCGTCCCGACATTTTCAAGGAAGTGCCGGAGACCTACGAGTGGACGCTCGAGTTCCCCGGCGGGCGCAAGGCCGAGGGCATGTCGAGCTACGGCCGGCGGGGAAGCCATGTCCGGGCGGAGGTGGAAAAAGGACTCATCGAGATCGTTCCAGGCTACAGCTACGGCGGACTCAAGGGGACCACTCCTGCCGGCCCCATGGATTTCCCGCGGGTCAACCAGCAGGCGTTGCAAATCGACGGGCAAGTCGCCGCCATCCTCGCCAGCACTCCGAGCCTCGTTCCCGGTGAAATGGGCAGCCGGGACATCCAGGTCATCCGGGGGATTGTCGCAGCCGCTGACACCGGCAAGGCAGTGGTTTTCGGGAAATTCCCTTGTTGAATCCATTGTCCCGACGATGGCGGTGACGGGAAAATCGCGTTGTCATTCCACCGGGTGTCGCTAGCCTCGCCCGCAATGACCCAAGAAACCCGCCAAGTGCTCATCGAGCTGCTCTTCCTCTCGCTCTATCTGGATGAGCAACTCTCACTGGCCGAGGATGAGTTACTAACCACCGCGCTCGACTCGCTGGGATGGGAATCTCCGACTTCACGGGAACAGTTCATTTTCGCTGCTTTCACCAAGGCCCGCGAGACCGCCGCGTGCCCTATCAAAACCGAGGCCTTCCTCGCCGGGCGCACATGTCAGATCAAAAGCGATGGTGAGGAGGCAAACGCGTTGACATGGCTTTACCGGGTCCTCGGTTCCGATGGAATCAGCCCGTCCGAGCAGCGCTTCCTGAGCCAACTCGAAGCGAGGTTGTTCCCGCAGACCGTTGATTGAAATGAAATTGGGAGTGGGGCGGGATCCACTCGGACTATCCGCACCACTCCCGGTTTCCCTCTCCTATCTGGAGAATTGTTAACTAAGCATCCAGCCTGAGGGCGGCTTTTTGCGCGGCGCTTTTCGCTTCGATCTTGTTGCCTTTGCCATCGTCCGCGGTGAGGCGCATGCCGACAGGCTTGGACACGCCGAACTCTTCCATCGTTACGCCATACATCACGTCGGCGCGGGCCATCGTCCGCTTCGAGTGGGTGACGATGATGAACTGGCTGTGGTCGATGAAACGGTCGAGCACTTTGACGAAGCGGTTGATGTTCGACTCGTCGAGCGGCGCGTCGAGTTCGTCGAGCACGCAGAACGGGCTGGGCTTGATCATGTAGATCGAGAACAGCAGCGCGACGGCAGTCATTGAGCGCTCGCCACCGGAGAGAAGGGTGATCGATTGGAGTTTCTTGCCGGGTGGTTTGGCGATGACTTCGATGCCGGATTCCAGCGGGTCGCTTTCGTCTAGCAGGGTGAGGTCGGCCTCGCCCTTTTCACCGAAGAGTTCCTTGAACATCTCGCGGAAGTTGATTTTGACCTGGGCAAAGGTTTCGGAGAACAGGCGCTGCGTTTCGGTGTTGATGCGGTCGATGACTTCCAGCAACTCGGTCTTGGAGTTGACGAGGTCGTCGTGCTGGCCCTTGAGGAAATTGTAGCGTTCCTCGAGTTCGTCGAATTCCTCGATGGCGTCGAGGTTGACTGGGCCCATCGCGTCGAGGCGGCGCTTGATGTCGGCGACGATGGATTCGACGAACTCCCAATCCGGCTCGCCGGTCATTTCGCCGGGGATTTCGACATCGTCGCTGGTGCCATCCACGACGACGGTCGGCATGTCATCCTCGGCGTTTTCGTCGGATTCCTCGCCGGTGACGATGGACTGGCGACCGCCGCGGCCTTGCAGGGCTTTTTGCGAGGCGATGCTGGTGAGGAGGGCGTGGGCGTCCGGTTCGAAGGTGGTGAGATCGATCTGGTGGCGCTCTTGAATGGTGGTCTGAAGGCTCTCGATGCGAAGGTCGAGTTTGGTGCAGGCGACTTCCTCGCGGCCTTTCTGCTCGTTCACCTTCGAATGGTCGCGGCGGACGGCGGCCAGTAAGGTCTCGGCGGTTTCGATGGCTTCCAACAGGACCGTGCGGCCTGCGGAACGGGTGTTGATTTCCACCTGCAGGTCCTCTACTTCGGCGCGGTGGGATTCGCATTCTTCGGAAAGACGGGCGTTCTCGCCTTGGGCGGCTTCGATGCGCTGGTCGAAGGATTCGATCTCCGTTTCACGGCGGATCGCCACGTCGCGAAGTTCGGATAGACGCGCCTCCATCGGCTTCTGTTGCTCTTCGGCGGACTGCTTCGCGCGGCGCTCCACGGCGAGCTCGGTGCGGAGTTCGTTGAGTGTCTCGACGATATCCTGCTCGCGGCGGACGATGGCCTCCGACTCGGATTGCAGGCGGCGGCCTTCGTTTTCGAGGGCTTCCAGGCGGTCGCGGGCGGAGGCGAGTTCGCCTTCCAGATGCTCGCGGCCTTCGGCGGCGGCGCGCTCGCGGTTTTCGAGTTCACCGCGCTCCCATTTGACGTTTTCGAGTTTGGTCTCGAAATTTTCCACTTCGCGGGTGGCGAGGCTGAGCTGGCCCTGGAGGGTGGATAGATCGACCTTCTGGCGTTGGAGACGCTCGCGTGAAACTTCAACTTCCTCGCGGAGTTGTTCGAGGCGGGCTTCAAGATCGGTCACACGGGTGCGGGCCGCTTCATCGGCGGCGGTGAGTTCCGCGACTTCAGCGGCGAGTGTGCGGACTTCGTTTTGGAGTTCGAGCACGGAGGTGCTGCCTTCCGCGCCGGTGCCGCCGCGGAGCATGCCTTCACCGGATAGAATCACGCCTGCCAGGGTGACGAAAGTGACGCCGGGCTGCGATGCGCGCAGGCGCAATGCGGTGGCGAGGTTCGGAACGATGAGGACTTTCTCCAACAGCTTCTCGATGACGCTGGAAATCCGGCTGTCGGACTTCACTCGGTCGAGCGCCCAGGCGGTCGCACCTTCCGGCAGCGACTCCATCTGGGTGCCGGCGGAATGGCCGACGAAGGTTTCCGGCAACACGGCGGCGACTCCCAACTGCTTTTCTGTGAGACGGGTGATGACCGCTTCCGCCATCGCCTGGTCCTGGACCAGCACGGCTTGAAGATGATTTCCTAGCGCGGCCTCGATGGCGCGGGCGCAGGTGTTGTCAGCTTCGATGAACGAAGCGAGCACGCCGTGAATGCCGGGTTTGAATTGGTCCGGGTTTCCAAGGCCTTTCAGTACGTTCTGGGTGCCTTTTTCAAAGCCCTCGCCGCTTTCCACGAGCTGGCGGACGGCGTCGAAGCGCGCGGAACGCTGGGCGAGCACCTTGTTGGATTCGATCGAAGCGACACGCGCGGCATCGAGGTCGCCACGGGTGTGTTGATAGGTGCGCTCGGCGGATTGGAAGGCTTCAGTCAGCTCTCCTAACATCGAGCCAGTGGCCTCGACTTCGCTGGCGATGCGGGCTTGCTCGGCGCGGAACTCCTCAAGCTCCAGCGTGAGGCGTTGTTCCTCTTCGCCAAGCTGGCGCGAGCGTTCGCGGTTGCCTTCGAGTTGGGCGAGGGCGCTTTCAATCTTCGCCTGCATCGAGGCGATGATCGTCTGCGTGCGGTTCGCCTCACCACGGGTTTCGCGAAGGGAGTTCTCGATGGTTTCGCGCTCTTCGCGGGTGCCTTTGGTGCGGCTCTCCTGTTCGGCGAGCTGGATTTCCTTCTCGGCGATGATGCGGCTGAGTTGATCGAGCGATTCGTTCGCAGCGATGAATTCGAACTCCTGCTTGGCGAGTTTGTCGCGGGTTTCGGCGATGTCCTCGTGGTTCTGGCGGATGCGGGATTCGAGTTCGGCCTTGCGTTCGTCATTGAAGGAAATGCGGCCGGCGGCGGAGTTCAGCGCGTTGCGGTGTTCGTTGAGGCGCTGGCGGAGTTCGGCAAGTTCGCCCTCGAAAATCCGGGCGGCGGTGCGCGCTTCGGTGACGGCTTCCTCCTTGGCGGGAAGCTGCATTTCCAGCTCGGTGTCGCGGACTTCGAGACCACGGATGGAAACGGCCAATTCATCGCGCTCTGCAGTGAGTTCGACGAATTTCTTGTGTCCAAGGTGACTGTCCAGCACGCGGGTGTCGGCGGCTAACGCCTGATAGCGGCGGGCCTTGGCGACCTGGCGACGGAGCGAATTTATCCGGCGCTCTTGTTCCGCTAACACGTCGGAAACGCGCAGCAGATTCGCTTCAGTGAATTCCAGTTTGCGAAGCGCTTCCTTTTTCTCGCGCTTGAATTTCGTGATCCCGGCGGCTTCTTCGAACACCGCGCGGCGTTCTTCCGGCTTCGACGAAAGGATTTGGTCGATCTGGCCCTGCGCCATGATCGAGTAGGCAGTGCGGCCGATCCCGGTGTCCATCAGCATGTCGTGGATGTCCTTCAAGCGGCAGAGCGTGCCGTTGATCCGGTATTCCGAACGCCCGTCGCGGAAGACCCGGCGGGTGAGGGAAACCTCGTTGTAATCCACCTTCAGCGCTTCCTCGCAATCGCCCATCGTCAGGGTGACTTCGGCCATGCCGAGCGGTTTGCGCTTCTCGGTGCCGTTGAAAATGACGTCCGCCATCTCCCCGCCGCGGAGGGCTTTGGCGGAGGTTTCGCCGAGCACCCAGCGGATCGCATCGACCACGTTGGACTTGCCGCAGCCGTTCGGGCCGACGATGCCGGTCACGCCTTTGGCGAATTCGAACACGGTTTTATCCGCGAACGACTTGAAGCCGTGGATTTCAAGAGTCTTGAGGTACATTCAGATAGGAGTGTGGTTAAGGGTGAAGCCCGAGAGGGAATTGGGCTGGAGGAAAACTACCTTGTTCAGAGAGACCTGCAATCCACGAAGTACGAATGGCACAATATATGGGGCTAAAATACGTCAATGGATACCAGATGGGGTATTCATTGGTAATTAAGACTTCTAAAGTAAATTGCACACCGGTGCCTCCCACGGTTTAGAAACTCGTTTCGCGCTGCTGAGGATGGACGACCCTCAGCTCTGTTTCCAATTGCCACGCACGGGGTGGCTCATCCGCTCATTGAGCGGTTCCGGGGATAAGATGCGGTATTTTTGCGGATCCCATACGACCTCACCCCCGGACTGGATGGCCAGCACCGAGAGGTGGCTCAGCGCGTCCGAGCGCATGGCGTCGCCGATCGGGCCGATGGTGGGCGTGTGGTCGCGCACGGCATCGACAAAGGCCTGGTAGTAATTCTTCTGATAGGGAACGCGCTTGGCGTCAGGCCCTTGTTTTTCGCGGAACCATTCCGGGTTGCTGGCGGCGTAGCCACCGCGGCTGAGGCTCACCCAGCCCTTGGGACCGAAGAAGGTGGTGCCGTCGCCGGTCCAGTTTTTCCGATAGGTTTCCACGAGGGGCTTGGCAATATCGGAGCTCATGAAATGGGTCTCGATGCCGCCGGCGAATTCCATGTGGACGTCCCATGAGGAGATCGTATTGAAAAGCGCGTCGGGCGTGGCGACGTTGCCCGTGCCGCGGATTTTGAACGGGCCCTGCTGGTCGTAGTCCTGCCCCCAGATGGAGACGTCCAGCGGGTGTGCACCCCAACCAGCGATGAATCCGAGCGCGTAGTCCGCGCAATGCCAGGATCCGGCACTTGTGATGCGGTCCTTGGTGCATGGCCTCATGGGCGCGGGGCCGATATAAAGGTCGTAGTCCAGCCCCTCCGGCACGGGGATTTCCTCCAGCGATCCACCTCCGGACCCATGGGGTGACCAGATGTCGATGCGCTCGATTTCGCCGATGGTACCACTGAGCAGCAACTCCACGCCGCGGCGGAGGATTTCCTGGCTGCGCTGCTGGGTGCCGTATTGGAAAATGCGGTCGTGCTTCACGCAGGCATCGAGCATCGCCTTGTTCTGGGCAAGCGTGTGGCCGAGCGGCTTCTCGACATAGACATCCTTGCCGGCGCGCACGGCCGCCAGACCGATGGGCACGTGCCAGTGGTCCGGCGTGGCTATGACGACGGCGTCGATGTTAGGATCGGCGAGTATTTCTCGGAAATCGTTGTGCAGTTTCGGCTCGTGCCCCTGCGTTTCCTTGACCCGCTGGCCGGCGGTTTCGCGGCGCTGGCGGAAGGGATCGGCGATGGCGACGGAGGTGGCTCCCGGCACGGAGAGGAAATTCTGCAACAGGCTGGAGCCCTGGCCGCCGACCCCGATGTGACCGAGGCGGATGCAGCGACCGGCAGCGACCGCCGCAGAGGCGCGGCGGGAAGTAAGCACAAATGGCGCGGCGAACGCGGCGGTGGAAGTTGATAGAAAGCGGCGGCGGGTGGTCATTGAATTTTGGATTTTGGATTTTGAATTTTGGATTTCATACCGCCCACTTGCGGAGACGTTCGGCGGAGATTTTCACCGCTTCTTCGCCGGCGATTTCCAAGGTGGTGGGACCGTCGAAGCCTTGGGAAAGCAGCTCTTTCACGATGGCCTCGATACCGACGATGCCATCGCCTAACGGGATCAGGCCCATGCCGCATCCGAACCGGGTGCCGCGCTCCGGCAGCATCTCCGCCGGCATGTCCTTCCAGTGCACGTGCTTGATGCGCGGGCCGAGGGCTTTCACGAACTCCAGCGGGTCGCCGCCGCCGAGCCAGGAGTTGCCGGTGTCGAGATTGATGCCGACGGTGTCCTCGTCGCCTAGCGCGTCGAGGATGCGGCTCATTCCATCCACCGTGTCGGTGAGGATGCCGTGGGGTTCCAACAGAAGCTCGATGCCCAAGGTCTTCGCCCAGCGGACCGGTTCGTGGAGTTTCTCACAGATGCTGAAAACACGCTGCTCGTCGGTGAGCTGGTGGCCGAATCCGGTTTTCGGATCACCTTCGGTGGTGATGACTTGTTTCACCCCGAGAAAGTGGGCGAGCTTGATTGCCTTGATGATTTCGGCGGTGCCGTAGCGGTCGGGCGAAGTGGGGTCGAGCAGGTTCGCGTGGGCGCACACGCTGGTGAGCGTGAGATCGAACTCGTTGACCATGTCGAGGATGGTCGTCGGGTGGGAATCCAGGCTGAAGGAGGCGGAGAATCCGTATTCCGTGCCGAGCGTAGCTCCGTCGTGGTTGTCGGTGAGGTCCGCGTAGTCGAAGCCGAGTTCACGAATGAGTTCGAACTGACGTCGCATAGGCGAGAACGGTTGGATGAGGGCGAAGCAGCCGATTTTCATGGGATTTCGGAATGCTACCACTTCACGAGAGGCGAAACTTGCAAAGTCGGCCACTGGTAAATATGACACAACCTGTAACTCATGAGCAAGCGCACTACCTTCCGCACCACGCGGGAACTTTTTCACGCCGATACGTGCGAGCCGCTCAAGCAGGCTGCCGCGCATGGACGGGTGCACCTTGCCGCGCTCGGGCGCGGAAGCTACCCCGGCGACCGTCTCCCGGGGCGCGACCTGAAGGAGCTTCTCATGACGGGATACTGGGACGCTCCGGCGGACCAGGACTGGGGCTTGGAATTGCATTGCAACGAAGGCATCGAGATCGGATATCTCGCAGCAGGCAGGCTGCCCTTCGCGGTTGGGGACAAATTATTTTTGCTAGAAGCCGGTGATCTGACCATCACGCGCCCATGGCAGCGCCACCGGGTCGGGGACCCCATGGTTTCTGCTAGCCACTATTCGTGGATCATTCTCGACGTGGGCATGCGCCGGCCGAACTAAGCGTGGCATTGGCCGAAATGGCTGCTCTCCTCGAAATCCGGCCTCAAGCGCATCACCGAGATGCTCCGCCAAAACGAGCAACCGGTCTGGCGCGGAAATCGGCACATCGCCGGTTGCTTCGGACGTCTCGTCGAAGCCATCGCCCGCGGCGGCAGCGACGCCGATCCCGCGCGGCTGATAATCCTCATCAACGAGCTGATCCTCCTGCTCGCAGACATGTTGGAATCGCGCGATCCGCATCTCGACGAATCGTTGTCTGGCAGCGAGCGCACCGTCCGGTTGTTTCTCGAAAATCTGAAGCATCGCATCGACGAGCCGTGGACGTTGGATTCCATGGCGGAAGCCTGCGAGCTGGGACGCACGCATTTTTCCTCTTACTGCCGGAAGCTTTTTAATGTCGCACCGGTTGATTATCTAACGAGAGTGCGGGTGGAGGCCGCCGGCCGCCTGCTGATGGAGAGTCCGGAGGTAAGCATCACGGAAACCGCCTTCCGCTGCGGATTCCAGTCGAGCCAGTATTTCGCAAAGGTGTTCCGCGCCCGGCAGGGGTGCCCGCCGAGCGCGTTCCGCAAGCAGGCGGTGGCGGGTTGACTTTTGCGCGTGGCGGATCTTGTGTGGTTCCGGTGATCGATGAATTGGGAAAACAGGTGCTCAAGGGCGTTTCGCGCTCGTTCTATCTGACCTTGCGGCTGCTTCCCGGACCGATGCGCGGTGCGGCGAGTCTCGGCTATCTGTTGGCAAGGACCAGCGACACACTCGCCGACAGCGTGACCTTGTCGGTCGAGGTGAGGCAGTGGTGTCTCGATCGGTTCCGGCGTTGCGTTTCAGGAGAAGCCGGTTTTGAGCCATGGCCGGTTGCGGTTTTGAATGCGGTGCCGGATGCGAGAGAGCGACTTCTGCTGGAAAGTTCGGGGGCGATTCTGAATTGGCTGTGGATTCTTCCCGAGGGTGAGGCGATGCTAGTGCGGGAGGTATTGGAAATCATCATCGGTGGGCAGGAACTCGATTTGCAACGATTCGCCCAGGCGACCCGGGAAGATCCCGTGGCGCTCAAGGAAGATGCCGAGTTGGAGGATTACGCGTGGCGTGTCGCCGGATGCGTCGGTGCTTTTTGGACGAAGCTCGGTTTTCTCACGTTGGGCGGGAGGTTTTCGAAATCGTCGGAATCTGAGCTGTTGGGGCAGGGGATTGCCTACGGAAAAGCCCTCCAGTTGGTGAACATCCTGCGGGACGTGGCGGCCGATCTAGCAGTTGGGCGCTGTTACCTGCCGGTCGCGGATCCACACGATTCCTCAGAACTTCTGGAGTGTCATGCCCGGTGGTTGGCACGGGCCGGGCAGTGGTTGGGTGAGGGCGAGAATTACGCAGCCTCGCTGCGTTTGCGGCGCCTCCGTGCGGCGACGCTGCTGCCCGTGTTGCTGGCGCGGAAGACTCTGGAACCGCTTCGCGGAGCGAATTGGGCGGACCTGCAGCGTCGGAATAAAATCCCGAGAAGTGCGGTTTATCGCTCGTTGATGACGGCGGTTTTGACTCGCTCCCAGTGATCAGTCAGTGCGTGAGCGGGCTTTCTCCGGACGCGTCGCCGAGGTGGGAGAGGTTTTCCGGCAGGTATTTTTTGAAGCGCGTCTTGTCGATCGCCTTCATGTAGGCCTCCTCTGGCGAAATCATGCCTTCGCGGAGTTTCGACCAGATCGACTCGTCCATGAACTGCATGCCTTCGTTTTTACCGCCGGTGATGACGTCGTAAAGTTTCTGGGTGGCGCCTTCCCGGATGATGGCGGCCACCGCGGGCGTGGCGAACATGATTTCGTGGACGGCGGTCCGGCCCGGTTTGTCGATGCGCTTGCACAGCAACTGCGCGACGACGCCGCGCAGCGAGGCGGCGAGCATGGTGCGGACCTGCGATTGCTGGTTCGCGGGGAACACGTCGATGATCCGGTCCACGGTCTTGCGGGCGTTGTTGGTGTGCAGGGTGCCGAAGACGAGCAGTCCGGTTTCCGCAGCCGTTAGCGCGAGTGAGATGGTTTCCAGGTCGCGCATTTCTCCGACGAGCACAATGTCCGAATCCTCGCGCAGCGCGGCGCGCAGGCCGTCGGCGAAGGAGGGCGTCTGGATGGGTACCTCGCGCTGGGTGATGATGGATTTCTTGTTGCTGTGGACGAACTCGATGGGCTCCTCAACCGTGATGATGTGGCGGTTGAAGTTGATGTTGATGTAGTCGAGCAGCGCGGCAAGTGTGGTCGACTTGCCTGATCCGGTCGGGCCGGTGACGAGCACGAGACCGGCGCGCATGTGGCCGAACTCCTTGACGACGTTCGGCACACCAAGGCTTTCCAGCGAGGCGATTTCCGTCGGGATGAGCCGGAACACGGCACCAAGGCCGTTTTGTTGTTTCAGATAGTTGCAGCGGAAACGGGAGTCTTCGTCCATTTCGTAGGCGAAGTCGAGATCGCCGCCTTCGAGGTAGCGCTCGAACGCTTGGGCGTCGCAAATTTCGGCGAGCAGTTGTTTGAAAGACTCGCCCTTGAGGACTTCCTGGTCCGGGATGGGGGTGACTGCTCCGTGAACGCGGATTTTCGGCATCTGGCCTTCGGATAGGTGAAGGTCTGATCCCTTGCTGGCGATCAGGTAGCGAAAAAGGGTATCAATCTTGGCCATTTGAAAAGTTGAAGGAAATTCGTGGGTTGGGTCGAAGAAAAAACGGGAGGAATATCTGCGGCGGTTAGGATTCGAAAAACGCCTTCATCTGGTTTTTGTCATCCGAGCGGAAGAGGGTTTCCTCCCGGGAAATGAGGCCCTTCACGTAGAGTTGGCGGAGGGACTCGTCCATGGTGATCATGCCGACGTTTTTTCCGGTCTGCATGACGCCGGGGAGCATGAAGGTTTTTCCCTCGCGAATACAGTTGGAGACGGCCGGGGTGTTCACGAGCAGTTCGAGTGCGAGCACACGTCCATTTCCATCAGCGCGGGGAACGAGCTGTTGGGAAAGGATGCCGCGCAGGGATTCGGAGACCATGATGCGGATCTGGTCGCGCTGGTCGGTGGGGAACACGTCGAGCACCCGGTCGAGCGTCCGCGGGGCGTTGCCGGTGTGGAGGGTGCCGAGCACCAAGTGACCCGTTTCCGCAGCGGTGAGGGCGAGCTGGATGGTTTCAAGGTCGCGCATTTCCCCGACCATGATGACGTCCGGGTCCTCCCGCAGCGCGCCGCGCAGGGCTCTGGCGAAGGATTCGGTGTGTTTGTGGACCTCGCGCTGGTTGACGTGGCAGCCTTTGGATTCGAAGACGTATTCGATCGGGTCTTCGAGCGTGAGAATGTGGTCCTCGCGGTCGCGGTTGATGAAGTCGACCAGCGCGGCCAGCGTGGTGGACTTGCCGGATCCCACCGAGCCGGTGACGAGGACGAGACCATTCTGATAGCGGGTGAGGGGGAGGATGTGCTCGAGTGGCAGGCCGATGTCTTCGAGTGACTTGATCTTGTCGTTGATGATCCGGAAGGCCATGTCGTAACCGAGGCGTTGCTTGACCACGGAGGCGCGGTAGCGACCGTTAGGCGCGGAGTAGGCGAAGTCGATGTCACCTTGTTTTTGAAGCCGGTCCCACTCCTTCTCTCCGAGGAAGGATCTTGCTAGGCGCTCGGTGTCGGCTGCGGTCAACGGTTGGTGGTCTTCCCAGATCGGCGAGAGCTGCCCGAAGCGTCTCCATGCCGGAGGGTAGGCTGTGGGGAGGTGAAGATCGGAGCAGTCGTATTCGCGACCGAGTTGGAGATATTGATCGACGTGATCCAGAACCTGATGTTCAGACATGGGATGGGCTACTTAAATGATGGGTGAGGAGGGAGGTCTTGGGTGCGGTTGGATTGCCAGCGAGTCCGCGCGGTGTGCCGAGAAGTATTGTTTCACTTGGTCGGTTAGCCAGACTTTTGCGATTGGGCGGACTGCGGTCAAGGAGAGACCGAGCAAGGTGAGTGGTAAACCGCGGCTCTTTTTTTCCCGGGCGGGTGGCCGGCGGTTGAAAAGCATGCTGGCGACAAGCCCGAAGAACAGCGATCCCACAAGCCAGCCGGTCGGATGGCGCTTGAGGGAGTCCTTTAGCCGCGCGGGAACATCGTACCGCTGTCTGATGGAAACCGCCGCGACATCCAGTCGGGTGCGGGCTGTGTCGCCGAGGCGAATCAGTCGCTCGATTTCTTGGGTTTGTTGAAGTTTTCGATCCATTCTCGGTCCTTTTGGAATTCAGCGCGGGTGGCGGGAAATGTGGGTGTGCCCGCCGATCTGGCCGCTTGGGTCAGGATGACGCCGACGAGCAGGTGGAGAGCTGCCAGCGCGACGGCCACCCAGCTCCACGGCCAGCCAGTGGATTGGGAAATGATGGAAACTCCTCCGGCAAGGAGAAGCATCCAAGCTGCGAACGCACAGCCGAAGGCTGCGGCTATCAGGATCGCACGTCTGGAGGCCCCCTGTGCCGCGTCCTTTGTTTCCAACTGGATCAGCGCCACCCTCGACGCCACCAATCCCATCAATGCCTCACGCCAATTGGCGCGTGATGCATCCGGATTGGAGGAGTTGGGGGAGTGTGCTTTTTCGGAGCCTGTTCGGCCCATGTCAGATGATGAATTCATGAGACGACGTTTAAATCACCTGACAAATGAAGTCGGGTCTCAGCGACGGACGATCAAGCCAATCAGGAATCCGGCTCCGAGAGCGCTGAGAACGCACTTGGTGGGATTCTGGCGGATATAGTCTTCCGCCGTGATGTGCAGTTCTTTGGCTTTCACCCGGGTGTCCTGCCACTGTTCGGTGGCGCTCTCCTTGAGGTGATGGGCCTTGTCCGTGGCGACACTCTTGAAAGCGGTAGCCTTCTCGGTGGCGGCGGCCTTGAACTGGGTGGCGCGTTCAGTGGCGGTTTCGCGGAACTGTTGGGCCGATTCCACGGCACGATCCTTGAGCGCTGCTGCTTTTTCCTCTGCCGTGTGGACAAATTCGCGGGCTTTCTCGCCGGCGGCGGCGCGGAGGTCGTTGGCGGCTTGGCCGACGGATGGCGTTTGGGTGAATCCGGCTTCGGGATCCAGGCTGTTAGTAGTTGAAAATGGACTGTTCATGGCTCTGGGCGTTGTGTTCTCGATGGACCTTCATGATCCATCGACGTGGAAAAAATTAGACGGTTCCGCCGACGAGCGCAAGCGGTGTCTTTCAAAAATCTGGATCAAGGCTCGGCTGGTATCAATCTGGCTCTCGGCGGGGTCAGAAGGAGGTCGTTCTCCGTTTCCGCCGGCTCGGTGAATTTCATGCTCTCCCACTGCGTGGCCTTGAGCGGCCCGGTGCCGCGGAACTGGAAGAGTCCGGAAAACGGGCGCAACGGCCGCGTGAGGATTCCTAGCAAGCCCCGGGCGTTCAACCGCATGGTCATGTCGAGGGTCTGTTCCTTCATGTCCACCGAACCGTTGCCGGCGAAATTCAGCGAATTGGTGGAAGTTTGGAAATCCTTGGTGCTCAAGACGCCGTTTTCAATATCGAAGGTGCAAAACGCGTCCTTCGCGCGCTGCACGCCGGCGTTTTCATCATTCAGCACTCCGCTGACCAACGGGGTGAGCGGGCCGAACATCGGCACCGAGAACAGCTCGGCGTCTTCCACCGCAAGCAGGCCGGTTCCAGACATGGTTTCCACCTTGCTGTTGCTCAGCGAGAAGTTGATCCGGCCGGTCACGCTGCCGCCGCCTTTCATTTGGAAACCGTAGGCGGAGGTCAGGTCGGGGATCGAAAGTTGGGTCCAATTCAGTTCACCTGTCAGTTTTCCACCGCCGAGGTAATCGATGTCGCCGGCCACGGGTCCGTCGAAGGCTTCGAGCTCCAGGTTGCTGATGGTCACGCGCTCCCCTCGGATGCCGACCTGTCCGCTGGGGCTTCCAAGAGTCAGGTTGGATCCCAGAAAAACGTAGTCCGCGGGGTGCTCCGAGCCGAAGGAGACGTTCAACGCCGTCCGGCCCTGCGGCGTGACGTCCACCACGCCGGAAGCTTTCATTTCCGGCGGTTGGTGGAAGCGGTATTGTTCAAGTGAGTCCGCGACTTTGGGTGCGAAGAAGCGGACCATCGGCGCCGCCCACATCGTCCCGCGGACGTCCTCGACCTCGACGATTTTATTGGGTGCGTCATAGCGGATCCGGCCGACTTTTGCCGTGCCTTCCGCAGCTCCGTTGAAGGTCTTGTGGAGGGCATACTTCGAATAGTTGAAGACTATCGTGCCGTCGTGGAAATCGAGTTCATGGTGGTTCAGCGAGAACTTGCAGCCTGCGGAATTCACCGGAACGCCTTTGTAATTCAGGTTCTTCACGTTGCCGGAACCGGTGTAAGCCCAAGCAAACCGGTTCGTCAGGTCGAATCCACCTTCCAGCAAAACGTCCACCGCGGCACCCTCCCGTTCACTGAAATCATCGAGCACTTTCCCCAATGGCTGACCAACGAAAAACGGTCGATAGACCGGAACGGGAAGCGTGCTGTGAAGCTCCAGTCTGACCAGCGGCCACTCGATCATCGCCTTGCCCTCGGCTTTTCCGTCCTGCCGGATCAGGTGCAGATCCCGCAGATAGATGCGGTTTTCCCGCCACGAAAAGGCGAGCTCCACGGCATCGAATGGCATTCCGCGGAGTATTACCGATTCACAACGGGCGTGGCCGGTCATTTGGATTTGCGGCGCATTGAACTCATCCAACTGGAATTCTCCTTCGGCGCTGAGTGTTTGGTTTCCCCCGATCTGAATGTCCCGGAGGGCGGGGAGGCCGAGCCAGTCGGTCAGAAGCGGCGGAACTTC
The DNA here is from genome assembly GCA_031425955.1 of Akkermansiaceae bacterium. GTDB lineage: Bacteria > Verrucomicrobiota > Verrucomicrobiia > Verrucomicrobiales > Akkermansiaceae > Luteolibacter. The sequence continues at coordinate 45,799 of JANPKJ010000063.1, read as the reverse complement.
CAGAGAGGAAAAGACATCGAAACGGCCCTCCCTGGCCTCCAGATTGTAGTCGATGTGGCCGCGGAAAACTCCTCGGGAGTCGGTCGCCCGGAGCGAGGTGACGGTGAGGATGTCACCGGACATGTCGGCCTCGGCGCTCACCTCGTCGAGTCGGCGGCCGTTTTTCTCCATGTCCCGCACTTGCAGGGACATTTTGGCGGTGATGGATGACCGGACATTCACGTCCCCTTCGATGGTGACATTGATCACCGGGGGGCGCGCTTCATCGAAACTCCACTTTTCCAATTCGTTGATGACCCGGGCAAGGAGCTCGCGGCGTTTTCCCATGTTCGAGTCGTCGGGCGGATTGCTGCCGTCGTCCTGATAGCCGATGAGCCGGGCGTTCAACGAAACCTCGATGCCGGCGATTTTCCCCCGCGCGTCGCGGATCTCCAGCCGCCGCTCACCTGGCATGAATAGCGTCCCGCTGGCATCACTGACATCCAAAGTATCGGATTGTGGGTTTTTCGGATCGACCGGCAGCACCATGCGGGCGTGGTTGAGTTCGATCTTGTTCAGGTGGATGATCCCGCGGGCGAGCTTGGTTTTGTCGAAATCAAGGACGACAGCTTCCAGCCGGGAAATTTCCCTCAGGTGCTCGGGTTCCGAAAAGACCCGGACATCGGTGGCGACGACACCCTTGAGCGGAACATATTTCAAGCTGCCGATTTTGATGAATGCTCCCTGTTTCCCTACCTCCCGCTCGATGGAGGCCCGCCACGGCTCAGGCAAGCCGGTGTGATTTGCCCACCAAAGCCCGTAAATCGCCGCGATGGCTGCCACGACGGTCAGCAGAAACGCGAGGGATCGGAGGTTTCGGGTGAGATGCAGGCGGTACATGCGGAATTTCCGCAAAGGTTAAGGGGAGGATTTCGAAAAGCAACTCACGGAACGATGCCGGCCTCGCGGAATGAATAGTATGAGGCTCGCCCGGGTGACGGGCGACCGATGATGACGTGATCCAGAAAACGCACCTGCATCAAAGTGGCGACTTCCACCAACCGGCGGGTAATCAGTTCATCCGCGCGACTGGGGCTGGGATCACCTGACGGGTGATTGTGGATCAGGACGAAGCCGAACGCCCCGCGGGTGATCACGGGCCGCAGGATTTCCCGCGGATGGGCGCTCGAATCACTTACCGTGCCGACCGAAATCACGGTGGTACCCATGTGCCGCAACCGGCTGTCCACCACGGCGACGACCACCTGCTCCTGGCTCAAATGCCGGAGTTGGGGGCCGAAAAAGTCATTGATCAGCTGGGGAGTATCCAGTGGCACATCCCGGAGTTGCTCCCGGGCAACGCGGGTGCCGAGTTCGAAGGCGGCCGCCAGTTTGGAGGCTTTTGCCAGCCCTAGACCTTTGGTTTTGGACAACTCGCCGACCGGCAGGCCGCCGAGTGCGCCCATCGACCCGTATTTCGCGATCAAATCGCGGCCGATGTCGATCGCGCTGCGGCCCTTAGTTCCGGTGGAGATAAAAAGCGCCATCAACTCGGCATTGTCCAGGGCGGCCGGGCCCAGCTGCGCGAGTTTTTCGCGCGGCCGCTGGTCATAGGGCATGTCCTGGATGCGCGAGCTGAAATTTCCGGCAGTTTTACAAACGGGGCCATCTGGGACTCGGGTCGGATCTCCGTTCATTTGAACAGCCTGCACGGTAGGGGGCAGATTGGCAAGAATTAGAATGGCCCATTTGACGCGCCACTCGTCTCGGAACCTGATGTTGAGTCCCGTGAAGAGTCCAGCTTGGTCGATATCGTAGGTGAAGGCCCCATCGGATTCGCTGGGACGATTTGCATCGATAGAGCAAGAGGGGGCCGACGAGTCCTTGGAATTCGAGCGAAGTGAGCGAGGGCGCGGACTGCGCTGCGGAAGCCTGATAGCCCGGAGGCGACTGCGCGCGCCGGGGAGAATGGAAAATGCAGCAGCGATGCGGATTGTCGCTGGCATGATTTGAGGGTTTGGAGTTTTCCCGGAGAATTGAAACTCACCCTTGGAAATGGAAGGGGACTTTGACGGGCATTATTTCTGTTCCACCGTCACCTTTACGATCTTGCCTGTGAAGGTGCTGGGCAGGCCGGGTTGGTAGTCGGTTGAGACGTTGGTCTCGGCGTCGATGCCGACGTCCGCGCCTTCGTCGGCGGAGAAGGCGAAGGGCTGCGTCTTGGGGATCTGCGCTTCAGCCACCTTCCGACCATCCACGCTGAGGATGGATTTGCCACCTGTCCCGGGCTTGGCGGCATCCGGGATGAACTCGTAGCTGATGGTGTGTTTGCCTGGAGCGAGCGCCGAGTCGCCGCCGATGTTGGTGCGTTCGAGGGCGAAGTAGTTATATTCGTGGCGTGGTTTGCCGTCTTTCACGTAGAGCGTCCAGCCGCCGAAGTAGCCGGCTTGGGCGATGATGACACCGTTTGTTTTGCCCTCGGGGATCTCGACCTCGGCTTCGATGGTGTGATGGCGGCCTTTCACGTTGATGAATGCGTTTTCCATCATGCCGATCATGCCGGGATAAACCGTCAGGGACTTGCGACCGTCGAGCAGGTCAGGGCGGCCGGCGATTTCGGGATCGAAGCGTTCGGAGCGGCGGTCGTCGATCGGCAGCACGTGGTTGCGCTCGGCTTCCTTGAGGAAAATGGCTTGGAGTTCCTTGAGCTTTTCCGGGTTCTGCGCGGCGAGGTTGTTCGCTTGGCTGAAATCGTCATCGACGTGATAAAGCTCCCACACGTCGTCCTTTACCGGAGGCAGCGGCACCATGAGCCACGGGATCGAGTGGCGCGTGCAGGCGACCCAACCTTCGTGATAGATGCCGCGGTTGCCGAACATTTCGAAATACTGCGTGGTGCGTTGGTCCTTGGCCTTCGGGGCGTCTGCGCTGTAGAGCATCGATACTCCATCCATCGGGCGCTGCTTCACGCCATTCACCATCTGCGGATGGGGGATTTTCGCCGCCTCCAGCGCGGTCGGTGCGACATCGATGACGTGGTGGAACTGGTTGCGCAATTCGCCCTTCGCCTTGATGCCCTTCGGCCAGTGCATGACCATGCCGTTGCGCGTTCCGCCGAAGTGTGAGGCAACCTGTTTGGTCCACTGGAACGGCGTGTTCCCCGCCCATGCCCAGCCGATGGCGAAGTGGGGGAAGGTGGTGGGGCCGCCCCAGGTGTCGATGTGATCCATCATCTGTTCGGCTTTGCCGACGATGCCGTTGAGGGCCATCATCTCATTGTAAGTGCCTTCCGGGCCGCCCTCGGCGCTGGAGCCATTGTCGCCGACGATGTAGAAAAAGAGCGTGTTCTCCAGCGCACCGATTTTCTCGAGTTGATCGACGAGTCGGCCCACCTGGTCGTCGGTGTGGGCGGCGAATCCGGCGAAGGTTTCCATCTGCCGCTCGAAGAGCTTCTTTTGCTGCGCGCTCATGCCATCCCATGCGGGGATTTCCGCCGGTCGTGGTGTTAGTTTAGTATTGGCCGGAATGACGCCCATCTTTTTCTGCCGCTCGAAAGTCTCCTCACGCAGCTTGTCCCAGCCGCCGGAGAATTGTCCTTTGTATTTCTCGATCCATTCCTTCGGCGCATGGTGCGGGGCGTGCGTCGCACCGGTGGCGAAATAAAGGTAGAACGGCTTTTCCGGGGTGAGCGTCTGCTGTGCGCTGACCCATTGGATGGCCTTGTCCGTCATATCGACGGTGAAGTGGTAGGTCGGCGAGAGGATCGGCTCCGCTCGCGCCACGCCGTCGAAAATCGCGGGTGCCCACTGGTTCGTCTCGCCGCCGATGAAGCCGTAAAACTTGTCGAAGCCCGAGCCGGTCGGCCAGCGTTCGAAGGGCCCCGAGACGGAGACCTCCCACGGCGGCGTCTCGTGATATTTGCCAAACGCCCCGGTGCTGTAACCGTTCTGTTTGAGAATCTCGGCGAGCGTCGAAATCTCCCGTGGCCGGATGCCGGTGTTGCCGGGGAAGCCGGTGGCCAGTTCCATGATCGCGCCCGCGTTGTTGGCGTGGTGGTTGTGGCCGGTGAGCAGCGCCGTGCGGGTCGGACTGCACAGCGCGGTGGTGTGAAAGCGGTTGTACCTCAGTCCGGCGTTCGCCAGCTTGTCGAGCGTCGGCATCTGGATCGGCCCGCCAAACGCCGAGCTGTGGCCGAAGCCGATGTCGTCGATCAGCACAATGACCACATTCGGCGCGCCCTGCGGAGCCTTCACCGCAAAGCGCGGCGGTGCTTTTGCATCGCGCGCATCCAGAGTGGAGATCGTTGCTGCCGCCGGTTCGTGAATGGGCAGAACCGTGCGGTCGTAGGACTCCGCGGCCTGGGTGATTCCGATCAATGGGAAACAGGCGGCCAAGGCGGAGATCGTGGATAACAAGTGTGGGATTTTCATGGAAATGTGGGCCGGGTGGATGCTGGACGCGAGGAAGCATCGGTAGAATCCGATCGATTCGCGAGAATGAAATGCATCCAAAATTCGGGGTGGATGGGGTTCCGAACTTCGAACGAATCTGGGCGACCGTCTTTCTACTTGTCGCCACTATGAGAGCCGCTGTGCTCGGTGGAAATCGGGAGGGCGCGAATGGTGGATTGCTCCTACTGAACAAATCCATTCCACATTTTGAAGCGGGTGGGTCTTGGTGTGCATCCACATACGGATGATGGGTTTCTAAAAATCTTGGCTCTATTTCACCTCCACGTGATCCAGGCACTTCCGCACCGCGTCGAAGGGCGAGATTCCGGCATCTCCTTGCTTCCAGTAGATCACTTTCATCCACTCGGCTGCACGCACGGCGTGGCCGTTGTTGAGCCACTTGCCGACATGGCGATCGAGGAATTTCTTCACCGCGGCATCCACCTTTTCTTCGGGAAACTTCTTGGTTAGTGCCTGAACAGCGAGTGTCAGTGCCATCTGCTTTTCGTTGGCTCCCGAGCACTTGATGGTTTCGATTCCGCGGGGAGCTGCTAGCGAAATGTAATCTTCGTAGCCACCAGCATCGAGGAAAGCTTCTGCATTCAGTCCCAAAGAAACCGAATCCGCGCCACCTTTCTGATTGCGATAATAGTTCACGCTTCCTGAGAGCCACGTGGCCATGCTTTCGGCGTCATGCACTCCGTCAATCAACCAACGAATCAGCGAGTAGAGCTTTTTTCCATACCAGTGGGATCCCTCCGTGGAACAATTCCTCTCTTCCTCCAATTTCATGGCGATTTCCTTCCAGTGCTTTGCCTTTGGCAACAACCGAATGGCATCTTCCGTTTGACCCACAAGAATGGCGTAGACGATGTGAGCCGCGAATCCATCGCAAGCTCCCCACACTGCGGTGTTCGCGATGGCTTCTGTGAGGTCGTAGTCGAAATCACGGGGAAGCCCTACTACTCCGTTGAGAATCTTGATTTCACGAGCTGTATCAAAAAGTTCCATTGTTGAGACTGGTGGAGGTGGATCTTTAAAAGCGCCGAATTTTGTGCAAACAGTCCGATGCATTGGATCAAAAAGCCCGGCGGTGAGGCCGGGCTTTTTCTTGGATCGTTCCGTAGCGGCTTACTGCTTCGGTTCGTCTTCCTCGTCGATGGTGTGCGTGAGGATGAACTGGAGATCATCCAGGCCGAGGTTCGAGGCGAAGCCTTCGTCGCCGAGCACGTTGGTGACGAGTTGGGTTTTCTGGTGCTGGAGGATGCGGATCTTCTCTTCGACGGTGTCCCGTGTTAGCAGTCGATAGGCGATGACCTTGTTCTTCTGGCCGATCCGGTGGGTCCGGTCGATGGCCTGGTTTTCAACAGCCGGGTTCCACCATGGATCGTAAAGGATGACGTACGACGCCGAGGTGAGGTTGAGGCCGGCGCCACCTGCCTTGAGCGAGAGCATGAAAACGGACGGATCCTTGGTGGTCTGGAATTTCTCGATCTCGCCTTTTCGGTCCTTGGTCTGACCGGTGAGGTAGTTGTAGGGGCGGTTGTTGAGTTCGAGGCGTGCCTTGATGAGGTCGAGCATCGAGACGAACTGCGAGAAAACGAGCACCTTGTGGCCTTCCTCGTGGAGTTGGTCCAGCAGGTAGAACAGCGATTCCATTTTCGCGGATTCCTCCTTGAGATACTTGGGATCGATGAGGCCCGGGTGACAGCAGATTTGCCGCAGGCGCATGAGGCCCTGGAGGATGGCGAAGGAGTTTTTCTTCACCGCCTCGTCGGAGTCGAGTCCTAGCAGCGCCTTCTGGATGCGCTTGAGCTCGTTTTTGTAAAGCTCCACCTGGATGCCTTCCATCTTCGAGTAAACTTCTTCTTCGGTCCGTGGCGGAAGGTCCTGGGCGACCTGCAGCTTGGTGCGGCGGAGCAGGAACGGACGGAGGCGCGAGGCGAGGCGGCTCTGGCTGAGCGGGTCCTTGCGCTTGTCGAAACGTTTCTTGAAATACGCGCGGCTGCCGAGCACGCCGGGCATGGCGAAGGCCATGAGCGACCACATGTCGAGCAGGCGGTTTTCGATGGGCGTTCCCGTAAGGACCAAGCGGTTTTGGGAATCGAGCTCGCGGGCGCATTTGGCGGCCTTGGAGTCCGGGTTCTTGATCTGCTGGCCTTCGTCAAGGATGGTGGTGAGCCATTTGATGCCGTTGAGTTCCTCGCCGCAAACGCGGAGCTGGGCGTAGTTGAGGACGAGGATGTCGATGTTGTTCTGGATGTGCTCGACGTTGATGTCGTCCCGGTTCTTGAGGATCTTGACCTTGAGCTGCGGCGTGAATTTTCCGGCCTCACTGTACCAGACGTCCAGAACGGACTTGGGACAGACGACGAGTGCGGGCTTTTTCATGCCGCCTGTCTTGCGGTGTTCGTCGAACAACCAGAGTAGATAGGTGAGCGACTGGATGGTTTTTCCGAGACCCATGTCGTCGGCGAGGATGCCGCCGAAATTGTTGACTGACAGATAGGCGAGGAACTTGAAACCATCCACCTGATAGGGACGAAGCGTGGCGTTGAGGCCGTCCGGGAGATCCGGGTTGACCTCGAGCTGGATGTCGTTGGCGCGGTTCTTGATGCGCTCCCAGGCTTTCGGATCGAAGACCTCGGCGGCCTTGGGATCGGAGAGTTGGAGGGCGTGCATGCGGTGCGTCTCACCGGAGAGGTCGAAGGGATCGAGACCGAGCCGGGTGACGGCTTCGCGCTGGTCGGCATCGAGTTTGATTTCCAGACGCATCCAGGTTCCGTCGTCCATACGGACGTAGCCACCGCGAGCGGCGACGAGCTGGCGGATCTGGGCCTTGGATAGATTCGCGCCCTGCACGTCGATGACGATGCGGAGGTCGAACCAGTCGATGTCCTGGCCGACGACCTCGAAGCGCACGGCGGCGGTGACGGGATCGGCGAGGATCGACTTGAGGCGGAGGTCGATGTCGAGCTCGATGCTTGGAGGCATGGCCTTGATCCATTCCGCGAATTTCTCCGGGAACTGCTTGGTGATGCGGGATTTGAAGGAAAGCAGCTTTTCGTCGTAGCTGAGGCCCATTTCATCGAGGATGGCGGGGACCGGATAGAGCTCCTCGCGGGCGAAACGCAGAAGTTGTTTGCCTTTAATCGGTTGTTGCTCGGCGAGCTCCCAGCCTTCCTTGACGAGGCGCTCGGTGCGGCGGCCCTTGGTCTCAATGGCGGTGACGTCGATGACCAAATGCTCGGTCTCGGCGGCGGTGAGGCCGGCGATGAGCTTCATTTCGAACTTTGGTTTGAGCTCGAGGTCGACGACGCGCTTCTTGAGCGACTCGGGTAGCGCAGCGCCGATTTTGCGGAGGAACTCGACGCCTTCGAGCGAGTCGATGACGCGCGTCGGAATCAGATAGCGCGGCATGACGTCGGTTTCCTCGAGCCAGCGTGGCGGACCGGGAAAGACGGTTTCGTCAGATTGATAGAGTTCCTTGCGGCCAGGCAGCAGGCGCACCGAGTGGGAGACATTCTCACCAGCGGCGGTGATGAGCTGGAGGGCGAAGCTTTTCGGATCGTATGGCTCGTCCTCACAGACCCAGGAGAGTGGCTCTTCGGAGACTTTGAATTCCTTTTCGTCGAGGTTGACGATGTAGCCCTTGAGAGCGGGTTGGCGGAAGACGCGGTTCATGAAACGGCAGGATTCCTCCTGGTCGAAATCGAGCGTGGTATCGCCGTATTTGCGGAAGAACGCGAGATAGTGTTCCCACAGCGTCTGGCTGGAAGCGTCCATCAGCAGGGCGGCTTCGTGGTGGAGGTTCACGTAGGTTTCAATGTCGTTTTTCTCGCGAAGCTGGATCCAGACACCGGCCTTCTCCTCTTTTACTTCGAGGCGGGCTTCGTTGATCGTGGCGACGAGGCGGAATGCGACGGTGAGCGGGGCGTCTTGAGGCGGGCGCTCGTTGACCTGTTCGATGCGCTCATACCAGGAGGCGACTTCGCGCTCCTGCTCCCAGTCCGCCATTTTTTTCTGCACGTGACCGAGATCGGTGATCACGCTCATGAACTCGGGGTAGGGGAGCTTCTTCTTGTAGAAGGCGTAGGCGATGTAGTTCCAGAACTCGAGGATGTCGCCCGGCGGGATGGGCCAGAGCTCGAGCGGCTCGTAGGTGGTGATTTCCCAGCGCGGGGTGATCCGCACCATGTCGTGGTCGTGGAGCTCGCCTTCGATCACGTAGCGGCGGTAGCGTTTTTCGATTTTCGTGACGAAATCCGCCTCCTTGTCGTCGAGCTCGCGGCCGAGTTTTTCCTCGATGATGTCGAGCACCGGCGTGTCGTCGAACTCGTTTGGCGACTCCGGCAAATCTTCGCCGCGGTGCATGCGCTCCATCATGGTGGCATACTGGCAGGCCCCGGCGATCAGCTCGTCCTCAGCGGTACAGGAGCCGAACCAGCGGTTTCCCTGAAGCCGGAGACTGGTGCGGAAGGTTCCCGCTTCGTCTTCGACACGGCCCTGAATGAAAAGGTGATTTCCGAAAATCTGGGTAACGGCACCGTCTTTTTGCAGCATCTCGCCCCTTTTTCTGGCTTCCTCGGGAAAACTGTTGAGGAAATTGAGGGTCGCTCGGTCTGGATTCATCGCGTCTGGAGTTGAAAAGATCCCGGATATTCACGTGCCAGGCCCCTTGCCAGACACCACCACGCCGGGGCGGGGAGGTTAACTCACGAAAATGAGGCGACGCAATAAAAACATTAAGCTCGATTTGCACGATCCCGCCCGCTGCCAGTAGCTGCCCGGTAGACGATGCCCAGCCCGCCAATGACAAACAACGCGGGAAACCAGATCGAGTAGCCCGGCGCGAGCGAATCCGGCTTCAAGACCGCGAAGTCCGGATTCTTCGGATCTACCCGGCAGGTGGTGGATTTTCCGACTGGATAATCCTTGATGCGGCTCTCCATCAGTTTTCGCTTGGAGGACCAAGGATTGCCGCGGAGCGTCAAATGGTCGCCGGTGCGTGGCTGATCCTGCCACTCGTAGCCGAAACTCAGATCCACGCGGAATTCGAGCGGCGAATTCTCATCATGCCGCCTTTCCGCCAGTTCCGAGGAAAGGATCACACAAGCGACTTCCGGCCAGCTCCTCATTTCCTTGGCTCGCAGATAGCTGCGCGCCATCAGCCAGACGAAGATCCCGCCGATCAGTGCGAGGGACAGCCCTAAAACCACGAGATACCAACGCCCGGCGCTGTTGGCCGGGATTGTCTTCCTTTCCGAAGCGGGATTCTCCATACCGGATGCTATGGGTCAGATCCTGCCGGGATGCCAATGGAAATGCGAATTCACGCGTCGGTGACAATCGCGATGAAAGAATCCGTGCGTTTCCCCCGATTCCTTGATTCTCTCATTTCCAAACTAATTCAATCCGTTACCCCGATTCTATGAAACACCTCGCCATTCTACTTGCGTTCTCTGCCATTTCACTCGCCCACGCCGGGGAAAAACAACTTTTCAATGGCAAGGATCTCACCGGTTGGAAGGGGCTGCCCGGGGTCTGGAGCGTGAAAGACGGGGCCATCACCGGTCAGAACACCGCGGAGAATCCGGTGAAAGAGAACACCTTCCTGATCTGGGAAGGCGAGGCCGGTGATTTCGAACTCCACTTCAAATACAAGATCACAGACGGTGACGGCAAAGCTGAAAAGGGCGGTAACTCCGGAATCCAGTATCGCAGCAAGGTCGTGAAACCCGAATATTTCGTCATGTCGGGCTATCAGGCGGATTTCGAGGTGGGCAAGACCTACAGCGGAATTCTCTACGAGGAAAAAGGCCGTGGCATCCTCGCCAAACGCGGAGAGAAAGTGATTGTTCACGAGGGGGGTGAACCGAAAAAGCCGAAACTCGAAGTCACCGGCGAAGTCGGGAAATCCGCGGAAATCCAAGCGGTGATCAAACCCGCCGACTGGAACGAATACGTCGTCATCGCCAAGGGCGGCCATCTCCAGCATTTCATCAATGGCAAGCAAACGGTCGACGTCACCGACGACACCGACGCTGGTGCTAAAACCGGCATGATCGGCCTGCAACTACACGCCGGCCCGCCGATGACGGTGCAGTTCAAGGACATCGTGCTCAAAACCGAGCCGTAATCCGATCCCAGGGTGCCCGCAGGAAATCGGTTTTTTTCGTGTTGATCGTCGGTTTCCGGAGTTAAAGTCCGCGCCATGCGTTTCCGGTTGCCCATCATTATCCTGACCCTCGCCCTTGCCGGGTGGGTAGGCTATTGGCTGGCGGGCACCGCGGTACCCGAGCTGCCAATCCGTCAGGATTCCGCCGATTCGCAAAACGGGCCGAAGCGGATGGTTATCGTGGACGAGCCCGCTCCAAGATTCCGCAGTGGGGATCGCGGGCCTAAGGTCCGGCGCGATGACGAGGCGCTCGAAGCGGGAGCACTTCCCGGCCAACGGAACCTTGTTTTCAATGACCGGCAGGCACTTCAGGAATTCCTGAAACGGGCCGGCGACCGGATCCGCATCATGGGCCGCATCGACGCCCTCAACGCCCTGCGGGTCGGATTTCTCAATTCAGAGGATCTCGCGTTTCTGATGGATGATGAAATGCAGGCATCCTTCGTCTACCCCGTGGATCTTCCGGCTCCGCCTGACGCAACCGCACAGGAAGGAGCCGTGGCTCTCGGGGGAGGGTTGCTCGATTGGCTGGGCGTCTCCGGGGACAACTCGGCGTGGGGCAGCGGCGTCACCGTGGCCATCCTCGATACCGGCGTGACCGTCAATTCCGCTTTCTCCAGCAGGATTACTTCCATCAACCTCGTTGATCTTCCGGGCGATCTCTCGACTCAGAACGGCCACGGCACCGGCGTCGCTTCGATGATCATCGGCAACGGAACCCTGACTCCCGGCGTGGCGCCTGGCGCGTCCATCGTTTCCGTCCGCATTGCGAATGATCTCGGCCAATCCGATAGTTTTCTCCTCGCCCAAGGCATCGTCGCCGCAGTGGACGCCGGCGCGCGGTTGATCAATATTTCGCTGGGAAGTCCGGGCGATAGCGCTCTGGTGAGAAACGCCATCCAATACGCCCGCAGCGCAGGATCCATGATCGTCGCCGCCGCCGGGAATAACGGAATTGAAAAAGTGTCTTATCCGGCTGCCAACGAGGGCGTCATCGCCGTCGGTGCGGTGGATGCCTTGGGAAACCACCTGGCTTTCTCGAACACCGGCCGCCAGATCGCGCTCGCAGCACCTGGCTACGGCGTCAACGCCGCATGGACCGGCGATCAGGCGGTTAGCGTGAGCGGCACCTCGTTCAGCAGCCCCATCGTGGTCGGCGCGATTGCGGCGGTGATGCGCCAACCCGGCTCGAAAAACCTTACGAACCAACAAGCCCTGTCACTCATCAACGGCTACCTGAACGATGGCGGGGAAGAGGGCGGCGACCAGTCGTTAGGAGCAGGAATGCCCGACTTGAGCAGGGTCGTGAACCGCGATACCCGCGGAATTTACGACGCGGCGCTGGCCTCCCAGCGGGTGCTTCCGCCAAGTCCGGGAAATCCCTACGGCCAGGTCGAAGTGCTGGTCCAGAACCGCGGCACCGAGACGCTGATCAATACCACCGTGCAGATCTCCACCCCGAGCGGGATGGTCACCTCCAACATCACCTCGATCCCCGTCAATGGGGTCAGGGCCGTGCGGGTTCCCATCACGCAGCCGGCAGCGAAGACGATGCGCTATGATTCAAGAGTCAGCGTTTCCGGTGGTCTCAGCGACGCCAAGCCCTCAAACGACCGCCGCGTCGAAACTTATGCTCCGGCTGCTGCGAAATAGCTTCCTAGCAGCCTGTTGCGGCACGGCGTTCGCGGCCCCACCCGTGCGGGAAGCGCCGAATTCCCAAGCCGTTCCGGCCAACCAACTAACCGTCGCCGGGAATGCCTGCGGTCCGACGGCGCTGTTGAACGCGTTTCGTTTCGGCAGCCCAGCCTGGCAGCGCGCTTCTGACGCCATCGCTGGAGAAACTGACAAACAGCAGATTTACACCGTGATCCGTGAGTCCGGAATGCGTCCTTCCAGCTCGATCAAAGGTCGGCCGCGCTGGTCGCGCAAGGGCGTGAACCTGGTAGATCTCTGCGACATCGGCAACGAACTCACCCGCGGCCATTTCCTGCCGCTGATGAGCCAGGAAGTGTTGTTCGTGAAACCGGGAGAAAGTCAGGCGAAACTTCTCGGCCGGGTCCATCAACGCTTCGATACCTCGCTCGCCAAAGGTCTGCCTCCCATCATCAGTCTCCGTCGCTATGTGCATCGCAGCCAAAAAGGCAGTGCGCCGCAGTGGATCGTGCTCGACGCCCACTTCGTGACAATCACCGTGGTGCCCCGCAAGCTGGAACGGGGCGCGACGTCTTTCCCCGTCACCTACGCCGATCCCTGGGGCGGGAAAATCTGTCAGGGCACGATCGCCATCCCCAACCACGGCGTGCTCTCAAACCATGCGCCGGATTCGCCCTGCCTCGAAGCCGTTTTTCCCGCGGCGGCCGTTGGCAAGAAACTCGTCCGCCCCGGCGAGACCAGCACGCTGACCGTCGTCGCCATCCTCGGCAGATGGTGAACTAACTTGAGCGCGGAATTGATTCCGCGCGACAGTTTCGCAAGGTGAACCTAACGAATTTTCCAATGAAGGATCACCCCGCGAGCACATCATCCATCGCATCGATCAGATCCTGCATGGTCGCTTCGGTTTCATTACCCATGTTGGAGATGCGGAAGGTGGTGCCCTTGATCTTGCCGTAGCCGCCGTTGATGAGGAAGTTGTGCTTGGTCTTCAGGTTCTTGATGAATCCTGATAGATCGAAGCCCTCCGGCGTCTTGAAGCAGGTCAGCGCGAACGAGCGGCGACCTTCCGGTGCGAAGAGTTCGAAGCCGTGTTTCGCTCCCCAGGCGGCGATCATCGCGTTGGTTTTCGCGTGGCGCGCCTGACGGGCGGCGAAACCTTCCTTGGCGATTTCACCAAGCATGTATTGCAGCCCGTAGATGATGGAAATGGCCGGGGTCGAAGGTGTGTTGTTCACCGCGGCGTTCTTGGCGAACTCGACGAAGTCGAAATAATAACCGCGGTTAGGATTGCTCTTGGCGCGTTCCATCCCGGCTTCGGACACGGCGAACACGGCAAGTCCCGGAGGCAGCGCGAGCGCCTTCTGGACCCCGGCTAACATGACGTCGATTTGATGTGCATCCATGTTCATCGGCACGGTCGAGAGCGAGGAAACCGTGTCCACGATGAGCATGGTGTCCGGGAAGGATTTCACGACCTTGCAAACTCCTGCGAGATCGTTGAGCACGCCGGTGGACGTTTCCGAGTGGATGAAGGTGACGGTGTCGAAGCCGCCTTCCGCAAGCTTGGCGCGGACCACTTCCGGGTCGATCGCCTCACCCCATGCGACTTGCACGGCTTCCGCCTCGTAGCCGCATTTTTTGGCGACGTCTAACCACTTGTCGGAAAACGCGCCGCAACAGAGGCAGAGCACCTTCTTTTTGGCCAGATTGAGCAGCGCACCTTCCATCACGCCCCAAGCGGAGGAAGTGGAGAGGAAAACGGGCCGTGCGGTGCCGAAGATTTCCTGGAGACCGGGCTGGGTCGAGGCATAGAGTTCCTCGAAATCCTTGCCGCGGTGGCCGATCATGGTTTGCGACATGGCAGCGAAGGTTTCTTTCGAAACATCGACGGGGCCGGGGGCGAAAAGTTTAGGTGAGGGCATGGCGGTTTATGGAAGAAGGTTGTAGCTGCTGAGCAAATAGGTGAGCTGGGAAGTCGCGCCATCGCTCATCGGGGCGAGTGGAAGGCGTAGATCCGGCAGGCAGTGGCCTTGCAGGGCGACTGCGGTTTTGACCGGCACCGGATTCACGTCGAGTGACATCAGACCGCGCATCAGCGGATAGTATTGCTTTTGCAGGGCGAGCGCCTCGGGGAAATTTCCACTGAGGGACGCTTTGACGATCTGGACCATGACCTCGGGGATCAGGTTTGAGGCGACGGATACCAGTCCGGTGGCTCCACAGGAAACGAAGGGCAATAGCAGCGGGTCGTCGCCGCAGAGGATGCCGAAATCGGCGGGCAGCGCCTGCACGAGTTGGTTGATACGGTCCACCGATCCGCCGGCTTCCTTGATGGCGACGATGGTCGGGCAGTCGGCGGCCAGGCGCGCGGCGGTTTCCGGAGCAATTTCGATCGAGGAGCGTCCGGGCACGCTGTAGAGCATGATCGGCAGGTGGGTGGACTCGGCGATGGCCTTGAAATGGAGGTAGAGCCCTTCTTGCGACGGCTTGTTGTAATACGGACAAACCTGCAGCGAGCCGGTCGCACCGAGTTTCTCAGCGGCTTCGGTGAGCTCGATGGCTTCGGCGGTGGCGTTCGCCCCGGTTCCGGCGACCACTTGGCAGCGGCCTGCGGCGAATTCCACGGCGAGGCGGATCACTTCGATGTGTTCTTCTGTGTCGAGGGTGGGAGATTCCCCGGTGGTGCCGACGGGAACGATGCCGTCGATTCCCGCTGCGATCTGCCGTTCGATGAGGGATTGAAACGCGGGAACGTCGATTGCTCCATTGCGGAACGGAGTGATGAGAGCGGTGTAGATGCCGGAGAAGGTCATGGCGGGGCGCGGAACATGAACCAACTTGCCCTCACGTCAAAGCCGTATCCTGTCGGAAGACGAAATTTCCACGGTACTCTCGATCAAGAGCCGCTACGGGTGGACATCATGGAAATTCAGTCCAGAATCCGGCGCAGCTGACCCACCATGAAAAAATGCCCCTTTTGCGCGGAAGAAATCCAGGATGAGGCGATCAAGTGCAGGTATTGCCACGAGTTTCTGGACGGATCGAAGCGTCTGGCGGTTGCCGGACCTCCGGCGCTACCCGCGGATCAACTGCCGTGGTATTTCAAAACGGCGTTCATCGTCCTGACATTCGTGACAGTGCCGCCGTTCGCGCTGCCCTTGGTCTGGCTGCATCCGAAATGGCATCCGGCTGCGAAGGTGGTGATCACTCTCGTCATCGCGGGAACCTGCTGGCTGATGTATATCGCTTTCCAAGGCCTCATGCGCCAACTCGACGAGGCGACGAAGATGCTCAACGAAATGAAAATCTAGGAATCAAATATCGATTTCCCCCTCGAACACGAAATCCGCCGGACCGGTGAGGGTCACATTCTTGAACGACTGGTCGCCGGATTTTTCGAAGCCGATTTCCAAAGTATCGCCACCTTCCACGTCCACCTTGATCGGGCTGGGAGCGCCGGTGAGCAGGTGGTGGACAAGGGCGGAGGCGACCATGCCGGTGCCGCAGGCGAGCGTTTCGTCCTCCACACCGCGCTCGTAGGTGCGGATGGAAATGTGCCCGGCCGAGAGCACGGCGGCGAAGTTTGCGTTGGTGCCGGCTGGGGAGAACGCCTGGTGGTTGCGGACGGAGGCACCGTGGTTGTAAACGTCGAATTCATCGAGCGCTTCGGGGCTTTTGAGAAACGCGACGACGTGCGGGACGCCGGTGTTCACGAAATGCAGCGGGATGTCAAAGCCGGGGATCTTGACGTCGGTGTTGAGCTTCAGGTCTTTGGGCTCGGACATCGCAATGCGCACGTCCTCGCCGACCATTTCGGCCGCGAGCGTGCCGGCGATGGTCTCAAAGGTGACTTTGTTCAGGACGATTTCCCCGAGATGAGCGGTGAACCGGCCAAAGCAGCGCGCGCCGTTGCCACACATTTCCGCCTCGCCGCCGTCCGCATTGTAATAACGGAAACGAAAATCCGCGCCTTTTTGGGCGGGTTCCACGGCGAGCAATCCATCCGCCCCGATGCCGCGATGGCGGTCGCAGAGCGCGGCGATGGTATCGGTGTCGAGTTCCTTGGAAAGCGAGAGGTCGCGGTTGTCAACGATGATGAAATCGTTGCCGGCACCGTTCATTTTGAAGAAGTGGAGGAGCATTTGGGACGTGGGTAAGAGGGAGTTTGAGAGAACTTCAGCGCGACGGAGACTCTTCTGCGGCTAAGCTGGATGCTTGCAGCAGGTTGCTCAACCCCATTTATCGGGTATCTCCAAGGCGCGCTGCGGATCGTTTCAACCGAAACTGCGCGTTGGCCGCTGCAAGGTCGCCATGAAGAGTGGGAAATTAAGAGGAATCAACAGCGGAAAGCCACAATTTCCAATCCGCTTTGGGGGATGATCGAGCGCAGGGTGCCGGTTCGGAGCTCAGGATGGTCCGGCACCGGTATTGTTGTGGTCTCTCCATCACTGGATCTTTGCATCACCATGTGGCTACCTCGCTGCCGCACCAGTCGGAAACCGTGAGCTTCAAGGCTTCGGCGCACTTCCTGTCCGGAGAGCACCGGCAGCTCAGGAAACCTGCACCTCCAGGGATGAGATGAACGACTCGCTGGCCATGCGTTGTTGGACCTCAGACTCAGGCGCACACTCGAAAAACAATTCCACGGCCTCTTTCAGGTTTGCCTTGGCTTCCTCCACGGTCATGCCTTGGGAAGCCACGTCCACTTCGGGACACAGCGCGACAAAACCATCATTTTCACGAGTCAGAATCGCAGTCAGTATATGTCTCATGAAAAAGAAATGCCTCGTTATGCGCGTTGGGGCAAGGCAGATGATTTTGATTTCCAAAACTTCCACCCGTCTGTTGCGGAGTTTGTAGGCGCCAAAAGGTGACCTCGATGTCGCCCAAGCTTTGCCACGGGCGATGGTCCCCTCTGGATTGCTGCCTTTCGTTCGGTAAAGTGCGGGCTTGAGTTCCGGCGGCCCGCGCGATTCGCTGCCCGCCTATGAGCCATCCCTGCCCCGTGTGTGAAATGACCGATGTTTTGACCCACGCCGACCACTACGAGTGCGTAACCTGCGGTCATGAGTGGCCGCTGGAGGCGCTGCCGGAGGAGGTCGCCGGGGACCGGATCGTCAAGGACGCCTATGGCAATGTGCTCGCGGCCGGCGACATCGTTGCCATGATCAAGGACCTGAAACTGAAGGGAAGCTCCCAAGTGCTCAAGGTGGGGACGAAATCGAAACCCATCCGCCTAGTGGACGGGGACCACGAGATTTCCTGCAGGATGGACGGCTTGGACATCGGCCTCAAGGCGTGTTTCGTGAAGAAGGTCCTGGGCTGATCGATTCTGTTACTCCGTGGCGACGGGCTTGATCTCGGAGAGCAGCGCTTCCGCGGTGAGCTCGGCAAAGGACCCGGGTGCGCCGGAGTAGTGGATCTTGCGCTCGCCATCCAGCACGAAGACAACGGGCCAGAGACCGATGCGGTAATCCTTGGCGAGTTTGTTGTCGGGGTCGGAGAAATTCATCCAGGTCACCGAGTCGTTGGCTTGGAGGGCGCGGAGTTTTGCCTCGGGGTCGTTGTTCACGCCGATGACCACGAGCGGGCGGCCTTTGAATTTCGCAACGAGTTTGTTAGTGATTTCGATGACGCGGTTGGCGTCCTGGACCTCGCTGTTCCAGAAGAGCAGGACGATGACCTTACCCTTGTGGGCGTCCAGCGCGAGCGGACGGTTCGCGGAATCGACGCCGACCAGATCGGGGGCGGTGCGGCCCTTGGTAAGGAAGCGGATGATGTGGAGCTGGTCCTCGGCGAGTTTAGCGACGGTGATGCCGTCGAGATCCACATCGGAGCTCTGGATGATGGCCTTGCGGAGGTAGGTGAGGCGCTTGCGCATGATCTCGGGATCGTCGCCGAGACTTTTGAGTTGCATGGCGGCACCGAGTGCGGCGACGCCCTGGGTTTTCGGGTCGGGGTGGCTGGTCTGGATTTTTTCCAACAGGTTCAGCGAGCGGGGATTGGGTGTGATCGAAAGGGCGGAGGCCATCGGGATGAGCTTCGGGCTTTTCAGGTGGTGGGTCTCGACCGCCTGGCGGATGGCCTCGTTTTCCTTGGCGAATGCGGGCAGGGTGGAACCGGCGGCATCGGTGGTGGAGAGCCCGGCGGCGGTGCGCAGGAACCAAACGGCGTAATCCAAGGTCCACTCCTGATCGAGCGACGAACCGATGGCATCCCACATCTGGCGGGTGTAGTTGCTGGCGTCCGGTCGGCCGGACCACGCCTTGGCCCGCTCCTCCGGGGTCGTGGCGATGCGCATTTCCAGCGACCACTTGTCCATCGCGAGCTGGTAGGATTTCCGGACGGTCTGGGCCTCCGCCGGTGAGGCCTGCGCGTTGGAGAAAACCAGGAGGAATAGCAGTGGAAGAAGGCGGCTCAAGGAGTTCATGGGGCGGAGGCTAAACCGCGCAAACGCGAAGTGGAAACCCGAAAAGGAACGATCAGCCGCGACTGGCGACAAATGCCGCGCCGGCCTCGCGGGCCTCGCGATCGGCGGCGACCACGGACTCCAGCGTGTCCGACGGTTTCACCCGGTGGCCGTCCATCACGGCGGCGACGCATTCCCAGATGCCGGGAAACGGGATCTTCCCCGCGCGGAAGGCATCCACGGCGACTTCGTTCGCAGCATTGTAAACGGCGGGCAGCGTGCCTCCGGCCAGTCCGGCGCGGCGGGCGAGGTCAAGTGCCGGGAAATCGGCGCTGCGAGGTGCTTCGAACTCCAATTTCGCCAGCGCCGGAAAATCCAGCGGACGCAGGCCGCCCTTGACCCGCCTCGGCCAGGTGAGCGCGTATTGGATGGGGAAACACATGTCCGTGCGGCTGAGTTGGGCGAGCACCGAACCATCGGTAAACTCGACCATCGAGTGGATGATGCTCTGCGGGTGGACGACCACGTCGATGCGGTCCATACCGATGCCGAACAACCAGCGCGCTTCGATCATTTCGAGGCCTTTGTTGAAAAGGGTGGCGGAGTCGATGGTGATTTTCGGCCCCATTTCCCACGTCGGATGTTTGAGCGCCTCGGCCACGGTGACGTGGGGAATCCGCTCGGCGGGTAGATTCCGGAACGGGCCGCCAGAGGCGGTTAGAATTAAACGCGACACTTCCTTTTCTCCGCCGCGGTGGCCGTCGAGGCATTGGAAAATCGCGTTGTGTTCGCTGTCCACCGGAAGGATGCCGACGCCGCGGCTACTGGCGGCGGTGGTGATGACTTCGCCGGCCATTACCAGGATTTCCTTGGAGGCGACCGCCAGATCCTTGCCGGCTTCGATGGCGGCAAGGGCGGGGAATAGCCCGGCCGTGCCGACGATCGCGATCAGCACGATGTCGGCATCGGCCAGGGTGGCGAGTTCCAACAGGCCGTCCGCGCCGGTATGGATTTTCACCCCCTGGGGGAGCAGTGCACGTAGCTCGGACTCTTTGCTGGCATCGTAAACGGCCACGTGCCGGACGCCGGTTTCGCGCACTTGGGCGGCGAGGTCCACCACGTTTGAGCCTGCCGCCAGGGCGATGATTTCGATCTCGTCCGGCAGCTCCCGGGCGACCTTCAGCGTCGAGCAGCCGATGGAACCGGTGGACCCTAGCAGCACGACGCGGCGTTTGCGGGGCGGGGCGGTCATGCGGCGGGAAGGAGAATCCACTTCAGGTAGAAATAGAGCGCGGGAGCGGTGAAGCAGATGCTGTCGATGAGATCCAGCGAGCCGCCGATGCCGGGAAGCATGTTGCCGGAGTCCTTGGCGTGGAGCGTTCGCTTCACCACGCTTTCCGCGAGGTCGCCGATCACGGCGAGAACCGCGAGCAGGAAACCGAGGGTGATCACATGGCTCCAGTCCTTGAAAAATGCGAGTTGGGCGGGGAACAATGCGTAAAGCCCGCAAGCGGCAAGCTGGGAGAAAATCAGGGCGCCGCCGAAGCCCTCCCAGGTTTTTCCCGGACTCACGTGGGGGATCATCTTGTGGCGGCCGATCATTGAGCCGGTGATGTAGGCACCCATGTCGGTGAATTTCGTGACCGCCAGCAGCCAGAGCAGCAGGAAAGCGCCGGAGGTTCCGACGAACCCAGGCGTTTCCTGGGGACTCGGCACCAGGAAGGTGACGCGCGCCGTGAAGTTGAAGAGAAACGCGATGTAAACGAATCCTAGCAGGTTGGCCGCCACCGTTAGGAGCGACTCGATTCCATGAATTGGATAACGGAGTTGGAGGGCGAAGGATCCGACGATCACCACGCAGATCGCGATCGAGTCGAAGTCCTGCGGGACCGATTTCCCGCCCTGCCAGAAATGCCAGTAAAGACAGCCGCTGTAAATGGCCGCGATCAGGATGCCGAACCGCGGAAAGCACTTCACCGAAGCCGCGCGCAGCATCCGGAAATACTCGACCATCGCGATCATCGTGAGCCCGCCGATGAGCCCCAGGAACGCTAATGACCGGCCGCTGAGGAAAATGCCGGTGACCAGCGCCCAGAGGAAAAGCGTGCTGCCGCTCCGGCGGACGAAGACCATCGCTTTCGATTGCACTGGAGGAGTCGAAGTATCGGCCATTTCTCGGGCGAATCCAAGACGGCTCCGGCGGGCGTGGCAACTCATTCATCAGAAGTCGCGCAACTCTTTTTGCCGACCGAGGTTGGATGATCCGACGAGACCGGGAACGGCCTCCATTTTCCAAACCAAATATCAATATGAAAAAGACTAAACTCATCGCCCTCGGTGCCCTCATCGGGACCTGCTCGTTCTCCCTCGCGGAAGATGCCGCCGGTTCGAAAAAGGCGAACCGTCCGCAACGCGAGGTTCCCGCCGCTATTCTCGAAAAATTCGACACCGACAAGGACGGCAAGCTTTCCCCTGATGAACGCAAGGCCATGATGGAGGCTCGCCAAGCCGAAATGCTCAAGAAATTTGACAAGGACGGCGACGGCAAGCTCTCCGATGACGAAAAGGCCACCATGAAGGCCGAACGCGAAGCGAAACACGCCGCCCTGCTCGCCAAATACGATGCCGACAAAAACGGCAAGCTCAGCCCGGACGAAATCAAGGCCGCGCGCGATGCCGGCGAGGAAATCCCGATGGGCGGTGGCCCAGGCGGCCCCGGCGGCAAGCGTGGACCCGGCGGCCCTGACGGCAAAGGCGGACCCGGTGCTCCTCCACCAGCCCCTCCAGCCGAATAAGGCGGATTGGTCCATTCGGTGACCGGCGAATTCAACCACCGCAGACGGCCTCCAGCCGTCTGCGGTTTTTTGCGTTTTGTGGGCCGGGGATTATCCTGCTTTTCGCTTCTCCCATGTTGCTATCTTCTTTCCAACGGGCGTTTTTGGCGGCTCACTCGCCCCGACGACTTCAAAAATCATGACACTCGCCGATCTTCAAGAGCTCCACTCCCTGCCGTTTTTCGATCTCCTCAAGCGTTCGCACGAGGTGCATGAAAAATTCTTCCCGGATGGGAAAATCCAGCTTTGCACGCTCCTTTCCATCAAGACCGGCGGCTGTTCCGAGGACTGCTCGTATTGCGCCCAATCCGCGCACTACAAGACGGAACTCGAATCCCAGGTCCTGCTCGAAAAGGAGGAAGTCATGAAGCACGCGCGTGATGCCAAGGATTCCGGTTCCACCCGGTTCTGCATGGGCGCGGCGTGGAAAGGCGTCCGCGGAGGCACTCCCAAGTTCGAGCAAGTGCTCGATATCGTCCGCGAGGTCGCCACCCTCGACATGGAAGTCTGCGTCACCCTCGGCGAGCTCGGCCCGGAGGAAGCGCGGCAACTGCGCGATGCCGGCGTGAACGCCTACAACCACAATCTCGATACCTCGCCGGAACACTATCCGAACATCGTCTCCAGCCACACCTACGCTGACCGACTGCGGACGATTCGCAACGTGCAGGACGCCGGCATCTCCGTCTGCTGCGGCGGCATCCTCGGCCTCAGCGAAACCATCACCGACCGGCTCCGCCTGCTGGAGGTGATTTCCAACTTCAACCCGCACCCCGAGAGCGTGCCGATCAACTCGCTCATGCCCATGCCCGGCACCCCGATGGCGCACAACCCGCAGGTGGATCCCTTCGATCTCGTCCGCATGATCGCTTGCGCCCGCATCGCGGTGCCCACCGCCAAGGTCCGCCTATCCGCGGGGCGTGACCGGCTCTCGGATGAAATCCAGGCTCTGTGTTTCTACGCTGGAGCGAACTCAATCTTCTACGGCGAAAAACTCCTCACCGGAGAGAACCCCACTGCCGAGGCGGACCGCAAGCTGCTCGCCAAGCTCGGCCTCGAAACCCTCGAACCGAATCCCGCGATGGTGGCTCCCGAGCAGGACCACACGCACCCTGCCAGCCCGGCCGGTCCGGTCAAGTCGGCCTGCGCCACCGCCGGTTGTTGCTAGGGCCTATCTGGAATTTCCATGAAAATCCGCGTTGCAGCCGGACGCGTTCTCATGTTTCCATCTCCAAAGTAATCAGCCGCCGGCCTTTGCGGACCGGCGGCCCTTTACTCCAACGCTAAAGCGGCGTTGTTTGATCAAGCTTTATCAGGGCCTTTGATCAAACAACGTCCGCTCCGGCGGGTGAATCCACCGGCGGGGCGGCGGTTTCCTTTTTGTTCGCACGTTTCGGGCGCTTCCGCTCCATCTTCGGCACGAAACCGAGCGAGCGGTAGAGCGGCGAGTTCAACCCGAATTCCGGGTTGCCCCGGATCGAATTGGAGACCGAGACGAAGAGCGCGGCCTGCGACTCATCCGCCAGGTCTCGCTCGATCATCAATCCCTTCAACTGGGTTTGCAGCGCCGCCATGCGGCTCCGCACATCCAGTGCTTTCTGTGACTCCACCTCGAACTGGGCGAGGGTGAGGTTGGCAAACGTCGCATCCGGCGCGAATTCACGCCAAGAGGCGATGATTTGCTCGCGCCGTTGCGATACGGTCGTGGTGGTTATCCTAGGCATATGGTTCAATCATTTGGCCGGGAAGGGCGGGTGCGATCTAAAACACGCGTGTCCGCTTTCCCGAACCACCGAGGATTGTCATCAGAATTGAATCGATGGAAAGTAAATTTTACTCATTTGGTATTCGAAAAATAAAATCAATACTATATCTAGTGGTGGTGCGAATGTATCCACATTGTCAATCATGAGGCAGATCTAGTAATAGCGCGTCAACGTTCAATCCTGCTAACCAATCTCTTGTGGGTCGAAAAATTTCGAGCAAGCCGGGCCTTGGCTCCTTTCTGGGAAAATTTTTGTAATATCTTCGAATCATCAACTCGGAACCCTTGATTCGCCAACCCTGCCGCCACTCTGCCGGCAGCCATCTTTCTTAAAATTTGTCGATTCAGGAACCCGCGCGCTCGCTTTCGCACAAAATTTTCGGCCGGCAGATCCCATCAACCGTCCGCAAATCCGCGCAAAAATCATCAATAACTAGCAAAAACCCTCATTTCCCCCCATTTCCGGCTTGGGAAAATTACTCATCGCACGAGCCGCGCGCTCAGCTAACACTCGGAAGGACAGGCCGCAATCGACGCCATCCATGGTGTATAAAACTTGCTATAAATTTTGAGCTTTTGCTCCGGTTTGGCTTTCCGGAACGGTCTCAAGCCACCAAATCCTCCCCGATGCCTGTCAAAAATCAGGAGCATCCTTTCTTGGGACAAAGCTGTTCTTCCTTGGAACAAAGCTGTCCTTCCTTTGGACAGAGCCGTACTTCCTTGGGACAGAGCCGTCCTTCCTTGGAACAGGGCTGTCCTTTCTTTGAACAGAGCTGTACCTTCTTGGAACAGGGCTGTCCTTTCTTGGAACACAGCGTTCCTTTCTAGGAACAGGGCTGTCCTTTCTTGGAACAGAGCTGTCCTTCCTTGGAACAGAGCGTTCCTTTCTCTGGACAAAGAGTTCCTTTCGGAGCTGCGACACTCCTGTCGTGGATGGCGACATTTCTGTCGCGAGGGAGAAAGCGGAGCCGGTGGGCAAAAGGGGTTCACACACCGGCTTTGCCGGTCGTGGTGCGAAGCTCTTCCTGGAGCGCGGAACTTCAGTCCGCCCGTGAAGCGAGACGCCCAGCAAACGCCCAAGACAAGCAAATGAAGACTGGCGGCAGCAAAGCGGCCGCACTCCGGAGTGCGCGCTGCTCTGCTCGCGCCCGGCGGCACCGACTCTGCCGGTCGTGGCGCGGAGCTCTTCGGACCGCGGCCTTCAGTCCGCCCGCGAAGCGAGACGCCCGAGAAGAGCCCGAGAAAAGCCCATTCTCCCGGATCCATCGAGCCACAGAAATCTCAAAAGCCTTTCTGCGAATCGTCAGACTGACCGAGATCCGCATTGCATCGACTCCATCGCCGCCAGAGCTCTGGCAAAAATGTGAACGGTGCTCTGTAGAGCGTTTCAGAAGGGACGCTGACGGGACGCGGGGAGCGACAAGGCGTTTGATTTCTGCTGGGCTCCATGGCTGGAGCCTATTGAGAGTGAGCTGCGGACTGCAGAAGTCACCAAATTGAAACTGAAAAAAGATCAAGCCAACCGGCATGTGGTTTGGAGAGGACTGGTATCATTTGGGCGGGGTCGACGTGATGGCCGGCGCGCTTGGCGGTGGTGCCAACGCTTGAAGCCAGACTTGCCGCAGCGTTATCATGGTCAGAGATCGTATCGCGCCGGTTGCCATCTGCCATGACTTGGTCGCAGACCACTGGAAATCAGATCCGCAGGTCACATGGCAAAGGAAAAGGCATCCTCGCTGTCTGATGTTGTCAACATTTGGACACTGACTCCGTTTTCCATTTTATGTGATTCTGAGAGCAATGACACCATTCACAGGAAACAAAAGGGTGAAAGATCGCCATAGATCCTGACTCTGGAGATAATCCCTGTGACCAAATCGGAACTGTTCCCGAAAACATTGTTAGCTCAAATCGGCACTCTTCACGAGTGACGAAAAAAACACGGAATTCTTTTTGACTTCCCTGTTATATTACGATTAGAAATCACACGGCTTCCGAAGGTAGTATTCTCAAGGTTACTGCCACCACACCGTTCTTGAAAAGGCGGTCGCTACTGCCTCCTTCCCATGACCACGCACGTCCCCGTGCGCCAGATTTTCCACGCCTGCCATACTCCTACCCCTATGAATCCTTATCGCTTGCTTTTACCGGAAGTTTCTCAAGGGCCGCTTTTGGTTGCTGCAGTGCGGTCCGTGCAGCAGGCACTTCTTCTCACCGTATCATTAGGTACGGTCGCGCTTGCAGAGCCTCAGTGGCGCGAGATCGCGCTTGAGCCAGACGAGAAGCTACCTGCCGGTGAGGCCGTGGCCGGTTTGTTGCCTGCCAGTAAGGCGCTGACAACGGCTTTTGATGATCTGACTCAGTGCCATGCCGGACGGGATGCCGGCACGCACGGCGTCATTGTTACGACAGAATTGGGACTGCAAGGGCGCTTTCTAGCTATCTGCTGGGATGAGCGCGGCGGGTTGTCAGCCACTTTGCGCTCCGATGCTTCATTACCCGTCGAATCCTACACGCTGAGGGACGGCATCCAGCCGGAAATTACCCTCATGCGGCGAGGTGCCTGTGTCTATGCCTACGCAAGGGACTCGCGCCGATTGGACCCGTTGATCGCTTTGGAGTTCCCCTTCGATTCCAGTTTGTCCGTTGGCGCGTTAAGTGGCAGCGGCTCTGGTGAACCTGTCCTTGCGATCAGCGGTTTGATGGCCACTCCGATGCTCACGGCGGATGTGCGGCTAAAGCAACCGCGGGCAGAGCTTGGCGGCGAATGGAAAGTGGAAGAGAGTGCAGGAAGCTTGGGAGGCAGTCACCTGGTGAATCCCGGCGATGATCCGGCAGCCTTCGCCCAAGTAACGCTGGAAAATCTGCAACCAGGCACTCATGAGTTGTGGATCCGCTATTCAGCCAGCGGGTCCCGTTCGGATGGGGTGGAAGTCACGGTGGCAGGATTCGCTTCACCCGTTTCTTTGACAGTGGACCAAAAATTCATTGGCGGGATCTGGATCGCTTTGGGAAGACAGACGTTGGAATCCGCTGCTACTGCGAGGATTCGCGTTAGTCCTTCCCGCCCCGGCACTGGCTCCATCTCTCTGGACGCAGTGCGGGACCTGTGGTTTG
Organism: Akkermansiaceae bacterium; assembly: GCA_031425955.1. GTDB lineage: Bacteria > Verrucomicrobiota > Verrucomicrobiia > Verrucomicrobiales > Akkermansiaceae > Luteolibacter. The sequence goes on along the minus strand of JANPKJ010000063.1, from coordinate 19,410 downwards.
CCCGGCAGGATGAAAACAGCGCAAAGCTGCCAGGGCTGCTTGACGGCTCGAGGAGTGCGGGCTCGCAAGCGAGCACAGGAGAGGGTATTATTGGAGGTTCGCTCGTAGAGGATGGTTTCTCCAGTAACAAATTCTCTCCTCCCTCGCCCTTGGGCACGGAGACAATGTCCGAAGACACAAAGTCAGTCATCTACGTCCATTCGACAATGGGGAACGATTTGTTCGACGGGCGGATGAATAGGCCGCATCCCGGGGCATGGTTTTCCGTGCGAGGAGGGCCGAAAAGGACGATAGAAGCAGCATTGAATTCCGTCCCCAAGTCAGCCAGAGTTGTTGAACTGCATCTGGATGGTAAATTGGAACCTCCGGTCGGAGGGTTTCAGGATTTAGGAAATTTCAACCTCGTATTGGTTCCAGGCAAGGATGGGGCTTCGCTGGAATCTGTCACTGCTCCATTTCAATTACCCGCTGTATCTTCCTTTCCGATTCCGCCTAAGCGATAGATCGCCATTTACCACGCTCAGTAGAACCTATAATTCATCCACGTCCTATGAAATCCATCTTGTTCACTTCCGCCTTATTCTCGCTCACGTTTGCTGCCAATTCTTATGGCCAGAATTCAACGATTCTTTGGGGTTCACAAAATTATACCGGAGGTCCTTATTCAGCTTCAGGCGGCGTCCGGAGTGGAACGGGTGCCGGCCCTGGGTTCTGTGCCGGAGCGTTCGGTTATGAGGCCTATGCCTCAGGCAATGTGGCTTACGCACTTGGTCACACGGTTAAAGCCCAGGGAGATTTTTCAACAGCGCTTGGAATTGATTCGTGGGCCCTTGGTGAGTCTTCGTTCGCACAGGGCTACACGGGCCGCGCATATGGCCATGCATCTATAGCAATGGGCCAAAATGCCACAGCCTACGATTGGATGAACCGAGCCTTTGGTTACTTATCCGTAGCGGGCGACCCTGATGGTACAATCAATTTTGGGCACTGTTATGCCTTGGGGTCTCAATCCATTGCAAAAAATCACAATACCGTGGCGCTCGGTGCGTTATCCCAAGCGATTGGAGAAGATTCAAAAGCGGTAGGTCTGAGTTCAGTCGCATCCGGAAAGTCAGCCGTGACACTCGGAGAAAACTCGACGGCCAGCGGCAACCAGACTACGGCCATCGGGGAGGGCTCGAAGGCTCTCGCATTGCATTCCGTTGCTGCGGGTCCGTTCCCTGTTGCACGGGGTAACCCAACGGCATGGGTCAATACAGACCCCGTCTTCACCGTCGCCAACGGCCAGAGCGACACCGCCCGCTCCAATGCTCTCGTGGTTCTCAAGTCCGGAGCGGTGCTCGTGAAACCCGCCGGAGACTTGAGCATGGGAAGCTTCACCGCAGGCATCAAGCCGGACGATTCGACTCCGTAAGATCGTGAGAAAGCTCGTTCTGCTCCTCGCTCCCCGAACCCACCGCTCCGTATCATGATCCGTCATCAAATGGCCTGGTTGCTCCGCCGCTGGAATCGCTTCCCACTCCTGCTCGCCATCGTGGCGCCGCCACTCGCCTTTGCTCTCGAACCCGCATGGTGGGTGCAGCGTGGCATCATTTCCACCGACAGCTCGGGCAATCGCGTGGCAGCCTCCGACTACGCGGTCATCAATCAAGGCCAGCTCAAAAACTTCGTGGTGGCCGCCACTGCCGAGTTAAACCTGAACCTGCCCGGAGGTGCTGGACCGGTTCTCAATGGAATGGTCGCAACCTGGGCGGCACCGGATGCCACCGGCACGCGGCAGGACTTCGCTGCCGCCAATGCGGGACAAGTGAAAACATTGGCCGCTGCGGTCTATGACCGGTTGATTGCGACCGGAATTGCCCCGACTTACCCTTGGGGTGTCTCAAGCAATCAGGCATCGGACTACGCCCTCGCAAACATCGGGCAGGTGAAAGCCCTGTTTGCCTTCAATCTCCCAGGAGATTCAGACGGTCTGTCACTTGCCGGGGAGGTTGCGAAAGGCACCTCTCCGCTTCTGAATGACACGGATGGCGACGGCGTGAATGACGACCTCGACTACTTCCCGCTCGATCCCAGCCGCTGGGCCGCGCCGTCAGGAACCGCGGGTGATACGACGAAACCCTTGGTGACGATCATCGCCCCGGTCTCCGCCACCTATGTGGCAGGTCCCTGAACGACTCGATGCGTTCCGCCTCTTTTCTAAACTTCCAGCCAAACGATTCCCTTGAAATCTTCCAACCAAACCGTGCCCAAATCCCGTTTTTTGATAACCTTGTTCGTAGCAGCGCTCACTGCTTGCGTCGTTGTCTGGTTCGTAAAGGGCCGCAACCCGCTAGCCGCGCCACCACCAGAGAGTACTGCTAAGGTAATTAAGAAGCCGGATGCACCGGTTTCATTCGGACAAGTGCTTTCGGACGAGGAGCGCGAAGCGACCGCGAATGCGAAACCCTGCGATTTCACTATCCTCACCAATCTTGATCTGTCCCGCCCACCCGCAGCGCGGACCCCGAAAAACTGTCCGACCCAGCCGCTCGTAAACAACAGGAACTCGACAACCTCACCTTCGGCACCGCCATCCAGGCTTGGAACGAGCACCGCTACCCTGAAGCGGTCCGTCTTTTCACAGAGCATCTCCAATCCTTCCCTGATAGCCCTTGGGCCGGTGAGTCCCTCCTCCACATCGGTTGCCATCACCAGTATGTCGGTCGGTTCAGCGAATCCGCCGAGCTGTTTGAAAAGGTTCTCGCCACCGCGCCACCGGATTCGGAAATGTATCACAAGGCGAAACTCCGGCGCGCCATCATCAACATCGACCTTGGGCGACTGGATGAGGCTTCCAAAAGTCTGGCTGAATCTCTGGCTGCCAACAAGGATCCCCGTGACCAGGCCTATGCCTCCTACTGGGTGATGCAGACATCCTTCCTTAAGGCAAATGAAACGGCCTTGCGGGATTGTGGTCAAAAGGCCCTTGCTCAGGTTGCCAGAATCATGGGTGAGGAGGAAACGGCCAATGCCCTTTACAGTCGAACTGCCGAAGGCCCCCACGGGTTTACTGCTGCCGAACTTCATGCGGTTGCACTTGAAAGCGGTTTCACATCTTATCCTGTGCAGGCCATCCTGGCATTGGATGCATTGCCTGTCCCGTTCATTGCCCATTACAACGACAAGCATTATGTGACGGTCGAAGCGGTGACACAGGACACCGTCAAGCTCTACGACAGCAGGATCTCAACAACCACGGAGATGCCACGTGCTTCGTTCGAAAAGGACTGGTCGGGTTTCGCACTTCTCGTAAAAGAACCTCCTTTGAATGAGGGAATCCATGCCGCTCAGAATCTCGAACAGATTACCGGGGGGTGCTGCGGCCTTGACCGTCTGGTGAGCGATCTTGGTGACGACGACGACGATTGCGAGAGTTGTGGCCTCCCCACCTACAGCGTGAATCCCATCAACATGAACTTCAAGGTCAAGGACACCCCCATGTGGTGGGACGCGCCTGTTGGACCATCCGTTTACATGACCCTTTTGTTCAACAGTCAGGACTCGCAAAACAGCTACATACCATTCGGGGAGAAATGGGCATTCGAATACGCCTCCTATCTTTTGATCACACCTTCGAATGCTACCCAAGGCGGTGGTTGCCAGGTCCGGGATGGCGATGGCCGGATGGAATCTTTTACCCTTCCGGCTGCGGGAAGCAGCTACCCAAAGCACTATGGTCCGCCGCCCGGGGATTTTAGGACTCTCGTTGAAACCTCGCTTTATCAGTTTGATCTCACCGAAGAAGACGGCACGGTTTACCACTACGGAATACCAGTCGCGACTGATGGAAACTCGCATGTTCCGTTGCTACTGAGCATTACGGATCGCCATAATAATTCGGTCACCATCTCCCACAATGCCAACGGAGCGATTACTAAAATTCGACATTCTGCTCTTCCTGACGAACCTGTGGTTCCTGGGCAACCCGCTCCTCTTGAGCGATCTTGGAATCTGATCTATTCCATCATCGGATCAGTCTCCCGGTGCACTGAAATCCGCGATCCGTTCGGCCGAGTGACAGTTTTCTCCTACGATCCGGTCGGCAGGCTCGTCGGGCAGGTTGACATGGGTGGTCTTCCCTATTCCTACGAATACACCACGTCGGGTGCGCTCTTCGTCAAGAGTATCACCACGCCCACCGGAAGTACCTCGATTCACATGGAGCCGTCCGACGGAATTGACAACATGGTCGAGGCCGAAACTTATTCATCCGTTGAAAAAGGTCTCGGCTATTCTTATGCCTATCCGGTGCCAGGGAAAGCGATGTGGGACAATTATCGAATTACAATCAAAGATCACTTGGGATATCCAACCGAATATTTCTACTGCGCTGCTACAATTATCTCAGGAATCAATGGGTCTTATATTCGAAACGCGGTCCAGTTAAAGCCTGGAACTTTGGGAGAAATCTCGCCCTTCCGCGGTTCCCGGACGCGAATGACTTCGAAGGAGGTCGATGGAAAGGGCGCACCTTTGACGACATCAGTTTACGACGAATTAGGAAACAGGGTAACTGAAAATAACTATTCTTACGATTCCATTGCCGGATATAGCAGCTCCACTCGCAAACCGACCGGAATTCCCAACGGCAATGACGGAAAGCACATCGTAGGATACAATGATCAGGGCAAGCCCCGATCCATCAAACTCAACGGGCAGGGCGGGGACTCAGAAATTACGATTGGTTATGAACCAAATGGAATCGATGTGGATTTCGTCAAGAGGCCGTTCTTGGGCGCTGACAAAATACTGACCGACAATGATTACTATCCCAATAGCCGCGACTTGAAATCCATCACGGATGGCATCGGAAGAAAACTGACGTTTGTTTGGTCGGCCAGCGGCAACGGACAGCTGGCTTCGATCACAGACTCGCTAACCGGTGACATCGTCACCATTACTTACGACCTCAATTTTCGTCCCTATCAGGTTTTGATAAATGCGGGGGGCGTGTCCCCCAATGTGGTTGTCAATACGACTGTCTATGATGATAAGGGGAATCTGCAAAGTAGTCTTGGTCTGGATCAATTGCAGACGGTCTTCGAATACGACAATCTTAACCGTCTTACCAAGGAGCTGCACGCAGACAATAGCTTTACAGCCTACCAGTGGGCTTGCTGTTACATTGAATCCACTCGGTTTGGAAAAATGGTCGGGACAGCTGAGAAGACGCTTCGCCGCACGGTAACGCTTCATGACAAGCGGGTCCTGCCGATTTCGATGACTAGCACCGATGGCGGCATCATTGGATACCGCTACGACGAGGTGGGTCAGCTCATCGAACTCAAGGATGCGAAAAATCAGATCACGAAGTGGAAATACAATGGCGCAGGCCAAATGACGGAAAAGACCTACCCGGACAACAGTAAGGAGAAATACACTTATCGAAATTCGGATGTTTACGATTATGGAATGGGCAAACTAGCCAATTATACAAACCGCAGGAATCAGATCACCACGTTTTCCTACGAGGATGATGGAAAGGTTAGGGATATTTCCAATTCAAGTACTGTGAATTATGTTTACGATAGTTGGCGGAGGATTCAAACAGTCACACAAGGCGGTGGAACGGGAGTCACACCAGGCATCACTACCATCGCCCACGATCTCCTCGGCCGCATCACCTCCATCGACGGCCCGTGGACTGACGACACGATTTCCTATGTCTTTAACGACGCAGCCCGCTCCGTCACCCGCACCAGCCCGGATGGTACGACGCAGACAACGAAGGGGGATGCCTACGGTCGCATTGCATCCATCGCGAATGCTCTGGGCGCCTTTACCCATGTTTACGGCGGTGCCTTACCGCCAGCCATTGGAGCTGGCATCGGTCAGCCTCTCAGTGACATCATTCATTCGGAAACCAATGCCGGATTCAATACCGCCTTCACTTACCTTGGGACGGACTTCAACCGTGCCCTTGACACCATCACTTCCACCAAGCCCGGCGGAGCCACCGTCGCCGAGCACAGCTACACCTACAACCCGCTCGGAAACATCGCCACCTAGACGCGAAAGGCTCCGCTTGCAAATCCCAGCGGAACTGCCAGCGAGTTCGAGTCCACGGTCTATTACGACACGGCGGATCAAGTCAGTTCGGTGGTCAATCGCGATTGGCCGCTCGCGGTGCCCCCGGTTTCGGGATCTGCCAACCACTACCTCTACGATCTTGCTGGCAACATCGCTTCCAAGCAGGTAGAAACCTCGGCGACCGGCGCGACCATGACCACTTACAGCCACAACAACCTCAACCAGATCACCGGAATCGGCGGTTCCGGCGGGGTGAAGCAGGTGATCGTGCGCGGCCAGACGAACGAACCGGCGACCGTGAAGGTGAAACCGATTGTACCGGGTATTGCCACCGCGTGGAAGGACGCCCGGATGCTGGAAGGGAACCGCTTCGAGTCGGATCAAGACCTCGCCACTGGCGCAAACCAGCTCAACATCGAGGCCAAGGACGGATCGAACAACGTTTCCAACTACACCTACAATCTCACACTTGCGGCCCCGACTTCTCCCAATCCAACCTACGATGCGAACGGAATTCTTCTCCCTACCATCCCGACCTACGATGCTGACGGCAACCTTCTCAGCGACGGCGTCCGCAGCTACGAATGGGACCGACTATCCCGGCTGGTGAAGATCACGTGGGGTGACAGTCCGGTGAAAAGCACGGAATACCGCTATAACGCGCTCGGCCAGCGCAGCGAGCAGATCGAGAAGAGCGGCACCACCGAAACGGCGAGATATTACTACCTCTACGAAGGCAAGGATCTCCTCTGCCGCTACACCGGAGGCACGGCAGTCGCGAATATCGACCGACAATACCTCTCGCAAGGCGAGCAACGCAAAAACGGGACTGCTTGGTCCAGCTACTATTACAACCGCGACCACCTCGGTAGTATCCGCGAAGTCTTGAAGTATGACGGCGACACCAACCCGCTAATTGCCCGCTACGACTACGATCCTTACGGTAAGCGTCTCACCCAATACGAAGCCAGCGGCTACGTCTGCGACTTGGGGTATACCGGCCACGTCACTCAGCAAAGCGGGGTGAGCGGGCAGGGGGAGATCGTGCTGACGCTTTTTCGAGCGTATGACCCGCAGCTTGGAAGGTGGCTGTCTGCCGATCCGATCCGGGAAGAGGGTGGGATGAACCTGTATGGGTATGTCGAAAATAGTCCGTTGAATGGAATTGACCCTCTTGGTCTTGCATGCCTTTTTGTAAACGACAGAGTAACGACAACAACTGATCCACAAATGGTTGAGGCAGGTATTCAAGAATACCTGTATGCGCTACTTATAGGAGCTTCAGGTTTTGGTGACCCCACTTGGAGACCAACTCCGGGAGGCAGTGGACCCAAGCCACCTTCAGCGGAGAAAATGCAACTCAAAGGTCCAAAATATGAAAGGCCGAAGAAGCAACCACCTCGACCAACTCGACCATCTCGACCAGCCTCTTCGGGAACGGGAAGCTCCTGTCCCAAGAGTCCAGCCCCTCCCCCTCCTCCGATTAGGCCCGGAGGACTTGGACCGCCTATCATTATGCCGCCAAAAGAGCTGTGGATGCCTCCACAATTTTGGTTGCCACGCAGGGGCAGTCAAGGCTAGTTCGCTGCAATTAATTAGAGCAGCATCTATACTCAAAATAAATTATTCAATGTTTCTTTACAATTTAATTGAAAAGTTTTCAAAGTATTTGCTAGTTGATAGATCTAGTATTTTATTCAGGGATGTAGATTTCTTGAAAGTTTCAGGTGGTGAAAAATATGACGAACTTATTTCGAGTGTTTTGTGCAAGTACCGAGGACAGAAAACCTACAATCACTTGAGAAGATATGGAGTGAAACTCATTATTAAGCAAGGTCCAGGACGTTCAGGAGTCAGTCTCTTAGTGGACTATTTGCTCGTTTACGATTCGGAAATCGATGATCTTGGAATCGATGAGCTTTTTCACTCGTTGGTTTATAGGTCTTTTCTAAAGAGAATTAAGAAGCATGGAATATATGTTAATCGCAACAATAGAGACCGCGTTCGGTCTATCTACTGGAAGTTTCTAACATAGTGAATGAGGTCTGCCCTTTTGCCAGCAAATTCAAGATCTAAGACAAAAAGCAGAGTTTTATCTTGCTGGCAACATCGCCTCCAAGCAGGTAGAAACCTCGGCGACCGGCGCGACCATGACCACTTACAGCCACAACAACCTCAACCAGATCACCGGAATCGGCGGTTCCGGCGGGGTGAAGCAGGTGATCGTGCGCGGCCAGACCAGCGAACCGGCCACCGTGAACGTCAAACCGAGCATCACCAGCGTTTGGAAGGACGCCCGGATGCTGGAGGGGAACCGATTCGAGTCGGATCAAGACCTGGCCACCGGCGCGAACCAGCTCAACATTGAGTCCAAGGACGGCTCGAACAACGTTTCCAACTACACCTACAACCTCACACTCACCGCTGCCACCGCGGCCACGCCCAGCTACGATGCCGACGGCAACCTGCTCAGCGACGGCGTCCGCAGCTACGAATGGGACCGACTATCCCGGCTGGTGAAGATCACATGGGGTGGCAGCCCGGTGAAAAGCACTGAATACCGCTACAATGCCCTCGGTCAGCGCAGCGAGCAGATCGAGAAAAGCGGCACCACCGAGACGGCCCGATTTTACTACCTCTACGAGGGCAAGGATCTCCTCTGCCGCTACACCGGAGGCACGGCAGTCGCGGATATCAACCGCCGATACTTTTCCCAAGGCGAGCAGCGCAAAAGCGGGAGCACATGGACCAGCTACTACTACAACCGCGACCACCTCGGCAGCATTCGAGAGGTGGTTAACAGTAACGGCACCCCTGCTGCCCGCTATGATTTTGATCCATATGGGAAACGAACCGTCCAATACCAATCCGTCTCCTACAGCGGTGGATGCGACTTCGGATTCACCGGTCACATGACCAAACAAAGTGGGGTGAGCGGACAGGGAGAAATCGTGCTGACGCTTTTCCGAGCGTATGATCCGTTGCTGGGAAGATGGCTATCTGCCGATCCGATCGGAGAAGAGGGCGGTTTGAACCTGTATGCCTATGTGGCAGGCAACCCAATCAACAGTTGGGATCCCTTAGGATTGGATCCGACCTGCAACTTGATGCCAACACCGGTTAACCCTGACGGAAGCAGAGCAGTAGGAATTACCAAAGAAAAATATTTGAAATACATAAAAGCAGTTACACCTGGAAAAGGGGCATTTGACTTAGTTGCTCATGGGCACGAGCGGTGGGTTTATGATGACAGACTTGTCTCGGATTTGTCGAGACCGATACTAACTCCTCAGAAGTTTATAGATTTAATGAAGCAAATGCATGGGAAGGAATGGGACGCCGCGAGTCAGATAGTTCTGCACAGTTGCAGCACAGGAAAGGGTCAAAATTCTTTTGCCCAACAACTTGCAAACCTTACAGGCAAGCATGTAAAAGCACCTACAAACAATCTACGTGTTGATGGTTCAATTGCAGATGGTGGGGAGTGGAAAATATTCCCGCCTATAGCTCCATCCCGATAAGATTATGAACAAAGTCATACTTAAGTGTTTCTTACTTTTAATTATATTTGCTTTAATGACATCCACATATTTCATGGGTCGACATTCCATCAAAAAATTACCAACTCCTATATCTTCAGAAGATGACTGGAAATCTAATTTTAATAGAGGGAAACACGTTGTCGAAGTTGATCAGGGTAATAGCACATCCGCAATGATTCTTGCTCGCTATTATGGCGCGTTAGGAATAACCGAAGCGCAATTATATTGGCTTAAAAGAGCTAAGCAGATGGGAGATGACCAAGTATCGGACGAGGTTATTGAAGCATGCGAAGAATCAATTTTTGCTTCATGGCGATAAATTTGCTACCCACAAAGGCATGTCTTGACCGGCGCGTAAGTTGCGAGGTAATGCAAGTTGTGCGGTAATCATGGATGGAGTTAATCCTTGGTCCTTGGAATTCCGTATCTCTAAATGTTAGGCGGCTGACTTATTGACCCTGCGTAAATGGGGTCAGGCCTTGAGGCGGCAAATTTGTCTTGCGTGGATGACATGCCATGGCATGTCTCGCGCATGGCTCGACCGATTCGATTCCAATATCCGGGCGCGATCTATCATGTGATGGCGCGTGGCGACGGGGGGAAGACCGTGTTCGAAACCGACGATGACCGGAAGTCCTTCGTGTTCCGTTTGGGGCAGGTTTGCGGAAGTCATGGGTGGCGGGTTCACGCGTGGGTGCTCATGGACAACCATTTCCACCTGCTGCTCGAAACGCCCCAGGCGAATCTGGTCACCGGCATGCAGTAAATGGGGTCATTGCTCACGGATTCACAAATCCTGCCCGTCGGCGATCTTTCGAACGCACTCAACAGGGTGACTCTCGCATTTTTTATTGCCAGAGGTCTGGCGGCGATGGAGTCGATGCAATCCAGATCTCGATCAGTCCGACGGGTCGCTGGGAGGAGTTTGAGTGATCTGTGGCTCGATGGATCCGGGAGGTTGGGCTTTTCTTGGGCTTTTCATGGGCGTCTCGCTTCGCGGGCGGGCTGGAAGGCCGCGGTCCCGGAAAGAGCTCCGCGCTCCGGCCGGCGGAGATTCTTTGGCTTTTCATTGGCGGTTTCTGAGCTTTTCGCTTCGCGGGCGGGCTGGAAGGCCGCGGTCCCGGGAGAGCTCCGCGCTCCGGCCGGGCCGGAGCAAGTCGAGGGCATCAGTTGGCACTGGGTAACCCGAGTGAATGGGGTCATCGCTCACGGATTCACGAAATCTTGCCTATACATGGTGTCAGTAATTTCCGAATCAGAGGGTGAGGGGATCGGGAAGCCCCCCGGATCATCCGGAACCTGTGCAACCAACTCGCCATCCTCGGCCATTCCGATGGGGATTTGCAACGAGTCCGAAATGCGGCAGGAAAATACGGGCGTTAGTAATTGGCTCGGTAGAAGTCGATGGGATGGGGTTCTAAATCGCCATATTCTCCCGAAAAACCGTTCTGGACAGGCTGGATAACACCGCTTAATTTTCGCGCCTTTCCACCAAACATATGATCCGTAAATTCATCCCCGGCGCACTGGTCCTCGGCCTTTTCGCATCCGCATCCGCCCAGACCCCTGCCGCCGCACCTGCCAAGGCAGAGGCCACCACGCCACCCGTCGAGGTTCCTGCCAAGCCGAAGCTCGATCCTGCGGTCGTCAAGTCGGACTCGTCCTACGCGCTCGGATTCCGCACCGGCGGTGGATTCGCCCAGCAGTTTGGCAAGTTCGGCGTGGGTGCCGCCGACCTCGATCCCGAGACTTTCCTCAAGGGCTTCATGGCCGCCATCAAGGGTGGCAAGCCCGAGCTCGAAGAAGCGAAACTCCAAGCCGCCATGGAGGCGCTTGGCGAAATGCTTCAAGGCCGAGAAAAGGCAACCGCCGCCGCCAACCTCGAAGCGGGCAAAAAATTTCTCGCAGAAAATGCCAAGAAGGAAGGCGTGACTACCACCAAAAGCGGCCTTCAATACGAAGTCATCAACAAAGGCGGCGACAAGAAATACATCGCTCCCAAGGAAGGCGAGGAGGACAACAAGCAGTTCATGGTGAACTACAAGGGCACCCTCATCGACGGCAAGGAATTCGACGCGTCGCCTGCCGGTGAGCCGGTCCCGATGACCCTCCAAGTGGTCCCCGGCTTCAAGGAGGCCCTCACCACCATGCCGGTCGGTGCGAAATGGAAAGTCTATCTGCCAAGCGAACTTGCCTACGGCGAAGAGCGCCGCAGTGCCGAAATCGCTCCTAACAGCGCTTTAATTTTCGAACTCGAACTCGTCGAGATCAAGGACGCGCCGCCCGCACCGGAAGGCGGCATGCCGTTCCCGATGCCGCAAGGCGGACCAGGTGGACCAGGTGGACCAGGCGGACCAGGCGGACAAGGCGGACCAGGCGGACCAGGTGGTCCTGGCGGACCCCAAGGCGCTCCCGAGGAATAATCTCACGGATTGATCCTGATTTACCTAGGGCCGCTGGTGAAAACCGGCGGCCCTTTTTTGGCTCGTGTGGGTAGGCCAAGGATCTTTGGAAAATAGTTGAATCCAATTTTCCGTCTCCGGCGAATCCATTGATGAAACCGCGGTTCGCCATTGGACCCCGATTCGCAAACCAAACCTCGAACTAACCAACATCATGAAAACCATCAGACCTCTATTCAAATCCATCGCCTGCCTTCTCGCACTGGCCACCTTCTCCACCGCCTCGGTCTCCGCTGCGGAGAAAAAGGACATCGTCGATACCGCCGTCGCCGCCGGATCATTCAAGACCCTGGCCACCGCGCTAGGTGCTGCAGGACTCGTCGACACCTTGAAAGGCACCGGTCCGTTCACGGTCTTCGCCCCGACGGATGAGGCATTTGCCAAGCTCCCTGCCGGCACCGTGGAAATGCTGCTCAAGCCGGAGAACAAGGCCAAGCTCGTCGACGTCCTCACCTATCACGTCGTCGCCGGCAATGTGGATGCCGCCGCCGCCATGAAGCTCACGGAAGCCACCGCCCTTAACAAAAAGGCGATCAAGCTGGAAGTGAAGGACGGTTCGCTCTTCCTCAACAAGTCCAAAGTGACCACTGCCGACGTGAAGTGCACCAATGGAACCATCCATATCATCGACACCGTCCTGATGCCGCCTGCTGACAAGTGAGCGGTTCCTGTCAACTGACAATACTCACACCTCTCCGGGGCCAGACTTTCAGCGTCCGGAACCGGAGAGTTTTTCTCTTGTCGAAAGTTTCAATCCAGAAGGTTCACGGAGGGTGTTGCAGGAAGTTTTGGACAAAGCGCCGATGCTGGATATGGTTCGACCCGAAAGGTGAATTCACAGACACTAACATCCGACGACCTTCTGCTGCCGCGAGTCGCAGCCGGGGAGTCTCAAGCCATGAACCTCTGCCTTTCGCGGTTCGGCGGTATCGTGTGGGCGATCGCCCGCCGCTATATCAAGAATCACGCCGAGGCCGAAGACCTCGTGCAGGAAGTATTCATCGAAATTTGGAAAAAGTCGGACTCCTTCAATCCAGCCATCGCCTCCGAAACGACTTTCGTCGGTCTCATCGCCCGCCGTCGCGCGATCGACTATCTCCGCCGCCAGGGTCGCAAGCCGGACTTCGAGCAGCTGTCTGCCGCCGAGTCGGTTCCGCTGCCGGAATTGGAAAAGTCCTCCGTGATTTGTGATCCCGAGACCGTCAAATCCTCTCTCGCCGGCTTCCCGGCCGACACCCGACAGCTCTTCAATTTGTTCTTTGAAGATGGATACACCCATCCAGAAATTGCCGCCAAGACCGGCCTGCCGCTCGGGACGGTCAAGACCCGCCTCCGCCGCGGACTTGTCACGCTGCGCGAGCAGCTCCAGCGGATTTCAACCCCTAACCCAAGCTCGGCATCATGATCCAAGACGATCCCATGACCCGTTTTGATGAGCTCAGCGCAGGCCGCGCCTTGGGCGATCTGAGCCGTGAGGAAGAGCGCGAGTTGGCGGCGCTCGGCGAGCAGCTTGGCATCGATCCGGACCTCGCGTTCGAACTGCTAGTCGCGTCCCTTGAAGTGGATGCCCTGCAAGGTTCGATCGAGCCGATGCCTGCCGGATTGACCGCGCGTTTGCAGCAGTGCGCCGCGGAGATGTCGGCGGAAAAGCCGGCGAACGTGGTGGTGCCCGAGGTTTCCACCTGGCGGAAAATTTTGGGAAGTCCGCTCACCGGTTGGGCCGCTGCGGCAGCGGTGGCGTTGATCGCAGTCATGGGATCGCAGAGAGAATCTCAAGTTTCTCCGGCCCAAGCGGAACTCCGCTTTCGCTCCGAGGCCATGGATTTGATCGAGCAGAAATTCGAAGGTCTTGGAGATTTCAAAAACGCGGGTGGCAAAGTGGTTTGGAGCGATCAACTCCAGCAAGGCTTCATGACCCTCAGCGGCATCCCGGTGAACGATCCCGGTAAAGCGCAATATCAACTCTGGATCGTCGATCCGAAACGGGATGAAGCCCCGGTGGACGGCGGAGTGTTCGACATTCCTACTGACGGTTCGCCGGTCGTCATCCCGATTTCCGCGAAGCTGGCCTTATCAAATCCGCAGGCGTTCGTGATCACCCTCGAGCAGCCGGGCGGCGTCGTGAAATCGAAACAGGAAAAGGTCGTCGCATTGGCGAAAGGCTGATCCTGTTGGTGTTTTTCTCCCGAATCCAGCGGAGTTTTGAGAAAAAGAACCGATTCAAAGATCGCCACCCTTTGGAATTTCCGCCAAATCCTCGCGCGTGACGCTGCCGGTATTTGAAATCGAAATTTCCCTGCGGGATGCCATGCAGGGCGAGCGGGCGCGGGTCCTGCTCAAAGCGCCGACGGGCTCGGGGAAATCCACGTCCGTGCCCGGGATGCTCGTGGATGCGGGGATTTCCGGTCGTATCCTCGTCATCGAACCCCGCCGGATGGCCGCGCGCTTGCTGGCGGCCTGGGTGGCGAAACAACGCAAAGCCACACTCGGCCACGAGGTGGGCTACGCCGTCCGCTTCGACACGAAATACCGCAACGATACGAAGATCATTTACCTGACCGATGGCGTTTTCCAACGCTGGATCCAGGACGATCCGACGCTCTCAGGCGTGGGCGCGGTCGTTTTCGACGAGTTCCACGAGCGGCGGCTGGCGGTAGATGTCGCACTGGCACGGTGCCTCGATTTTCAAGAAGGCCCGCGCCCGGATCTGCGGGTGGTGGTGATGTCCGCCACGCTGGAAACGGCGGGGCTGGCGGACTATCTCGCGCCGGCGGTTTCGCTGGAAGCGGGCGGGCGGACGCATCCGGTGCAGGTGCTCTACCGGGCAGACCGGCCGCCGGTGAACGACCGCCGTGGCGGACCACCGCGCGAGACGCCGATCTGGGAGAAGATGGTGAACGTTTGCCGCGAGGCGATGGCGATGCCGGACCCGGGAAACATCCTGATGTTCCTGCCCGGCACCCACGAGATCCGGCGGACGATCGAGCTGTTGGAAAACACGATCGCGAAGGGCTGGGACGTTTTCCCGCTGTATTCCGCGCTCCAGCCCGCCGCGCAGGAAGCGGCGATTTCCCCCGGTCCGCGCCCGAAAATTATCGTGGCGACGAACGTGGCGGAAACCTCACTCACCATCGATGGCGTGCATACCGTGATCGACTCTGGCTTGGCGCGCATTGCGTCCTTCGAACCCCGCCGCGGCATCAACACGCTACTCATCAAGAAGATTTCCCGCGCCGCCGCCGAGCAGCGCACGGGCCGCGCCGGACGGACGGCACCGGGGCGGGCGTTCCGTTTGTGGAGCGAGGCCGATCACGCACGGCGGGCGGAATTCGAAGCACCGGAAGTCCATCGCGTGGATCTCGCAGAAGCCGCGCTCCTCCTCAAGGCGGCGGGTGTTTCCGAGATTCGGAAGTTCCGCTGGTTCAATTCGCCCACGGAAGAATCACTCTTGCGGGCTGAGCGCCTTCTGCACGATCTCGGAGCGCTGGATTCATCCGGCCAACTAACGAACGAAGGCAGGAAAATGGCGTCGCTGCCGCTGGAGCCCCGCTTTTCACGATTGATGTTAGCCGGCCACGAACACGGCTGCGTCGCGGAAACCGCATTCATCGCGGCGACGGTGCAGGGCGACGGGATTTTCACCAACAAGCGCGGCAGTGTCGGACGCAAAGACTTCATTTTCGCCGAGGACGACTCGGACTTCGCTGGAGAATGGCGGGCCTTCGAATCGGCAGAGGCGATGGGTTTCGATCCCCGGCGCTGCGACCAAGTCGGCGTGATGGCCCGCGGCGCACGCGAGACGGCGCAGGGATTTGATCGGCTCTGCTCGTTGGCGAAACGCTTCGGCTGGAACTGGCAGCCGGTGGATTTTAAATTGCGGCGGGGCGCGGTGGGCAAGGCGATGCTGGCGGCATTCAGCGATCAGTTAGCAATCCGTGTTAGCCAGGGCACGCTCGCCTGCAAGCTCGTGGGCAACCGCAAGGGCAAGCTGGACGAGGAATCCTGCGTGAAGAACGCCCCAGCCTTCGTCGCCGCGGAAATCACCGAGGTCGAGGCCCGCGAAATCATTGTCCACTTGCGGCGAGCTACGGCTATCGATCCGGCATGGCTGTCAGAGTTGTTTCCCGAAGACCTCACGCTCACCGACGGCGCGGCGTGGGACGAAACCCGCCGCCGGGTGGTTGCTAGAAAAGAAACCCGCTTCCGTGATCTGGTGTTGGAAGCCAAGGAAAGCGACCAAGGCGTGAACCTCGACGCCGCCGCGGAAATCCTCGCCACTCGTGTGCTTTCCGGTGAACTCGAGTTAAAAAACTGGGATCACTCCGTCGAGCAATGGACCGCGCGGCTCGACTCGCTTGGCAAGTGGATGCCGGAGTTAGAGATGCCCGGTTGGTCGGACGGGGACCGTGCGGATGCCATCGCGCAGATTTGCCACGGCTCCATCAGTTACAAGGAAATCAAGGAGGCGAACGTCTGGCGCGTCCTGCGTGAGTGGCTGAGCGCGGGCCAACGTGCGGCGCTGGATGCCTATTGCCCGGAACGCGTGGACTTGCCGAACGGGCAGTCCGCGAAGGTGACTTACGCGTTCGGGATGGCCCCATTCATTTCCGTGCGCGTCTCGCATTTGTTCGGCATGTGGGACACGCCGACGGTCGCCAGCGGCCGGATTCCACTCCTCGTTCACATCCTCACGCCCGGCCAGAAACCGTGGCAAATGACCAAAGACCTCAAGGGATTCTGGCAGACCAGCTACGCCCAGATGAAAAAGGAGGTCGCCGGCCGCTACCCGCGCCATCCGTGGCCGGACGACCCGAAAGCCTGGGTCGCGGCAGGCAGTCCGAGAAAATAGCTCTTTCTATCAATCATCCACTCGCAACCATCAACCTTCTCCATGTGGCGTCTCCTTTTTCTATTTTCCGCAATCCCGATCATTGCCGCCTTCGTCAGCCGTTGGTTTTTCGGACTTCGCATCCTGGCCGACGATGGAAAGCGCCAGTGCCGATGCGATCTGGCAACCTGGATGCCATCGCCCGAAGACTCCGCCGTGATCCACCGCGCCGAGGAATCGGCATCCGAATTCGGCCGCCAACTCCGGCTGAAAGCTCTCGCAGAATGGCGCGAACAAGATCCCAAGGCTGCCGCGGCACGGGAGAACTCCCGCCGCTTCGGCATGGCCGTGCCACCGCTCAGCGGGATCATCGCCGTGTTCGCCGTGATCGTCGCGAAGATCCCGATCATGGGCGGAATTTCCTGTGTGCTTGCCGCCACCGCCTTGTCGGCCGCTCTCGGCGTACTGTCCCTGGCCCCCGAACTTGGCGCGATCACCCGCGCCGCGAAAAAACTGCGTGAGGCGAAAAGTTTTCCGCGACGCGATGATGAAGACGCGGTGATCCGTTGTGCCGTCGCCCACGCTTGGAAAGAAACCATGCCGCCTATTTTGGGACTGCTTCAACGCTGAAGAACGAGCTCCGAGAACGAAACACCCTCGTGAAGGTTAACGGTGCGACGGTTCTTGCAGATCTATGGATCCCTCTTGGCTCACTCGCTTATCTCCGCGATCCTCCTTGCGATGAAATCCCTTTCGGCAGGTAACAATGCGAGGTTTCCGGCTTGGCGGAAATGGGTGAGCGCTTCGGCGATGCGGCCGAGTTCCGCCGCGAGCGAGCCACGGATGGCATGATAGAGGTGATAGGACTCCAGCGAGCTGCGGTTGGTAATGGCGGCGAGCGCGTCCAGTCCGGCTTGCGCTCCGTGCACCCGTGCGACGGCGACGGCGCGGTTCATGGCTGCGACGGGCGAGGTGCTGAGCATGACGAGTTGGTCGTAAAGCGAGAGGATGCGTGACCAGTTCGTGGACGCTTCATCGGCGGCGGTGCTGTGACAGGCGGCGATGCCGGCTTCCAGGTGATACTCGCTAATCGTTTCTCCGGCGGCGGCCAGTCCGAGATGATGGATGCCGCGCTGGATCAGTGAAGTGTCCCATGAGCCACGGTTCTGCTCGTGGAGGCGCAGGAGATTGCCGGCGTCATCGGTGCGAGCGGGCAGTCGGGCGGCGTTAAGCAGCATCAGCGCCAACAGGGCGTGGACGCGCGGCTCGCGGGTGGCGGGATTCTCTACTAATAAACCCGTGAGACGGATCGCTTCATGGCAGAGGTCCTCGCGCACAAGGCGGTCGCCGGAGGACGCCTTGTAGCCTTCGTTGAAAAGCAGATAGAGCGTGCGCAGCACCCCGTCGAGGCGTTCCGGCAGATCCGTGGGACCGGGCACGGCAAAGGGCAGGTTGAGCTCACGGATTCGTTGGCGGGCGCGGACGAGGCGTTTGTTGATGGCGGCTTCCGTGCTGAGGAACGCGGCGGCGATTTCCGCAGGACTCAGGCCGCAGAGCGTGCGGAGGGCGAGCGCTGTCTGCGCCTCGGTGGACAGCTGCGGGTGGAAGCAAACAAACATCATGCGCAGTGTGTCGTCGGCAAAAGTGTCGTGTTTCTCCTCATTGAAAGGGGTAGAAAACCAGCGCTCGTGCTCAGCGGCGATGCTGGGTTGTTTCTCGTTCCAGCGTCGTTGACGGCGAAGGTGATCGAGCGCCAGGTTCTTCGCCGTTTGCGTGAGCCATGCGGCGGGATTGTCAGGAATGCCGCGATACGGCCACGTTTGCAGAGCCCGGACGAGCGCTTCCTGCACCACGTCCTCGGCGAGTAGTAACTGATTTGTACCGAGATGCGCGGTCAGGGTGGCGACGAGACGTGCGCCTTCCTGACGGAACAGATCTTCAGTCAACTCCGGGATCATGAACGATGGTTAGTGGAGTTTTTCGCCCCTCTTGAGCATTTCCAGCAACTGCTCGAAACGTCGTGTGCGTGTCTCCGGCTTCTTCGCGGTAGTGAGGCGAAAGTAAATGGAGTAGCGGTTGGCTTTGTTGAGCGTATCGAAAAAGGCTTTAGCCTTTGCGTGCTTGCCGACGGCGGCGAGAAAATCCGCGGGCAACTCATGCGTGCTGGATGAATGATACGCTTGCTCCCAGCGGCCATCCGCTTTCGCGACATCGACCGCAGCCTGGCCTGCCGGCTGCATCCGATCCTCGCTCGTGAGTCTCTCAATGTGACCAATGTTGATCTTCGACCACACACTGCGCGGGCCGCGTTTGCTAAACTTTTGCAGCCAGTATTGTGCATCGAAGCTCTTCTTTTGACCGTCGATCTGAGGTGGACCCGAAAGTTCGACCACGGAGGGGCTAAACTAAGCTGTAGTGGCGGGGTGTGGGAAAGCAATAGGAGATCATGGATTGGGGATCAAGGATGGAGTGGCGAGGGACTCGATTTTGGGAAGCCGAAGTGGAA
>JANPKJ010000062.1:0-16457 GCA_031425955.1 Akkermansiaceae bacterium | reverse complement strand
ACATCCGGGAAGGCACGGTTACCCAATCAAGCTCCACCACCGCCTTTGGCTCGGGAACTCTCTATCTGGGCGACACCAGTGGCAGCGCCAGTGCCACACTGGTCCCGATGAGCGGCGCGACCTCTTTCTCCAATGCGGTCACGGTGCAGGCGGGAAATTCAGGTGTTCTAACGATCCGGGGACCGGGTGGCGGCGGATCGGGCAATTTGACCGGAAACATCACCTTGAATAACAGCGTGACGCTGGACGGTGGTAACTCCAACAGCTCATTTTTGATCTTTAAAACAGGAAGTCTCTCTGGCTCCGGGAACATCGTAGTGAGCAATACCAGCAGTAACGCCACGGTCGTTCTCCAGCACCCCGCCAGCACCGGCTATACCGGCTTGGTGACTGCCAACACCGGCACCTTGCGCCTGGCAAGCGGATCGGCATTGAATTCCGCCAATGAAGTCCGGGTGAATTCCGGTGCCACGCTGGATGTCAGGAGCAATGTCACCATTGCCGGTCTGAATGATAGCGCAAGCGCTAGCGGCACAGTCACCAACAATGGTGCCTCTACGACTCGCACCCTCACGCTGGGCGGCTCCGGCAGCTATGCTTTCATCGGCTCGATCTCGGACGGAACCGGTATCACGGCCTTGACCAAATCCGGCACCGGATTCCAAGTCCTCGGCGGTGCGAACAACTACAGCGGCGGCACGACTCTCAGCGGTGGTGTTCTAGAACCGGATACCCCCACCGCGCTCGGCACCGGCAACGTGGCGCTCGGCGGCTCCGCCGTGCGCTTGCAGTTGGGCGGCAACGTCACTTATGCTAACAACCTCACCGTCAATGCTGCCACCGGCACCAGTGGCCAGGGCCTGATTGATACTGCTTCGAACATCAATGCCGTGCTCGGAGGCACGATCACCCTCAATGCCACTCCTACCAATGGCGGACACTTTGGCTCCGCTACGTCTGGCTCACTGACCGTCAATGGGGCCATCAACTCATCGGTTCCCGTCTATTTTCGCCGCAACCGAGGGATCTTCAGCGGCGGTGGAAGTTATACTGACTTCCTTGCTGGCTCGGGGAATATCATTCTCGGTGCCAATAATGGCCTGGCGACCGCAGCCACTCTTACGATGGCTCAGGATGCTGCTGCGACCTTTAATTTGGCCGGTTTCAATCAGACGCTCGCAGGCATCGTCAAAAGCACCAACGCCGCCACGATTGGCAGCAGTTCCATCACCGCCGACTCACGACTCACCACCACCGGCATCAGCAGCTTCGGCGGGGTGATTCAGGATTCAGTCACTCATCCGATCACCTTGGTCACCGGTAACCGGAAAGTGGCGCTCACGGTCAACGGCAGCTCGCTGACTTTCACTGCCGCCAACACCTATAGCGGCAACACTGCGATCAGAGCGGGCACTCTGGTTCTTGGCGTGAACGGTTCCATCGCGAGCCCCAATGTAACGATTGCCACTGGTGCCACTTTCGACACCACCGCCAAGTCATCATTCGCGCTTCCTGCCACCCAGACCTATGTCATCGATCTCAATGCCGCCGGGTCCGGCTCCAGCGGCAGGATCGTTGCCGCTGGCTTGGATCTCACCAATGGAGTAGTGACCTTCAACGTCACGGGCACGCTCGATGACGCTGCCTACATCATCGCTGACTATACCAGCAAGACCGGTGCGGCCTTCGCGTCAGTGACGCCGCCCAGCGGTTACAGCGTGGATTACGCCTACGCCGGAGGCACCCGGATCGCATTGGTCCGCAGCGCGGCGACCTATGACACATGGGCGACCGCCAATGAGATCTCCGGCGCACCTTTCACCGACGATGCCGATAATGATGGTCTTGATAACGGAGTTGAATATGCCATTGGCGGCAATCCCAAGGTCGTCACCGCCAATCAGTCATTGGTTCCAGCCTCTACCAACTACACACTCACCTATTCCAAGGGCGTGGAAGCAGCAGTCGATCCCGCGATCGATTACGTCTTCGAGATTTCAACCGACTTGCGCGTCTGGTTAGAGGTCGCCCCAACCACCGAGAGTGGCGTCGCGGTTTCCTACACGCTGTCCGGCGGGGGCATGAGTAACTTCGTGCGGCTCAAGATCAAACGCCTGCCTTAGCCCTATCCCAAGAAATGAAGCCGCTCCACTATCTATCTCTTGCGCTGCTCACCTCCTCACATTTCGCCACGGCTGAAACACTGGCTAAGCCCAACGTCGTGATCATCTTCATGGATGACGTCGGCTACGGCGACATTGGCCCGTTCGGATCGAAGCTCAACCGCACGCCACATCTCGACCGGATGGCGGCGGAGGGTATGACGCTCAAAAGCTTCTACGCGGCACCCGTTTGTTCGGCGTCTCGCGCGCAGTTGATGACCGGATGTTATGCCAAACGGGTATCCATCAGCGGCGCGCTTTTCCCGGTGTCCGCTGTCGGCCTCAATCCCGACGAGACAACCATCGCGGAGCATCTCAAGCAACAAGGCTATGCCACCATGATGGCCGGCAAGTGGCACCTCGGCGATCAACCGGAGTTTCTTCCGACCCGGCAGGGTTTCGATCACTTCTTCGGCATTCCCTACTCCAACGACATGGGCGAGCAGATCAGCCCTCAACCCGACCAAAAAGCGCGCCCGCCGCTGCCGTTGCTACGGGATGACAAGACCATCGAGGCTCCACCCGAGCAGCATTCGCTAACAGAACGGTTTACCAGTGAGTCCGTGGAGTTCATCCGCTCGAACCGTCAGCGGCCGTTCTTTCTCTATCTGGCGCACATTGCCACCCACGTGCCGCTGGAGGCCGGCAAGGCTTTCAAGGGCAAGTCGACCAATGGAGCCTATGGCGACTGGGTCGAGGAGGCCGACTGGAGCGTCGGACAGATTCTCGACGCACTCAGGGAAATGAAGTTGGAGCGGAACACGCTGGTTTTTTTCACCAGTGACAATGGCCCGTGGCTTTCCAAGGGGAAAAACGCCGGCGTCGCCACGCCCTTGCGCGGCGGCAAGTTTTCCTGCTGGGAAGGTGGAGTCAGGGTGCCCGCAGTGGCCTGTTGGCCGGGCAAAATTCCCGCAGGATCGGTATCGGACGCCGTCGTCAGCGAGATGGAACTTCTACCTACCGCTGTCGGACTGGCAGGCGGCACACCACCCGCAGACCGCAGGATCGATGGCAAGGACCTTTGGCCGCTGCTCTCCGGCAAGGATCAAGAGTCACCCCATGACTCGTTGTTTTACTGGGACGGCCAATGGCTTGCGGCCGTCCGCTCGGGGGAGTGGAAACTGCAGATCCGGCCGCAAAAGGAGGCCGAGCACGAGAAGGCGGGCAAGAAGGTGGACGTTTACGCGATCAAGGATTTCACGGCGCGGCTTTACGATCTGGACAAGGACGTGGGCGAGACGACCGATTTGGCCGCGCAGCACCCCGCCGTGGTGAAGCGGCTGCAAGAACAGATCGCGGCCATGGACAAGGATCTTGGAATCAAGGGGGATAAGGCACCGGGCGTGCGGGCTGCGGGGCAGGTTGCAAATCCCAAACCCTTGTTGATGCGAAACGGCATCGAGGATGACTGAACGCAGGATTTCGCGAGCTTCCGCCGCCCTGAAAGTTTGAAATACCCCGCTTGCCATGAGATCGTTCGAGTTTCACTTTGGAGCTAGCCTCAGTCCCCGGTAGAAAGTGAAAATCCATGCTTGTTTTGAATCTGCTGAAATTTGAGTCCAGACGCCGGAGGCCAACAACCTTTCCTCGATGGCGGCTCATTTCATTGGGGCTCCTCCTGACTGCAGGGTGGATCGTCCCCTGCGCGGCGGCTCCCGAGGCACCGGCAGTCAGTTTGAAATCCGCCATACGTCCGCCTGTTGTGGAGCTGCGGGCGCTCAGCTATGGGGGGCGGAATTACAATGCCGGGCTACAGAATCTCACAGACGCCTCCGCGCCACCAAGCAGTGATGAGGTGCGGGTGCAACGCTATGCCGCAGTGGGTCTGCCGCAGAAAGGCGGCGCTCTGACAGTTGCATTTGCCCCCCCGGACGGCGCTTCGCAATATGCGGTCCGCCTGCGATATAAGCTGGAGGGGTACGACGCGGAATGGCGGGACTTGGATCGCTCATACATGCACCTCGTTTTGAAATTTCTGGATGAAAACAAAATCCCGGTTTCCCGCGAGGAGTTTCGAAGTTCGGGAAAATCGGTGGGATGGACGGGAGATCTAACCACCTCGGAATTGACCACCCGCAGCGAGCAGGCGGTCGTCCCGGCGCGGGCGGTCTGGATGGCGGTTTGGATCGATTCGGGTGGTCATGAGGAAAACACCGGCGTCTGGTTGGTGGACGATTTAAAGGTTTGGGAACTCGGCAGCGGAAATGCTCCGCGCAAGAGTCTGTTAGACGAGGGCTTCGAGAGCGGCCGCGCTTTGGATTCGCCACAGGGCGATCCGGAGTTCTGGGTGCGGGACGGCGGCGCGCTGGGTGGCGGACTGATATGGAAGGGGCCGCCCGCCGTGTCGAATCATGCGTTAATGATCATGGATAGTAATCCACGGGATTATACGGCATGGCGACTCAAGGACAAGAACCTCCTGCCGGTGGTCCCCGGCAACAAGCTCGAGTTGGAATGGAGTGAAGTTTATTCCGTCGGATGGGGGCGCGGGGGGGAGGTCAGTTATCCCAACCTTCCAAGTGGTCAATATCAATTCCGCATTCAGGAAGTCACCGCCATGGGAATTCCCACCGGGGAGGAAACCGTGCTACCACTGGTCATCGCGCCGCCGTTTTATAACAATATCTGGTTTCGGGCGGCGGCACTGGTGAGTCTCATCGCCTTCTTGCTCGTGCTGGAACGCATGAGGGCACGCCGTCGGATGCGCAGGAAACTCGAGGCCATGGAGCGCAAGCAGGCGGTCCAGCAGGAGCGCGCCCGGATCGCCCGGGATATTCACGATGATCTGGGCACGGTTCTCTCGCGAATCTCGATGGTCAGCGAGTCCGCCGCACTTGAGACCCAGCCCGGTTCACGCCAACAAGAGAGGCTCAATGAAATCTGTGAAGCCTCACGGCAATTGACCCGGACCATGGAGGAGATTGTCTGGGCGCAGGACCCGAAGCACGACTCGCTGGACAATACCGTGAACTATATTTGTTCCTTTGCCTCGGACCTTCTGGCCGTCGCCCGGATCGCCTGCCGTTTGGACATTCCCATGGATGTGCCGAGCATCCCCTTGGAAGCCGAGAAGCGCCATGAGTTGTTCCTCGTATTCAAAGAGGTGCTCAACAACATCATCAAACATGCCGGTGCCAGCGAGGTCCGGATCTCTCTCAAGTGGCAGGAGCAGGCCATCCTACTAACCATCGAGGACAACGGGCGCGGGTTCAGCCCCGCTGGCATCCCGCAGGCCAAGGGCAACGGATTGAGTAACATGCAAAACCGGCTGCATCGCGTAAACGGTGGGGTCGAAGTCCATACCGAACCCGGCAAAGGCACCCGCGTGGAAATTTTCCTGCCACTCCATCACCAGTCCAACAGAATCAAATCACCATGAGCATCCAGGTTTCCATCATTGAAGACGACGCCGCGTTGCGCGAGGCCATCAAGGAGCGCGTCGCGAGCGACAAACGCATCAAAATCGTCAGTGAATATGGCAGCGCGGAATCCGCGATTGAAGATCTACCCACGGTTCGCCCCGATGTGGTGCTTTCCGACATCAATCTGCCCGGCTTGAGCGGGATCGAGTGCGTCCGCCAGCTCAAGCTGCTGATGCCCGAAACCCAGTTCATGATGCTCACCGCCTTTGACGATGCCGCCCTGATTTTCGAGGCGTTGACAGCTGGCGCGACCGGGTATCTGGTCAAGCGCTCTTCACGCCAGGAACTCCTGTCCGCAATCATCGGGGTTCATCGGGGCGAGTCGCCGATGAGCAGTGGGATCGCCCGTAAAATCGTCCAGTCGTTTCAGCGTTCCGAGCCCGTGGTCTCGGCCACGGACAAGCTTGCGCCGCGGGAGAAGCAGGTTTTGGAGCTGCTGGCACAAGGCTTTCTCTACAAGGAAATCGCCGATCAACTGCAACTGAGCATCCCGACCGTCAACTGCTACATCCGCAGTATTTACGAAAAGCTCCAGGTGCATTCCCGGTCCCAGGCCGTCGCCAAGTACCTGAGCATCTGACCTGCGCCCCGTCAATTTTGACGGGTTTCTTTCCAAAGCTCTCCCTCTATGGTGGGGGCGAATCAACCCTAATCCATTCCCATGAAAAACCGCTCCAATCCCTATCTCCGCAACTGCATTCTCGCGACTTCCATCGCACTGACAATCTCCCTGAACGCCTATGCCGCCAGTGCAAACTGGAATGTCGATGCCGACGGCACCTGGAGCACCGCCGCCAACTGGAGCAGCGACCCGATCGTCCCCGGAACCGCTGCAGGTGATGTGATCGGACTCAACTTCGACATCACCGCTGCCGGCAAGACCGTCACCATCGACACGGCTGTCCGTATCGGGACCCTCAACATTGGCGACCCCAATGGTTCGAACTCCTACACGCTGGCACTCTCGTCCGGTTCTCTCACATTCGACAACGGCGCTTCCGCAGCGCAAATCAACCAGGTCTCCACCACTAACAACGCCAGCATCAGCGCGCCGCTGGCACTCGATAGCGAGCTCACGATCAACAACAGTTCATCAGGCAACTTGAACCTTGATGGCAACATCACCGATGGTGTCAACGGCGCGAAGGCGGTCACCGTCAACAGCAGCGGCACCGGCCCGGCAATTTTCAACAGCGCGAAGACCTACACCGGCGGAACCATTCTAACCGCCGGGACCGCGCGGATCGGCAACAACGCCTGCTTCGGCACCGGCACGCTCACCCTCAACGGTGGCACGCTCGCTCCCAGCGGCGCGACCGCGCGCACCCTTGCCAATAGCATCGTCATCGGCGGCAACTTGGCTATCGGCGATGCGACCGGCACCGCTAAGATTAACACTTCCGGCACGGTGGACCTCGGTGGCGCGGTCCGCGAGCTGTCGCTTGCAAGTGATCTGCAGTTTGATGGGATCGTCAGCAACGGCGGTCTCAGCAAGACCGGCGCAGGAATTCTCACCCTACGCGGCGTGAACACCTTCAGTAGTGGCGTGACGATCAAGCAGGGAACCGTTTCCGGCGCTACCTCGTCTGTAGCATTCGGAACCGGCAGCATTCTGTTGGGTGATACTTCGGGAACAGCGAATGCCATGCTCAGGGGTGATAACCGCTCCTTCGCAAACCCGATCGTCGTCCAGAGCGGCAGCACCGCCAATACGTTGACGATCCAGGGAACCGGCGGAGGAGGCACGACCACCTTCTCAGGTGGCGTCACCCTCAACCGCAGCCTCACTCTGGATAGCCTCGGCGGCACCCTCACCTTCAGCACCGTCGCTCTCACCGGAGCAGGCACCCTGACGATTATCAACAGCGCCGCCACTCCCATTCTCAGAACCCACCGGGTGGTGCTCAACGTGCCAAGTCTCACCTATAGCAGCGCGCTTGACGTTCTCGCGGGCGGCTGTCTTCGGGTGTCCAACATCAACGCCGTCAATGCGACGAATGTCGTAAAAATCCGCTCCGGCGGGCTTTTTGAAGTGAACATCACCGGCCCGACGATCGGCGGTCTGAATGACGACGGAGTCTCGGGCGGCGTGGTTTCGCTGACGGGTGGCAACCGCACCCTGATCCTGGGCGGCAGTGGCATCTATAGCTTCAACGGATCCATCGAGAATTATACAGAGACTGTCGTTGTCGTCACCCCGCCCTCATCCACGCCGACCTTGCGTGTCTTGTCCCTCACCAAGTCGGGTACCGGCACGCAGTCGCTCGCTGGCACGAACACCTACACGGGCACCACCACGGTCAACGGCGGCGATTTGAAGCTTGATTCGGCCAATGCCCTCCCCGGTGGCATCGGAGTCACTGGTGGCACCAGCGCCCTGCTCTTCAATAGCGGCGGCGTGATCGGCCTGACCGCTGCTTCGGGTGATTTCACCCGCGCCATCCTCGGCATCTCTCCGGGACCCAACCAAGTCGGCTGGGCCGCCAACGGACAAGGCGGCTTCGCGGCATTCGGCGGCGACCGCCTCGTCAACTTCGGCGGAGCCGCGGATCCCATCATCTGGAACCAGGCTGGCGGTGTCTTTGGCACGAATTTCATTCTCAGCGATGCTACAGCGGACAGTAAAGTGACGGTGGTCAATCCGATCAGCTTCAACGGTGGCAGTCGCACGGTGACCGTCCATAATGGCTCTGCCGCAGTGGACGCCGTCCTTGGTGGAGTGTTGTCAAGTGGCGGAACTCTCATCAAGGACGGGCTCGGCACGCTGGAGCTGACGGCAGCCAACACTTACGGAGCGGCGACCAATGTATTGGCCGGCACGCTTCGTGTGAGTGGCGCGCACAGCGGCGCCGGAACGGTGACCGTCAGCTCGGGTGCCACCTTGGAAACCAGTGGCCAACTCAGTTTCGCCCCTACCCTCAATGGCACCTCCAACAAGATCACTGGCGCGGGCACAGCCAACCTCAACGGCACCCTTCGCTTTAATCTAACCGGGACTGCGATCGCAAATGGCAACTCCTGGACCATCGTCGATGCGGCCACCGTCAACTCCAACCTGGCCGGAATCGCCAGCAACCCGTCGCTTACCTGGAACGAAAGTCCGTCCGGCGTCTGGAAGGCGGTAGATGGTTCCAACACCTGGACCTACAGCGAGCCCTCCGGCACTCTCAGCCTCGCCGTGAGCACGGGCGTGAGTTACGAGTCATGGGCCATCACCAACGGCATCGGCGGTGCGCCATTCACCGATGACAATGATAACGATGGCCTCGACAATGGCACCGAATACGGCATCGGCAGTATTCCCACCGCCTTCACCGCCCAGTCACCCCTCGTGAAGGTAGGACCTAACTACACGCTCACCTACGCCAAGGGGGCCGAAGCTGCAGCCGATCCACAGATCGACTACCTCTTTGAAATCTCTACCAGCTTGAGCGCATGGACGGAAGTCTCTCCGACCACCGAGAATGCCTCTTCGGTCTCCTACACCCTCGTCGGCGGTCCTTCGACGCAATTCGTCCGCCTCAAGATCAAGCGCCTGCCGTAAGGGTTTGGCTCTTGGTTATTAAGTAAGCCCACCCGTCACTTCGGACGGGTGGCAGGCTGCGAGCGGATTGCGGCAATCACATTTGTTTCCCGTTGAATATGCCTCTGAATCCCGAATTGAACCGCTATCTGAAGACATTTGCGTCCCGGATAATTTCCGCCTCGCTTGCCATGGTGTCGCTAGTTGGCATCACTCGGGCATTCGCGGATGTCCAACGGCCGAATTTCATTTTCATCATCACGGATGATCAGCGCTGGGACGCCTTGAGTGTCGTCCAGAAGGAGCAGGGCGAACGCGCACGTTTTCCGTGGTTGCAGACGCCGCACATGGACCGCATCGCGGCGGAGGGCGTCCGGTTTCGCAATGCCTTTGTCACGCTCTCGCTGTGTTCCCCCAGCCGTGCGGTATTTCTAACCGGCACCTACAACCATGTGAACGAGGTGACGAACAACCACGAGCCGTTCCCTATGGGCAACGTGACCTATTCCGCTCTCATGCGGGATGCGGGATACCAGACGGGATTTTTCGGCAAATGGCACCACGGCACGCAACCAGGACCACGGCCGGGATTCGACTTCAATGCCTCCTTCATCGGCCAAGGTGAATACTGGGATTGTCCATTCGAAATCAATGGGAAAATGACGCCCACCCAAGGCTGGGTGGATGATGTGACGACCGACTTCGCCATCGATTTCCTCAAACAGAATCGGGAAAAGCCCTTTTCGATTTTCATTGGCTTCAAGACTCCCCACGAGCCCTGCAAGCCTGCCACGCGTTTTCTAAAGCTCTATGCGAACGAGAAGGCGCGCTTGGTGCCGAATCTGACCACCCCGTCCATTTACCGCTTCAGCAAAGAGGATGCGGAACGAAAACTTCTGGCAGAGACTGCGATCAAGGAAGAACGTGGCATCAATGTGGGTCTCAACTATTTTCGCTGCGTTTCCTCGGCCGACGAAAGCCTCGGACGTCTTCTGGATACTCTCGATGAATTGAAACTCAGCGAGAATACGGTGTTGGTGTTCACCAGCGACAATGGATTTTTTCATGGCGAGCATTGCCTGGGCGACAAGCGCGCCGCTTATGAGGAATCATTGCGCGTCCCGATGCTGGTCCGCTATCCGAAACAGTTTCCCAAGGGCAAAGTGCTCGATGACATGGTGCTCAGTGTTGATGTGGCTCCTACCTTTCTCGAACTCGCCGGAATTCCGGTCCCCCGGCAGATGCAGGGCCGGAGCTTGCTGTCTCTAATGCGCGGCGATCATACGAACTGGCGGGAATCCTTCCTCGCCCAGTATTTCATCGAAAAGAATTACCCTAACACGCCCAGCTTTCTCACCCTGCGTACTGATTCCGCCAAGCTCGTGAAATACCCCGGGCATGATGAGTGGACAGAGTTGTTTGATCTAAACCAAGATCCCTACGAAACACGCAACCTCGCGAAAGACCCCGCTCATGAAAAATTACTGACGGAAATGACGGTGGAACTGGACCTCCAGGCAAAAGCGTTGGACTACCGTGTCCCGGAATCCGCAGACAAGGCCGAGTTCAATCCCCAGGAACCGAAATCCTTCAAATAAAAACTGTTCAGCATCCGAAACCCACCATGTCAGCCATCCTCAATCTACTGCTACTCTGTCCGGTTCTCGCATGGTTCGGCATCCACTCCGCCGCTGCCGCAAACACACCATTCAACATCCGCGAATACGGAGCCGTGGGCGACGGGAAGGTACTCGATAGTCCCACCATCAACAAGGCGATTGAGGCCGCTGCCGCCGCGGGTGGTGGCACGGTGGTTATACCTGAAGGCAGGTATTTGAGCGGATCGATCCGCATGAAAAGCAACATCAACCTCTGCATCGGAAGAGGTGCGGTCCTTGTCGCGGACAAGTGGAACAGCACCTCCTACGATCCGACCGAGGCTGTCCCTCCTCCTTACTATCAGGATGGTGGTCACACCTTTTTCCGCAACAGTCTGATCTGGGGCGAGAACCTCAACAACGTCTCGATCACCGGTGAGGGGATGATCGACGGCTCTGCACTCACGACTTGGGAGGGAGCTCTCAATAAAAAGATGGGATTCTCCGAAATGGCACACGGTGTTTCCAAGGCACCCGTGGAGCCTACCCTCGCCGCCAATAAAGCCATCTCCCTCAAACTCTGCAAAAACGTCGTCATCCGCGAACTCACGATCTTAAAAGGGGGCTGGTTTGCGATTATTGTCACCGGCTGCGACGACGTGCTGATGGAAAACCTCACCATCGACACCAACCGCGACGGCATTGACATTGATTGCTGCCACGACGTCATGGTTAGAAATTGCCGCGTCAACTCGCCGGATGACGACGCCATTTGTCCCAAGAGCTCACATGCACTTGGCTACCCGCGCTTGACTGAAAACCTAACGATCACCGACTGCCAGGTGTCGGGCTTCAAGGAGGGAACCTTGCTCGATGGAACCCGACAACCGAGTGAACGGAAAAACGGCCTGCGTGGAAATGGCCGCATCAAGTTCGGCACTGAATCCAGCGGTGGATTTCGAAATTGCACGGTCACGAACTGCACTTTTATCAGTTGCATGGGATTCGCTCTTGAGATGGTCGATGGCGGCCTCATTGAGAACGTCACGGTGAACAATCTGAAGATGACCGACGTGGTGCACTACGCGCTCTATATCGTGACTGGAGAGCGCAACCGAACGCCGAATCTCACCACCGTCAGCCGGATGAAAAACGTGAAGATCTCCAATGTGGTCGCCGAAGGCGTGGATGTGATGAGCGGCATTCAAGTCTTCGGCATGGCGAACACTCCGATTGAAAATCTTCACCTCGAGAACATCCGCATCGTGAGCAAAGGTGGCGGAACGGCGAAAGATGCCTCCAGAAATCCCAAGGATCTTGGAACCAGTTATCCAGACCCAGCCGGCAAGGGAAACATGCCGGCCTACGGCATCTTCGCCCGTCATGTGAAGGACCTGCACCTCAAGAAGATGGAATTCACTCTCCAAACTCCGGATCTTCGTCCGGTTGGGAAGTTCGAGAACATCGACGGTTTGTCTCTTGATCATTTCAAGGGGCAAACCAGCGATTCAAGACCGGTTGCGGTATTCGCACCGGATGTTAACGGAGTAAGTATCCGGAATTCACCCGCGATTGTTTTTTCTAATCCCTGAAGCCACTGTGGACCGCATTTCAATCTGGATCCGCATGATGCCCATCCTGCCAACCACATCCATGAAGGGACAGTTCCTACGCCTTTCGATGCAAGAGTGACAAGCATCATCCCGTTAACTTTGACGGGTGGCGTGTTGCTGCTGGCGGATCAAACATAAATCAACCCATGACTGATATCCCATCAAGAGTTGTAAGAACATCCATCTTGATGTGCGTGGCGTTCGCTGTCACATCCGCCGCATTTGCCGGGACGCCGACACCGGCCGGGAAACCGAATGTCGTCGTCATTCTGCTCGACGACATGGGCTATGGCGACATCGGGCCTTTCGGCTCGAAGCTCAATCGCACGCCGAACCTCGACCGGATGGCTGCGGAAGGCATGAAGCTCACCAGCTTCTACTCCGCGCCGCTATGCAGTGCTTCGCGAGCCCAGTTGATGACGGGGTGTTATGCGAAGCGGGTTGGCATCGGCGACGTGTTGTTTCCGGTGAAGGGCGCCGGGCTCAGCGCGAGTGAGAAGACGGTTGCGGAGCATTTGAAACCACTGGGCTATGCCACCATGTGCATCGGGAAATGGCACTTGGGCGATCAACCGGAGTTTCTCCCGACAAGCCATGGTTTCGACCATTTTTTCGGTCTGCCCTACTCGAACAACATGGACGGCACCGGCAAGAAGCCCGATGCCAAAAACCCTATGCCGCCGCTGCCCTTGTTGCGCGACGAGAAGGTCATCGAGGCACCGCCGGTGCAGGATCAACTGACGGCGCGCTTCACCGAGGAGGCGGTGAACTTCATCACCGCTAACAAGGACAAGCCGTTCTTCCTCTATCTGCCACACATCGCCGTTCATTCGCCGCTAGAGCCTGGCAAAGCCTTCCAGGGCAAATCAAACAACGGCGACTATGGCGACTGGGTAGAGGAAGTGGACGCGGGCGTGGGCCGCGTGCTGGATACACTCAGGCAATTGAAGCTCGACCAGAAGACCTTGGTGCTCTTCACCAGCGACAATGGCGGCACTGGAAAAAATTATAGCAACGGTTCGTTACGTGGGAAAAAGGGCAGCACTTGGGAAGGTGGCCTGCGCACGCCGACGATCGCGTGGTGGCCGGGCAAAATTGCCGCAGGTGCCGTCAGTGATGTGGCCACGAGCGAGATCGACGTGCTACCCACTCTGGTGGGCCTCGCCGGGGGCAAAGTTCCAGCGGAGCCGAAAATCGACGGACTGGACATCTGGCCCGTGCTCTCGGGCCAAAGCAAAACATCGCCCCATGAAGCGCTCTATTACTTCTTATGGGGTTCGTTGGAGGCTGTTCGCTCCGGCCCTTGGAAGCTCGTCATCGCCGACCAGAAGGACGAGGGAAATGGCGGCGAAGCTCCCGGCACGGACAGTGCGGAGGGCAAGGCTGCTAAAAAGGAAAATATCAAGGCCGACAAGACATCTGTCACTGCTTCGATCACGGCTCCACGTCTTTACAATCTCGACAATGACATCGGCGAGAAAACGGACGTGGCCGCGCAGCATCCCGACGAGGTGAAGCGCCTTCAGGCCTTGATCGCGAAGATGGGCGCCGATCTCGGCTTGGAGAAAACCAACAAGAAGAATCGCACCCCCGGTGTGCGTGACGCGGGTCAGGTCAAAAACCCAGTGCCTCTAACCAAGTAGTAGTTCAACTCACAACGTCCATGAGACGCCCGTTCATTATCGCCGCCGCGTTGCTCGCCCCGCTGGCTGCCGCCCAAGCGGCAGCGAAGCCCAACATCATCGTTATCCTCGCAGATGATATGGGCTTCTCCGACCTCGGTTGCTATGGCAGTGAGATCCAGACTCCGAATCTCGACAAGCTCGCCGCGAATGGCGTGCGCTTCACCCAATTCTACAACATGAGCCGCTGCTGTCCGACGCGCGCCGCCTTGATGACCGGGTTGTATGCGCATCAGGCGGGCATCGGACGCATGACGAATGATGAGAATCTACCAGGCTATCGCGGTCGTCTCACCGACGAGTGCGTGACTCTCGGCGAGGTGCTCAAGAGCGCCGGGTATTTCACCGCCACGACCGGCAAGTGGCATCTCGGTGGCGATGATTTTTCCGTGACACCACCGCAGCGCGGCTTTGATCGCAGCCTCTCGACCGCGCAGGGCGGGTTCTACTATGGCAGCGCCGCGAAGAAGAAAGAAAAGGGAGGCCCGCTGTGGCTCAACGGCAAAAACCTCGCGCCGGGCAGCCCGGAGTTGCCGAAGGACTGGTATACAACCGACTTGTATGCGGACTACGGCAATAAGTTCATCAACGAAGCGGTGGCCGAGAAGAAACCGTTCTTCCTCTATCTCGCGTTCAACGCACCGCATTGGCCGCTCCAAGCCCCGCAGCAGGACGTTGCAAAATACCGCGGTAAATACATGGCGGGATGGGACAAGCTCCGCGAGCAACGTTACCAAAGGCAACTCGCCAGCGGAATCATCGATTCATCCTGGCCTCTGTCGCCGCTGCCGAAATCATGGAAGAACACCAAGGACGTGCGGCCTTGGGACACCTACAGCGACGAGGAAAAGGATCGCTTTGACCAGATCATGTCGATCTACGCCGGGTGTTTGGATCATCTCGATCAAGCGGTCGGACGCGTGGTCGAAAATCTGAAAGCCCAGGGCGTGCTCGACAACACGCTCATCCTTTTCCTCTCCGACAACGGTGGCAACGCCGAGGGTGGCCCGGATGGAAAATTGAGCGACGCCAAAAAGGGCGAGGGCCAAAGTGCGTGGAGTGGTGCTTCATGGGCGACGTTGCAGAATACCCCGTTCCGCTACTTCAAGCACTTCCAGCACGAAGGCGGCATCGCGACACCGCTCGTAGCCCATTGGCCGGCAGGCATCCCCAAAGGCGGCGCACTCTGCCGGGAACGGGCGCACATCATCGACATCATGGCGACCTGCGTCGATCTGTCCGGCGCGCGCTATCCCACGGCGTTCAACGGCAAACCCATCCTGCCCATGGAGGGCAAAAGCCTCAGCGCCGCATTCAACGGCGGCCAAGTCGGGCACGAAGCACTCTACTGGGAACACAGCGGCCAGGCTGCGATGCTCGGGGGCGATTGGAAGATCGTCTGCACCAAGATGGCGAAGACCGGCGACTGGGAACTTTACAACCTGACCAAAGACCGCACCGAACTGCACGACCTCGCCGCCAGCGAACCTGCCCGCGTCAAAGAAATGTCCGCCAAATGGGAAGCCTGGGCAAAGCGCACCGGCGTTCTCCCGAAGCCCGACAAGCAAGCGAACAAGGCAGATAAAGCGGGAAAAGGGGCGGAATCGTCCCGTTAAATTTGACGGGTGGCGTGTTGCGGTTGGCGGATCAACAATATCGTAACCCATGACTCTTACCCAATCGCGAGTTGTAATAACTCTCATCCTGATGTGCGTGGCACTCGCTGTCACATCCGCACCCATCGGCGCGACACCGGCACCCGCAAGCAAGCCGAATATCGTCCTCATCGTCATCGATGATTTGGGCTACGCAGACATTGGCGCCTTCGGATCGCAGATCAACCGCACGCCCAACCTCGACCGAATGGCGAATGAGGGCAGGAAGCTTACCAACTTTTACGCCGCGCCGCTTTGCAGCGCGACGCGGGCTCAGCTCTTGACCGGCTGCTACGCCAAACGGGTCGGTATCCCCGACGTGATCTTTCCAGTCCGCGGAGTGGGCCTGAATCCCGTGGAAAACACCACCCCCGAACTGCTCAAGTCACAGGGCTATGCCACGATGATCGTCGGAAAATGGCATCTCGGCGATCAGCTGGAATTTCTGCCGACACGCCATGGTTTTGATCGTTTTTTCGGCCTGCCTTACTCCAATAACATGGATGGCACGGGCAAGCCCTATGAAGGCCCAAACGCCATGCCACCGCTGCCGCTGCTGCGCGATGAAACCGTCATCGAGGCCCCTCCCGATCAGACCACGCTCACCACGCGCTACACCGATGAAGCGGTCGGATTCATCACTGCTAACAAAGACCGGCCGTTCTTTCTCTACATGCCGCATACCGCCGTTCACGCGCCAGTGCGGCCGGGCGCTGCGTTCCAAGGAGTCTCGCAGAACGGTGCTTACGGCGATTGGGTGGAGGAGATGGACTGGAGCGTCGGACGCGTGCTCGACACCATC
>JANPKJ010000061.1:0-7572 GCA_031425955.1 Akkermansiaceae bacterium | reverse complement strand
AAGTAGTCCTACCGCGATGACTGTCAGCAGAATCATCAGACTCAGCGTCACCACAAGGGCGAATCCCGATTCTGTAGGGCGTCGATGGGAATAGCGGGTAAACTTGTTCATGACTGAAACGCGTGGGTTGGATTTATGAATGAAATTGGAAAGTCGATGAACCGTCCTCGATTGTCAATCAAAGATCTAATTACAATGTAGATACTTTGACAATTCAGAAGTTTGTCTCAACCTATAGAAAATTGTTGCGCCTTATCTTACCATCGCTCGCCGACTTCCGCTATCCCTCGTTCGAATGAATCTCTTCGGACATTGGGCGTCGGAATCTTTCGAATCAACTTCATAAGCATCTGATTATCTGCATTCTACAGCCAAAACTTCTTTTGAATCACTCCGATACCTTTGCGTGAACCTCGGAAAGATCCAAATTCCTGTGAGGTATCCAGTGACTCGCAGCAATTTCAGCTTTTGCAGTAACTCCACCAACCATGAAGATTCCTCTCCTACTTTTCGCCTTCAACGGGATTGCCATCGCCGCAGCCAGCTCGTCCGAGCTTGAGTCTGTTTTCAAGAGCCCGCCGGTACTCACCCGTCCGTATGTCTGGTGGCACTGGATGGGCTCGAACTTTTCCAAGGAAGGAATCACCAAGGATCTCGAGGCAATGAAAGCCACCGGCATCGGCGGGGCGACTATTTTCAACATTGCCTCGGCCGTTCAAGAATCGCACAAACCGACGCTCAACAATCCGTGGCCGGACCAGACTTACCGCAGCCCGAAATATTGGGATGCGCTGAGGCATGCGGCATCCGAGGCGCAGCGGCTCGGGCTGGAAATCGGTCTTCACAACACCGTCGGTTATTCCACCACCGGCGGCCCATGGATCGATGAGGAGAGAAACATGCAGAAGGTCGTTTCCAAATCCGTCATGATCCAAGGCGGAAAACGGGTCTCCGTTGAAATCCCCCGGCCTGATCCCACGAAATACAACGGCTACGGGAACAGCGGCCGCAGCTTCACATTTTCCCGCGACATCGCGGTAATCGCCGTGCCTGCCGACGGCGATGTAGATCCGGCCAAAACGATCGACTTGACCCCATCATTCAAGGACAACCGCCTGGAATGGGATGCGCCGGCTGGCAAATG
Source organism: Akkermansiaceae bacterium (assembly GCA_031425955.1). Taxonomy (GTDB): domain Bacteria; phylum Verrucomicrobiota; class Verrucomicrobiia; order Verrucomicrobiales; family Akkermansiaceae; genus Luteolibacter. The sequence continues at coordinate 6,428 of JANPKJ010000061.1, read as the reverse complement.
GCAGGTGGTCCGTTTCGCGCACGCACCCACCGGCGCCAATCCCCATCCCCTCCCCGACGAGCTCATTGGCAAGACGCTGGAGGTGGACAAGATCAGCCTCGATGCCAATCAGTTTCATTGGGATCAAGTGATCGACCCGATGAAGCAGCATCTCGGACCGTTTCTGGGCAAAAGCTTCCGCCATTTCCTCATCGATAGTTATGAGGCGGGTGCTCAAAACTGGACACCCGCATTCCGCAAGGAGTTTGAGAAATACAAAGGCTATGATCCCCTCCCCTGGTTGCTCACTCTCGAAAACAGAACCGTCGGCAACGCGGATCTGAGCAAGCGGTTCAAGTGGGACTATGACGATGTCATCCGCACTCTGTTTTATGAAAACGGCTGGCTGACCGGCGTGAAGAAAATGAAATCGGTGGGCATGGACCTCCAGTTCGAACCTTACAGCGGGCAGTTCGATACCGTGGAAGGGGCGGCATTGGCAGACATTCCGATGGGCGAATTCTGGACCAGCGGAAATGGCGGCATCAATTCAACGATCGCCGCCGCCGCGCGGGCTGCGGGACGGACCGTCGTGGGTGCCGAGGCATTCACCGGTCCGCCGGATCTCAGCAAATGGTCGGAAACTCCGGCTTTTCTGAAGAAATCGGCCGACGGCACTTTTGCCAGCGGCGCCAACCGCCTCATCCTTCACCATTGGGTGCATCAACCATTTGATGATCGCTACAAGCCAGGGATGGGGATGGGCTGGTGGGGCACGCATTTCAACCGTCACCAAACCTGGGCAAAGGATGGCGTTGCCTTTTTCCAGTATCTCGGCCGCTGCCAGGCCTTGTTGCAAGCGGGAGAAACTCCCGCCGATTTTGTGAGCGTTGGCAAAGCGCAGGGTGCGGATGTGATTCCCTGGCGGATTTTCCGCAACGGACTGACCGTTCGCGACGGCCGCATCGTGTTGCCATCGGGACGGAGCTATCCGTTCCTCAGCGTCGCCCATGATGGACGAATTTTGCCGCAGGACGTTAGAAAAATCGCGGAGCTCCTCGAACAAGGGGCCACCATCGTGTGCTCGAAACCCGGCGGCACACCCGGCCTAACAAACTTTCCCGAGGCGGATACGGAAGTGAAGTCCTCCGCTCTGTGGAGCGATGAGCCGGTGAGGACCATTGGCAAGGGTAAACTCTACACGACAGGCCGGCCCGATGCGGCGATTCGGGACCTGAAAATCACGCCGCTCACCAAAATCGACGGGGGGGTCGGCATCGCCACCACCGCACGTCAGACACCCGAGGGTCATGTCTTCTTCGTGGCTAACACACAGGATGTCGCCGCTGAGTTCACCGCCTCATTCCGCGTGGATGAAATGCGCCCGGAGCTATGGGACGCGGAGGATGGATCCATGCGTTTCGCTCCTGTGTGGCGACAGAAAGATGGCCGCACGGAGGTGGATCTCCAGCTTGAACGCCAGCATTCGGTTTTTGTGGTCTTCCGCGATGCAAAGCTGCCCACCGATCACGTGGTGGTGGCATCTTCCGCAACCGCCGCTGACTCTCCACTGAAGATTCTGAACGCCCGCTTTGGAGCACCTTCCGCAAACCGCTGGGCCGATGTCACGGCCCACCTCCAACAACTCACCAAGTCCGGATGCATCCGGATTCCGCATGTGAATCCTGGCGTCTTTCAAAATGACCCTGCCTCTAACATCGTGAAGCAACTGGAGGTGGAATACGCGCTGAATGGTGCCACTCAGAAAATCACCGTTGCGGAAAACGAGCCGCTTTCGCTCGGTACTCCACCCGCCAGCAAACCATTCCATCTGATGGCAGCGGCGGATGGTTCCGTGACAGCGACTTCCTCCGAAGCCCTTCGCGCAGAGCTCTTGTTCGCCTCGGGCAAGCGCGAAACCTTGGAGTTACCCGCTCCCGCATCCCGAACAACCATCGGCGGACCTTGGGCCGTCACGCTGGACTCCCCGGTCGAGGAAAAACGGGGGCTCCGACTTCCCTCGCTCGTCGATCTCTCCCGCTCAGAGGATCCTGCGATTCGTTATTTTTCCGGCACTGCCACCTATGGCTGTCAGTTTGAAGTGTCGGATCTGAAATCCGGCGCGGTACTCAATCTTGGAAAAGTTCACGACCTCGCCAGGGTCTTGATCAATGGCAAAAACCTCGGGGTTGTGTGGATGGAACCCTTCACCATCGACGTCTCATCCGCACTCAAGGCAGGAAGCAACCAAATCGAAATCTCAGTCACCAACACGTGGCACAACCGCCTTGTCGGCGATGAACAATATCCAGCCGACTTCGAGTGGGGCGAGGATCGCGGCCAGCGGGGCCACGCGATGAAAGCCTATCCGGAGTGGTTCATCAAAAACGAGGCGCGCCCCGAGCAACACAGGAAAGGGTTCGTCACCTGGTATTACCATCGCAAGGACACCCCGCTACTCCCATCAGGATTGGTGGGACCGGTCACACTGGTTCCGCGAAGTGTTGCTCGTTAGGGCTCGGAAAAACCAAAGTTTGGGGGCATTCAGCCTGACAATTCAGGCGAAGAAGCTGTAGTCGTAGGGTTTGCGCATTTCACGGACGAGGTGGCGGTTTCCCTCTTCAGCGTGTGTGCCGGTGAAAATTTCCCGCTCGGGATCCCATTGGAGGGACTTACCGGTGCGGAGGGAAATGGTCCCAAGGTGGCAGACGGACGCGGACCGGTGCCCGACCTCTACCGGACAGATGGGATCCTTGCGGGTGCTCATGCAATCGAAGAAATTCCCCATGTGATCATTGCTCGGATAGAGGCGTTCGGCATCCTCCGGAAGAGGTTTGGAGATCAGCTCACGATCTGACGCCTCGATCTTGTCGCGATTCACCCAGATCCAGCCATCGTCACCGATGAAGCGAATGCCGTTGCGTTGGCCTTCCGGCCGGACGGCAGCTCCAAAGGGCGAGTCATCGGTGGTCGTACGGACTTTGAAGACGACGCCGTTGGCATAGGTGAATTTCACCTCGTATTCGCTGAACGTGGTGTAGCCGCCGGGAATGGGGATCGCCAATGGCGTGCTTTCCACTGCCACCGGTGCGGGAAGTCCCACAGCCCAGTATCCGATATCCATGTGGTGCGCGCCCCAGTCCGTCATGGTACCACCCGAGTAGTCATACCAATTCCGAAAGGTCCGGTGGCAACGCTCCGGCATGTAATCCGCGGCAGGGGCCTGGCCCTGCCAGAAATCCCAATCGAGGTGAGCGGGAACCGTCTTGGTGGTGAACGGACCACCCCGCAAACCCGCTGGGAGCCAGACGTTGACTTCGCGAAGCTGGCCGATCCGGCCATTCCTAACTGCCTCACAGGCCATCCGGAAACGCTGACTGCTGCGCTGCTGGGTACCCGTTTGCAGGATCACCTGGTTACCGCGCACGGCTTTGACCACCTGGTGCCCCTCGTCGATGGAAAGGGTGAGGGGTTTTTCCGAATAGATGTCCTTTCCGGCCTTGGCCGCGCCGATGTTGATGAGGCTGTGCCAGTGATCGGGTGTGCCATTGATGACCGCGTCGATGTCATCCCGCTCCAGAAGCTTGCGCACGTCCCTGAAGGTTGCCGGAGTTTTTCCGTCCTTGGAAAATTCAGCGGCGGCGGCCGAAAGACGTTCCTGGTCGACGTCGCAAACGGCTACGACGTCCGCAAATCGACGCGCGTTTTTTGCATCGGTGGTGCCCATGCCGCCGCAGCCAATCAGGGCGATGGCCGGTCTTTCATTGGGAGATGAGACGGTTTTGGCAGGTTCCGCCGCATGGGCCAGTTCCCGCTCGACAAACCAGAGTGGCAGTCCGGTGGCTGCTGCAGTGGCGGACACACGGCGGATGAACGAGCGGCGTGAAATTTGAAGCGTCGACGCTTCATGAATGGTGGGCGGATTGAGTTTACGATTCATGTGACACTTGATGTTGTCGAAATGCATGAACGTCCGCTATCGCTCGAACGAGGGAATTTTTCGCTCTCCAAATCGGAAATGACCGACGATGCCGTCCAGCTTCTTTATTCAAAAGCTCATCTCACGCGCAGATAGCCGAGCTGGAAGCCAGCTGCAACCGCCTCGGTACGGTCTGCGGCGTGCAGCTTTGAGAAGATCGCCTTGAGATGAGACTTGATCGTATGTTCACTCAGGGAAAGCACACTTCCGATCTCAGCACTGGTCATGCCGCGCCTCAACTGGACCAGCACCTGAATCTCCCGCTCGGTAAGGGGCTCGAAAGGAGTGACGGCCGAGTTTTCAAACGGATGGCAGATGCCATTGTGATGGGCATCAAGTATTCCCTGAATAATGGTTTCCCGGGGAAGCGTTTTCACCAAAAAGCCACAAGCCCCGGCCTTGCGGGCGCGATGAAGATCCGCCTCCAAGGCATCGGACGCGAACATCACCACCTTGCACGTGGGATCCGCCCGTAACAGTGATGAAGCGACCTGAATGCCATCCGGCCCCTTTCCTAACCGGATGTCCACCAGGATGATATCCGGGGTGCACGAACTGAAGACCACCTGCGCCTCAGCGGCATCACCCGCTTCGCCGACGATTTCAAATCCTACGGCTTCAAGCATCCTGCGCAAACCGTCGCGCATGATCAAATGATCCTCCACGATCATGAGTGAAACGGCTGGGTTTGACGGATTGGGTTCTTTATTTTTCATCTCTTTATCAGGGGTTGGAAATCCGGGCAGGTGATGATAGCAAGGGATTGGCCTCGATGCGGGCGATCCGTTGACGGGACAGGAGTATCGTCAGACGGGTGCCGTGACAGGGCTCGCTGCACACATCGAGGCTTCCGCCCAATCTCTCCACCCGCTGGCGCATGCTGGCGAGTCCGAAGTGCGCGCCGGGTATATCCGCCGATTCTGAAACCACGAAACCACAGCCATCGTCCTCGACAACGATCTTGATGCCATCATCCTCAAATCCGCATCTAATAAGAATTTGTTGCGCATTGCCGTGGCGGGCCGCGTTCTCGACTGCTTCCTGGCAGGCGAGCAACAGACCTCTCGTGATGCTGGAAGGTAAGGAAAATGAGACGCCTTCGATCTCAGTCCTCACCTCGGCATTCATCCATTGGCGTTGAACCCTGGCGAGACGTAGAAGCTCGTTGTCCAGATCGCCTGTCTGGCGCCCAAGCTCGTAGAGACACCAAATGCACTGGCGGAATTCCTCACGGATCCGGGACAACAAAGTGCGGGATCGCTCCAATTCCTCCGTGGCTTCACCCATCAGCCTCCCCGATAGCTTGGAGTCCGCCGCTTCCAGATAGAACGACAATCCCGAAAGCATCGGTTGCAAACCATCATGCATTTCACCTGCCAAACGGGACCTTTCCTCCATCATCGCCTCATGAGCCACGGTGACCTGGCGATGGGTCAATGCTTCGGTTGCGAGTTGGTTCGACTGCGTGCGCACGCGGCGCATCAGGAAAACCGCAGCCCCACCCAACAGAGCGGCCAAACCGGCGGACAATCCTAGCGCGATCAACAAACGAACGGTGTTCCACCATGGTGGCACGCGGTGGATCACGATGTCCTCCGGACCACGCAACAGGATCCGTACATTCGACACCACGTTATTGTCGGGGAAATAAGGGCCCAGCTCATAGGCCATCTCAGCAACCCCGACGAGGGAGACCTCGGTGTCGGGTTTCAACACGGTGGCGGACGCTCGTGGATTCGACAGAACCGCCTGAAATGACCGACCCGAGTCGGACAGCAGCATTTCCACGCCTTCAGGTGACTCATGGCATTCAAGGACCACGCCATCGAGCTTCACCAGCATCCCGTCAAACCTCCCAAGGTCCGCTTCGTCATGGAGAGATAGCGCCACCGGCACCATCGGCTTGCCGTCGGCTTTTTTTTGCGTAAGCGATCCGGCGAGTTCGCTGGTTCCCTGATAGACTTCAACAAAGCCGGCCGCTTCGACCACGTCACCCAAGGCATGAACCTGGTCCCGCGAGCGGGTTGAAACCCGGGAACCACCATTAGGCCCCTGTAGGTAAAGCACGCCCGGCTTGGAAAGCGTCACCACGCCTTCAATGCGGCGGCGGTGTTGGGAATAACCACCCGGGACGAAGGCTCGCAATCGACCAGTTACCAACATGCTCACTCCGAAAGGATTGCTGCCACCAGGTCGATAGATTTGCACATCTTCCACACGGTTGGTTTCGATGCTGATCCCCACAAACTCCCTACGACTATTGGTCCGGGTGAAAACTACTCCGGTGATCAAGGCCCCTGCATCCTCCATGTCTTCCGGCCGCATTCCGGGCATCGCCGGGATCACCGCCCGCGCCTTGCCACTTGCGCCGGCGAGCACCATCACCCAGGTGTTGTCCCCATATCCCGATGGCCGACAACCGGTGATCACTCCTTTGAGCGCCACACGTTGAGCGTCATAGGTCCCGGTT
>JANPKJ010000060.1:0-15118 GCA_031425955.1 Akkermansiaceae bacterium | reverse complement strand
GGAGCGGGAACGCAATTTCACCCATGCGGGACGCATCTACCGGGTCGAAGCGGCGCGCGATGCCGCTCCGGGTGTCTATGCCCCCTCACGGCTGGAATCGGTGCGGCCGGCTCGCGAAGTTCCGCGAACGCTGATGACGAACTGGTTCGAAGAAACGGGTGCCGGCGCTCCGCTGTCACCGAAGTGGTATCAAACCAGCGATCGCGGCATTGACCGCTTTGTCCCATCCCGCGGCTATATCGAACCACTAACCGCCGTGCTGGCCTTTTCAGGTCCTGCCAGACCGGGAGTCCCGCGCCTTGCCACGCTCACGGCGTATGATCCGACCGCCGTGGGTCGCGTGCGTTTGGGAAATGCCGATTATCCGCTCGCGGCGGATTTCACTGCTCCGCTCGTGGACCGCACCCGGGACATCAGTGAGGCCCGGTTGGCTCTCAGCGGGCTCTTCCGCCCGGATGCGACCGATGCCTCTCTCGTGATGCTTCAGCCATTCGACTCGAATCGGATCCCCGTGGTCCTCGTCCACGGGCTGAACTCCCATCCGCGGATGTGGCGGAATGTGATCAACGAGCTCAACGCCGACCCCCAGCTGCGCGGGCGTTTTCAATATTGGGTTTTCCGCTACCCGTCGGGCTGGCCGATCAGTTACTCCGCGATGCGTTTGCGGGAGGAGCTTGCGGCGCTCAGTCGCATCATCGGCCCGCAGCGGGATATGGTTTTCGTCGGCCATAGCATGGGCGGGCTGCTCTCGCGGATGCAGGTGATTTCCCCGGGCCGCACGCTCTGGGATACAATACTCGCCGACGATGCTGACCAAGTCTACGATCGGATGGGAGCGGACCATATCGTGAGGCAATCCCTCTTGTTCCAGTCCAACCCGCAAATCGGACGGGTGGTTTTTATCTGCGTGCCGCACCGTGGAAGCGGCATGGCGGATTTGTCATTTGCGGGGGCATTCAGTCGCTTCATCCGGCTGCCTGGGAATTTCGTGACCGCGCTTACGGACTTGCCAGAGGCGTTCATCAAAAACCGACCGATTACGAGCATCGCCGGTCTATCACCCAGCAATCCGCTTTTCGATGCCTTGGAAAGAACTCCGATCAAGGTTCCCCACCATTCAATCATCGGCGATCGGGGACGGGGTGACACTCCGAACAGTTCGGATGGCGTGGTTCCTTACAGCAGTGCCCATTTGGCGAGCGCCGAATCCGAGCTCATCGTGCCCGGCCCGCATGGTTCGCATGACTTGCCGGAGACGATCGACGAGCTCCAGAGGATCCTCCAGGTGCATCTCAAATCCACCGGCAATGTCCGCCAGCCGGTCACCAAGTCTCCACCGGCTCCCAAGCGTTAGCTGGTCGCCTGCTTGGGTTATTTGCCCTTTGGACGCTTGAAGATCGCGACGCCCTTGGTGGTGATTTCCACAAGTTCCCAACCTTGCGCTCCGTTTTCGTTGAGAGTCGCTTCGAGAACCCTTGGGGTGGTGTTCACGGTCACCACCCGGTATTCCCAAACGACGGGCTTGGCCTCGAGGCCCGTTGCAAACAGAAAAACCATGGAGCATCCCATGAGGATACGGACACCGGCATTCCTGCTGCCCGATGTCAAGTTGATGGATGATGGATTTTTCGCTGGTTTTTGATAAGTCATCATCTGTTTTTGATGAAGACCAGCGCTTGGCTTGTCAAGGAGGATTGTGATCGATGACCGCCGCTTCTAGCGGATTTCCACTGTGGTTCCGGGGCGGATCAGGGTGGGTAGGCGGACGGCGTCCCAGTTGGCAAGGCGGATGCAGCCGGAGCTGCGAGCGCGGCCGATGGTCTCCGGATCCGATGTGCCATGAAGGCCGATGCCGGGCTTGCTGAGTCCGCACCAGAAGATGCCGACGGGGCTGTTTGGACCCGGCGGGATGTTGAGGGCCTCGGAATCGGCACTGCGTTTGCCGGTATCGAGGAGTTTCTGGTCGTAGCGCCAATGGGGGAGTTCGACGGAGTTCCTAACCTCCCAAGTGCCGAATTTGATGAACTGGGGCTTCCCGGGAGTTATGGGGAAGGAGGCGATGAGGCCGCGGTTCGGTCGGCTGGTGGAGGAGACCGTCGAGGTGCCGGGTTCGGTGACGATGAGGGCGGGCGGCGCGGCTTCGAAGATGCGGACTTGGTTGATCTTGGTATCCACCACGGCGTGGCGTTGGCTCATCGCTTCGTCCGCTTTGTAGCCCGCGCCGGTGAGGCTCTCGATGGTGAAGGGGTGGACATTCGGTACGATGAGGGTGTCGTGCGGCTTGAGGCTGTTGATCTTCGAGCTGCCATTGAGAGTGGTGAGATACTCGACGTCGCAGTGATAACGCTCCGACATGAACTCGGCGTAGCTGCGGTAGCTCATGCGTTTGCGCTTGGCTTGCAGGGCTTTTTTCGTCGGCAGGGTGCCGTCGACCCAGGCGCTGGCGGCATCCGGGACGATGGCGATGGCGAGGGGATTCGGCACGGCCTTGCGGGCGGCGGTGTTCACAGCGACCCAGTCATCGATGGGATAGCCATTCACTTCGTTCCACGACTGCACGGCGAGTTCGGTGAATTGGCCGGGCTTGCCATCGATCACGCCGGGACCGAATTTCGCCTCATCGAGAAAAATCTGGAGCCGCACGGCATCGTCGCCGGTGGGCTTTCCATCGAGCGGAGAGGGCGCGGAAACGGTCTCGATCGGAGTGGCCTGCGCGACCGGCGCGGCGGGCTTGACGAAGACCGGCGGCGCGGTGGGGGCGACCGGATCGGAGGACGGCGCGGGCTGGGAATTCAAATCGTCATCGCCGCCGAGCGGGAGCGCCCGGAGAACCGGACGGCTGGATTGCAGCGGAGGATAAGTCGCTTGCTGGGCGGAGGCCAGCGGGGTGAGTGCGAGGAGGAAGGGCGGAACAAATCGGAACATGAGATGGAGTCGGATAAAAATTAAGCGGGAACGGCGGCGAAGGATTCAAGCCGGCCGGCGATGGCGGCAGGCACGACCGCGCTGACGAGGATATCATCGCCATCGTAATCCGTCGAGAGCACCTTTGCTTCGCGATGAAGCAGGCTGACAAGGTCGGCGCGGTTTTGGGGAATGCGGTAGTCAAGGTGTTGGACGCGGTCGGCGAGGACCTGGCTGCAATATTTGAGCAGTTCCTCAAGGCCCTGACCGGTGACGGCGGACGCGTGCAGAGCGCCGGGGAATTTCTTGTCGAGCGCGATGAGTTCGAAGGGATCGGTGACGCGGTCGATTTTGTTGAGGACGGTGATGGTCGGCTTGTCGCCGGCACCGAGTTCTGCGAGAACTTCGAGCGTGGTGTCGTGGAAGCGCTCGATTTCCGGTGCGGTGGCATCGAGCACGTGAATGAGGAAATCGGCGAGCGCAGCTTCTTCGAGCGTGGCTTTGAACGCTTCGACGAGACGGTGGGGCAGATTTCGCACGAAGCCGACGGTGTCGGTGATGAGCAGTGGCTGGCCGTCCGGTAGCTCGATGCGGCGGGTTGTGGTGTCGAGCGTGGCGAAGAGCATGTCCTTGGCCATCACATCGGCTCCACTCAGGATGTTGAGCATGGTGGACTTTCCGGCGTTCGTGTAGCCGACGATGGCGGCGTGGGGTGTGGCGAATTTCTCGCGCTCCTTGCGCTGGGTCTTCCGCTGCTTGCGAACGATTTCGATTTCGCGCTTGGCGCGGTCGATGATCTGGTAGGCGAGGCGGCGGTCGACTTCAATCTGCTTTTCTCCCATACCGCGCGAGGCACCGCCGCCCGCGCCACCTCCGGAGCCGGCGGATTCACGGTCAAGGTGGCCCCACATCCGAGCGAGGCGGGGGAGCGCGTATTGCATGCGGGCAAGCTCGACCTGAAGGCGGGCTTCTCGGGTCTGGGCGCGCTTGGCGAAAATATCGAGAATCACCTCCTCACGGTCAATGACACAGAGATCGGCGAGTTTTTCCCACTCGCGCTGCTGGGAAGGGGCGAGGCCATTGTCGATGACGATGACGTCGCACTCGTGGGCGCGGGCGAGTTCCACGAGCTCCGCCGCTTTTCCGGTCCCGCAAAGGAACTTTTTGTGCATCTCGCGGCTGCGGTAGAGCACGGATTCCACGACTTCCACGCCGAGGGTTTTGACGAGTTCCGCAAGTTCTTCGAGCAGGGATTCCGCTTCCGTGGCCTCGCGGGCGTCGAAATAAAAGCGCACCAGCAAGGCGCGCTCGATCATGTCGGGCTTTTCTCTGACTTCGAACATCCGCAGGAGCAGTAGCACTGAAGCTATCTCCCGGCCATTGGAAATTTTCCATGGCGTGGCCGTGCAGGCGGTTTTCTCAACGGTGTTCTTCCTGCATCCAGCGCTCGTGCCCCCACAGCCCCCAGACAATTCCGGCGAGTCCGAAGCTCAGTAAAATCGGCGGAAGTGCGATGGTCAGGCTGATGCCGATCGGTCCGATCGCCGCCAGCATGTCATTATTCAGGAACTGCGCGGCGAGCACGAAATACAGCCTCGCAACCAGCAGCGCGACCGCTCCGAGCGCCATCATGGTCCCACCCCAGGACTGGTGCCTGCGGGCGAGCCTGACGGCGGCAAAACCAATGAGGCCGACCCCGATCACCCCGAGGGCGTCGAACAGCAGGCCACGAACTACGATCGTTTCAAGCAATGAATTCACGGGGGGGAGTCAGGGGGGGGGGCGAAAGTTTCCGGGGGGGAGGAGAAACGGAGAAGACTTGGGCGTGCAGCGCGAGGCCGAGTCCGAAGAAAAGCCAGCCGCAGTTCATGGCCACTAGCTTGACGGCGTGCCATGCCAGCGCGGACGGGCTGCTAGCTGGCGTGAAGCGCTCGATCAGACCCGCGTCATACATGGGCAGCAAAAACGAATAACCAAACCCCAGCAAAAGAGCCCCGGAGACGATCAGCCGGGCAGTCCAGCCATCGGTGGTCTGGCAAAGCCTCCAGGCAATCACCATCAGGAAAACGCCCATGACGATCATGAAGACCGGGCGGATCGCCTCGATGGAAGCCAGTTGCATGCTCATTCCAAATGTCATGCTCTCTGCTTAGTATATTCATAAGTCGTTGATCAATAATTATTAACATAGGATTAATTGGATATGAACACCTCCGGAAATCTATGATTCTTTGATAGGCTGTAATTGGTTGAAACTCAGATTACCTGAAATTCTTGCGCTGATTCCCCTGCAAACATTGCATCCTTCTCTCTTCGAAAGCGGGAATTCTCCGTTGAACCGGTGAGCTTAAACATCATTTCTAGCTGAAATTACAGGTTTCCAGGCTATGAAAAAATTTTCATGAAATGAGAATTCTCTTACTGATTCCGTTTCAACTCTTGCGGGTCTACCGCCCGCCGCCTACTCCGGTCCCCGACATGAGCGAAATCGTCACCCCGCAGCAGCCGCAAAATACCGAAGCCGAACTGATCGCCGTCCGCCGCGAAAAGCTCGCGAAACTCCGCGAACTCGGCATCGATCCCTATGGCGCGCGTTTCGAGGTCTCGATCACTCCCGCCGACCTGCGTGCGAATTTCTCCGAAGGCCTGCGAGTGAAGGTCGCCGGCCGCATCACCGCGCTGCGCGACATGGGGAAATCCTGCTTTTTCCAACTCGCCGACGTGCTCGGAAACATCCAGGGCTACATGAATGTGAAGTCGCTCGACGAAATCGGTGTGGCCGCATGGAAGTGCCTCGACCGCGGCGATTGGATCGGCATCGAGGGCGAGACTTTCCTGACCAAGACCGGTGAGCCGACCATCAAGATGGAGAAATTCACCGTGCTCTCGAAATCGCTGCGCCCGATGCCCGACAAGTGGCACGGCGTGGCCGACCGCGAGATCAAGTACCGCAAGCGCCACCTCGATCTGATGGGGAATCCTGATAGCGCCGCGATTTTCGTGAAGCGCTCGTTGATGATCGCCGAGATCCGCCGTTTTCTCCAGGACCGCGGGTTCCTCGAAGTGGAAACTCCGATGTTGCACGACATCGCCGGAGGCGCCGCCGCGCGCCCCTTCGAGACCTATCACAACGCGCTTGGCATGCCGCTCACGCTGCGGATCGCGCCGGAGCTTTTCCTCAAGCGTTTGTTAGTCGGCGGCTTCACCAAGATTTTCGAACTCAACCGGAGCTTCCGCAACGAAGGGATTTCCCGCCGTCACAACCCGGAGTTCACGATGTTAGAGGCGTATTGGGCGTTCTCCGATTTCGAGGAAATGGCCGATCTCGTCGAGGAACTCACCTGCCATCTAGCGGAAAAATTCTGCGGTGGCTTGCAAATCGAGCACAAGGACGAGGACGGCAACGTCACCCGCACCATCAACCTCGCGCGTCCCTGGAAGCGCGAGAGCTATCATACACTCATCGCCGGAGCCGCCGGAGAGGACTTCTTCACGCTGGATGCCGCGGGACGCCGCGAACGCTGTGAGAAACTCAGCGTGCAGATTTCCGAAGCCATGGAAGACCACGAAGTCATCCAGCAGGTCTTCGAAAAACTCGTCGAAGAAAAAACCTTCGACCCGTGCTTCGTCACCCGCGTCTCCAGCGAACTCGTCCCGCTCGCCAAGGTCAGCCCCGGAGGCAAGACGGTGGAGGTTTACGAACTCATCATCAACGGTCAGGAAATTTCCCCCGGTTACTCCGAACTCAACGACCCCGACGTCCAGCGCGAACGCCTCGAACACCAATCCGGCGACGAGACGCAGAAGGTCGACTACGATTTCATCGAAACCCTCGAGTGTGGCATGCCCCCCGCCGGCGGCATCGGCATCGGGCTGGACCGACTGTGCATGATGCTCACCGGCGCGCCGACGATCCGGGATGTGGTGCTGTTCCCACTTCTGAAGCGGAAGGATTGAGGTTTCCCGGAGGTTTTCGACCGACGCCGAACTGACTCCTCGATATTTGACAAATCATCTGAAAAGTTGAGGCATGAAAATCAATGTCAGCACGCTTTTGCGCGAATTTCCCAAAGTCAGGAGAGCGGCGATGGCAGGAGAAGAGGTGATCATCGTCACTCGGGAGGGTAACCTGCGGTTGACTGCGGTGGATAGAACGGGAGCGTCCATTCTTGGGTGCATGAAGGGCATGTTTACCACCGCAGAAGATATCGACCAACCGACGACTTCCGAAACCGACTGGAAACCTTCGCTATGATGGGATGTGTCGATACACATGTCGCCACCGCAAAGGTGCATTGCGCCCCGCTTCTGACCCGCGACCGGGCGATCACGGACTCAGGACTGGTGGAAATCGTCTGGTGATTCGCCTCCGCTGCTCAGTGCCATCTCTTTCTGCCTGGCCAACGGGCCATCCCATGTTGAGCGCCGGTTGAAGTGTGGAGATTGACATTGATTATGATGCATAACTATGGCAAATTTCCGAAAAGATGACAATTAAATAAGGATTTGATCTAGAATAGATTTGATGCATAATTCGTGCACAAATGGCCCGGCCCGCACAAATCACCCGTGAAAACCTCGCTCCGCTGATCCGGGCGCGCGGGCCGGTTTCGGCGACCGAACTGGCGGCCTTGCTGCGGGTGAACCGCACGACCATCGCCCGGACCTTGCCGGATTTTGGGGATGAGTTGGTGACGCTGGGAGCGACCCGAAGCACTCGCTACCTGCTGCGCCGGGAGATTCGAAACATCGGGAACCGGTGGCCGGTTTATCGGCTGGACGCGGACGGCAGGGCTGGCGAGTGGGCGGAGCTTGAAGCGCTGCACGACCGTTTGTGGCGGGTCAACTGGGCGGGAACTCCGCCGGAGTGGGCCGGACTTTTCATGGCGGAAAACGGACTGTGGAGCGGTTTTCCCTTTTTTCTGAGTGATGCCCGGCCGCAGGGATTTCTCGGTCGAGCCATCGCCAGTCGGATTTCGAGAACCCTGCAGCTTCCCGACGATCCGAGATCGTGGAGTGACGAGGACGTGCTCATTTATCATCAGGCGGCGGGCGAGGATTTGCCGGGGAATGGGGTGGTCGGTGATGACTGCCTGCGCCGGGCCTTGGCGAGATCCGCCGATTTGCCGGGAGGGAATGTGACTTTGGAAGCGGATCGGGATTCGTTCTATCCGGTGCAGGCGATGGAGATCGCGCGAAGTCTGCCCGGCTCGTCGGCGGGGGGCGAGCAACCGAAGTTTCTCACCACATTGCGAAATGAAAGCGGTGGATTTCAACCGGTGTTGGTCAAGTTTTCCGCGCCGATGGATCAGGCGACCGGCCGCCGTTGGGCGGATCTGTTATTGTGCGAATTTCATGCCCATCAGATTCTGGCAGAAGCGGGTTTGGCGAATCCTGGGGCACGCCTGCTCGATGCGGACGGCCGGCGTTTTCTAGAAATCACGCGCTTCGACCGGATCGGGCCGGGCGGGCGGCGCGGAGTGGTTTCGCTGGAAGCGCTGGCTTCGTCCTTTATCGGTTCACTGTCGCGGAATTGGATAGAAGCGACGGCGGAATTCCATCGGCGAGGGTTGATCGACAGCGGATCGTTCGCGGCGATCCAGCGATTGCACGCCTTCGGGGAGTTGATCGGAAACACGGACATGCATTTCGGCAATCTCGCGTTTTTCCTCGATGGTACGCTGCCATTCCGTGTCACGCCCGCCTACGACATGCTGCCGATGCTGTGGGCGCCGGGCAGCCAGGGTGAATTGATCGAACGCCAATTCGCCCCGGCCCCGCCGCTGCCTGTGATGACGGAGCCGTGGCGGGAAGCCGCGGGATGGGCGGAGAATTTCTGGAACCGCTTGTCGGAAGATGCCCGATTATCCACGGAGTTCGCGCGGATCGCGGATGATGCCCGGGCGGTGCTTGCGCGTCTGCGAAGGCATGTCGGGTGAGAATCCGCTTAGTCCGCATCCCTCCCGAGCCGGATCATTTCCTGTGGGTCGATGCCTTGTTCCGCTAGAAATGCCATTGTCTTTTCGGCAGCCCAGTAATTGCAGGCTCTCCACACCAAGCGCTTCCGTTCGATGGATTCCGGCATGAACTTGGCGAACCATCTGGCGTATTCCTCGCCGTCCTGTTTGCTGATGGTGATGTTGTCCAAGCTGTCGAAGATGAGGAGCTTCTCCGCATCAGTCATCTTCAGGCTGTCCGCCCATTTGCGCGACTCGGCGGGCGATTCCCGGGCATCCTCGAACCGTCGAAACAGCGACGCCAAGCCGACTTTCATTAATTCCGGTCGCGGTTGTAAGTGGTCGCGGAATGCTAGAAAAAGTGCGGTGCGCTCGTCGTCGGATTCCATCTGGTAGGCGAGTGGTTCCAGGAAATACTGACTTTTCGACTCCGGCAGTCGATCAATCGTATCAAGAACCAACCCGGGATCCTGACGGGCGATTTTTGCAAGGATCGGTCGCACGTTATCGTCACTCCACGGTTTCGCGCCATCTTCCGCCAATCTAACCATCCCGTTCAGCGCCCGCTGTGGATCACGATCGCCTAGGCGCGTCAGGATGTATCCCAACCAGCCGTCCGTTCCACGGTCTCTAAAGACTTTCGGATCGATTTGCTTCCCGGCGTTCATGACATAGTCGAAGGCATACCCGGGGTCCTGATCCGCCAATGCGATGATGCACAGAGTGATCTGCTCGTATTTTACGACACCGTTCATCTTTAGAACCGGATCCTTCGATTGGGAAATCATGGTGATGAGTTCCTTGAGCCCGGACAGGTCCAGTTGCAGGATTGCCTTCAGCGCGTCCTTGTTGCGGTCGGTCATGGACGCCATGTCGCCTGTTGTCGTTGACTTTCTGCCTGCTAGGTATCCGGTCAAGGATTCGAAAACGTCTTTGGCAACGGCGTGCTCGGACGTGCGTTCGTATTTGGACCGGAAAGCGGGGACGTGATTACTTGATTCGCGATCATGGGCTTTCGAGCGGTAGGCGGCCTCGGAGGATGGAATCTGTTGTTGGAGTTTTTCAAAACGCGAACCTTGTAGATTTCCGAGGACAAGCGCGGCGACCAGAATGCCAAGACAGGTGAGGGAGGTCTTCATTCGGCGGCGGGTGATTTGGTCCGGTTAATGATTCCAGCGGCAAGCTCCCGGTCGGAGAGCATGCCGGCAAGTGTTTCCACCTTTTCCATTTCAAATTGAGATCCAACAGAATCCAGCAGTGCGATGATCGCATCGTCGTTCAGGCCGAGGTTTCGATAGTTCAACATGGTTTCGTAGATCGGCTTCGCTGGCCGGGACCAGGAAAGAATCGTCTTCCCCAAGGCTTCTCCCACACGCCGATTCATTTCGTCCGGAGACCGGGCTGAAAGCCATTTCATCAATTCGGGAATGGCCTTTTCCAATCCACCGGAAGTCCGGGTCGCATTCTCGAGGAGATTGGCACCTGCCTGCCGGATGATCGCTTCGGTTTCTGCCGGTGTGAATTCATATCTGTCGAGAAGGATATCGACGTTGCCGAATCGCCCGGCGTCAAAATCAATTTGGTGAAGTTTGCCGATGACCTCGTTGGCATCCTTTTCTGGTAGAAGCTCGCGGACCACCTGGATGAACCCTGTCGCGTCTTTTCTTAAGGAAGGTTCGACAGATTTTACCAGTTGATCGAATTCTTGGATGACATTCTGGTAAGGCAGTGGCCGGAGAATAGTCACTGCTTCCGTCGGATTGGAGAAAACCAAGCCGTAGGAAAGTCCGATCCGGGTTTCGTTTTCCAATTGTTCTTTTGACCCTCCCCGCATCTTGGGGATGGAGTGGATCTGATCGAGATGTCCGTGGAACCACGCTAGCGCCCTGGCTCCGTCCTTCTCGGACAAGCTCCTCAAGTATTGTGTCAGCGTATTCCTTGATTGTTGGATGGCGACGATCACTTCAAGTGGCAACTGATCCATCAGTGTATTGAGTGCGGCTTCCGGATTCCGGAGTCGACTTGTCTCCGGATCCCGATCTGCGAGCGTCTCCAAAGCGGTTCCGATGACAACGATGCGGTCGTTGGTAGTCATCGGACTCGCGACGGTCTCTTTGATGAGGGAGATCAGCGCATCATCGCCTAACTCATCGATGTATTCGACCGCACCCCGGTAGCGGGGCACGTCGCGGTCTTGGGTTTTCAGATCACGGGCGAGCCGTTCAGGCATGCTGGGGCTCGTCGAGTTGGCTCTTCGGGAAGCCGTTCGGATGAGCTGTGGGGAATCCGTCGTATTCTTGAGTTTCGCCTCAAGATCGCTGATGGATGCCTGCTGCCGGGCGAGCGGGATGCCGCAGAGAAGAAGGGTGGTGCCGATGGCGGCGACGGTGGTTTTTTTCACGACGATGACGCTGGTGGTAGTGACTTTTCCGAGTTTCGAAAGCGTGCCGAGCGAAGGGATCAGCAGGACCGGCGCGGCCTTGGCCATTTCCGTTGTTAGTCCGGCGGTGAGGATGCCAAGGGAGAGGGTGACTCCGCGCTTGCCGAGGATGCGTTGGAGGTTTTCCAAAGCGCGGCGTGATTGTTTCTGCACGGCGGCTGCGGATTTTCCGAGGCGACGGGCGATTTCCGGGAAGGTCAGTTCGTTGACGAAATGGAGCAACAGCACGTGGCGGTCGGCCTCGGGGAGCGTGTCGATGGCGGCATCCAAATGGGGCAGAGCGTCTTGCCAGGCGGAGTCGCCTTGGTCGGATGAATGGTTGGGCGCGCGAATGAGGGCCTCTTTCTTGCGATGGTGACGGGTCTCGGAGCGGCGGGTGGATTTCGCCTCCAGAATCGTCGTTCGGTGCAGCCACGATGGTAACGGAGCGTTGCTGCGAGCGACTTGGGATGCTTTTTTCGCCAGCACGCCGAGGACCCGCTGCGCCACGTCCTCGGCCAGCGTCCGATCGTTCAGGGACCGCAGCGCGGTGTGGAAGATGAGTCCGGAGTAACGCTCGGCGAGACAGCGGAACGCCTGTTCGTTTCCGGATTTCACGAAGGTATCGAGGAGCTTCTCGTCTGATGGCGTCTGCGGCATTTCTACTCCATTACTGCCACTTTTCCGAGAGAGCGGACAAATTTTTCAGAGAAATTTTTGATGAGAGCGATCAACCGCCGTCTGTCTTTGCCGCAGCTCGAAGCGTCGGGTTTTCCCGCTAACGGTTTTGGGCAGCTCAGGGACGAATTCGATTTCGCGGGGGTATTTGTAAGGCGCGACGAGGTGTTTGCAATGGTCTTGCAAGACGCGTTTGGTGGCTTCGTCCGCGTGGTGGCCATCGCGCAGGACGACGAAGGCCTTGACGATCTGGCCGCGGAATTCGTCCGGTTTGCCGATGACTGCGACGTCAAGCACGGCGGGATGGGCGGTGAGGGCGCTCTCCACCTCGAAGGGCCCGATGCGGTAGCCGGAACTTTTAATGACGTCGTCCTTGCGGCCGATGAACCAGAAACAGCCGTCGGCATCACGGGTAGCGCGGTCGCCGGTTAGGTAGTAATCGCCGCGGAAGTGGTGGTCGGTTTGTTCGGCGTTTTTCCAGTATTCCTGGAAAATCCCGAGCGGTCGGCGGGCATGCAGATAGATGGCGATTTCCCCTTCCTCGCCATCCGGCACGGGCTGCAGGTCCTCATCCAGCAAGCGGACGTCGTAACCCGGCGTGGCGCGGCCCATGGAGCCGGGCACGATGGGGAAGCCAAGCGACTTGAAATGGCCGATGAGGATGACGGTCTCGGTCTGGCCGTAGCCTTCGTGAATGGGCAGCCCGGTGAGTTTCTCCCAGGTTAGGAAAATGCTCGGGTTGAGCGGCTCGCCGGCGGTGACGCAGTGGCGGAGGTGGGGAAACGTGCGCTGGCTGAAGTTCTCACGCACCATCATGCGCAAGGCGGTGGGCGGCGCACAGAGGCTGTTGATCGGGTATTTCTCGAGGGTGTCGAGAGTGTGGCTGGCGGAGAATTTTCCCCGCGCATCCATCACAAACAAGCAGGCGCCGCAATGCCACGGGCCGAAGAAGCTAGACCACGCGGCCTTCGCCCAGCCAAGGTCGGCGGTGTTCCAGTGCAGTTCGCTAGGGCGGAGATCGAGCCACAGCCGGCCGGTGATTTCATGGCCGAGGCCGTAACTCGCCTGGGTGTGCAGCACCATCTTCGGCCCGCCGGTGGTGGCGCTGGTGAAATAGATGATTCCGGGATTCGACGCGCGGGTGGCCACGGCCGAGAACTCCGGCGGAGTTTGGACGAGCGCTTCGGCGAAATCCCGCCAACCTGATAGCGGAGCGTCGATCTGCCAGCGGATACCATCGAAATCCGTGAGCTTGGCCGCGCCCTCGGCATCGGTGATGAGCGCGTGGATGTTTCCCGTTTGCAGCCGATAGATGAGATCGTGTGGCGTGAGTTGCGGCGTGCACGGGACCGGCACCGCGCCGAGACGGGTGAGGCCGAGCATGGCGATCCACCACTCGGGCACCCGCGGCAGCAGGATCATCACCGGATCACCCGGGCGGATGCTGGACTCTTGGAAAGCGCGGGCGGCGCGCAGGCTGAAATCGCGCATCTCCGCGAAGGTGAAACGGCGGTTTTCGGTTTCCCGCTCGTTCACCCACCAAAGCGCGGGAGTGTCCGGTTGCTGTGCGGCCCAGCGATCGAAGACATCGGTGGTGAAATTGAAAAACTCGGGTGTCTCCTTCATGGGATCGCTTCCTATTGAAATTCTGATCAAAGGAGAAACCCCGGGAAGTCGCTGCCCGCTTGTTTGCAATCACTCCGCATGCGCTCGCATCGGCGGGCACCTTCTTGCATTGCCTTGGCGAAACCTCGATAAGGCAGGAAATCCACATCGCCATGATTGCCACCGCCACCCACAAAACCCCAGACGCCGCCGGATATTATGGAAACTACGGCGGCGTGTTCGTGCCGCCCGAACTCGAAGAACCGCTTGCGGAAGTGCGCAAGGCTTACGAAATCCTCTCCCGCTCACACGATTTCATTGAGGAACTCCGCTGCATCCGGAAGCATTTCCAAGGGCGGCCCACGCCCACCTATCACGCCGCGCGGCTCTCGAAAAAACTCGGCCGGTCGCAGATCTATCTGAAGCGCGAGGACCTCAACCACACAGGCGCCCACAAGCTCAACCACTGCATGGGCGAGGGGCTGCTTGCCCGCTACATGGGGAAAAATAAACTCATCGCGGAAACCGGAGCCGGCCAACACGGCGTGGCGCTGGCCACCGCGGCCGCCTATTTCGGGCTGGAGTGCGACATCTACATGGGCGAGGTTGACATCGCGAAACAAGCGCCCAACGTCGCCCGTATGCACATCCTCGGTGCCCGCGTCATTCCCGTTAGCCACGGCCTGCGCACGCTCAAGGAGGCGGTGGATTCCGCGCTGGTCGCCTACATGGCGGATCCGGTGGAGCAGATTTACTGCATCGGATCCGTCGTCGGGCCGCATCCGTTCCCGATGATGGTGCGCGACTTCCAACAGGTCGTCGGCATCGAGGCGCGCGAACAATTTCTCGAAATGACGGGCAATCTGCCGGACATCGTCACCGCCTGCGTCGGCGGCGGCAGCAATGCGATGGGCATGTTCGCCGGATTCATTGAGGATGCTGTGGAGCTTCACGGCGTGGAACCGTTAGGAAGAGGCACCACGCTCGGCGAGCACTCGGCTACGATGACTTACGGGATGGAGGGCATCATCCATGGGTTCCGTTGCTATTTGCTCCAGGATGAAAATGGCGAGCCCGCGCCGGTGCATTCGATCGCCAGCGGACTGGACTACCCCGGCGTTGGCCCGGAGCACTGCCACTTGAAAGACAGCGGCCGCGTGAAATACGTCACCGCAATGGACAAGGACGCGGTGGAGGCGTTTTACGTGCTCAGCCGCAACGAGGGCATCATCCCTGCTCTCGAAAGCGCGCACGCCGTGGCCCACGCCATGCGCCTCGCCCGCGAAAATCCGGACCAGGCGCGCACCATCCTCGTCAACCTCAGCGGCCGCGGCGACAAGGACATGGACTACATGATCGAGCACTACGGCACGGGTGATGAGTTCGGGATTTAATCAAACACCACGCGGAACCCTTGGTTCGGCAGGGAAGCGGATTTGATCATGCTGCCGATGTCGAGCAGGTTGTGGAAATCGCAGCTATGGCTCGAGCACCACCACGAGCCGCCGCGGCCGCAGATGCGGCGTTTGGCATCGGCGGTGGTCATCCATGGCGG
>JANPKJ010000059.1:0-4239 GCA_031425955.1 Akkermansiaceae bacterium | reverse complement strand
CAACATCGAGGAAACCGCAAACATCACCGCCCTCACCACGCCGCCTTCCGCCACAGGCACCCAGCGTTTCAATTTCAGTTGGCTTGCCAAAGTCACCACCAGCTACCCCGCGCAGACCCTGCAAAACATCAGCCTGCGTTTTAGAGACTCGCAAAACGCCACCACCTGGCTCAACATCACCCGCGCCGATGTGGCTGAGTGGGAAGGCATGATCGCGGGATTGGGGTGTGATGGATTGAATTCCAATGATTTTCCGATTCTTGACGTGATTTCCCACTACAGAGGCGTGAAGCAAAGAGCCCAGCGCTTTGTTTATGGCCGGTCTATCTGGTATCGGGGTCCCAAAGCAATCCCGTTGCTCGATGCATCAGGTTCGAACACGGGCACGACCGCCCAAATCGCATCGGAACGCTATCCACTCTTTCTGATTTCCAAGTCGGGATCCGCGTACGCCGTCGAGCAGACTCTCGATATCTCCAACCCCATCGCCTATCCGCATCACGGAAAATTTTACATAAACCGCACGGCGGCGGCCATCACCATGTCGCCTTCCACCGTAGGAAGTATCCAGATTCCGGGTCGAGCAACCGGTCTAAGTCCCGGAATCCGATTCCAGCCATTCCCACCAGCTCCCGAAACCGGAACTCCCAACATCGGGGTCACGGGAAGCAGCTTTATCAATGGGGAAGAATCCACCATCTATTCAGGAGTATGGGAATTATTGAATCCTAGCGGCAATGCGCGCGATTTCAGCAGTCTTGAATTCACCAGTGTAAATCACGAAAATGGCACCATCGAGGTGGTGACCGACGGCACCGGTGGTCTCAGCGCCGGAATTGGTGCTACGATCACGCCGCACACATCCGGGACTCTTGAACATCCGGGCATCTCCATCAGCCCTTCGCAATTTCCACCTGCCCCTTACGATAAATACACGGGTCCTGCGCCCCTGCTTCCCATCCAGTCCGAGCAATGGCACAAGCTAGTCCTCAAAGTCGGCCCCGACGCCGGCGCGCTCTCCAATGGCATCGCCCTGAAACTCGGCACGGGCGTGGAGGGAGAAAACGATCCGCAGACAGGATTCACCCTGCAAACACCAGGCACAGGCGGTTTCGAACCTCTCACGATCCCAGCCAATGGGAAAATCGAGATGGCTCCAACCTCGGCACTCTACCAAAAGCTCACTTCTCCCGAAGGTCTCACCCTGTTTCTTAAGCGTGACTCCACGGTGAATCAATTCCATCGGCTGGGGCTAGATCTCATTCCTAAAAGATCCACATACCTCATCCAGCGTGTCGCCGCAGTAGATCTTCCCCCACTTGATTTGGTGCCAGACATCAACATGGCCGGAGTGATCGGCGACGTGGTGGAATCAGCGGTTGTTGGCAGCAACATCAAACACTTCGTCACTCCAAGAGTGACTACCGAATTGCCACAGGAATATGTGATACTCAAGGCCACCGGGGTGACTGCCGAACAAATTACCGATGGAAGCGCGAAACAAATCGTCGAATGGGATGGCGGCGAAGCCGTCCCGAGCGAACCGCTCAAACGCAAGGTGAAGCGTAACACTCCTGCCAGTCACCCTTTGAAAATCAAAGCCAAGCAGGGTGGTGAGGTTGCCGTGCAAATGAATGTATGGGTCGTTTGGTGCACGCTCGAAGCAATTGATGATACGCCAAAGATGCAAAATCCGGTTGATACTGGGACTTCATTGAGGCTTGTTGGCGAGATACGGTTTCGATATACTTGTGAACCAACAAAGATGTTCGATCTCAAGTCTGATGTTCCAGCGCTTAATGTTCCTTGGGATACCGCGCCCCCAGGAACAAATCATCCATGGAAAAACACTCCACTCGCATTTGGCGCTGAAATCAAAATCGATGCCTCGAGACAGTTTCGAGTTTTGAGCAAATCCAATGACGCGAACACGCACGCAGCACTTCAAGCCGCTGGTCCCGACATAGCGGCCTATCCACAAAACCCGGCGGAAGGCAATGATGATCCAAGCATATTAGGTGAGTTGAGGCCATATCTTCCACTTGGTATAACAGCAAAAATGGCCGATTTTGACACGCCATTCGTAGAGATCCCCCACACCCGGGGGAGTGAAACACCCCAAGCGACGATAAGCGAACTCGCGCAATTCCGACAATTTTCCAGAGCGGAAATTGGCAATCGATGGTATAAAATTTCCGATTTCTTTTTGAGTGAGATTTACTTCAGAGCGAAACGCGAAAATGGTAAATGGATTGATAATACATCAACTTTTGTTTTAGGAAATGGACAGTTCCCACCACCATAATTACATGAAAACAGAGATTTTTATCGCAATTGTTATTGGATCATTGGGTTTGCCAGCCTGCCGCGAGAGGATTCCAAAAGGTGATCAATCGACCTCAAACAATGCCAAGACCACCGAGGCCAGTGCGCGAGTTCGCTCACCGGTTCAATCGTTGGATCCAAACTTCGAGCAAAAAGCAAAAAATGCCGTCCCAATCGACAAATCGGAGGATAGGGATATCGAGGATATTCAGATAAGACAGAAAGATGAAGATCGAATAGAGGTTTTCGCAGTTCCCTTATCAGATTCTGCCTCCAGGGATCGAGACAAAGCTTGGAACAAGCTTGCGACTATCAAGCCAAGCGTCCCCTTATCGGGAGAGCAAGTTGTCTATGCAAGCGATCTTATTGATCAATATAAGAATTCTTCACAGATTGAAAAATTGGTGATTTGGAGACTTGTCTACCTTCGGATGTACGAACAGGGAGCTAGTTCGACATCGTTAATTCTCGATGATTATCAATCATTTAGGTTAGATATGCCCTTGAAACTTAATCGATTTCTATATTCGGCTCTTGATTTAGAGCCTGCAAGCCTGGAAATTTACCAAGCAGCCAAGAAAGGCAAAGAGATTTTAAAGATGAGCGCTGACAATCCGTCAAAATGATTGGGGCGCCGCGCTCCTGAATAGGGTCGGGCCGCGCCATTCAACAAGCATGTTAAGCAGCCGCGCACTCCTCACCCCTGGCCAAATGAAAACAATTCTAGTCATACTATTGTCTTTTCCCATGCTGGCGTTTGCCAGTTCGGTAACGGATGAATTCGAAGCGGCATTGGCCGAGGCTAGCAAGGGCATCCCAATCGAAACTCAAACCTCGTCATTCGGTGATCCCGTAAGTGCTGATTATAAAGACGTGCTCAGAATGCTACCGCCAGAGAAAAAAGAAAAACTGGCAGCTCAAATCGCACAGCTCACCCCACGGCTGGCACAAGAGCGGTTCGCTCAGCCGATTCCGCGGGGGATTGGGCCGGCATTAGGTATTTTAATCCTTCGAGATATTGGGACGGATGA
Source organism: Akkermansiaceae bacterium (assembly GCA_031425955.1). Taxonomy (GTDB): domain Bacteria; phylum Verrucomicrobiota; class Verrucomicrobiia; order Verrucomicrobiales; family Akkermansiaceae; genus Luteolibacter. Next base: position 883 of record JANPKJ010000059.1, on the reverse strand, counting down.
GCAAAAGATTAACGCGTTTCGGAATCTTGACCTCTATGGTAATTTGCTGTCTGAGGCATGTGCGGCACTTGCAACATGTGAAGGGCCAGAGGGTGTCAGAATTCTCAAACAGTATGCAGAAAGCCAGTTTTTAGGTATCGAGTTGGGATTTGCAGGATCTAAAAGTGATGTCGACCCTGAAAAGCATGCGGGGCAGAATCCCCCAAGTGGAAAATTCTTACAGACATTGATGGCATTGCAAGGTGCCTATCACAGTGACGGGCCCGCTGCTGCCGACAAACTGGCTGCTAGGTTTACGAGTGTCGCCAACGATTTTTTAACAGATCGTGACCGTGCGGAATTTAGAGAGGAGATGGAAAAAGCCCGTCACAGGCGGGAAAACTTGATCCGGGAAAAGCGACCGAACAACAAAAGGAATCCCAAGCCCGCGAGCATTGACATGGAAACTTCCGGCGCAGGTTCTGAGACTTCTTCCCAGGCCATCAGCTCGAAAATGTGGTTCTGGCTGGGTGTGTCCATCGCGGCGGTCTTTCTCGGACTCGCATGCTGGAATCTGTTTCGAAGGCGATAGCCTACGAAGTGGTGGGATTTCTGGTGGGCTTGCCACGAGACTCGGAGTTGGATTTAAAGTCGGAACGGGCGGCTAAATGGCCGGTGGCCGGATGCAATCCTCCGTGATGAACGCCGCGCGTTTCTCTGGTGGAAGCGGCAGGCCGGGGGCGGTGACGGGGTGGCCGGCGGTGAGGCGGGCGGCGACTTTTTGGTTGAGGTCGAGGAGTTGGGCGAGGAGGTCGGCCTTGGGGTTGAAGCCGTAGGCGGCGAGCACGGCGGCATCCAGCGCGGCGTGGGCGTCCTTGAGCGGATTGGTGCCGGGGAGTTCGAG
>JANPKJ010000058.1:0-42167 GCA_031425955.1 Akkermansiaceae bacterium | reverse complement strand
CCGGCGGTGAGAGCATCGGCCAAGGGCAGACGGCCTGGTGATGCATTTCGGAAACGGATCGCAGTGAGGGAGGAATCGGCGTCCACGGGAAGGAGGGTGGTTAGGCTGACGGAGCAGTGGAGGAAGACATTCTCCCCCACTTCCCCTTCGGACTTGCCACTTTGTCGGCACCGGGTTCATCCAAGTAATGGGCAAGAATGGCGAAGGCAGCCAGTACGCTATCTGAGCGAATCCGAGTTGGCGAATATTTTAATCTTTGCGGTTTCCACTTGGCGGAGGGACTCGCGGAAGGCCTCGGTGGCGTGGCGGCGTTTGATGGCTTCGAGGGCGGCGAGGATCTCGGGCTTCGCCTGTTCGAAGGTGCGCGGCTCGGCGGGTTTGCGCCCGGTGACCTCGACGAGGTGCCAGCCGAGGCGGGTGCGGAGGAGCGTCGGCTGGTTGACTGGCAGTGAGAAAACCGGTGGCCCGAAATCGGCGGGCAGGCGGTCGCGGGTCATCCAGCCGAGTTCGCCGCCGCTGTCCTTGGTGGCGGGATCCTCGCTGATTTCCTTGGCGAGGGTGGGGAAGTCTTTTTTCTTTCCAACGAGGTCGGCGAGTGCGGCGTCGAGCTTTTGCTTCGCCTCCTCCGGCGGGTGGTCCAGCGTGGGGAGGAACAGGTGGCGGGCTTTGATGCGCTCGGGCAGGGAAACGGAGGTTTGGTTTTCCTCGAACCACTTGCGGGCTTCGGCGTCGGTGACCTGGATGGACGGGCGGATCCGCGATTCGATGAGTTTTTCCTGCCGGATGCGGGCGGCAAGGCGGGCGCGGAGGTTTTCCTCGGTGGCGATGCCTTGGGATTTCATCGCGGTTTCGAGGGTGCCTTTGCTCTCGAAGCGGCCGACGAGGCGGCGCAGGCGTTCGTGGATTTCCTCATCGGTGACGGTGAGTGGCGTGGGGCTCGCCTTGACTTGGAGGCGGAGCAATTCGTGGTCGATGAGTTCGTCGAGCGCGGCCTTGCGGATAACTTCCAGCTCGGCGGGAGTCACGCTGCCGGTGGATTTTCCCTGAAGCCAGAGGTGTTCGCCGACGGCACGGTCCAACTGGCTGCGGGTGATCGGGTGGCCGGCGACACGGGCGGCGAGCTCGGTTTCAGGGATCCTGTAGCCCTCGACGAGCCTGAAGAGGGGACCTTTGAGAACGAAGAGGTCCACTGCCAGATAGGCGATGACCGCGCCAAAGACGGCTAGACTGAGGGCGGATTTAACGGATGAGGACATACTGGGTGAAAACGGAATTCGTCTCGCTCATCGGATAGTGGGTCCCAAGCTTCAACGGAAGCCAAATGATGGATCGACTCCTGATTTCACCGTCAAGAACGCTCTTGGCAAGGCCCTCGAGAAAGCTAGGGTGGAAACGTAGTCCAGCGCCTATTCCACTTCCGACCCTGTCACCAAATGCACGCCATCTTATCCCGTCTGGCCCTCGTTGCCGCCGCCACTTTCGCTCTTCTGCCGAGTTGTGCGACGAATGACCCTGTCACCCTTAACAACGCAGCGAACACCAGCGCCTCGCAATTGACACGCGAGTCGCGGGCCGCGCTGGCCTCACTCTACTCGCAGAATGCGGGCGCCCGGGCACTGGGCCGGCAGGCGAGAGCCATCGTCGTCTTCCCGTCCATCACCCGCGCGGGCTTCGTCGTCGGCGGCCAGGCTGGAAACGGGACGATGTTCCGGAACAATGGCAGCGTCGCCGGACATTTCCAGACGACCTCCGCCTCGTGGGGCTTGCAGGCGGGAATCCAGACCTTCGGCTACGCGCTGTTTCTGATGGATGACGAAGCGATCCGGAACATCAACCGCAGCGGCGGTTGGGAAATCGGAGGCAGCCCGAGCCTCGTCCTCGTCGACCGCGGTATGGCGACCTCCTTGTCGACCACCAGTATTAACCGGGGCACCTACGCGGTCTTCTTCGATCAGAGGGGACTGATGGCGGGCTTGGGTCTGCAAGGTTCCAAGATCACGCGCATCAATCCCGGGCGGTGATTGACCTTTGATCATTCCAATGCTCTAGCAGCTCCTGCCATCGCCCCTAGCCGTGAACTTGAAATCCATCGTAACGCGGCTCAATCCCCGCTTGAATCTTCCGTGTCTGCTGCCGGCCGCGGTTTTTCTGGCCGCGTCGCTGACGCCTTCGCTGATTCCGCGGCCGATGCTGTTCCAGGCAATTTTGTCCGGCCTGTCATTTGCGGTCGGCTACGGACTGGGTTCGGGATGGATCGCGCTGTGGCGATACCTTGGACTACCCGCTTTCGCCGGGCGGCTGGCGCGGAAAGCGGGGATCATCGCGGCGGTGATTTGCGGGTCGTTGGTGGTGGTCAGTCTGTGGCACACGGTCCACTGGCAGAATTCGCTGCGTGAGATCATGGGCATGGAGAAAGTCCCAGGACTCCAGCCTTTCCTGCTGGTGCCTGTGGCGGTGGCGACCTTTTTGCTGTTCCTCGGACTGGCCCGAGTTTTCCGCTGGCTCTCGGTGCGGGCGTCGCGAGGCTTGGCTCGTCATGTGCCGCCGAGGGTTTCCGGCGTCGTGGCGGTGGTGGTCACGACCCTGTTGTTCTGGTTTGCGATCAATGGCTTGCTTTTTGGTTTCCTGCTGAGAGTCGCTGACCGTTCGTTTCAGGAAATCGACGCGCGGATCGACGACGATCTCCCGCGTCCGACGCTGGCCAGCCAGACGGGAAGCCCGGAGTCGCTCGTCGATTGGCGTGATCTTGGACACCAAGGACGGAATTTCATTTCCGGATGCCCAACCGCGGCGGAATTGGAGGAGTTCTTCGGCACTCCGGTCATGGCACCGGTGCGGGTTTATGTGGGTCTGAATTCGGCAGAAAATCCGGAGGATCGTTCCCAAATGGCGCTGGATGAGTTGAAGCGCGCGGGTGGCTTCGAGCGCTCCGTGCTACTGCTCGTCACGCCCACCGGGACCGGTTGGGTGGACCCGGCAGGGCAGGATCCGGTCGAGTATCTTCACCGGGGCGACATCGCCACCGTGACGGTCCAGTATTCCTATCTGAACAGCCCGCTAGCCTTGATGACCCAGGCACAATACGGGGCTGAAACGGCGCGCGCCCTGTTTCAGAAAGTTTACGGCCACTGGCGTTCCTTGCCGCCCGAATCTAGGCCGAGGCTCTATCTAAACGGACTGAGCCTGGGTTCGCACAATTCCGATCTCTCGTTCGACTTGTATGACATCATCGACGACCCGTTTCACGGCGCGTTATGGAGCGGCCCGCCATTCCGTCACGAGACATGGCGACAGTCGACCGCCCGCCGCGATCCGGGCACGCCGGCATGGCTGCCGGAATTTCGCAAAGGTGCTGTAGTACGCTTCATGAAGCAGGGCGGCGTGACAGGAGGAAAAGACAATCCTTGGGGGAAATTCCGGATTCTCTTTCTGCAGTACCCGAGTGATCCCATCACGTTTTTCAGCCCGTCGGTGGCGTGGCGGGCTCCGGACTGGATGGACCAACCACGCGGGAAGGATGTTTCGCCCTCGTTGCGGTGGTTCCCAGTGGTCACCATGCTGCAACTGGTGATCGACATGGCGGTGGGCACGGCCCCAGAAGGTTTCGGCCACACGATCGCAGCGACCGACTACATCGAAGCCTGGCTCGCGCTAACCGAGCCGCCGGGCTGGGACGAAGCCGGGCTTGCGAGATTGCGCGCCTTCTTGGCAGCAAGGGACGAGCCGGACAAGTGAGCGGATCATGTTTCCGACATTATGTTGGTAATTTCAAATTCTAATGGCTAAAACGACCTCACCATGACAGCCCCCGCCCCTTCCCGGTCAGACGTCCAAGCGCTTTCAGCGAGCCGGGGATGGCTCATTATCGGAGGGATTCTTTCGATGGTGGTGGGCTTCATTGCCATGGGCAGTCCGTATGTGTTTTCGATTCTCATCGCCCAATGGCTTGGCATCGCCGCGCTGGTCATCGGGGTGATTTCGCTGGCCATGGCGATTTTCGGAAAACACCGGGGTCACCGTTTTGCGGAAGGTCTTTCAGGCGTGATCCGGATCATCGCCGGTATCATCCTGCTGCGTTGCATTGGTTCAAGCGTGGCCATCATTACCCTGATTCTCGCGGGCTATCTCGCGGCGGAGGGCGTCATCGCCATCTTCGGTGCCCTCAAACTTCGCGGCAACGCGGGTTGGGTCTGGACTCTCATCAACGGCCTTGCGTCGTTGATTCTGGCACTCATGGTGTTCTCTCGTTGGCCGAACAATTCGATCGCGATCTTGGGGCTGCTTTTCGGGATTCACACCTTTTTCAGCGGAGTTTCAAACCTGATGTTGGGCCTTTCCGCTCGGAAGTGACCGGGTTACCCGCACCAATCCCAGTCGATGATTTAGCAGCATGGATTGGCACAGCCGAGGTTTTGTATTCGATGCCATCTCCTACGAGCCTTTGCTGGGTGTGGAAATCAGATTCTAAGATCCGCTTGCCGGATCACGATTTTCTCTATTGTTTTCTCCACAACTCAAAGTATCTCGCACCATGCCAGCTTCAGCATCCTCCAGCATTCCTTATGTCTCCACTGGGCATCTGCCGCCGGTGGAGATGGTCACCGCCCTCGTCGCCGAGGTCCACGAGCGATTCAAGTCCGACACGGCGGGCAGCAATTCACAGGTGTATCCGGCCTTGGCGCGGGTGCCTAGCGAGTTGTTTGGAATCTGCATGGTCGGGGCGAATGGAAATATCTACTCAGCGGGAGATGCGGAGTATGAGTTCACCATCATGAGCGTCTCCAAGCCGTTCATTTTCGCCTTGGTCTGCCAAGCGCTCGGCGTGGAGGAGGTCCGGCAGAAAATCGGGGTCAACGCCACGGGCCGGTCATTCAATTCGCTCGAAGGCATCGAACGCGGCCCCGGCGGTCTAACGAACCCGATGGTGAACTCCGGGGCGATCGCGACCACCAGCCTGGTTCCGGGTGATACCTTCGAGGCCAAGTGGAAATTCATTCACGAGGGCTTGTCGAAATTTGCCGGACGCACCCTGCCGCTCAACGAGGAGGTTTACGTGTCCGCCACGGAGACGAATTTCCGCAATCAAAGCATCGCCCGCATGTTGCAGAGTTTCGGAAAAATTTACGATGATCCAGCGCAGGCGGTGGATCTCTACACCAAACAATGCGCGTTGAATGTCAGTGCCAAGGATCTAGCAATCATGGGAGCCACGCTCGCAGATGGCGGGGTGAATCCGATCACCAAGGAGCGGGTGGTGGACGCCAGTGTCTGTCACTATGCGTTGGCCGTGATGACCACTGCCGGATTGTATGAAACGTCGGGAGATTGGCTCTTCGACATCGGCCTGCCAGGCAAGAGCGGCATCGGCGGCGGCATCGTGACGGTATCACCAGGAAAAGGCGGGCTCGGGACCTTTGCCGCACCGCTCGACGCGGCAGGAAATAGCGTGAAGGGCCAGCTTGTTGCGAAGTTCCTTTCTCAAAGCCTCGGCATGGACCTCTTCGTCTCGCAGCCGGAAGTTTGATTTTTCCCAAGTAGCCAATTACAAAATGAGCACAGAAAACACGCCGAAGAACGGCACGAGTCAAGAGCCACAGGATTCCTGGTTGCCGATGGTCGTCATCGCCATGGGCCAGATGCTGATGTCCTTCAATGTCGCTGCCCTTCCGGTCTCGATGAGCGGCATGGTGAAAAGTTTCAACACCGCGCCGACCACGGTGGGCACGGCGATCGTGATGTATTCGCTCGGCGTCTCGGGCTTCGTGATGCTGGGCGGCAAGCTCGGCCAGCGTTTCGGTTCGAAGATCTTTTTCCAAGTCGCGGTGGCGCTCTTCCTCGCGGCAATGATCATCATGGTCGTCAGTCCGACCGCAACGGTGATGCTGGCGGGACAGGCTCTGGCCGGATTCGCGGGTGCATCGCTGGTTCCCTCGCTGGTCGCGCTGATCGCGAACCATTACAAGGGCACCCAGCAGGCGAAAGCCGTCGGGTTGTTAGGCTCCGCGCGGGCCATCGCCGGGGTGCTGGCGTTTGTCGTCGTCGGCTACGTGGCGATGATCAATTGGCGCCTCGCATTCGGCCTGCTCATCGTTCACGCGTCCGTGCTGCTGCTGCTCAGCTTCAAGCTCAAGCCATCGCCACCCAAGCCGGAGGTGAAAATCGATGTGCTCGGCGTGATCCTGTCAGCCGTCGCGGTCATTTTGATTAGTTTTGGATTCAACAACCTGCGCAACTGGGGACTGTCGTTAGCCCGGCCCGCAGCGCCGTTCGACATGTTTGGCGTATCACCAGCACCGTTGATGATCGCCCTGGGCATCGTGATTTTCATGGCGTTCTTCCTGTGGAGCCATAAGCAGGCGGCTAAGGGAAACACCCCGCTGCTCGCGCTTCAGGTCATCGATTCGCCGAGGGAATGGGCGGCCGTTCTGGCGCTTTTCCTCGTCGTGATGGTGGAAGCCGCCATCAACTTTACCGTGCCGATGTACATTCAGATCATCCAAGGCCGCACCAGCGCGGCGACGTCCGTGACGATGATGCCCTTCATGCTCACGGTGTTTTTCACCGCGATCCTCATCGTCAAACTCTACGGCAAATTCGCCCCGCGCACGATCGCGCGCTGGGCCTTCACCCTGGTGGCCGTTGGGGCGCTGTGGCTGGCGTTCGTCGTGAGCAATGACTGGAGCGTCGTGCCGGTCATCATCGGTCTAATCACAGTCGGCCTTGGGCAGGGAGCGCTGGTTACCCTGCTCTTCAACGTGCTCGTCACTTCATCGCCCAAGGAGTTGGCGGGAGACGTGGGTGCGCTCCGCGGCGTGACCCAGAACCTCGCCGCCGCCGTGGGAACAGCGGTGATGGGCACCTTGGTGGTCGGCGTCCTCAGCGCGGGCATAATGAACCGCGTGACGGACAACCCGCTGATCACCTCGGAAATGAAAGCGGAAGTCGATCTAGGCAGCATCAATTTCCTCAACAACGACCGACTGAAAGAGCGGTTCGAGGCGACCAGTGCCACGCCGGAGCAAATCGCCGAGGCCGTGACTATCAACTCGGAGACCCGTCTGCGGGCGTTGCAAATCGGATTCTTCGTGCTCGCCAGCATGGCGCTTTTTGCCATTGTTCCCTGCGGCTGGCTGCCGGACTACCGGCCCGGTGAATTGTCCGATAAGAAATCGAAATGACCGAGCGAAATTTATCTCTCATGAAGCACCGACTGACTCACCCCAAATCTCTAGTCCGCTTCATGGCGGTCACTTTCACCTGCGTCGTCTTCGGCAGCGGCTGCTCGCGTAAAGCACCGCCTGCCGCAGAAGTCGCCCGCCCGGTCAAAACCACCGTCGTCACCCTCGGCGGGGATTCCCGCACGCGGACCTTTCCCGGCCGGGTCGAAGCCTCGAAACAAGTGGAGCTCACCTTCCAAGTGGCCGGTCTGATCGTCGATCTACCCGTCCGCGAGGGTCAGAAGGTTGCCAAAGGCGATGTTATCGCCCAGCTCCGGCAGGATGATTTCAAAGCCCGGCTCGCAGCGCTGCAAGGCCAGCTCGACCGTTCGCGCGCGGACCTCCAGTCCTTGTTAGGTGGGGTGAGACCCGAGGAGCGGTTGCGGCTTGAGGCGCAGCTGCGCTCGGCGGAAGCGACTCTATCTAACGCCCGTTCCGAGTTCCGCATGGCGGAGCAACTCATCCGGACCCGCGCGATTTCCCGCTTGGAGTTCGAACGCGCCGAGACCGCCGTGAGTGTCGCACAGGAGGGCCAGGAAGCCGCCCGCCAGACCCTCGAAGCCGGACTCATCGCCCGCGAGGAGGACGTTCAGGCGAAGGAAGCGGTGGTCCGCGGCCTGGAAGGCCAGGTCGTCGAGGCGAATCTTCAGTTAACCGACTCCACCCTGCGCGCTCCCTATGACGGGGTGATCGCCCAGCGCTTTGTCGAGCAAGGGCAAAACGTCCGCGCCCAACAGCCGGTGGTGAAGTTCCAGGACGTCAATGAAATCGACATCGTCGTGGACGTGCCCGAGGCGGTGATGATGGCCGATCTCCGCGCCGCCGATATCCTGCGGCTGGAGGCGGAGTTCAGCGCGGCCCCGGGCCTGAGTTTCCCCGTTTACATCAAGGAAATCGCCCAACGGGCGGATGCGGTGACGCAGACCTTCAGCGTTCGGGTGGCGATGAAAGTCCCCGAGGGAATCAATCTGCTTCCTGGCATGACATCCACGGTTTCGCTCACCTATCGGCGAGCCAGCATCCTCGGTGGCAGGATCATGGTGCCGGTTTCTGCGGTTTTCAAAAGTCCATCCGGCGAGCAGGTCGCCTGGGTCTTGACGCCCGAGCAAACCGTATCGCGCCGCCCGGTCACGCTGGGTGAAGCAAGCGGCAATCAAATCGAGGTCGCAAGCGGTCTCGCATCCGGCGACCGCATCGCCGTGGCAGGCGTCGCCGTCCTGCGGGAAGGCATGAAAGTGCGTGATCTGGGTGACGGTCTTGGAGGTGGACAGCCATGAATCCCGGCGAATTTTCGGTAAAAAACAACCGGATGATCTACATGGCCATGGCCATGGCGATCATCGGCGGGATTCTCGCCTACATGAACATGGGGCGGCTGGAAGATCCCGAGTTCACCATCAAGCGTGCCCTCATCATCACTCCCTATCCGGGAGCCAGCGCGGAAGAGGTCGCGCAGGAAGTGAGCAACCCCATCGAGGTCGCCTGCCAACAGCTCAGTCAGCTGGATTTCGTAAGATCGGAATCCACGCGGGGCCGCTCGGTGGTCACGGTCGATATCAAGGCCCAGTACAACAAGGAAACGATTCCCCAGGTCTGGGATGAGATGCGCCGCAAAGTCTCGGGTGTCCAAGCCCAACTGCCTGCCGCGGTGCGTGGCAACTCCATCGTGGTCGATGACTTCGGCGATGTGTTTGGCATTTTCTTCGCCATCACGGGCGAGGGGTTTTCCTCATCGGAGCAGCGTCGGTATGTCGATTTCCTGCGCCGGGAGTTACTGCAGGTGTCGGGGGTGAAAAGTGTCGCCCTGTTTGGCGAGCAGCGTGAGGTGGTCTTCCTCGAAATTTCGCGCCAGCGGCTATCCCAGTTAGGTCTCAATGAGGAGTTGATCTATCAAAAACTCCAGGAGCGGAACATTGCCGCCGACGGCGGGCGCATCCGCGTGGGGGAGCAGCACATTCCACTCGACCCGACCGGTTCGTTCGCCTCCGTGGATGAGATGTTGGAAATGGTGATCGGCTCGGACCAGAGTGGCCGCCAACTCCGCCTGCGGGACATCGCGACCGTGGAGCGCGGCGATCAAGATCCGCCGCGGCGCATGCTTCGTTACGATGGGAAAAACGCCATCGGCCTGGGTGTGTCCAGCGTGCCGGGCGGCAATGTGGTGAAAATGGGCGAGGCGATCCGCGAAAAACTTGCGGAGCTGAAGGTTAACCAACCGATCGGCATGGAAATCGGCGAGATCAATTTCCAGCCGGAAGCCGTCACCAGCGCGGTCAACGAGTTCATGTTCAACCTCGGCAAGGCGGTGACCATCGTCTTCGTGGTGCTGATCTTCGCGATGGGTCGCAAGACAGGATTCATCATCGGTCTCGTGCTGTTCATCACCATCATGGCGACTTTCCTCGTGATGTATATGAAGGGCGATTTGCTGATGGAGCGCATTTCTCTCGGCGCACTGATCATCGCGCTCTGTATGCTCACGGACAATGCGATCATTGTCATTGAGGGCATCAAGGTCGGAATCGAATCGGGGAGAAACAAAATTGAGGTCGTTCGCGAAGTCGTCGCGGAAAACCAGTGGCCGCTCTTCGGAGCCACGGCCATTGGCGTGATCGCCTTCGCCGCGATCGGGCTTTCTCAGGACTCCACCGGGGAATACACGAACTCCTTGTTTTGGGTCATTCTCATCGCGCTCACCTTGAGCTGGATCTCATCGGTCACGGTGACTCCCCTGTTGAGTTACGTGATGTTCAAGCCGTTTCCCGCCAGCAAGAAGACGGAAGACAGCGATCCTTATAAAGCAATGCCTTTCCAGGTCTATCGGAAGATCTTGGTGCTGGCGCTGCGCTTCCGCTGGGCGGTCGTGGTCCTCTGCATCGTGATGTTTGTCGCGTCCATCTTCGGTTTCAGGCAGGTCAAGCAGAGCTTTTTCCCGCCCGCCACGCGGCCTCAATTCATGGTCGATGTGTTTCTGCCAGCCAGCAACCACATCCGCGAAACGGAAGCCTTTGCCGGCGAGATCCAGCGCTTCATGCAGGAGCAGCCGCACGTCACCCACGTCACCTCCTTCATCGGCAGCGGGGCCTTGCGCTTCCTCCTGGTTTATTCTCCCGAAAACGAGAACCCCGCCTACGTCCAGTTCCTCGTGGACGTGGATGATCCGGGAAAGATCTCGGACCTGATGGTAAAGATTCAGAAACGCCTCGACGAAAACTATCCGAACGCCAATGCCATCGCCAAGAAGTTCATGCTCGGACCAGGCGACGGTGGCCGGGTGCAAGCACGCTTCCAAGGCCCGGATTCCGACGTGCTGCGGCACCTTGGCGACCAGGCGGTGAAGATTCTTCAAGACGATGGCAATGCCCTCTGCGTGCGCAATGATTGGCGCGAGCAGGTGAAGTCGATCCGACCGGAGCTGCTGGATTCCCAGGCGCGCCGCAATGGAATCACCCGGGTGGAAGTCGCCCGTGCGTTGCAAAGCAGCTTCGAAGGACGTCCGGTGGGTTCCTATCGGGAACCGGGCAGTGCGGGTGTCGGTATCTTCCCTCAGGAGACCCGTTTCCTGCCGATCATCGCCCGTCCTCCTCTCGCAGAACGTGAGGACGTGGGATCGATCAACAGCCTGCAAATCTGGAGCCCGGTCGCCGGGCGGATGATTCCGATGAACCAAGTGGTTTCCGGCTCCCAGGTCGTCTGGGAAGATCCCGTCGTCATGCGTCGCGATCGATTCCCGACTCTCACGGTGCACGCCGATCCGCGCTCGGGACTGCCCAGCCAGTTGCGCGACCGGGTGGTGGAGAAAATTGAGAAAATCGAACTGCCGCCAGGTTATTCGCTCTCGTGGGGTGGTGAGCATGAGGACTCCACACGAGCACGCGCCGCCTTGGCTGAGCCGCTGCCTTACGTCTTCGCACTGATGGTATTCATCGTCGTGTGCTTGTTCAACTCGATGCGTGTAACGCTGCTAATCTGGTTGATCATCCCACTCTTCATCATTGCGATCACCGTGGGCCTTCTCCTCACCCGGATGCCGTTCGGTTTCATGGCCACCCTCGGTGTCCTTGCTCTTGGCGGTGAATTGATCAAAAATCAGATCGTCGTTCTCAGCAAAGTTCTGACTTTGATCAGCAAGGGCACGCCGCCCTATCAGGCTCTGCTCGATGGAGGAACCGCGAAAATGCGGCCGGTGTGCATGGTCGTGCTGACGACCGTGCTGGGAATGATCCCGATGCTGACGGATCCGTTTTTCGGATCGATGGCGGTCTGTATCATGTTCGGATTATCATTTGCCGCCGTGCTCTCACTGATCGTGACTCCCGTGCTCTACGCCATCTTTTTTGGAGTCAAGGAGCCTAAATAGTCACTCATCCAAACCAACCTAACATCGACGCTACGCACGCCGAGCAGGAGAACGACGGCTTCATGAAGCGGATCCTGGCCTAGCCCAACCAAGGTGATAACGATCCACCAAGACCAGGAGCGCCGTGCGCTGATTGTTTCGATCCTTGCGACTGCTGGATTGGGCTCTTTGGGTATCCTCTGGGGCCTCGCCATCGGCTCGCAGACGATCTTGTTCGATGGTTTTTTCGGAATGATCGGGATCATTACCTCGGGGTTGTTATTGCGGGCGGCCATGCTCGCCACGAAAAAACCGTCGCGTCTCTTCCCCTATGGGCAGCAGTCGACGACACCGCCTGTCATCGGTATCCAAGGATTTGTGATTCTTGCGACTCTCGCTTATGCCGCAGTGGAATCCGCCATCACCATCCGCAACGGAGGGAGTCACTTCTCACCCGTGGTGGTAATTCCTTACGGAGTCATCGCTGCCATCGGCTCAATCGCGATCGCTTGGTGGTTACGCCGCACGGTCAAAAACTCTGAACTGGTCAAGGCGGAATCAACGGCTTGGATGATCGGTGGTTTACACGGGGTGGGCATGATTGTCGGCTTTGCTTTCATGCTGATCATCGATGGCTCGTCTTGGAACGCGGCAGTTCCTTTCATCGACCCGGCGATGGTCCTGCTTGCCTGTGTGGTTTTCATTCGTCCACCGTTGAAAATGCTTCGCTCGACGATTCATGAGCTGCTTGAGGGCGCTGCCGGCCCTGCGATTCAGTCGCCCGTCCTGGAGGCAATCGCAAGCATCCAAAGTCAATTCAATCTAGCAGAACCGATCATTCGCATCAACAAGGTGGGATCAAAACTCTATGTGGAAGTGGACGCCTACGCAGCTCCTGAAATGACCATCGCAGCGGAGCACGAGGTCCGGACCCTCCTCGAAGAAAAACTGAAATCACTCTTGTATAAAATCTGGCATAATCTGGATCTCCTGCCGATCACAGAGTCCCCTGTTCGTGCTTCCGACTGGCAACCAATCAGTTCCACATGAACGCCGAATCTCCACGACCGGTATCACCCGACCCGCCTGCGCAGCACGACACTGCGGTGCTCCTCGACTTCATGTACCGGCTCGGCCAAGCCTATCTTGCCTGTGGCGAACAGACAGCAACGGTGGAACTCCTCCTACGTCGCACGGCTTCAGCCTATGGGATGAGGAACGCGCGAGTCGTAGCATTTCCGACTGCGGTGTTCATTTCCTTGCACGACAACGTCGGTGAAAAAGTGACACTTGCCGCATGTGAACCGCAACTGCTGCGCTTGGATCAGATGGCTGATATCTATGCACTCGGGGACAAAGCGCAAGGGGGCAGACTGGATCTGCGAGAGGGTCTTGAAAGGCTCTCGGCGATCCGCCGCCAGAAGCCGCGCTTCGGACGCCAAGGTCTCGTTTTCGGTCATATCATCCTGACGATTGGGTTGGCCTTGGTCTTGATGCCGACGGTGCCCAATGTCGCAGCAGCAGCGGTGCTTGGACTCATTGTGGGTTTGATCAAACTTTTCAATCGAGGCGGCCCTGTGATGGCCATCCCGCTTCCGGTCATCGCCGCAGCGAGCGTTTCGGCCCTGGTTTTTCTAGCAATTCATTACGGCATTCCTCTGGAGCCCGTCCACGCATTGGTTCCACCGCTTGTCACCTTTTTGCCGGGTGCGATGCTGACTCTAGGGATGGTGGAACTTGCATACGGCGATATGGTGAGTGGCTCAAGCCGGCTGATTGCAGGGTTCATTCAACTCGTGTTACTGGCGTTCGGACTCGCCATCGGCGCAGTGCTCATCGGTTATCGCCCGGAGGATTTGGTGAACTCGGCGGCTCAGTATGCAAAGTTGCCTTTCGCCGGGTGGGTGGGTGTTTTGGTCTTCGGCTTGGGCGTTTATCTGCATTTTTCGGCTCCGAAAAACTCGCTGCATTGGTTGATTTTCGTGCTGCTAATGGCCTTCGGGGCACAGAGACTCGCGACGGTTTTCCTCGGAAGTGAAATCAGTGGATTCTTCGGAACGCTCGTGGCAACTCCGCTGGGCTATTTGATCCAGCTCCGGTTCAAGGGGCCGCCCGCCGTGGTGACTTTTCTTCCCAGTTTCTGGTTGCTGGTCCCCGGTGCCCTCGGACTGATGAGCGTGACCCAAATGATAAGTGACCGTGCTGCCGGTCTCGATGGCATGGTCACCGTGATATTCGTGATTACATCCATCGCCCTTGGCACCCTCGTTGGCGCTTCGGTCTATCGGGGTCTGACGGAAACCTTTGGTGCGTGGCAGTTGCAGATCGGACGCGTGGGATCGTTTTTCCGGCGTGATGATAAGAGCTGATTCCAGAAAACGGTTCGTTTTGCTGCTTGCCACCCGCATTCGTAATTTTTTAACATTTTGGGCAAATCCGCATGACTTCATGCTTTGCTTGAATATCAAACGCACATCCCTACAAACCAATGCTCTACGTTGACATTCCTACACAAGACGAACTTCTCTCACTCGCCCTCGAGAGAGCACCGGCGTCGATTTCCATCTACTTGCCGACCACTCCGGTTTCGGGTGAAATTTCAGGAGACCGGACGGTTTTGAAAAATCTCGCGAAGGAAGCCATCGCCCAACTGGTCGCGATCGGCCACGACAAGCGCGAGGTGATCGTCCTCGAAGAACACTTTGAAGATTTGGTGGATGACGAAAGTTTTTGGCGCTTCCAAGCGCACAGCTTGGCAATTTTTGTGACACCCGCAAATGTCAAAACCTTCCGGCTCCCCAACGCGCTCACTCCGATGGTGGAAGTCGCGGACCGCTTCCACCTGAAGCCGCTTCTCAGATCGGTCACCTTCCCGAATGTCGCTTACGTGCTCGCTCTGGCAGAAGGCTGCGTAAGGCTGATTGAGGTTTCCCCTGACCAACCACCGGTCAACGTCGATGTGCCCGGACTTGCAGCCAGTGCCGCCGACGCATTGGGACTTTCGTCGCTGGGAGTGCGCACTCAAAGCCGCCGATCCGACTCCGCATCGGGACAACGTGGAATGCTTGCTGAGTTCTGCCGTGCCGTGGATCGCTCGCTCCGTGGCGTGCTGGCAGGACAGGATGTCCCTCTCTTCCTCGCGGCGGATCCAACATTGAACACCATTTACCGCTCGGTGCATAGCTATCCTCATCTCGTTTCGTTCGGCATCTCCACGCCAGGCGATATGAGCGACACCGAAGTCGCCGCCTCGGCCCGCGAGCTGTTGGACAAGCTTCATGCTGAGGAAATCACCGCGTTTCATGAGTTGTATGCCGTCCGTGAAAACAACGGTCGCGCAACCACCGACGTCGCCAATGCCGCGCGCGCCGCTACATTTGGAGCTATCGCCACTTTGTTAGTCGATATCGATACCACCGTTCCCGGAATGATCGACGAAGAAACAGGAGCCGTGACTTTTGACAGCGATGAAACGGCCACGAATTATGGCGTGATTGATGAAATCGCAAGGCGAGCGCTCTTGACCGGAGCGAAAGTGCTCGCAGTTCGTTCGACCGATTTGAAAGGAACTTCAGGGCTTGCAGCCATTTTGCGATATCCGGTCTAAAACCTAGCAAGTAGGTAAGGATAAGGAGCGGCGACCTTGTGGTCGCCGCTTTTTTGCTTATGGGAAAGAGAGGGACAGCAAGGTCCCTCCTCCTCATTCCATGACGCAAGTATGCCAGCAGGCTACTTGTCGGGCGGCATGATCCATGGAACGAGAATCACCGCGACAACAAATTCAAAGCGATTGATATCTAAAACCGTGATGGTGGCTGTTAAGCAGATCGCGGCGACCTACCGCTCATTTTAGAGCCGGACGGGGTAGCCCGGGCCAAGCGGGATACCGAGCAAAAACCACAGGATGAACAGGGCGGTCCATGCCACCAGCACCGCACCGGCCACCGGAAGCATCAGGGCCACCAACGACCCGACTCCGGATTGTTTCTGATAGCGTTGGGCAAAGGTGACGATCACCGGGAAGAAAACCAATAGCGGCGTCAGCGTGTTTGCGGGACAATCGCCGATGCGATACGCGGCAAAGACCGTCTGCGCAGGAACGCCGAGCTGCACAAACAGCGGGACAAATATCGGCGCAAAAATCGCCCATTTTGCCAGCGCCCCCGGAAGGAGGAAATCCAGCAAGAAAATCACCAGGATGAACCCGATCAACAGCGGGAGGGCGGGGATGCCAGCCTGCCCGAGCCAATCCGCCAGAGCGGTGGCAATGACGCTGGGCATGTTTGAGAAATTAAAATAGGCAATGAACTGGCTGATCATCAGCAGCATGAAGATCAAGCCGGAGAGCCCGGAAAAGGTTTTCACAACTGCTGCAATTATGTCTTTAGCTCCTTTGTAAGTGCCAGTTGCCATGCCGAACGCGATGCCGGGAATAAAGAAACACAGCATCACAATGAAAAGCAGACTGCCCATGAAGGGTGTCTGGCCGATGATGTTGCCCGTTGCCGGGTCGCGCAGCGGCGCGCCCGTCGGGAGGGTGACCAGCAGCACCAGGCCGAGCACGGCGAGGAACGACACCCCCGCCCACTTCAAACCGCTTGCTTCCAGGACCGGATCAATCTCGTTGGCTGCCGCCGCGTGGGACTGATCCCCCGCGTCGGCGGGATCATACTTGCCCAAGCGGGGCTCGATAATCCGCACGATGACAAAGCCAATCACGAAGGTTAGAAAAATGGCCGAGAATGCTTGAAAATAGTAATCGGCAGTTATGGAGACGGGTGCTTTGCCGATCATCCCAAGAGCTTCGTTGGTGATGCCGAAGAGCATGGCATCGGTGGGCGTCGGCACGAGATTGGCCATGAAGCCGGCGGCCACACCTCCGAAACCCGCTGCAAGCCCGGCGATGGGATGGCGGCCCACGGCCACGAACGCGGCAGCTGCCAGCGGAATCAAAATCAGATAGCCCGCATCCGACGCCACACTTGCGAGAACACCCACAAAAACAATCAGGTAAGCAATGACCGCGCGCGGTGCCACCTTGACGAGCTTGCGGATCAGCGCGGCCATGAGACCGGCGACTTCGGCAGTGCCCGCACCCATCAAAGCGATCAGCGTAACGGCCAAGGCACCAAACCCCTGAAAGTTCGGCACAAAAGAAGTGAACATAAAACGGATCCCATCCGTGCTCAGCAGACTCCGAATGGCGATGGTCTGTTCTTTGATCTCATATTTGACATCGGCGGGTTCCGCTCCGGTAAGGTTGTACTCGCTGAGATCCCCGTAAAACTCGGGGGTGATCGCGATGGGCTCCGGCACAGCCATTTTTTCAGTGACGCTGACTCCGAAGAACGAGAGAACGGCGGATAACACTATAACGCCTAAGATCAGGTAGGCGAACATCAGCACCGGGTGCGGCACCTTGTTTCCAACCTTTTCAACGGTGTTCAGGAGTTTCTCCATGAATGAAACCTTGGTCGGCCCGGACGTTGCGTTGTCTGTCATATGGGTAGTGTCTTGTGGGGTTCGAGTTTTAAATTTCGTCAGTCCAATCGACCGCCGATCCCGTCTCAGCCGGGGATTCCTGCGGGGGTTTCGATAACGTTTTGCGCGGGCCGGCAGCGGCCCCGAGCTGCACCAGCTCGACGACGGTTTCCGCCGCAGCTGCCATGTCCTGCAGGCTGACCCACTCCAATGGCCCGTGGATCTCCTGCATGCCGGTGAACAAGTTCGGTGTGGGAACGCCCAACTCCGTCAGGCGCGAGCCGTCTGTTCCGCCGCGGATGGGAACCGAGAACGGTTCGACGCCGGCTTTGCGGCACGCTTCACGCGCCAGTTCCACGGGCCGCATATCATTCTCCAACCAGTATCGCATGTTTCGATACTGTGGGGTGATGGTGCAGGTGATGGTGGCGCGCGGCTCTCCCGCCTGCACCGCGGCGCAAACTTTTTGAAGCAGCGCACCGTGCGCGGCGAGCCCGTCGCGGTCGAAGTCG
Organism: Akkermansiaceae bacterium; assembly: GCA_031425955.1. Classification (GTDB taxonomy): domain Bacteria; phylum Verrucomicrobiota; class Verrucomicrobiia; order Verrucomicrobiales; family Akkermansiaceae; genus Luteolibacter. The sequence goes on along the minus strand of JANPKJ010000058.1, from coordinate 24,618 downwards.
CGCAGAATGATGTCGATCACCATTTCCGATGCCGACCCGCTCATCCCGACGACATGCAAAAAGCCCTGGCGGCCGGAAGTCGATTCGGGGGTGAGCGTGGCATGCGGCAGGGTATCGACAATCTTTGCTGCCAGATGGGCGGCATTCACCAGTTTGTCTTTGGCCCATCCCGGGTGAATGGCGACTCCTCTAACGGAGACTTTGGCCGAGTCGGCGGAAAAGGTTTCATAAACGATTTCGCCCCGATGCGCGCCGTCGAGGGTGTAGGCGAAGTCGGCTTTCAAATCGCAGGGCAGTCCTGCGGGCACGCCCCGCCCGATCTCCTCGTCGGTCGTGAAGCCGATACGGATCGGGCCGTGAGGGATATGCGGATTTTGCAGAAGATGTCTCACCACGGCCATGACGATGGCCACTCCGGCTTTGTCGTCGGCGCCCAACAGCGTGGTCCCCGAGGCCGTGACGATATCGTCCCCGATGCGTTGACCGAGATAAGGCAGTTCCTTGACGGATAGGATTCGGCTGGGGTCGTCGAGCAGGACGATGTCTTCACCGCCGTAATTGCGATGGATCATCGGTTTGATGTTCGTGCCCGAAAACTGCGGGGCTGTATCTACATGCGCCAGTAGGCCGATCGTTTGCATGGAGGCTTCCGTCGTTGCGGGAACGGTGGCAAAAACCGCCCCGTAGGCGGCTGTCTCGACCTGCTCCGCGCCCATCTCCTTCAGCTCGCGGGCAAGCAGGTTCAGCAGGTTCAGCAGGTCGAACTGAATTTGGGAGCTGGGCGACGTCGCGGAAGCTGGATCCGCTGTCGTATCAATTTTGACGTAGCGGATGAAGCGCTCCTCCAGCTCGGTAAGAAAAGGACTCATCAATTTTTGTGATGTTAGAAGATGATGGATGCGATGCCTAATCTCCAACATCGTCTTCTTTCATAAGTCCAATCTGCGGATTTCCCCATCATTGGGTCAAGCTCCTTTTGAATCGTGTAGCACTCAATACCGGGAAAGTTTTTCAATCGCCTGACTTCAGCAGTCCCATCTGGTCATTTCCGCGCATGGAAAAACGGATGGAACCGTGATCGTGGCAGTTATGCGGAGCGCTGCTGCGATCTGCAGCTCATTTATAAAGCGGCATGAGCAGCGGAACGAGAATCACAGAAACGACCATCACCACCAGGCTGAACGGCACTCCGACCTTCACAAAGTCACCAAACTTGTAATTTCCCGGACCCACGACCAGCGTGTTCACTGGCGATGAAATTGGCGTCATGAAAGCAGTCGAAGCAGCAAGCGCGACGATCATGGCGAATGGATAAGGCGACGCGTGCATGTCATTGGCGATGGCAAGCGCGACCGGTGCCATGAGGACTGCCGTGGCGGTATTGGAAATGAAAAGCCCGAGCATGGCCGTAATCAGGAAAATGCTTCCTAACACCACGTAGGTTCCCGCGCCGCCGATCACCGCCATCAAGCCGTCTGCGGCGAGGTCCACTCCGCCGGTGCGTTGCAGGGCGAGCGAAAAGGGCAACATGCCAACGATGAGAATCAGGCTCTTCCAGTGGATCGAACCATAGGCGCTGTTGAAATCGATGCATCGCAGCGCGCCCATCAGCATGCAGGCGATCAGGGCGGCCTGGACGTTCGGCACGATGCCGCTGATCATCAGTCCCACCATCAGCAAAAGGCAGGCGACGGCTTGGGGCGCCTTGCGTGAGGCAGGCAAGAGCTCATCCATCTCGGCCGGCAGATTCAGGACCACCAGATGCGAGGGGTCCGTCTTCAATTCGCGGATGTGTTTCCAGGTTCCGATCACTAGCAGCGTGTCGCCGACTTTCAGCTTTTCCTTCAGCATGTTACCCTCCTGAGCCGTGCTGCCGCGCCGGAGGCCGATCACCGTGAGGTGATGCTCGGTGCGAAACCGGGATTCAATGACCGTTTTGCCTGCCAGATTCGAATTCGCTCCGAGCATGACTTCCGCCATGCCGATCTCCTGCGAACGGTCGGTAAAGTAGTCACCACTGAGTGGAAGCTCCTCCAGGGCATACTTCTGCCGAATCTCTCCCGCTGATTCCCCGAGCCCGAACACATCTACGAAAAGAATGTCATCGGCCTGCAGGACAGTGGACGCGGATGGGCTGATGATTTTGGTTGAAGACCGGAGAAGGCGCTCGTTGCGCGCGGTGCGTTCGATGGCAACGATGCTCGCGCCGGAGGTACTGCGCATTTCGATTTCCCCGATGGTCTGGCCGACCAGCGACGAAGCACTCGTCACCCGCACCCGGTGCTCGCGGTTGGCGAGTTTGTAATCTTCCACCCAGTCACGGAGACTGGGACGGTGGCTTGTTTTGCTTTCACCCGCTGTTTCGGACGACAGCCAGCGGCGTGCGAAGAGCATGTAGAGGACTCCCAAGACGAGGATGGGCGCGCCAAACGGGGTGAAGCTGAAGAATTGAAACCCATCCGCGCCTTGGCGTGTGAGTTCGCTGTTGACCACCAGGTTGGGCGCGGTGCCCACCAGCGTCATCATGCCGCTGATAAGTGCGGCCATGCTCATGGGCATCATCAGCCGGCTGGCGGCCATGCCGGTGCTCTGCGCGATGCGAAGCGCAACCGGGATGAAAATGGCGATGACACCGGTCGAGCTCATCACTGAGCCGAGGATGCCCACGGCTAACATAAGCAGGACCAGCAGGCGGGTTTCGCTTTTTCCGGCGGTGGCCGTGAGCCAGTCTCCCAGCCGCTGCGCCACTCCGGTTCGCACCAGCCCCTCGCCGATCACGAATAGTGCGGCGATGAGCACGATGTTCGAATCGCTGAAGCCCGCCAGCGCCTCGCCTATGGTGATCACTCCGGTGAACGGCAGGAGCACCATCATGATCAGCGCCACGGCGTCCATGCGGGGCTTGTTGATCACAAACATCACCACCGAGGCGACGAGCAGTGAGAGGACGATGATGAGTTCGATATTCATGAGCTGGGAAATGAGGGCACACGCTGCGCCACGGGAATGGGGTGGCCCGATCCACAGCGCAAGCGAAGAAGTGGTTTATGCGGATCAATCGACCGCCGCAAGCTCCGGCCAAAGCTGCGCGGCCATTTTCATCCCGGCCATGTAGGCGTCCAGCGAGAATTTCTCGTCCGGCGAGTGTGCGTTGTCATCCGGCAACGCGAGCCCCAGCATGTAGGTGTCAGCCTTCAGGTATTGCTTGAAGGCTGCGATGATCGGAATGCTGCCGCCGCCGCGGACGAGCACGCATTCGTGACCGAAACCCGCCTTGGCCGCGCGCATGCACGCCTGTGCCAGCGGCCCGGTGGGGTCCACCATGTAGGCCCCGCCGCCATGGCCACTGCTGACGGTGAGCTTCACGGAAGGAGGGCAGATCGCTTTAAGATGCTTTTTGACGAGCGCGATGATTTTTTTCGGATCCTGATCCGGGACGAGGCGCATGGTGACCTTGGCGCTGGCCCATGAAGGGACGATGGTCTTGCCACCTTCTCCCTGATAGCCGCTGGTCAGGCCGTTGATTTCAAATGTGGGCCGTGCGGCGCGCTGCTCGTCCGGAGTGTAGCCGGCTTCGCCGAAAAGCGCACCCACGCCGACGGACTTCTTGAACTTGGCTTCGTTGAATGGCACCTTGGCCATTTGCTTGCGTTCGTAGGCGGAGAGTTTCACCACGTCGTCATAGAAACCGGGAATGGTGAAGCTGCCTTTTTTGTTGCGCAGCGAGCCGAGCATCTGGCAGAGCACCATCGCCGGATTGTCCACCGCGCCACCGAAGAGGCCCGAGTGCAGGTCGCGGTCCGGGCCGTCGAGGCGGATCTCGATCGGGGCCATGCCGCGCAGGGAATAACACAGCGCGGGGTGTTTCATGCTGGGAATCTCAGTGTCCGAAACGACCAGCGCCTTGCACGCGAGTTCCTTCGCGTTTTTCGGCAGGAAACCATAGAGGGACTTCGAGCCGACTTCCTCTTCGCCCTCGATGAGGAAGTTCACATTGCAAGGCAGGTCGTTGCCGGTTTTCAGCCAAGCCTCGATGGAGTTGATATGAGCGAGGTGTTGCCCTTTGTTATCGCTGATGCCGCGGGCATAAACATTGCGGCCGACCCGGCGGGGCTCGAAGGGTGGCGAAGTCCAGAGCTCTAGTGGATCCGGCGGCTGCACGTCGTAGTGACCGTAAACCAGGAACGTCGGCTTCTTCGGATCCTGCTTCGGTGTCTTTGCAATCACGACCGGATAGCCGGTTGTCTTGCGGATTTCCGCCTTCAAGCCGGCCTTGATGCAACGGTCCACCAGCCACTGTGCAGCGCGCTGCATGTCGGCCGCATGATCGGACTGGGCGCTGATGCTGGGGATGCGGGTATATGCGAAGAGTTCTTCGATGAAACGCTCTTCATGGCTCGTGAGATAATCGACTACGGCTTTCGGTGTCATGATGCGAAATTTCTATGTCTTGTTTCATCTCCCAGCAAACAAATTTTCCGATCGGCCAGTCTCCAGGACCGCCGAAGGATGCAGGTCATGACAAAAGAGAATCCCTCGCGGCGGCATCTTCCATTCCATTGCGATGCAGACCCGTGCCCACCCGGACAAACCGGCGGATCAGGCTATAGCTGCGACGCAGGGACTCGGCCAGTTCACGTTCGAGCGCACTCGGACGGATGAGTCGGGGCGCATCGTCGGAGTTCCAATCGATCACCGTTTGCTCGAGTCCCCGCACGTGCGATTTGGCATCGATGACGGATGTGGCCAGCGCACGATTCCCCTCGCCGAAGGCTTGCAGTGCCCGGCGAAATTCATGCCGGACGGCTTCTGAAAGTGTGTGCAGGCGCTCCCGTGACTGCGGGTCGGTTTCCGTCCCGCGTTCGGTGTGGCGCTGGTGAAGCGGAATCATTTCCCGGTCCACCAAGTCGGCGATCGCCTCGAGGTAGTCGGCCGCCTCTGCGAGATTCATCGCATTTCGTGAAATGTCGGGGGCGCGCTCCGAGTGCAGCACTTGCTCGATGAATCCCACGATGGCGGCATGTTGCCAGTCGATGTGCTCCTCGTCCGCACGCAAGGCTTCGATCTCCGCATCTCGACCTTCCATAATCGCCGGAACCGCGGCATCGAGCAGATCGCCTACCCGTTCGCCAAGGCGGAGCAACTCCCGCCGCGCGGCGTCGATGGCCATGGGTGGCATGTCAAGGAGCACTAGGTTCAGTTCCGGAGCCACTTCCGCCGCTTGCTCCGGCGCCTTACCTTCACCGACCACCCGCACGATCAGCTTCGCTAGCAGATTGGTGAATGGCAACAGCAGCAGGACCGTGGTGACATTCACAATCATGTGCACATTGGCAACCTGCCGAGGCACCTCGTAGGCAAGTTGTTCTGCGAGTTCCAGACCGTCGGCGACGGGCGATACCGCGCGCGTGATTCGCTCCAGCAAGCCGATCAACGGCAGCCAGAGCAGCACCAGCAACACCTTGAAGCTTACCAGACCGACGGCAGTATGCAGGGCTGCACGCGGCTGCCCGATGGCCGCCAGCAGCGCGGTGAGGGTGGTGCCGATGTTGGCACCGAAGACGAGGGCGATGCCAGCTTCCAGCGGAATCAGCCCCTGCGCGGCGAGCGCGATGATGACGCCGAGGGTGGCTGTCGACGACTGGATGACCGCCGTGAACAGCGCGCCCAGCAGGATGCCGAGCAGCGGGTTGGTCATCGACGCCATCAGGTCCAGGAACGGCTGATAGGTGCGCAGCGGTGCCATGAAGTCGGACATCATCGCCAAGCCGATGAACAGCACGCCCAGGCCCATGATCACGGTGCCGACGAGGCTGGTGATGCGCCTTGCCTTCCAAAGCGAAAGCCCGAAACCGACCGCGGTGAGTAGGAACGCGAGGTTGCTCACGTCGAAGGCGATGATCTGCGTCGTCACCGCCGAGCCGACGGCCGCCCCCATGATGACGGCCAGCGCCTGCGCCAGCGTCAGCACGCCGGCCGACACGAAGCCGATCGCGATCAGCGAGGTCACGGTCGAGGACTGCACGATCGAGGTGATGCCCACGCCGGTGAGCAGCGCGCTGAAGCGATTGCGGGCGAGCCTGGCCATGATGGTCTGGAGCTGCGAACCGGCCATCGCCCGCATCGCGTTGGACATCATCGTCATGCCGTGCAGGAACAAGGCCAGACCGCCGGCCAGGCCCAGGAGCATCGTGGTGAGTGAGAAGGTTGGATTGTCCATTTTGAAAACAATCGGCACAGCGCTATTTGAAAATCAGCGCATAGAGCGCGGCGAGCAGATCCATGCCGATGAAGATCGCAATGGCGATTTCAAGGTTACGCGATCGCTTGGCTTCGATCAGGGCGAGCAAGGTTTCGACGGTTTCGCCGATGAGTGTGAGCCTGCGGTCTAGCGCGGCACTTCGATCAAAAAGCTCGAAGTCCTCGGATAAGCGCATGTGGAGCTCTTCCAGTTCGCAGCGATGCCATAACAAACCAGGCTTGTCATTCGGTTGGATGCGGGCGGCGGCGTGGCTGCGGGCGGCCAGTGCCGCTCCAACCAGGCGCAGTAGCGCCCGCGATGAAACCGGCATCCTGCCCTGGCCACGCAAGCCGGTGACTACAGGTTCCATGCCGTCGAGAGTCTGGGCCAGGATGGTTTCTTGTTGGGTCAGCGCGGCGCTTTTCGCGAGTGCGTCTGCGACCACGGCGAGGCGGGGGATCGAAAAGTCCCTCAGATGCACCAGCCCGTCGACGTCCACGCTGTCTTCCACTGCGCCGCTTTGGATTCGGGCGGATTCCTCGACCACGTGGGTCAGTGGGTGGCTCACTCTTGCATGAAGTTCGGCCCGCAATTCGGCTTCCTGCTGCGGGGTGGAATCCACGAGCACGACCGCGCCCCAGCGGAATGCGAAAACGATCAAGCCATCGGGCCGGGAAAGCTGGAGGGGATCTGTCGTGCCGCCCGAAGCCGCAGCAAGCCGCCGATGGTCCAAGCGCTCGCCAAGCAGCAAGGCTCGCATCATTCGGCTTTCGCGAGGAATCTCCTCCATGCCTGACGACTCAAGTGGAGAAGAGGCACCGGCTTGCTCGCTTGTTTCGCCAAGGTTCATGCTTTCGAGCTGTAAAATGGCAACGTTGGATTCGTGAGTCAACCCCAAGACACCTGGAGCACTCTACGATGTGAAGTTAGAAATATGCGTGCAGTCAGTTTAGAGCGCTTCCGGCACTTGCGTCGCCTGGCCATCGAATTCAAAAGTTTTTGCTGACAGGCGCACTTGGGATTCCTAAACAAGCGGATGGAGAAATTTTACATGGATCTCGCGGATCAGTCCCTGCTGGCGGCACGGTCGGGTATCGATACAAGTGTCTTTCGGGACTATGCCACCGTCGTTGCGGCGTGTGTTGCGCTGCTGGTTTTCATCGTCAATTCTTTCCTCCACACTCGCAATGAACGGATCGAGAACGTCGCCCGCTTCATTGAATCCCATCGCCAGCTTTTCGCCACCGATGGCTTCCTTGTTTCAAATCTGAAGGATATCGATGCGGACGAACTCAAGCGCGACCCCAGCAATGCCGCCATGGAAGCGAAATTCCATCGGATGCTCATCGAGATCGAACATCTCGCGATCCTCGCGAACAACAAGGCGGTTCCGCGTTCCACCCAAGTTTACATGTTCGGCTATTATGCCCGCAAGATCCTCGCCATCGTCTCGGAAAGCGAGCGCAACAACATTACGTGGGAGCTCGCCCTCGCCTACATCGAGAAGCTGGCAAAAGACTCTAGCAATTACGAAAAACTGCCGATTGAGATGCGTCGGAAATTCTGGGCATGAGTCACCGGATCTCAGACTCATGTGCCGGAAGCTCAATCGCCAGGTTCAGGGGCTTTCCTGCTTTCCGCTTAAAGGATCGGAGCCAATAGCCGGGCAATTCGAACGCCGATTTTGTCCATCCACGAAAGTTCATGATAGCCCTTGGAACTGCATTCCACGGACTCGGTGAAATCCTTTTCGAACATGGCGCTCACCTCGCCAGCGAAGGTGCGGTCCGTCACTGCTAGAGTTAGTTCGAAATTGAGGCGGAACGAGCGGTTGTCGAAGTTGGCGGTGCCGACCGCGGCGAAATCATCGTCCACCACGAGCGCCTTGTGGTGGAGAAACCCGCCGGTAAAGCGGTGGATATGAATGTTAGGATGGTCCAGTTCGAGCAACATCTGGAACGAGGCGAGCCATACGAAGCGCTTGTCGGGTTTTTCCGGGATGAGGATGCGCACCTCGACGCCCCGTATTGCTGCGAGTTGCAATGCCTGAATCAGCGATTCGTCCGGCACGAAATAAGGGCTGGCGATCCAAATCCTCCGGCGGGCCATGCCAATCGAATGCAGGAAAAACAAAGTGCAGCGCTCGATCTGGTCAGACGGGCCGGAAGCGAGCACGAGCGCGCGTTGCTTGCCCGCTCCGGTTGTGGGGGGCGGCATCTGCCAAGGGCCGGGCAGAATCACGTCGGTCATGTAAAACCAATCAGCCGCGAAAACCTTTTGCAATTGCAGGACGGCAGGACCCTCGACACGGACATGAGTATCACGCCAGCGACCGTACTTTGGGTTAAGTCCCAGGTATTCGTCGCCGACGTTGTGACCGCCGATGAAGCCCGTCCGCCCGTCGATGATCACATTTTTCCGGTGATTGCGGAAATTGACCCGCCAGCGATCACGACCCGAAGCACGTGCGCAGAAAGCACGCATTTGGATTCCACGCTGACTCCATTGCGCAGCCACTTTCGGAGTAATTTCCCTCGCTCCGAAACTGTCGTAGAGAAAGCAGACTCTCACTCCTGCTTCCGCGCGAAGTGCCATGGTCTCCAGCAGTTTGTTGCCCAGGTCATCATTGCGGACGATGTAAAACTGGACGTAAACCGACTCGCTTGCGGTGGAGATCGAAGTTAGAATTTCATCAAAGGTTTCTTCTCCGTCGATCAGGAGTCGCAAGTGGTTTCCAGAAAGAAACTCGCAACCCGCCAACTCGGCGAGCACTCCGGCGGTGGGCGGATCGAGGTGGGAACGCTCCACCGTGAATGGGAGCCACTCGTCGGACGCGCGCCTCATTTTTTCAGAATATCGAGCCTGTTTGGCCTCCATCGCCCGGCCGTGCGAATCCAATCGGCGACAACCAAATACAAGATAGGCAGGGACTGCGATCACGGGAAAAGCGATCAAGCCGATGATCCATGCCGTCGCTCCTTGTGCGGTGCGCACCGTGAAGAGCGCATGGATGGCACATACGACGCCAAATACTTGGATGGCCAGATAAGTGGTGAAGACGAAGCTGGCCATGCCAAGTATCGGTATCGTGGAAGGTAGATGGAGATCCGCTCGCCGAGTCAGCCCTGTGGCACGGGTTTAACCTCAGGTCCCGCCCGCCAGATCCGGTAGCGCACCTCCACGCCGTTCGGGACATAGACCACCAGTGGCAGGCGGCTGTTATAACGCATCAGCTGTGGCTCGCCGCCGAGCGTGATGAAGCGGTCCACCTGGGGAACTTCCGGATCCACCGCCATCAAGGTGCCGCCCATCGGCCCCAGGTCTGACACCACGTAACGGGTGAATCCCCAGCCCTCGATGTTCACCGCCTGGAGACTGCCACCGAAGAAATATCGGTTTGCCGCATCGGTCTTCACCATCTTGCCGATTTGCAATTCGACCCGCAGCGAGTCCTCCTGCTCGGCGGGCGGAAGCATCAACACATGGCGCGTCATGCCCTGGTCAGCGGGCGGGAATGCCTTGAGATTGCGCTCGGCCTCGGTCTGGGCCGCTGCGGGAAATGCCGCCAAGCAGGCCAGCGCCACCGATAATGATAACGATTTCATGGAGTCCCGAGGCTGAGTTCGCCTCTAAAAGCTCACAAGCCAAAACTTACCGGTTGGATCGTCCGGTGAGATGGCCTTTTTTGACGGAGCGCGGATCTTCAGTCCGCCCGCGAAGCGAGAAGATCATGAATCGCCAAGGGAAACCTCCCACGGACCGCGGATTTCAATCCGGCTTTCATTCATCCTCTTCCTTTCAACCAAAAATCCACCACTTGCCCAAGCGAAGTCGAGTCCTCACTCATCCATCCAACTTTGGGCGTCGGAATCGGCGGGTATTCGGACGATGCGTGGTGGAGATTATTATGGGGAGTTTTACCGATTTTTGAGTCTGTCCTTTATTGAAACCCGATTGATTCCTATAACGACGCCTTGCAGCCGATATCATATGTTTGTCTCACACCCGATGATTTGCCGCTTTTTTGCCCTTGGGGCGGCTTGTTTTCTGGCGTCGCTGCATGCCCACGTGACGACGCCGGGGTTTCTCAATCTCGCCCGCCCCGAGGCTCCGGGCACCTTGCTGAGTCACCCGCTCGCCAATGATTCCGAGGCCACCGGACGGACGACATCGATCAACTACCTCAACGGCTGGATCATCGTGGGGGCGGAGGCTCCCGGTTCACGCCCTGGCTCGGACCTCGCCCTGCGTGTTTATGATCTCAGCGATCCGGCCAATCCCATCCGCCGCCGCCCGTCCGATTTTTTACAAAGCCTGCCGAACAACCAATGGTATCAAGGCAACTTCGGCTGGAATGCCCACGGCACCGCCCAGACGGGAAATCTGTTGCTGCCGCAAGTCATGCGGATTTCCTCTTTCGGTGCTCCAGTCGAGCGCGGGGGCAGCAACGGCATCCCCGATCTCGGACAGGTGGGGGTCGGCTACAATCGATCCGCACAGGCCGGCCCGTGGGTGGCTTCCTTCCCGTGGTATGGCAGCGCGGACGCGGACTTCACGATCGAGCGAGTCACCACGCCGTACGGTTACAACGAGTTCCAGCCACTCGCGACTTCCGACCATGTCGGGCCATACGGTGGCGGTGATTGGCACCCGATGTTTTTTGGCGATCTGCTGATTTACGCCCGCAGCGGCGGCTCCGCTCGTGACGGGGTCGTGGTTTATCGCCTGCAATATAACAATTTCGACAACCCCGCCTCCCGGTCCGTCACCCCGCAGTTCGTGGGGGCGCTGGCGGGTGGATTTCAGGGCTATTGGCCGACCTTGTTCAGCGATGGTTCGGGGCTCTACGTGGTGGGCTCCTCGTCCAACATCCTCATCGCCGCTGACATCACCCGGACGACCGATCCGACTGGCGATGGAGAAATCCCGCTCGCCGCCAGTCTCACGGTTCCGAATTTCACCAATGCGTCCTACCCGGTCTATCAGGACAATTTCGGTTTCATCCACAACCGCAAGGTGGACATGACGCGTTTCCTCGCGGGCGATGCCAATCCCATCGTGCTGACGCTCAACGAGGGCGCGCCGAACCGGGTCAACACCTCCCAGATGTCGCTCGCGCTGGGAAATCTCTGGCTCACCGGCGGATACCCGCAAAATCACGGCACCGCCAACTACGAGGCGCAGGGCATGGCGGTGTGGGTGCACCAACAGGCACCCGACACCACGCCGCCACGCGTGACCTATCACCTTCCGCAGGCCGGTCGGACGAGTTATCCGCGCCACGCGCCGCTCAGTTTTCTGATTCCCGAGCATCCGCGCCGTGGAGGTCCGCGCAATGGCATCGACTTCGCCGTGCGTCCGGTGTCGCCGGGCACCGGGGGTGCGCCGGATACACTTGGCGCGGCGGTGAACGGTTATTTGATCCACGATTTTTCCGGCGTACTCACTTTCACGCCGTCCGCCGGACTCGCCGCCGACACGACCTATCAGGTGGATTTTTTCTCGGACAACCAAGGCACGCCCACAAATCTAGCAGACGATCTGGGTTTCCAGGATGCGGCCGGGAATCTCATCGAACCCTACACGTTTCGTTTCTCCACCGGTGGCGGCATCAACGCGGTGGCCCCGCCCGTGGTCACCAGTTTGGTGGCGGACACGTTCCAGCCCGGGCCGGGAAATGTGGTCACGGTGACAGCGACCGCGACTGGCACCGGCCCCATGGAATATCGCTTCAATTTCGACGGGGTCTGGTCAGCATGGTCGGCCACGCCCTCCGACAGCCACGTCTATGCGGTCGCTGGTCGGCCGCGCGTGCTGGTGCAGGTTCGTGACACCGCGGGAAATTCAAGCAACGGCTCGCTGCGCCTTCTGGTGCTTGCCGCCCCGGCCCCGGGTCCGCGCCCGACTCAGAGTTCCACTCTCGCGATCGGTGACGATCCGGACGGGCGACGTCTTTGGGTGGTGAATCCCGATGCCCACACGGTTTCCGTACTCGATGCCGATACTGGCGCGAAACTCGCTGAGCATTCCACCGGAGCTGGCTCGAACCCGCGCTCCATCGCACGGGACGCCTCCGGGCGCTACTGGGTGAGCTGCCATGGCACGGACCAACTGCGCGTGCTCATGCCTGACGGATCGCTACACACCACGATCACCTTGCCATACGGAGCCGCGCCTTTCGGCATCGCAGCATCGCCGAATGGGCAGTCGTTGTTTGTCACGCTTCAGGGTTCCGGCCGGCTGTTGCGCTACTCCGCCGCATCGCCCGCTGCGGCTCCCGTGGCTCGCGATTCATTTCCGACTCCGCGTGCCCTTGCGGTCTCAGCGGATGGGTCGCGAGTATTGGTCACGCGTTTCATTTCATCCGAACTCGAAGCCGAAATCGGCGAGTTTGCCGGGACCTCGCCCGATCTCTCACTGACCCGCACCTTCCGCTTGTCCTCGGCCAACACCATCGACGGGGGCGACCGCGCCGCCGGTGTGCCCAACTATCTCGCAGGCATCGCCATCTCGCCCGATGGCACGCGCGCCGCGATCGTCTCGAAGCAGGACAACATCCAGCGCGGCCTGCTCTACGGCGTCAGCGATCTCACGCACGAGACCACGGTGCGTGCGGTTGTTTCGTTCCTCGATCTGGTTTCCAATCAGGAAATACGGGATACGCGTCGTGATTTTGACAACTCCGAGAGCCCGAGTGCCGTCACCTACAGCCCGCTCGGCGACACCTTGCTGGTGGCCTTGCAGGGAAACAACCGCGTCGCCGCGATTGACGCCCTGTCACTCGCGCCTGTTAGCGGATACAACACGACCGGTTCCACCGAAACGTCACCCGCCGTGATCTCCTTCGAACTGGATACCGGACTTGCGCCGCAAGGGCTGTTGGTGGATGGGACGAGCAAGCGGCTTTTCACCCAGAACTTCATGGGCCGTAGCGTTTCGGTGCGCGATGCCGGTCCGCTGTTGGATGAGAACCGGACCACGCTTCCGCTGCTGGCGACGACTGGGACCGTTGCCGCCGAGCCTCTGGCAGCCGATGTTCTGCTAGGAAAACAGGTCTTCTACAACGCGGCCGATCCACGGATGAGCGCCGACAGTTACATCAGTTGTGCGAGCTGTCACGTGGATGGCGGCAGCGATGGACGGGTGTGGGATTTCACCGGTCGCGGCGAGGGCTTGCGCCGCACCACCGATCTGCGCGGCCGCTCTGGCATGGCCCACGGAAATGTTCATTGGTCGGCGAATTTCGATGAAATCCAGGACTTCGAGCACGACATTCGCGGTCCGTTCGGCGGCACGGGATTCCTGACTCTAACTCCCGGTCAGTTTGCCAGCCAGCATCCATCGCCCGCCACCGGCAAGGCAGGTCTTTCGTCCGAGTTGGATGCGCTCGCCGCCTATGTCCGCTCGCTGGGTCCCGAGTCCGCCCCGCGCAGCCCGGTGAGGAATCCGAATGGCTCGCTCAGCGCCGCCGCGCTCGCGGGTCGTGCGGTGTTCAACGCCCAATCCTGCAACAGTTGCCACACGCCCGACCGCTTGACTGACAGTCTATCAGGACCATTTTCCTCACCCCTTCTGCACGATGTCGGCACGCTGTCCACCTTGTCGGGCATGCGCCTCGGAGGGCCGCTCACGGGTATCGACACACCGACTTTACACGGCCTGCATGCCACACGCAGCTACCTGCACGGTGGTCAGGCGGAGACCCTAACCGATGTCTTCGAATATGCGGGCGGTGTGCTGCATCCCGCCGCAGATGCGGAGCTGGTGGGACTGGCCGCCGGGGCGATTTCCCAGGATGTAGCCGGGCAAGGTGGTGGCGGGTTTCTGCGCGGGGCGCTGGGCGGTAGCTTGGTACAAGTGAACGGTGCCGCGACAAACGCAGTCCGCTTCACCGGCATCGACGGCGGCACCTCCGGTGGAACCGCCCGCCTCGCCATCCGCCACGCCAAACAATATGGCGGCAGCACCGGTGTGGTCGTGGTCAACGGTGTCTCACAGAACGTGACATACCTTCGCCAGTATCCGGACAATTCCTGGATGCTCAGCGGTTGGCGCTGGGCAGTGGTGGAGGCAAATCTCAATCCCGGCGTTGCCAACACCATCGAGCTTCGGCGCGGCAATGGCGATGTGCCAATCAATGCGCTGCTGGTTTCCAACGCGGACGATCTCGCCGCTGCAAATCCCCACCGCCGCGTGCTCGCGCTCCCATTGACCGACCGGGACAATCTGCTCGTCTATCTGCGCTCGCTCGATGCTCGGGATGATGCGGGTGTCCTGTTAGATCCTCCTGCGCAAGCTCCAGCCACCGCGCCGGGCATCGTCACGGCTCCATCCGGCCAAGTCCTCGCGACTGGAAATCCGCTCGCGCTGTTTGTCGCGGTCTCCGGCACCGGTCCGTTCACCTTTGTATGGCGGCGCGATACGACACCGGTCGGCGGCAACTCGCCCGTTTTGGAAATCCCTGCCGTCGGGCTCGGCGACGCCGGAGCCTACACCGTCACCATCACCAACGCCGTTGACGAAATCACCACCACGCCCGTGGCGGTGACGGTGAACCCGACCCTTGCCATCACCACTTCCGTTCTGCCACGCGCCACGGTCGGCCGCGCCTACACGTTCGATTTTTCGGCCATCGGCGGAGTGTCCGGCCGCACATGGAATCTCGTAACCGGAGCGCTGCCGACCGGACTGGTTTTGTCCACCACCGGGCAACTAACCGGAAATCCCACGGCCGCCGCGAGGGCGGATTTCACTGTCCGCGTGGCTGACACGTCGGGCTTCGCCAGCCGTGCGTTCACGCTCGAAGTGCGCCCGCCGGGCGGATTTTCCGCAGATCCGGATTTGATATTGCACTACACCTTCGACGAGGGCTCGGGAAATCAAGTTTGGGACGCCGCACCTCAAGGCAACAACCACGCCACCGAGCTGCCGGTCAGCAACCAGTGGGTGGCCAACGGCCGATTTGGAGGAGCCTACGGGCCGTCTGATTTGAGCGCCGGCATCGCACCGTTTTTCCCGGCCAATCAGTCCGACCTCGATTTCAATTCGCGTGCCGATGCGTTCACCATCTCGGTGTGGGTACGCACCACCACGACCGACGGATACCGCACCATTCTCAGTAAAAACGGATTCGCGGATGAATCATGGAACGTGCAATACCGCCTCTGGAGCGTGAATCCCGCGACCAGTCTGCAAGGCGTCTCCGGAAACGCATGGAGCGGCGGTCTAGCAACAGTACCCGCCGCGCCTCTCAACAACGGGCAATGGCAGTTGGTGACTTTGGTCAACTATTACGATGCTCCCGCCGCCACTTGGCGCAGTCGCGTTTATTACAACGGTGGCAGCAATTATACCCAGTGGAATAGCGGCAACACGACGGTTAGCCGCCAGCTCCGCATCGGTGACACCACCAATGGCTACAATGGTTGGAACGGACAGCTCGACGACTTGCGGATCTACAAACGCGCGCTCACCCCCGCTGAAATCGACACGCTTTACGCCCCCGCCGCAGCCGCCATGAATTATGACAACTGGCTGGCGACGGTTCCCGTATCCGTTCCCGCGATGCACGCATCCCCGATGTCCGATCCAGACTCTGACAACCTGGTGAACCTTCTGGAATACGCGCTCGATGGAGATCCGATGAAGGGCGACCGCTTGGATGAGTTTCTCGTCGCATCGCGTGTGGATGGCCGGATGCGCCTGAGCTTCACCCGTCTGCGTGCCGATTTGCGCTACGAGGTCGAGGGCAGCTTTGACTTGTCGGGCTGGCAGACCATCGCCACCGACCCCGGCGTGCTGGGAGTCGAGACCACCGTCACGGATTCGGAACTGGCAACTCCCGGTGGCAGCCGTTTCCTTCGTCTGGGCGTGGAGGAGCGGTGAGTGCCGCATTTCGGCGGGCTCACTTCTCAATCTTGCGCAGGATTTCTCCCAGCCGGGTGAAGTGGCTTTCTTCGAAGCCCATCGCCTGCTTGAGGTGATAGTCCCGTTCAAGCAGGTTCCGGATCTTCGTGGCGTTGGCCCGCGCCTTGGCGTCGATGAGGCCGCGGGCGTGGGTGTACCAAGCTCCGACCGGGACCGGGTAGTCGCTGCCATGGATGAAGCGGTCTTGAAGATGGCACTTGACGATCTTGCGAAACACCGCGCTGCGGAAAGGCGTGTTCAGGGCGCTGGTGTCCGCATAAAGATGGGGGAATTCTTCCATCATCTCCACAAGGTGGTCGAAGTAATCACGATCAAACAGGCCGCTGCGGCTTGCGGCGTGGGCGGCGATCACTTTCACCCCGATGTCTAGCGGGCGGCGGAGATACTCCGGATCCTGATAGCGTGGATTTGCGACCGGGACCGTCATTTCACCGCCGGTATGGGCTAACAGGGGCAATCCGGCCGCCGCCATTTTCTCCCAGAAGGAATCGTAGCGGGGCAGCGAGCAATTCACATCGAGGCAGTTTGGCAGGAGCTTGAGCGCCCTTGCGCCCCGCTCGAGGCAGCGGTCGAGCTCTTCCAGCGCGTCGCGCCGGGCGGGATGGATCGACACGGCGGGGAGGAATTCCGGGTAGGTCTCGCAGACGGAAAAGAGATAGTCGTTCGGCACATGGAAGGAGCCGAACCGCCGCTTGCTGCCATCCTCGTTGTAAACCTCGTCCTGGGCTAACAACAGCGCGTGATCCAGCGACGAGGTCCGCAGCATTTCGACGATGCGTGCGACATAAACCTCGTCGAAGTCCTCGTGCAGAAAGCTGATCGGCATGGCGACCATCCGGGACATGAGTCCGCCCATCATGCGGTGCCAGCCGCTCATTTTCAGCCAGCAGCCGTTTCCTTTCCGGCCGTTTCCCACGAGGTGGATGTGGCAGTCGAACCGGGGAAGGCGGCCATCGGGTGCGGGTGCGTCGTGCGTCATGTTGTCTGGAGCGTTCAATAGCGGATGAACCCCGGGTGCCAAGGTTTTATCGGGATCCGGCTTGCATCGGCGGTCGGATGGGTGCGACGTTTCGACTCTTCCGGAAAGCCATCCCAACCCTTTCGAATCCCATGAGCAAACAAATGCGCATCGTCCACACCACGGAGTATCAATACAAAGAACCCGTCACCTTCGGCGTGCACCGGGTCCTGATGCGGCCGCGGGAAGGGCATGACCTCCGGATCATGGAGTCGTCCGTGGAGGTTTTCCCGTCCTGTTCGATCGATTGGTTGTGGGACATTCAGGGTAATTCGATCGCATTCATCACTTTCCTTGAGCCGTCAAAGCTTCTCAGGATTCACAGTGAACTAATTGTTGATCTGAATGAGGAGCGCCTGATGGAGCCTGGGATTGCGAGCCTGGCCAAGGAATATCCGTTCCAGTATGCGGCGGACGAGCAGATCGACATTCTGCCCTACCGCCTTCCAAGTTATCCGCACGATGGGGACCGTCTTCTGGAGTGGTTGCGCGGAGTCTATCAGCAGGGCACGGTCGTCAATACGCTGGAACTGCTCCAACGTCTGAACACCGCGGTTTTCGACACGATCCAATACAACTGGCGGGAGGAATACGGAGTCCAGTTGCCCTGTGAGACCTTGAGACTGGGAACTGGATCCTGCCGTGACTATGCGGTGTTCATGATGGAGACCGCACGGCACCTCGGTTTTGCGGCCCGTTTCGTGACCGGCTACATCCAGATGAATGAGGGGCAGCACGGCGCCACCCACGCCTGGACGGAAATCTATCTTCCGGGTGCCGGTTGGCGTGGCTTCGATCCAACGAATAACAAGATGGCGGGCTCAGAGCATGTGACGGTGGCGGTTACCCGCGAGCAGGAAAAGGCCTCGCCGATTTCCGGTTCATGGTCGGGACCGTCGGATGCATTCGAGGGCATGAATGTGATTGTCCGCGTGGAGGCGATCTAGCCGCTGGATTCAGGGTACCCGCTCGAAGTTCAGGCCGGGATCGCCACGCGGTCCGCCGGCGAGGGTGAAGCTGAGTTTCGAATCCTCAGGGAAGGTGATCTCGCCGACTAACTGGGAGTCCTCCGAGGAGAGCACCAGCAGGTTTTCCTCCGCGATACCGAACTCGCCTGCTAGGTTGCCGGCCTTGTCGCCCTTGTCAAAGGTCCAAGTGAATTTGCCGTCCTCCTGGAGGACGAGCGTGACGGATCCTTCATCGCGTTTGCTCACCCAAGTGCCGACGATTTTGTCCGGATCGACCATGGCTGGCACGGGTTGCTCTTCCGGCTCTTCCGCGTCGCTGACGATGGAGTCCTTGATGAGATTCCGGAGTTGCACGGAGACGGTGTCCCGTGGCTCGAGAACGGTCACGCGGTCGAATAGCTCGACGGCATGTTCGAGATGGCCGAGCACGAGGTAATGGTAACCCAATACGAAATGCGCGGCGGCGGAATCCGGGTTGGCGTCGGTGTAGTCCTCCAGCTTGCGCAGCAGCTCCACGTAGGTTTCCTGCGAGTCGAACAGGCCGGTCATGGTGGTCCAGTCCCAGCCGGGTCCGGAGGCTAACACCGAGTTGAGCACGCCGGCGGAGTCATCGAAACGACCGAGCGCGAAGAAGATCAACGCGCGGAATTCATGCAGGGCGACGTCTCCGGGGACCTTAGCAAGGGCGAGATCCACCGAGACGAGCGCGGCGGCGAAATCGCCTTTTTGAAAGGCAGCGAGGGCTTCCTCCATGGCATCCGTGGCCTGTTCGTCCGCAGCCTCCTCGATGGAGGCTTCTCCCGGTGGCAGCTGGCCGGCGACGACCGTGATCGGCGCACTGTAGTTGATGATGGTCGTACCGCTGCTGGTGATGATCGGGGGGGCGGGGAAGGGATTCACAAACACCTGATAGCCGGAGTTGAAAATCACATTGCCGAGACTCCATGCGGTGATGCCCCAGGCTATGCTGGTGTTGCGGCGGTTCCAGCCGTGGCACCAGCTTCCGTGATACCAGGAATGGCGGCGGCTGCACCACCACGGGCGGCTGCCCCAGTAGCTGGGACGGTAGCTCCAGCTCCGGTTGTTGTTGATGTTCGTATTGATGTTGATGTTGTTGTTATTGAATCCCGGGCGGTTGTTGGAGCCGTTCCAGTTTCCCCAATTTCCCCACTCGTTGCCCCAGCCCGGACGATTGGGGCGGGAATCGGGCCGGTTGTTCAGGTTCAAATTCGGCCGGTTGTTGAGGTCGATGTCAGGCCGGTTGATTCCTCCGGGCCGCGTGACCTGGCCGGGGCGTGTAATGCCTGGGCCGGGGCGGATCGCGTCATTTCCTCCGGGACGATCACCTGGGCGCGGGAACGTCACATTGCCGGGCCGCGTGGCTGGCAGGGTGACGGGGCGGGTCACCGGCCGGTTTTCAGGACGGGCGATCGGCCGGTTTTCCGGGCGCGCTTCCGGGCGCGTGATGGGCCGGTTTCCCGGCCGCTCGACCGGGCGCGTGGCGGGACGCTGGGCTGGCAACTGTGCAGGAAGTTGCGCGGGCCGCTGGACCGGGCGCTGTGCGGGAAGTTGGCTTGGGCGTTGTGCGGGAAGTTGGCTTGGGCGCTGCGCAGGCAGTTGGGCAGGTCGCTGCACCGGGCGCTGGGCGGGTAGTTGGGCAGGCCGCTGTGCCGGACGCTGGGCGGGAAGTTGCGCGGGCCGCTGCGCCGGGCGCTGGGGGACTTGTGCAGGTCTTTGGGCAGGCCGCTGTGATGGACGCTGGGCGGGTGTGTTCACCCGGGAATTGGTGACCGGATTGCGCGGTGCGCTGCGGGCGGCATTGCGGGCGTTGCCACCGCCGCCGTCGCGACTGATGGTGCGGGCGAAGCCAGCCGAGGGAAAGAGAGCGAAGATCAGGATCGAGACGATCCATGGGGCGATGCGTTTCATGGCGGAAAGAGTGTGGGCGGGTGGATGGTTATTATTTTGCCGGGGCGGCGTCTTCGGCTTTGGCATCGGGTGATGGGGCATCAGCGGGCGGCTCGGGCTCGGGCTCGGCGGATCCGGGATCGGGTGCGCGGCGGACAAAACGGAGCGAGATGTCAGGCAGGGTTTCATCGACTAACAATCGATCCCTTGCAGACCAGACCATGGAATCCGCGCGCGCGCGCGTCAAAGTCTGGGTGGTGGAGTTGGCTTCGGCGTCTGCCGTGAAGCCGGTGGTCGCGATGGTCCAATCATCGCCATTTCTCGCCCAAGGGCCGGAGGTGAAGCCGCCTTTGCTGTCGAAGGTCCACCAGTAGATGGACGCCGTCGCCGGGTTCCAGCCGATTCGCAGGTGGGTGGACTGGGAATCGCCCTCGGCGTCGGTGACGAGCGACTCGCCGAGCAGGTAGTTTCCGCTGTCATCCAGATCGAGCACCATGTCGACCCGGAGTCCGTCTTCGCCTTCAAGCGTCCACTCGCCCACCAGCCAGTGGAGCGGCTTGAGCCGCTCGGCGGGCGGGGTGACCTTGGGTTGGTCGCGATTGGTCGCGATGAGCCAGGACCCATCGGGCTGCTTGCTGTGAGTGGCGGAATAGGCGACCGAGGTGACTGGTTCGTCCTCCGAAGTGGTGAGGTGGACGACGCCATCCTCGACGACGACACCGGGGCCGACCAGCCGGACTGAAGTGGCTTCGAGAGAAACGAGAGGCGCCGAGTCGTTGGCAAGCACTTGGGCATAGTGCTCTTGGATCGCCTCGCGCCCGATGTAGGTCTCTCCGCTGCTGCTGACGATTTCGCCTTGGGGCAGAAACAGGGCGGCGATGGCGGCCGCGTCTCTTTGGTTGTAGGCCTCCACAAAGCGTTTGGCAGCCTTGCTCAAGAGTTCGAGATCGGAATCGGGCAGGGATTCAACGGCTGCGGCGGCAGGCGGAGCCGGTTGGGCCAGCGCGGTGCCGAGACAGGTTGATAGAAGCAGCGACAGGGCGGGCAGGCAGTGGCGGCGGAGTGGGTTGGTTTTCATGAATCTGAGTTTCAAGTGGGAATGTCGTGCGGGTAGATACGGGCTGTGTAAATCGGAGGTCAGGAAGAACACCCATGGGCAGGTTCAAATTCGCTGGATTGACGTATCATCAGCTTTGAAGAATGAGTTCATTTCGGATTCATGCAATTTCAAAATCACCTGCCAAGAGCGATTGCGTGGTGGTCTTGTGACTTCCAAAAATGCGCTGCCAAATGATTCCTTGGCAAGGCGGACACCGGACCTACGCTCGACGACAGATCTCCGACCGTTAAAACCATGCCCGCCCCTCGATTTGTCACACTGCTCGCACTCGCCGCGTTTTCTTTCACGGCACAGGCCCGCCTTCTTGAAACCACCCAGGAATGTGACGCCCGCTACGGTGCCGGCCAGGACCTCCAGCTTGAACTGGGCGACGGGTTCAAAAACGAGGACGGCAAGAAATGGACTGCTAGAATCTACTCTGCCCGTGGCCTGGCCATCCAGATTGTCTTCGAAGACAACGTCGCTGCCCTCTTCCGCTATTCCAACGAACCACCCCTCAAGGTGTCGAATTCCATCACCCGGCCGGTCAATCTCACCGCTGACGAGGTCACCCACCTCCGCGGCGTGAATCTCAAGGAAGGGATCTCGTGGGGAGCCCACAAGGACCGCACCCTCGAAATTTTAGCACCCAGCATGACGCTCTGGATTTCCTCCGACAAGCTGCGCTACGCCGCCTACGACCGCGACAATCGGCAGCTCTTCATCTGCAGCGACCGGTTCTGGGAAATCGTCGCCGGGAACCTCCGGAAACAAGCCGAAGCGAGCGCGGCCACCCGTCTCGAAGGTCTCTAGCAGGCGGCCGGATCCTTCTAGAACCGGGCGACTCCGCCGAGCAGCACGCGGTTGGCTTCGCCGTCACCGTCGCCGCTACCCGCTGCCGCCGCGCCGCCTAGCAGTTCACGGTGGGAGTAGAGATACTCGATGCCGAGGTCGAGCCACCCGCTGCTGAACACTCCGTCATTGATCGAGCCGAAGGGACTCCAGATCAGGTTCACGAAGGCCTGGTCCATCTCGCGGTTCAGCGAAGTGGCGGAAGCGGAGCCAGAGGCAAAATTGGCCGCGTAGCCCGGATAATCCTGGCGTGCGTAGGAATAGGCGAAATTGCTGCGCAGCGTCGGCGTCCAGAACCGGCGGTAGGCGACGGTGAGGCCCCAGCTCTGGACCGCGTCGAGGCTGAAGCTGTTGGTGGCCGACGGCAGGCCGAGATTGGAAAGCGCGTCCTGGCCGGAAGTGTTGCCGGCGAAGTAGCGGCCGATGCCGTCGCCGACGTAGGCCATGGCGACGATTTCATCCGGGCCCAGACTGTTCGAAATCCAGCGCATCGGAACCCGCACATGCCCCGCGATTCCCCAGCCGAGCACGTCGTCCGCGCCTGCGGGCGTCACCGCAGTTCCGTTAGTATCGACCGTGAGGTCGCGCAGCAACGCGCGCCCGCCGATTTCGAGGCCATCTTTTCGGTAGGTCAGACGTCCTAGGAAATCGGGCATCGTATTGAAGGCAGGGCTGGCACCACCGTCGATCACGCTGTTAGGATTCACGATGTTCGAGACCGATGTGTAAGTCGTGTCCGGCGCTTCCACCGAGAATTGCCCGGTCAAGCCGGGTGCGAGACGCCCGGTTACGCGGATCTGCGCCTGACGGACGAAGGACTGGTTCAAATTGGTGGAGTCGATCAACGTCTCGAAGATGCCTTCGTTCCAAAGGCTGTTCGCCTGTCCGAGCAGGATGCGGAAATTTTCGTCACCGAGTTCACCCCATGCCTGGCGGAGCCGGAAGGTGGCGTTGGTGTTGTTCCCGCCGCCGAAATCCCCCTCTAACCGGGTTTCCAGCGTGCCCCAGTCCGTGAGCGTGCGGGTATCGGTGCCGATGCGGCTGAAGCGCGCCGACATGCCGAAATCGCCGCCCTGTTGGTCCGGTCGGCTGCCATTGAGCGGAATCGTCTGCACGGCCGGGACATCGGTCTGGTTGCGGGCGTTGAAGTCCTGCGAGGTTGTCAATTTGGCGAAGCCATAGATGCGGGCCTCGGTGTTGGTGTTAGGAATGCGCAGCGCTATTCCCGGCAGGTCGGAACGCAGGGCGTCATCACCGCTCTGGGGCGAGCCCATTTCTTCAGGTGGCAGCAGGCCTTCGATCGTGCCGGTGGCGATCACCGGAACCGCGGCGGGTGACACGGGTGCCGCCTGCATTTCCTTTTGCAGGGTCTTCACCTCGGCCACTGCGGCTTGGGCCTCGTCGGCAGCGGCTTCGGCTTCGCGCACCTCTGCCTGGATCGCAGCCTCCACCGGGCGCTCCTTGGGTTCCTCCGGCTTCACCGGGACTTGGGCGGCCTGGCGGCGTTCCACTTCGTCGAGGCGGCGGGTCAACGCGGCGACCTGCTCGCGCAAGGCAGCGATGGTGGCGGCGTCGCCCTCGGGCGCTTGTGCGAAGCCGGTCAGGGGTGACGCGAGCAAACCGATGCCCGCTGCGGTGCGGGCGGCGCTGGCGAGATTCATGAGTGAGTTAGGGGAGGGCATCTTGAAACTGGGCGGGAAATGAAATCGACGGGTCACACATCCAACCCAGTCTGCTTCTCCAACTTTGTGAAAACCCCGGGCGCTCAAGTCGAGCATAAAATCCCGATGAGATGCTCTTGCGCCCGGCGATTGGCAGACTCGCTGGTGCCGAGATTGCCCTTGGCATCATGAGGCGCGTCGCTAGATTGACGCCGGTAGATTTCACCGTCCCATCTTTTGATTTCAAGTATGAGTCCTCAAAAAAGTCCTAAGCCGCCGGCGTCGCGCGGCTGGTTCGGAAAAATCTTCAGAGGTTTGCTGATGGTCGTGACCGGAGTGATCAGTCTCCTGTTCATCGCATGGGGCTCGCTGGCGATCAATTATTCTAACATTCCTTGGTCAGGCCTGCGCGTTGCATTGGCTGTGGCCTTCCTGGTGTTCGGTATCTGGGCGTTGTGGCGGCCCTACCGGGTGCGGCGGGTAGCGATGTTTGTGGTGGCGTATGTCGCCCTCCTCGTCTGGTGGGGCACCATCCAACCCTCGCATGATCGCAACTGGCGCTCTGACGTGGCGGTGATGCCGAGGGCGACCATCGATGGCGAAAAGGTGATGATCAGCGGATTCCGGAATTTCGAATACCGCTCGCTGGAGGATTATACGGTGCGTCATGAGGAGCGGGAGTTCGATCTCGCGCATTTGACTTCGCTGGATTTCTACGTCTCCTACTGGGCTGTCGGACCTGTGGGTCACACGTTCGTGAGTTTCAACTTCGACAACGCGGAGCCGCTCTGCATTTCGATCGAGGCCCGTCCCGAAGAAGGTGGGGGATTCGCCCCGATCGCCTCGCTGTTCAAGCAGTTCGAGCTGATCTACGTGGTCGGTGACGAGCGTGACATCGTCGGTGTGCGGACTACCCACCGGAACGAGGATGTTTTTCTCTATCG
>JANPKJ010000057.1:0-10730 GCA_031425955.1 Akkermansiaceae bacterium | reverse complement strand
CTGGCTGCTCACTCACGAATCCGGTCATCCCGCGGCCATCGCCCGGGACACAGGCTATTTTTCGAAATCCGTGCAGCACACGCTCAATGAAATGGAGGACTCCGGTCACATCCGCTCCCGCAGGGAGGGACGCGAAAAGATCTTCTGGCTCAAACCGGGCGCATGGGACGTCCTCATCACTTGGTCCCAGCCCTCCGGCTTCCCACGCTGGGTCGATTGGATGCCCGTATTCTCCGCCATCACCACCTTCATTGACGCCCTTGGCCAACCCGGACTCGACGATGCTCCGGAGCAAGTCCAGTCCATCCAGCTCCGCCAGGCGCTCGACGCCGCCATGCCCGCCCTGTCTCGTGCAGGCATCGCCGAAAGCCTAACTGCGTCCAGGAAGCTACAGGGCAGCCGACTCATCGACGCCATCCACCAGGACTTAAACCAACTGGAACATGCCCTTGAAACCTCCTATTAACCTGAATCAGCATGCCATGCTTGCCACGGCAGACTTAGGTGGAATTTAAAAAAACTTTCGACCACGGCTTTAAAATTGTTCGATAGCGTCCTACGGTTTATACGATGTAGATTGAACGACTGATTGAACCCGTGATTTTGGCCCGTGCTCGGACTCGGCCGGTGGTGGGGCCGCTAACGATCTCAGTTGCATCATCACGTTTCTCGCCTTCTTGTTAGCAACCACGACCGACTAAATCAGATCCAAATCCACCACAATTGTATTCACAGAGCACGAGCCTGTAGGCGTTCTGATCAACCAATAGCCGGCTGCATCCAAACCCGTAGCCATCGGCTTGATTCCAAGCAGGCAGCAGAAAGCGCTTTGAGTCGGGAGCCCCCCGAGTAGCCTGCCTTGTCCGGGCAGCCGGAAACATGTTTTCGGCCGGAGAAGGCCGGGGGATTGGGGTGGCTGGGACCCTGGCTCACCCAAGCTCTTTGTGCGGGCTGGGGTTCTGGCGTCGCTTCTAACGGGGCGTTGCGGGATGCCCCCGCAGAGATGGGAGCGGGCAACAAAGTGCCTGCGCGGGAAGAGACCTCTTCCCAGCCTCATCAGAATAATCCCACCGGCTCACAACCAGATCGTTTCACCCTTGAGCGCCCGTCGCGCCTTTTCGTTACGCTCCCATTCTTCGATCGCGCCTGGACAGGTTATCCACTTACCTCCGACTAGGATTCGCGAATGATAATAGCCCTTGGCGCTTGTGCTGTCCATGTTGCCGCCGACCCTCCTCAGCGCGGGGGTACGGATGCAACTGGCTGCCGCTGCGAAGAAGTCCCCACCGATAGATTGCAACTTGGGGACGTCAACGATCTTGGCCAAGAGGGTCAACAAAAAACTTCCCCCAATCGTTTCCAGTGCGGGAAACCGGACCACCTCAGCCTTGGTGAGCACGAGATATCCGCCGACATGCCTGAGTCGGGTTGATTCCGCACTGAAGGCCCAGTAAAGCCCCAGGGAATCGCCCACTGTTTCAAGACGCGGTGGCAGGTATCCCAAAACCTTTGCCCTCCCGCCCACCGAGCGTAAATGTGGGATCGTGACTTCGGAAGTATGCATCATCTCGAAATGACCGCCCACCGTTCGCAGATTGGGCATGTAAACCCTTTTGTTGGTCGTAGTAATCACACTGCCCTCCACATGGCGCAAGCAGGCCACATGGATGACGGCATTACCTTCAACGATGAGGCTTCCCGAAATCCCGCTGAAGTTCAGGCGGACGGACTCGTTTCCCCGCCAGAAGAATGAAGTTCGCAGTATCGTGCCGGATCGATCCCGTTTGGTTCTTCGTCCCGAGGGAAGATAGGATGATTCGATCCGATCCAAGCGCGGAACCCGTTTGGCACATCTCCAAATGAAAGGGGCGCCGCGCCATTTGCCGTGCTGATCATAATGGGGAATCAGAGCGTCATGGATGACACCTGTGGCCGCATAGTTCGTGATGTGATGGATGATGTCCTGGATATTGATCTTCATTGCTTTGAATGGGTTTGTCTTTGGCATGTATATTTGGAATTCATAGGGATCCAATCAGCGGCACTTCCATGCGGTCGAGGATTTCGGCGGTTTTTCTCCGGACCCGGCTCAAGTGCTGGTAGATGTTGCTCCGGTTCGTCCCCAGGCGGTCAGCGACTCCGCTCACGGAAGCCCCTTCGACCATTATCTCCAGCGCGACCGCCGCATTGGCGTGGGTGATCTGTCCGCGCCGCAAAGCGATCCGGATGGCCTCCCGCATCATTGTCTCGACGGTCGATGCCGACCAATCGGATGGACGTTTCAGCACAGGGTGGCTGGGAGCGACCGCATCAGGAACGGAAGTAAAGCAAATTCTCTTCTGTTCATTGCCAAGCGCCTTGAGGTAATCCCTTTTCTGGATCCGCAAGGCCTTGGCCAGTGAGCGTGCAGGATGCCACGGATACTTGACCCGATGAGCCTCGTCCGTTTCATGTTTCAAATACCAGCTGAGGGCCAACAAGATGGCATCCTGACGGATCTCCGCCTCGTAACCCGTTAGTTTGTCTTGAAGTCGTCGGTCCGGAAGGCGCTGGCGCGACAGTGTGTCGAGTTCTCTGGCGATAAGGTCGAGGTCTGGATCGACGACCGGATCGCTTTTGGACTTGGTGTGTTTCTTGGATGGGTTTGATTTGGATGGTTTTCTAATGTGCTTTTTCATGCACATGGGTGATTCAGTTCCGGGACGTAAGGGGCGAAAGCCTCATTCATCCCGACTTCCGTTGTTGAGACGGTGGTTCGAGGGGCTCAGAGTTTGACCACCTCGAACACGCCTGGCCTGCCGGTCCGCGCGTGACCGACGCGGATGCTGAGATTCGGCTGGATGGTCTGTGTGTATCTGAAGTGGGCGTGTCCTGCCAAAACCGTGATTCGCCGATGAGGGAACGCCCGCGCGATCCCGAGAATGGCGAGGCCCAGGGATAGGTTGCAAAAATGCGGCAGATGCATGCGCCCACATGGCTGGTCGTCATAGCGTACGGCTGATGGAAATGGCGGCACGTGCGTGGCAATGGCCACGTGTTGGTATTGCGCAAGGGCACGCGGTAGAAGCTTGCGGATGGCAGCGGCGGATTCGCGTCCGAGTTCATCCATTTTCCGCAGCGCCTGGTGCCGGTCCATCCCCTGGAAATCATGAATCACATGGCGATCTGGCGAGTCGATCAGCGTGTGTTGGCCGTATCCGGCTCTTGCATCGGCCCAGCCGCCGTGGCCGAGGAGACAGGTGCCATGTCCCAGCGGAAAAGTCATTGTCCCATCAAGAAAATGGAAGTTTGCAACCTTCTCGTCCAAGTATGCCAATGTTCTTTCGACCTCGGCCATCGATGATCCATGATAATCGTGATTCCCAGGTACGTAGTAGAGAGGTCGTGGCATGCTTGATGAAGCCAGGCGTGTCAAATGGTTGAGCAGATGCCGTGCGTTTGAAACGTCACCTGAGATAATGACGCAGTCGGATTCGATGAAGTGGATTTGATCAAGTAGCTGTCGGCCCTTCTGTTCGCTCGTTTTGTCCAAGTGCAGATCACTCAACCAGAGGGCGGTCGTGTGATTGGTTCGTTTCGATTGTGTAGATTCTTCTAATTTAGTCATAAAGGATGCCTTTCACTTGTATAGGGCGTTTTCGGCAGTGGTGTACAGATGGATTCGGAGATTTGTTGGCAGGATGCCCATTCCGACTCGGCCCAGCTTGGATCGGACGCTCAGGAGATCTCCGACATCTGGGGGATCGATGGTTCGGGTGGCATGCGCATAAGCACCTGCATGAGGACCTCCTCCAGAAATCGTATTCCCTTCTTGGCATCAATGGCCCCCTGAATGTGCTTTTTCACCTCGTCTCGAAAGGGACCTTGCAAGTCTTTCGGGAATCTTCTTTCCACTTCACGGGCAATCCGGTGGTAATCCTCCTGCTGTAGATCAGGCAACTTGATCAGGTCGCCATTGAAGCGATTCGCCAGTTCGCGCGGGATGCGTCCTGCGACAACATCCGCCGTGATCTGGAGGCGGTTCGAATCCAGCTCTGCACCAAACCCCATGCTCCTGCGGGAAGACGAGTGGTCATACCAATCCTGGAAGGTTCCAACGCCCAGTATGAACACGCTTTCCCTGAGTTTGGTGGTGAGTATATCGAGAGATACCTCGTTGCACTCCTCATCATCGGGCTGTCTCATTCCCGCTGGCCAGCGCCCATCTGCTAGATCATAGATTTCTCCACGAATGTAACTACGCCAGGAGTCGTTCCCCGACGACGAGGATCCGCCTGGACCTGTCGAGGATCCGCCATCCACCAGCTTGTCCATTTCATCGAGCACAAGCATCGTCCGCTCATGGCGCGCCACGTGCTCGGCGACCACCGTGATGCTCTCCATGGTTCCGCGTTGGTGGGCACCGGCTGGCATCCAGCCCGGTGCCGAAATTCTTAGCAGCGACGCCCCTACCCTTTCCGCAGCGAGGACTGCCAGCGCCGTCTTGCCCACACCGGTCGGCCCGCAAATTAGAGTGTGCCAGCGAGGATGAATCGGCAGGTTCTTCCATTGACCGGCAAAATAGGCTTTGGCTCGGGCACTGATCTCTTCAAGGGCCTCTTTCTGGTAGGCGAGTGGGGTGAATGGCATGCTCATCTACCTGTATTAGGGCGATTGTGCCGATTTTGTACAGGTGCCCCGGCGTAATTTTTTCAAAAAGGCATCACCCACGACTGTACAAGACCGTGCTTTTATCCCTAATGCTTGTGATGAGAACAAACATTTTCGAGTTCAAAGGGCGCGGTTGGGAGCTGGCAAACATGATGATCCCTGGCGAATCATTGAATGTTCGGAGGGGTCCGTATTGGTGATCATTTACTCATCCAATGGGGTCGATTTCATCGGGGGATATTGCCGACGCGCCATGTTCGATCCATGGGGATTGTATTGCGATCAGCCGTCCCGACGCGCGAGCAGCACGACGCTCAACCGCTCATGGGCGGAGAGATCAAAGAAAGCTGGTTCATGTTCCGGCCGACGCGCCTCGAAATCGTCAAGGAGCAGGAGTGGATGCGCCTGAGAATGTGAGGTCCACGGTACAGAATGTGAGCCGGGCCGTTGCCGGCCCGGCTCTATTTGCGCAAGCTAACCTGTAGCTCGCGTGATGCGGTTAACCGACGGAGTTACGGATTATGTCGATCGTGTCGGCATCGATCACGTTCTCCAGCAGGATCCACTCCTGCTCCTCCCCCGGCAGGTGAACGACCTGCTCAAGCGGGCACAGTGCGGCCATCTCTTCCGGATCCATCTTTGCAAGCATCTCGTCAATCGGTGCTGGAACGCGGCCCATACGCAACGTGTAGCTGGGATAGCGGGATTCCGGGGTTTGGCGCTTTTCGACGCAGATCTGAGCGCCGATCACGGGATCGGCCGGATTGCCAAGTAGATTGCCGTTTTCGTCAACCTCCTCGGACAACTGCCAGATCTGGTGTCCGAGTCCGGGCGCTCCGCCGCGACTGCCATCGTAGCCCTTCGCCAGAAGCAGGCGCGCCACAATTTTTCCTTCGTCCTCGACCAGTATCCAGCACAGATAGAACGGATCCGTCAGAAGGCGGAACCCATCTTTGTTCTGTTTGGAGAACAGGTCGTTTGGCCGGTTTTGTTTGAGCCAGGCGTAGGCCACGTCGAAGACACTTCTACCTCCCTGAACGATGGTTTTGGAATGAGCATGGCAGCCCCGGGAATACTGTAGCGCATGCACGCCCAGCATCCAATCCCTGTCGCTCCCAGAACTTGCCGGGACAATCCGGAACCAAGTGGGTTTTGGAGGGAATTTATAGCGACGCGCCGCGAACTCGGGTTCCAGGATCAGATCCTGATAGATCTTTACTGGTGCGAGCCAGGGTGACACGCTCGGCACCGGAACGGTGGAGGGCGTTTTGAATTTGGTGGGGTTGGTGGTGTTCATCGTAGTGGATGGTTTTCTATTGTATCTGGTGAGTCCTCCTAACGGAAACCTTCTGGAATTCTGATATTAGAAAGAGCAAAAGGTATTTTCCCGCGCATGTAGTACCCAAAAGGGTGCCACCGCCGCGTTGGCAATGCTCACGGAACGGGAGCATTGGGAATTCTGAGGCCATGACCTCGCTTGCCAAAATGGCTTGTTCATGCTGTCATAGGCGCGGCAGATTTGATGCTGCCCAGCATGTGATGATTTTCCTGTTTAGGAAACGGATGTTAGCCATTTTTAGCCACCCAAACCCGTAGCCTTGGATTCAATCCCCGGAGGATGAGGGCGGTGCAGGCTCCGCCCGTGCCTAATTTTAAACCCGTGACGCCGTGGACTTCCGATTCCAAAGTGGTGCTCATCAACCCATGGCGCTACTGGTCGCTGGAGAGTCGCCGAAAGAGTCGTCAAAAACCGGCAATCCCATCGCCAAGCCCATGGCCTTGGCTTTCCCTGAGGGTGGTGACGAAACCACCCTGGATGAGATCCGCCTCCCAGTTCCCATAGCGCTTCCGGCGGGAAACGACGGACGGTCTTTTTTCGATGTCGACCCGGTTCGGGATCTTCTCCCCGCGCCCGATCGTGCAGCGTCTGCGGTAGCGGAGCCTGCAGTTGATCCCGAGATTGAGCGACAGATCGCCACCGGCTTTCCTGTCATCCGCAATGTGTTGGTAGATTGTCTTGTGGCTGGTCTTCAAGTTACTAAAGGCGGGCGACTTGCAGATCTTGTCCGGGCTATGCTTGATCCTCAGCGGCACCTCGACATCATCCTTGATGACGCCAACCATCACCTTCGGACGAGTCCTTTTATGGCTCTTCCTTTCGGTTGCGAGACATTCGGCTTGGGAAGGTCGATAGCCACGTTCGCCGTGGTTGCGGGACAGTTCGTTGCGGACGGAATATTGGCTGAATCCGATGGCTTGTGCGATCTCGTCCTGCGTCTTTCCAGCTTGCTTCATATTGGCGATCACTTTACGGTTTCCCGCACAGAGGTGGCGGCGTTTACTACTCCCAGTTAGAATGTTGTAAAACCAGATTGGACGAGTCCCCGCCTCTGACCATCTACCTTTTATTCGCCAACAATCTGAAACCGCCCTTCTCAGACGGACGGAGATGCGAAACGAACATATCCTTTGCCTGACTCCACCGCCGGAGCTACCCCCGAAAATTAAATTCCTATCTCTCATGATGCTTCAAACGAAACTTCAGGCTGTCACTATCTCTCTTTCTCTTGGGGTTGCCAGTCCTATCACCGCACAAGTAAGCCCTTACCGCTATTGGCCCACTTATAAGAAAACTCCTATCGAGGCATCTGTTGAGCATAAATGGAATCCTCAAGATACGATTGAAAACGGTTGGGATTTTTCTCTTCCCTCCTCGGTCACGGTAAGCCCCAACTCCTATTTGGTTTTTGCGAGGGTTTTCAACCTCAAGCAGAAGATCAAGCTCCCTCCAGTTACCATCAAAGCGAATCCAATTCTCTCCATTTGGGTTCCGTGGAAGGAGCTGGAAATTAGAAAAGATCAATACGACTTTACTCGACTGAAGTCGATCATTGAGACCGCTGCTACCAGCGGATATGGTGTGGAGATTCGTCCCCTTACCGCAATTGCGGCAAAAAAAGGCGACAGAGAACAACGCTCGGTTCCCGATTATGTTGCCGCTTACGACACGCCAATTCTCACCGACCCGCCAGGAAAGGGCGATCGCGTCAGTCACTATGATCCATCACATCCTGATTTTCATCGACGCTATTTAAAGTTCGTCGAAGCATTTGGAAAATCGGGTATCGCGAAGAATCCGGTCGTAAAATCGATCGTTGTCGGCTATTCATCTCCTTCCTTCGGAGATGAAGGAATTGGGCCCCACGGAATGGATTGGAAAAATGAACCACCCCATGTGAAGGAGCGATTGGATGCCTGGGCGCAAGCCTGTGAGGGAGTCACAAACAAGGTCATGATGTGCGGCGATAGTGCCCACGGGTTTTCGAAAGGATTTGGAACACGCGGTGGTTTTGTGGAGAATTATATGTACCGAATCCCAGAACCGTCCATCGGTCAGTTTATGGATTCCAACGGCTATCTAAGTATCGATGAATTAGCCCCCGTCATCGAAAACAGGGGATTAAGCGGAGAGGAAAACGAGGAGTATGAGGAGAAATGGGCAGGGCCCAATGGTCGATTTGGAAAAACCACCGAATCCTTTCCTTATCGCTATTTTTCATCAACCCTCAGGTCGATTCAAATGCGGGTTAATATCGTCCTTTTGAATCCCTTTTCGCTCTACCCGGAACTCACCGCCTATCTCTCTCTTCAAATGGGGCGCACAGTCGATGATACGCCTGACGTCTGGTGCTTTCTTCGTGAAAATCAGATGCGTGGCGGCACGCCTTGCAAAAACTACGAGCGCTGGCTCTATCAGCGGGATTCCGAAGGGTATGAAACCGAAGCAGTTCTTCCGGTCCCCATGCCTGTTCGTCAGTGGATGATTGCGAATGGCCGCGATACAGACCTGATTGCAAGAGCTGGCAAAAAAATGGGATTCGCTGTTGATGACCGGTTTCTTCCAGAAACGCCCCAACCTGTGACTTTCAAAATCACTTTTTACGACGGCGTGAAAGGGACTTTGAATCTCGTTTATCAGAACGGGGCCGGAACAGTCTCTTATCCAGTAGTCGCAACGGGCGAGGATGTCATGCGAACCGCAACCGTCCACACTACGGCTCTGTTTAAGGCAAAAGATTTCGCCTATGACTTCGAGATCCAATCTCCTCAAAAGGTTCCCATCTCCATTGTGCGAATCGTCAAATCACCAAAAATCTCCAATCCATGATTAAGCAGCTCAGATGATGGCAATCCTCGGAAGCGAAAAGAGGGGCAAAACTGACACATTCCCGCATACAATACTAACACCCACGCGCAATGATACTGAAATCACTTTTCCCGATACTCCTTGCAAGTTCGACCATCGGGCTCGCCAATACGGAAACCAAACGCCCGAACATCCTTTGGATCATTGCGGAGGATTTGTCGCCGTTCATGGGGTGCTATGGCGATGAAATCAATCAAGGCCACACCCCTCATATCGACAAGCTGGCCAGCGAAGGCGTTTTATTCAAACGCGCCTACGCCAATGCACCGGTTTGCTCGGCGAGCCGTTCGTCATTCATCACCGGAGCGATGCAAACCACAACTGGCACTCATCGGCACCGTTCCAGCCGCTACACCGACGGACAGGTTGTCCCCGAGAATCTCCGCATCCATCTGCCCGAGGGTATGAAGACCTTGCCAGAACTGATGAAGGAACAGGGCTATTTCACCTTCAACAACGGCAAGGATGACTACAACTTCCACTATGATCGCCGTCAGCTCTATGACATCGGAACCAAAGCCGATTACCAAGCGGGAATGAACGGCTGGCAGGGTAACCAGCCAGAACATATGAGGTCTTGGACCAGAGATGCCTGGAGTTCCCGTCCGGATCGAAAGCAGCCTTGGTTCGGGCAGATCCAAATTCAAGGCGGTAAAGGCGACCGAAAACACATCAAGCCGGATCAGAAGGTGGACCGCGCATCTGTCACCGTTCCACCCTATTACCCAGAAGCACCTGCCGCCCGGGAAGCTTGGGCGCTCCATTATGACGAAGTCCGGGGCTCGGATATCCAGGTTGGCAAAATCATCGAACAACTCCGAATCGACGGTGAGTTGGATAACACGATTGTCATTTTTTTCTCCGACCACGGATCCCCATCCTCACTGCGCCACAAGCAGTTCTGCTATGAAGGCGGCCTGCACGTTCCCTTCGTGATCGCTGGGAACCATCCTTCTATGACCAGAGGAAAAGTCGTCAACGACCTCGTTTCGCTGCTTGATCTGACCGCGACCACGCTTGCCCTGGCAGGAGGTGGAATTCCGCAGTACTACGAAGGCCGCAACTTATTCGATCCGGAGCTGCAGCCGGCGGCATACGTCGTCGGAGCGCGGGATCGCTGCGACTACACCATCGACATGTCTCGCACCATTCGGAGCGAGAACATGCGCTACATTCGCAACTACTACACAGATCGTCCGATGATGCAGAGTCAATATCGTGATGAGGATCCCTACACGCGGGAGATGTGGAGTCTCCACCGTGATAGAAAACTAAACGCCTATCAAGAAACGCATTGGTTCGGCGTGCGACCGTTTGAAGAACTCTACGACCTCACTTCAGATCCCCACCAGATCAACAATCTTGCGACCGCCCCCAAGCACCGCTCCGAGCTGCTGCGACACCGCAAGCTACTTGAAGATTGGTCGATCCGCACGGATGACAAGGGCATGTATGCGGAAAGTCCCGAACACCTCCGGGCTACTTTCGACCTTTGGATGGAAAAACCATATTTCAAGAATCTCAAGCTGAACCCCGAATACAAGAACTTTCGTTGAACTACCCAGCCCATCTTGGAACTGTCCAGCATCCTTCCATCCTGTGCCTCACATGCTGTAAAAATACCTGTTTAGATGATCAGGAGGTTCGGTTTCTCAAGAGCTTTCGCCTCCGCTTGGAATGCAAGGCAGGCGAAAACGATGTTTTGGCTAACAGGCCAATTCTGATTTCTTGTTATTTCAGCGAGACGGGATCGAGCATCAGGCTGGATGGCGGAGGGTTGCTGATTCCGAACGTGCGGTTGGGAAGACCTCCCATTTCCAACTCCAGGTGGCCGCCATTGACAAGATCCGAGTGGAGGAACCAGAGGCGGTCC
>JANPKJ010000056.1:0-21558 GCA_031425955.1 Akkermansiaceae bacterium | reverse complement strand
GGTGTTGCCGTCGTCGAGTCTTATGCCCGCCGCATCACGTCCGGTAATGCCTTGGAAGTTGAAAACGTTGCATTGGGAGATGAGATTGGCGCTGTTGTTCTGCGCCGGAGTGTTGGTGGAGCCGAGTGAATAGATGGCGTTGACCGGAGTATTCAGCCCACTGCCGCTGACGTCGCAGAACTCGAGGGTGTTGTTGTCGTTGCCATTTGCTCCGTCCGTCGTACTGAAGACCACCACGCCACTGGTGGCGCTGGTGTTCACGCCCTGGATCGTGGCGTGGCGAAGGGTATTT
This sequence comes from Akkermansiaceae bacterium, assembly GCA_031425955.1. Classification (GTDB taxonomy): domain Bacteria; phylum Verrucomicrobiota; class Verrucomicrobiia; order Verrucomicrobiales; family Akkermansiaceae; genus Luteolibacter. The sequence goes on along the minus strand of JANPKJ010000056.1, from coordinate 21,266 downwards.
CCGCTGGCCTCGTTGATGAAGCGCACCGCCACGCCTGAGGTGTTGGTGTTCGCAATGGTGAGTTGTTTCGTCGTGCCCGCCCTGCCGGCCCGCCCGTCAATGATGAAGAATCGAGCGCCAGAGAGGTCCACTGTGGCGGCGGTGGCGTTCGCACTGGTAATGACGAGATTGCTGGCCCCGGCCTGCGGCCGCAGGGTGACTTTATTGACCGCGCTGGCACCGTTGAGAGCGGGAATGGTGAGCGGAAAAGTCTCAACGGTGCTGGCGTAGCTGGATTCGAGTTCGAGGATGAGCGCGCCCCCGAGTGTCTGTGCCTGCACATCAGCGATGGCCGCTGTAATGGAGACATAATCACCGGTGGGTCCGATCGTTCTGGTCCCCGAAAGCAGGGCGGCGTGCAGCGGAACGACAAAGAAAAGCAGAGCGGTGAACAGCAACCGGGACAAATGCCACGCCGAGCCGCTGGTTGCTAACGAAGACGCGGGTAAGTTCATAAAAAAACGGCAGGGGGAGACTGTTATTGTCGTTGTAGTTTGGAACTGACAGAGAGACGGCGTCAAGGCAGCAGTTGAAACTGCCGGTTTCACGCCTTCCGCAGCGTGAGATGGATGATTTCCGCCGGTGCATTGATGCGGACAGGAAACGAATTCCCAGTGCCATTTCCGACCACCAGCGCCCGTCCGGCATTCTCGTAGAGGCCGGACCAATATCGATACATCGACGGTCCCGCGCCCACTTTGCGGTTGAGCATCATTTGGCCGCCGTGGGTGTGGCCGGCCAGCGTCAGTGGCAGTCCAATCTCCACCGCCCGGTCGAACGCGTGCGGATGGTGTGCCAGCAGGATCGGAAACGCCGACACGTCCCGCAGTGCGGCCACGGTATCGATGTCCGCCACCATTTCCTTTTCACCGTGATTCCAAACGATGCCCAGCAACTGCACCGCCTCGCCGCGAACCCGCACCGTGGCAGCCTCGTTGCGCAGCATGGAAATCCCGGCCTCGCGCACCGTCCGCTCGAATCCAGCGGGATCGTCGAACAGATCGTGGTTTCCTTCGATGAGAAAGACGCCGGATTTCCCGCGCAGGCGCCGCACCATTTTCACCGCCACCGGCAGGTCGCGGATCGTGTTATCGATCAGGTCACCGGTGAAAAGCACCAAATCCGCGTCCAGCGCATTGGTGGCGGCGACGATTTCATCGAGCACGTCGCCGCGGGTGAATTTCCCCACGTGCGTGTCCGTGACGTGGGCGATCCGCATGCCGTCCAGCGCTTCCGGCAGATCGGCCAGCGAAACCGTCATTTCGCGCACCCGGAACCGCGTCAACCGCGGCATGCTTGCTGCCACCACGCCGTAGGTCGCCAGCACCGGAAACATCGTGGCCACGCTTGTCAGCCAGCGCCGCCGCGACCACGTGCCGTGCTCCATCGGGTCTTGGGAAAATTTGCTACCCTTGAAAACCCGGCGAAAAATCGTCCACAGCGACCACCCGAACATCGACGGCACGGCAAGGAACGGCAGGAAAATCAATCCCCACAACAGGACCAGCGCATACCAGCCCGCCGGGATCGGTGTCGTCACCACATCCCGCCGGGCCAGGATCACCCAGACGAAGCCCGCCAACATGGCCAGCACCGGCAGGGCAAGCGCCAGCCTCACTCCCCGCCCCGCTCCACGCAGCCGGCGGTCCGCCCACCACCACCACAGCAGCGACAAAATGGGGATTCCTAAAATGATCAGTAGGACAGGGTGCATGCAGTTCGGATTTCAATATTCACGCGCCGGGAGCGCTGGAAAGGGCGATTTTTCCGGCTTACAAGGATTCAAAGCTTAGAAATCAGAAGATCGATGGATTTCCGATGGACCTTTCCGCAAGATCGAGCGCGCTTGTTAAACTCTCGCTTAAAACTTAAGCAAAGGAGTTTTACTCTCTTAATCACACGTTGTTCACAAACCATGGGCAGGATGAATTTATCGAAGGAGGCTTATTTGACATCGGATGACTCAACCGGCACGGTGAAATAAACCTTGGAGGCTCAATCCATGACGACCATTGCCACATTTACCGTGCCCGAGGAGGCCCATCTGTTTCGGACCTTCCTCGAATCCCGCGGAATCGAGGGATACGTGCTCGATGAGAACGTGGTCCAGCTGTTCTGGCATTACAGCAATGCCATCGGGGGCGTTCGGGTGGCCGTGGCTGAAGACGACGATGACGAAGCCACCAAGGTCTGCGAGGAATACATGGCGGCACTCCGGACAGGCCCCTACCCCGAGGCTCCGGTGCGCGTGTGGCCCGCCGTGGCACTGCTGTCGCTGCTTGTCGGAATTCCGATGCTTGTTTTCGGTCGCCGGGCCAAGGAGCCCGGAAATCCGGATTGAAATAGATGGGTGCGGTATTCCGTAGGGTTATCCGCATGACGACCCAATTCCACACCCGAATCCGTCCCTTCGCCAGGCACCGTTCAGGAATCGCACTCGCATTGTCAATTGCCGCTGCCAGCCTCTCGCCCGCGCAGGTCCCCATCCCCACGCCATCCGGGGAAATGATGATGTGCGAGTCAGCCGCTGCCTCGCGGGTTGTGGAAAAGGTCCGCTCCACCGTGCAGGGAGTCTTGGTGGAGAGCTACGTGAAAGTGGGCGACCTCGTGGCAAAAGGACAATTGCTAGGCCATACGGAACTTGACGCGACCAAGCTCCAGCTTGACATCGCACAACACACGATGGAGGCAAAGGCCAACGTCGAATCCGCGAGAAACCAAGCTGAGGCCTGGAAGATCGCCCGAGAGGAAACTGAAGAAAGCGTCCGCCGCCGCAAGGTGGAAAAGTCCCGGCTCGATTGGGCGATCGCCATGGAAGGGATGTATCGCGGGAATTTCGAGACTCAAATTGAGGCGGAAAACCTCCAACAAATCCAGTATGATTACTGGAAACAGCAATACGAAAAACGTTTCTTCCGCGCTCCCATCGACGGCGTGGTGTCCGAGGTGATGGTGGAAGTGGGCAAGCCGGTAAATTACGCAACCCATGTGTTCACCATTCGCGACGAGGAATCCTTCAGCATTCCCGTGACGGTTCCCGCGGAACTGGCGGCTGCCGCGATCTCCCAGAAAGAACTTCCCGTGAGAACCCGGGACGGCAAGTCGGTGAGTCACGCGCATGTCCACAGCGTGACGGACGACCCGCGCAATGCGGGTGGTAAAATCCTCAAACTCCTGGTCCGTGCGGCGGATTTCCCGACCGCTCTCCGGGCGAAACTCATCGGGATGAAATTCGACGTCCTGCTCCCCCACCTCGCGTCGCTCGATGATTTTGTGGAGTGACCGGGATTGGTTCGTCCGCCGGGTGTACGGCGGGCAGGGGTGATGCAATGCGGCCGACACCCAGAAGATCATCCGCACCACCGGCGGCATGAGCGGCGAGTTTGACTCGAACTCACCCTACTCCCGCTTTTACAGCCCCGAACTGGGCCGGGACCTCTTCTATCATCAGGGCGACACGCTGCTCTATCCGACGGTCACCTACGATCCCGGAAACGCCTACATTACCTGGGTGCAGGCTCCGTTCGCTTCCGTGCCGGACTTGACACCGAATCAGACGACGATTGGAGATTTACTCGATCGCACTCCGGAGACCCCAGACAGTTTGATCTCCTATCTGGGAAACCAGAACCTGACCAACCTGCCCAAAACCTACGATCTCATCGCACCCGACGAGCTCACCGCGATTTTCCAAATGGGATTTTCCGCTGCGGAAATCCAGAATTCCAACATCGAGCGCCATCTTGAATTGGTGCGCCAGAACCCGGAATCAGGCGCGACCACCCAATACACGCCGAGCGCCAAGGGCAGCAAGGGCGGGATGGTCCAGCAATCCTCAATCTCCGAAAACACCAACCGCTGGAGCGCCTTCCTCGAGGGCACTGGCGGATCGGCGACTGTCGACGGTGACCGGAATGCCAATGGCTACGACTTCGACACCATGGGCATCACCGTAGGTGCGGACCTGCGTGTGAACGAGCACTTCGCCATCGGTGTCCTCGGCGCGTACGCGGATTCGCAAGCCAACCTGGTGAACGGCGGCAGCATCGATGCGGAGAACTACAAGGGGGCGGTCTATGCCACAGCGTTTGCCAACGGATTCTACGTTGACGCCCTGCTAGGTGCCGGATATATCAATTATGACACCTCCCGCGCGTCGCTGCTAGGCTACGCGGAGGGGGAAACGGACGGCTGGGAAATCGATACGCTGCTCAACAGCGGCTATGATTTCCATCAGGGAAACTGGACGTTCAGCCCGACAGCCTCCGTCGCCTACACTCAAGTAACCTTGAACAGCTTCACGGAGACAGGCTCGCTCACCCCTTTAAGCTATGAGACCCAGAACCAGGACTCGCTGCGCTCGGAGCTGGGATTCAAAATCGCCTACACCTCGGTCATCAACGGCATCAAGGTGACCCCGCAGTTGCGGATCGCCTGGCAGCATGAGTTTCTCGACAGCACCCAGTCGATGAACTCCAGCTTCGCCGGTGGAAACGGTTCAACATTCACGGTGAGCGGCCCCTACATGGACCGGGACCGCGCGTTGTTAAGTGCAGGCGTCAATGTCCAGATCACCCCCACCGTCAATATTTATGCCTATTATGATGGCCAGCTTGGTGGCTCGGAATACAACTCCAACACCGTCTCCGCCGGGGTAAAAATCGACTTCTAAGTATTCTCACCGGTCATGGTGTTCCGGATCCCGTTCCGCCTTGAATCTTAAGGCGGAATTTCCGAAGCTCCCCCCATGCCCGCCCGCGAAGCCGCACTGGAACTCGCCCGCCGCCTGAAGGCGGCCGGGCATGAGGCGTTGTTCGCCGGCGGCTGCGTGCGCGACAAGCTGTTGGGGCGCGAGCCGAAGGACTTCGACATCGCCACCTCGGCGGTGCCAGCGCAGGTGATCGAACTTTTTCCTGGGGCGAACGAGGTGGGCGCGCACTTCGGCGTGGTCATCGCCAAGCACGGCGGTCAACACGTGGAGATCGCGACGTTCCGAACGGATGGCAGTTACAAGGACGGTCGCCGCCCCGAGAAGGTGACGTTTTCCACCCCGGAGGAGGACGCGGAGCGTCGGGATTTCACGGTGAACGGGCTGTTTGAAAGGCCGGAATCCGGCGAGGTGGTCGACTACGTCGGCGGCGTGGCGGACCTGCGAGCGGGAGTCCTTCGGGCGATCGGCGATCCGGTTGCACGCTTCACCGAAGACGGCCTGCGCCTGCTGCGGGCGGTGCGGTTTTCGACGACGCTGGATTTTGAAATCGAGCCGACGACCCTGGCGGCGCTTTCCGAGTGCGCTCCCCTGTTGGACCGGATTTCTCAGGAACGGATCCGCGACGAGTTTTCGAAAATCCTGACCTCCCACCACCGCCGTGCCGGCGTGGAGTGTTTGGTGGAATCTGGATTGATGGCCCACATCGTGCCGGAATTTTTGAAAACCCTCGGCTGCGAGCAACCGCCGGAATGGCATCCGGAGGGCGACGTTTACATCCACACCTGCATCATGCTGGAAATGCTGGCGGAAGACGCGCCGCTGGACCTCTGCCTCGCCGTCCTGCTTCACGACATCGCCAAGCCACCGTGCCAGACCTTCGGCGACCGGATCCGCTTCAACGGCCACGACGCGATGGGCGCGGAAATGGCCGACGCGATCCTGCGCCGCCTGCGCTACCCGAACGACGTGATCGCCGCCGTCGTGCAGATGGTCGCGCGGCACATGCAGTTCATGAATGTGAAGCAAATGCGCACCGCCAAGCTGAAGCGCTTCATGGCGGAGCCGACGTTTGCGGAGGAAATGGAGTTGCACCGCGTCGATTGCGGATCGTCGAATGGATTCACGGACAACTACGAGTTTCTCCAGGCGAAGGCGGAGGAATTCGCCGCCGAGCCGCTGATCCCGCCGCCGCTGGTGAGCGGGCGGGACTTGATCGAGCTCGGATTCAAGCCGGGCCCGCGATTCAAGGAAATCCTGGATGCCGTGCAAACCGAACAACTCGAAGGACGAATCCTTGATCGCGCGCCAGCTCTCGTTTACCTAAGGGAACTTGCCGCCGGGACTTCCGCATGATTTGCGGAGCATCGGTCAAATCCGGCAGCGCACCGCCACCGATTTCCCATCATTGATCCGTCCATGAATTCCACTATCCCTGTCGAACACTCCGAACCCACCAACGCGGCGATCCTGGCGATTTCCGAGGATCTCATTGCCGGATTCCAGCGCCATCCGTTTCAATTGATCGCCGAAAAATCCGGGCTGCCCCTGGAAACGGTATTGGAGCGCATCCGGGCGATGGTCGAGGCCGGAGTCGTCCGCCGGGTCCGCCAGACGCTGCTCTCCACCAAGCTGGCCCACGGCGCGCTCGTCGCCTGGAAGGTGCCGGAGGAAAAACTCAATGCGGCGTTTGATTTCATGTCGAAGGAGGACCCGTTTTCCGGGCACGTGGTGATCCGCTCGACGGACACGGAGGTTTCCGGCTCCGGCTACCGGTTGTGGACCACGCTCAAGGTGCCGGTCGGAGAATCGCTCGACGAACACGCCACCACCCTGCTTCGCCTGACCGGTGCCACGGAATACCTGCTCATGCCCGCCAACGGAGTCTTCGCGCTCGGTGTCGGCCACACCCGCCGGAAAGTCCTCGAACCGGGTGACAAGTCGGACGAACCCGCCGTCATGATGACCACCACCGCCGTGGATCTCACTCCCGAGGAGTGGGATGTGCTATTGGCCCTGAAGGAGGAACTTACTCTCGACGAAATATGTGAAAATCCATGGGAAAACCGCGCGAAAATCGCCGGCGTCTCGCTGGATCGTTTCTGCGAAGTCGCCGAGACGCTGAATGCGAAAAAAGTCATCGGCCGCTTCTCCACATTCCTCGAGCACGTCAAGCCGTCCGCCACCGGCGAGCGTGTCACCCGCTTCAACGGGCTGTTCCACTGGGCCGTTCCGAAAGGCCGCGAAATGGAGGCTGGCGGCGAGGTCGGCCGCCATTTCTGCATGACCCACGCGTATTGGCGCGAGGGCGGTCCGCAGTTCGGAAACGTGAATATCATGGGGGTGATGCACGGCACCGAAAAGCCCCGCGTCCTTGAGCACAAGGCCGCGATCGACCGCCATCTCGCGGCCGCTGGAATCCCCGTTTCCTACACCAATGTCTTCTGGGGTGGGCGCTCGGAAATCAAGCCCTCGGAAATTTCGCCGAAGGTTTATCACGAGTGGCATGCGCAGCACGCCGGCTGAAATTTCCCGCAAAATTCAGGAGATTTTCGTAGAATATCCGATGGGTTCGTGATGGACTGTCGTTAACCCATGCAAGCGACCCTGTTACCACCGCGAAACCCCGCACTCTGCGCCCCCATCACTTCCAACCGCGATCTCGGCAGTTGCTTGATTGCGAACATTCCGATGAAGGATTTGCTCACGGCAGATCTCCGCCAGGCGGGTTTGCAAATCGTGGAACCCGAGGATGCCGGCGAACATACGCTCCGAATTCCGATCGATAACTGGCTCGACGTCAACGCACTGATGATGTTGGGAAGCAACCAGCTCAGCGCTCGCCTCATCGACAGCAGTGGCAACATTCTGGCTTGGAAAGGCGCGGAACGCCCGGAAGACTGCTCTGACAAAATCGTCACCGAAGCGAATTGTTTTGCCGTCCTCTACCCGTGGGATCTTCTCCGCATGAACGAGGAGGCACTCGCCCTGATGGACGAAACCTCGTTGCTGGGCGAGGTCAGTCCGCTCGCAAGCCTGACCGGCTGCATCCGCCTCGCCAAGGGCTCCCGAATCCTTCCCGGCACCGTCATCGAAGGCCCGGTCGTAATCGGACCTAACAGTCAGATCGGGCCGAACGCCTACATCCGCGGAGCCACCAGCATCGGCGCGAATTGCTACGTCGGCAACGGGGCGGAAATCAAAAACTCCATCATTTACAACAACACCTACATCTCTCGCCAGTGCTACGTCGGTGACTCGATCATCGGCACCCACGTGACCCTCGGTGCCGGCACCTGCACGGAGAACCACCGCCACGATGGCCGCCTCCACGTTTCCATGATCGAGGGAAAACCGGTGGACACCGGCCGGCTTAAGCTCGGCGCAGTGCTGGGCGACGGAGTCCGCACCGGGGTAAATACCTCGATCGAGGCCGGAATCAAGATCGGCATCGCGCGCACCACCCAGGCGGGATCATACGTCGGCAGGGACCTACTGTGACCAAATCGTCACACGCGAGGATTTCTTGTGCTCGTCCATAGCCCGCTACTTTGCCTGAGAAATGCATCGAATTCTGATTGTTGAGGACGAACGTGACATCGCCGACTTGATCGGCTTCAACCTCCAACGGGCCGGTTACGAAATCCTCAAGGCGCACGACGGTGTGGAAGGCACGGAAGTCGCTCTCCGCGAGCGGCCGGATTTGATCCTTCTCGACCTCATGCTGCCGGGACGCGACGGCTACTCGGTCTTCCGCGAACTCCGCAGGGACCCACGCACTGCCAACACCCCGGTCATCATGCTCACCGCCCGCGCCCAGACCGAGGACCGCATCCAGGGACTCGAAGCGGGAGCCGACGACTATCTCACCAAGCCCTTCAGCCCCAAGGAGCTGATGCTCAGGGTCCAGGCCATTCTCAAACGCTCCGAAGCCCCGCCCGGAGCCGTGGATTTCACCTACGGACCTTTTCGTTTCGACAAGAACTCGCTGAAATTCTACCTCGACAACGAACCTGCCGAACTCACCTCCACCGAGTTCAAGCTGCTGTTATTTCTTTGCGAGCGCTCCGGCAAGGCGCAGGACCGCAATGACCTGCTCCGCTCCGTCTGGGGTTACAGCGACGCCACCCACAGTCGCACCCTCGACACCCACATGAAACGCCTGCGGCAAAAACTCGGCCCTCACGGGTCATGGGTTGAAACCATCCGCGGCATCGGCTACTGCGTTGCGAAAGCAAACGCATGACCACCGCCATCTCGATCTTCGCCGCCCTCGCGGCCCTCGCCGCACTGGTCATCCTCGTCTATCGCAACCGTGGCAATCGCAAACAATCACAAGCCGAAATCGACGCTTGGAAACTCCGCCTTGAACTCGACCTCAAAAAAGCCCGCGAAGAACGCAATCTTCTGCTGGACGCCCTCGGCGACGCCTTCCTACTGGTCGACTCCGAGGCGAACATCCGCTTCGCCAACGAAGCCGCACGCTCCCTCTTCGGTGCCCGCGAGCTGCTCAACCGACCGGTTAGGGAAGCCTTCCTCGACCCCCGCCTGGCCGACGCCCTGCTACGCTGCCTCGCCACCGGTGAGCCCGTTCAATCCCGCGTGGTCCTCCCCCAGCAGACCTCCCCGCGCGGCGATCTCGAAAACCGCGGCGTCAATGCCTGGATCATCGATGCAGCCAAACTCTCCAACCCGTCTGACGGAGATTCCAACACCCGTGTTATGATCCGCGACGTGACCGCCGAGCACCAGATCGAACAGGTTCGCAAGGACTTCGTCGCAAACGCCTCCCACGAGCTCCGCACGCCCCTTGCCATCATCAACGGTTACCTGGAAAACCTGTTGGACGACGACATGATCGAAGAGCCGGAAATGGCACGCCGGTTTCTAACCATCATGCGCAAGCACGCCGACCGCATCTCCCGCATCGTCGAGGACATGCTGGTGATTTCCCGGCTCGAATCCGGCGAGGCGAACGCCCTCAAGGTGGAGCCCTTCAAATTCCGCTCCTGCATCAAAGACATCCTCGAGCGGCTGGAATCCGTCATCCGCAACCAGCAGGCCGAGGTCACTGTCATCATGCCGGATCCGGACCTGGTCGTGCAGGGCGACCGCTTCTACTGGACCCAGGTGCTCTTCAACCTGGTGGAAAACGCCCTCAAACAGAACCCCTACACCGGCCTCCGGGTCGGCGTCGGTTGCGAGCGCGCTGGCGACAACGTGCTCATCTGGGTCACCGACAACGGCGTGGGCATCCCCAGCGCGGACCTTCCACACATTTTCCGCCGCTTCTTCCGCGTGGAGAAGCACCATTCGCAGCAAGAAATCAAAGGCACCGGCCTCGGCCTGTCCATCGTGAAGCGCGCCGTGGAGGCGCACGGGGGAACGATCACCGTCACCTCGGTGCCTGGCAGTGAGACCAAATTCCTCATCACGGTGCCCCGCGAACTGCGCTGAGCCCCGCGGGAGCGCCCGGTTTTCACGTGCACAAGAAATACTTGTCGCACCGTAGACAACTGGACATCGTGATCTCCACCTAGATGACTTTATCCTACCTACGTTGCCATCCCATGAAAACCTCCGTTTCCCGCTTTTCCACCCTTTCTCTCTCCGCACTTGCGCTGACGATGCTCGGCTCATCCATCCCCTGCCCTGCCCAGGACGATTTGAGCAAACCTGTGATCACCGTCGAAACGAAAAAGGACGCCGACGGCAAGGACGTGCTCTACATGTATATTGATGGCGTCAAGGTCCATGAGGTCGATCCCATCAAACAGCCGTTTCCACCGATTGTGAAGCCAGGCGAGCCACCGGCGTTCACTGCCGCTCCGTCCGATGCGACAGTGCTTTTCGACGGCACGGAAAAGGCTCTTACGGAAAACTGGACGGACACCCAAGGCCAGCCAAGCGGCTGGAAAGTGGTGGACGGCGCGCTCGAGTCCGTCAAAAAAGCCGGCTATATCCAGACCAAGCAGAAATTCGGCTCCTGCCAGCTCCATGTCGAGTGGGCCGCTCCCGCAAACGTGCAGGGCGAGGGCCAGGGCCGCGGCAACAGCGGCGTCTTCCTGATGGGCACTTACGAAGTGCAGGTGCTCGACAACTCCGAAAACCCGACTTACGCCGACGGACAGGCTGGCGCGCTTTACGGGCGGCAGAAGCCTCTCGTCAATGTCTGCCGCAAGCCCGGCGAGTGGCAGAGCTACGACATCATCTTCCACCGTCCGCTCTTCGATGAGTCCGGCAAGGTCACCCGCCGGGCCACCTTCAGCGTGCTGCACAATGGAGTGCTCGTCCAAGACCACACCGTCCTGAGCGGCGGCACCGGTTGGATGGGCCCCCACGCAGCCTCCGAATACAAGGCCCACCCCGACAAACTTCCCATCGCCCTCCAGGACCACGGCAACCCGGTGCGTTTCCGCAATATCTGGATTCGCGAGTTGAAGGACTGACCGACAGCCATTACAAGCCAAGCTCCTCCTCTCACCATGGACCTGAAGCAATTCGCCAATCTTGTTAAAATCGAGAAGGAGAACATTCTCTCCCGTTGGCGGCAGCAGGTCCGGAAAATCCCCGCCGCACGGAATCTCGACACTCCCACTCTCAACGACCACATTCCCGACTTACTCGAAGAACTGGCCACTGCCTTCGAGATCCGCTCGTTGCAGTCCATTCCCGAGGCGCTCGCCGAGGACAGCGCCATCGTCCACGGATTCCAACGGCTTCAGGATGGATTCGACATCGAGGAAGTGGTGGCTGAATACAACATCCTGCGCGGCTGCATCCACGACCTTGCCCAGGAAAACCACTTCAATCTCCAAGGGCAGCCGTTCCACATCGTCAACCGGGTTTTCGATCATGCCATCGGTCTCGCCCTGCAGACCTATGCCAACCAGCGCGCCCGCGAAGTCAAACAACGCCGGGAGGAATATCTCGCCTTCGTCGCCCACGACTTGTCCACCCCGCTGTTCGCCATTTCGCTGGCCGGGAGAACACTTGAGCGCAGCCTATCCGAAAACGGCAGCGAGGGCGACTCCACCCACATGTTGAAAACCCTCCGGCGCGGGGTCCATCAACTCGAAGATCTCGTGAACAAGATCTTGCAGGAGAACACGAATCAAGAAGCGGAACCCGGACTCAAACTCGTCCGGCGGGAGCTCGACTTGTGGCCGCTTGTGGAGACTCTCCTCGAGGATCTCAAAACCGTGGCTGAACATTCCGGAACCCGCATCATCAACAAAGTGCCCCATGATTTGACAGTTTATGCCGACGTCGGTCTCCTCCGCCGTATTCTTCAAAACCTCGTTTCCAACGCCCTCAAATACACGCTTCACGGAGAGGTGCTCGTAGGCGCCAAGGAACTCTCGGAAGTTGGAGCCATCGAGTGCTGGGTCAGCGACAACGGGGCCGGAATTCCCGCCGAACTCATTGGCAAGGTCTTCGACAAAGGCGAGTCGGATCCCGCCACCTCCGATGGCAGCGGCTTGGGCCTGGCGATCGTCAAAACCTTCACCGAGGCTCATGGTGGCTCAGTCACCGTCGAATCCAAGGAAGGTGAAGGCGCGACTTTCCGCCTCACCCTGCCCGTCAAGGAGCTGGTCTAGCAGTCACCATCGGGTGGATTGAAAAATTTACCGGCTTAAGGAGCAACGACACACCTGTCGTTGGGTGGAAGGAATGCCGAGAAAATGCGTTCCACTCCTCATCGAGCTCGCTTCCGCCAACACCACAAGAGTGTGGAGCCTCCCTATTTCACCCGGTAGTGTCCGGTCAGTGGAAACTCGAACAAGCGGTCCTCCTCGCGCGTGCCACCACCGATGTTGTGGATCACCAGCGGAACGCCGGCCTCTGATTTCCGGTCGCTGACAATCATGATGTGTGGCAGATGCGGTGGAACCGTGCAGGTGACGAGATCGCCCGGCAGGAACTTCGCGGGATCCCTGGCCTCGGTTAGCGGGAGCTGATAGCCCTGGCGCTTGAACCAGGTTTTCAAGTTCGGCACGCGGCGGTGGTCGATGTTCCTGTCCGGCCGGGCGAGGCTCCAGTTCTTCGGATAGACCGCGAAGTTTCCGCGCATGTCCTCGTGCACGAGCTTCTGGAGATCCTTCTCCAGCCCCACCCGCATGGCCCGGATGACCACGTCCGTGCAGACGCCGCGGTCGTCGGGCACATCCCCGTTCGGATAGGCGAGCGCGGTGTAGGCAGGATCGTAGGAAACGGTCACACCGATCTGTTTGCGCGCGGAGATGACGAGTTTCTCGCCGGTCTGCGCGTGGAGGGTGACCAGTGAAAGCAGTAAAAAAGCGAGGGTTTTCATCTTCGTATTTCAGGCATCCTCCCGAACCACCTTGCCGCCGAGACTCGGCGCGACCCGGTAAATGAACCACACCAGCAAGATGAACCCCGCATCATACCAGATCCAGTATTGCGGCTCGATCCAGTAGCGGCCCAGCACATCGTCTCTCCATGGGTGCAGCCACGCGATTCCGCCGGAAACTGCGTCTGCGGCGAGATGAAGCGCGCATGCGGCCCAACAGGCAATAGCCACCGGCAGGCGTGATTTTTTCTCGGAAATGAACCGGGTCAAAGGCAACAGCAACACCAACCCCATCAGAAACCAGATCGAATGGGACAAACTCGCGTAGCGGGACTCCAGCGAGAGATGCGGCGATAGGATGTCGGGCAACATCCCGAACACCCCGATCACGCACAGGTCCCTGCCGGAAAACATCCGTGACCGTCCGGTCGACATCGAAACGCGGTCGGCCAGCAGACATCCACAGACGGGCAACAGCGAGTGCGTACCGATCATCATGGGCAAGAAACATGTCCGCCGATCCCGGCAATGCACGCCCAAACTTTCACATCCTCAGCCTTCCAGTTTCAAAAACTCCCTCGCTGCTGCCGAGATCACCTCCACCTCCTCCAGCGAGAGGACCTTTTTCCCCTCGAATGCCCACACCGTGCCCGGCCAAGCGGGATCATCCTGTGAGCGACCGACGATGTGAAGGTGCATCTGGCGCACCTGATTGCCGATGCAGGCGACATTGAGCTTCTCCGGTTGAAAATGATCGGCAACGAATTCCGAAACCCGGCGCACGGCGAGCATGACTTCCTCGAACTGTCCGGGCGGGAGCTGATGGAGGTCCTCGATACCCTCGACCTCGGGAACCAGCAGAAACCAGGGAAACAATGAGTTGTTTTTTAACAGCAGCCGGCAACCACCAAGTTGCCCGATTTCGAAGCCGCCGGCGGCGAGGCGGGGATGGATTTCAAATGCCATGGCCCGAGCAAGACACACCGGAACGCGTCTGTCACTCCCGGATGGAGGCTCGAACTTCCCCTCCCTGGTCCACTCCTCCCCACAGCGGGTTAGAACAAGGGCCGTCCGGGCAGAAGCCGACCACAATCAGATATTTTAACAGAAACATTTTTTTACCTCGCCAGATCAAATCCCACCCAACAGCTTGCACGGGTAATTGAAGAAGTGTGTTCAATTGCACCTCCTGCCCCCATCCACACCACGACCTGCGCACACCATGTCTGCCCACCGCACTTTCGACTTTTCCGTCAGCGGTCCCGGTCGCGACAGGAACCGGCGCATGGATCGATGCCACACCGGCCCCGCCCCCTCCACTGCGGTGCCGAAAATTTCTTCTGCGGTCCCGGTGGTCACCACTGCGCAACCTCCGACCCTTTCTGGAATTCGGAAAACCTCGTCTGCGGTCCCGAATCTCTCTTCTGCGGCCCCGAAAACACACGCTGCGCTGCCGATTTTACCCGCACCTGGCACGAAATCGCCCGCTGCGCTCAGGATCTTCCTCGCTGCGTCCCCGGATCTCCCGTCTGCGGTCCCGATTCCCCTTGCTGCGACCTCCCCATTCCCCGCAATCGAATGAATTTTAATCATTTAAGCACTCTCCACTTGAACCAAATAACAACCACCGATCCCCATGACACCTGAAGACTCCACCGCTACTCCCGCCACTCCCGCCACTCCCGCCCCGGCTCCCACCGAACCCGGCGCCACCCCCTCGCTTCTGAACGAGGCCCAGCTCGCCTCCCTTACCAAGTCCGAGGAAATCTGCCGCACCGCCCTCAAAGCGGATTACCTGCTCGCCCTCGTCACCCTCGAAGAGGGCGAGGAACCCGGCGAGGACGACGTGTCGGAGGTCGCCATCACCGCCGTGATCACCCTCTGCGAGACCGCACGCGGCAAGGGCTCCGCCGCCGTCAGCGCCACCGGCCGCAAGGCCCAAAGCACCGCCGACGAGGAAATGGCCGAAAAAGCCCTCGTCGCCGTGATCCGCGAGTTCCAGGCCCGCGCCCGCCAGAAGCATTTCTCCAAAAATCCCGAAGCCCTCGCCGAATACGGCATCGGCCTCAAGATCTCCAACAGCCGCGCCGTACTCGAAGGCTGGGGCCAGACGATCTACGACAAGACCGCCACCGACAAACTCCCCAAAATCACGGATACCAAACGCGCCGCCCTCAAGGCCGCCCTGGAAACCTACAAAAACACCCAGACCGGCCAAGCCGGTGCCATCGGCGAAGCCAGTGGCACCCGCCTCGACCGCAACTCCCTCGTCGAGCAAGCCACCGAGCGCCGCATGTGGCTGCAATTCGCCGCCGATGCCGAATGGCCCCACACCGACCCCGCCAACACCCCCATCCGCCGCGAGTTCCAGCTCCCCGCCACCCGCGCGTTTATCGGATGATCTCCACTGTAGCGGCGCGTCTATGACCGCCGCTGGATCTCTTCATCCGCCCGTTTACAGAACGCCGCTACAGTCGTCCCGCCCCCACTTTCGCCCCAAACCTTTGTCTCGACCATGATTCCATGATCCAAACGTTCTCAGACCGGGACACGGAGGAACTATTCCGGACGGAGGCCAACCGCCGCTTTCACTCCCTCGCACGGGTGGCTCTGAGGAAACTCATCCAAATGAACCAAGCCGGGCAATTGGACGATCTCAAAGTGCCGCCCGGAAACCGCTTGGAGGCACTCAAAGGCAATCTTGCGGGCTTTCATTCCATCCGCGTCAACGACCAGTGGCGCATCGTGTTCCGCTGGACCCATGCCGGCCCTGCCGACGTCGCCATCGTGGATTACCATTGACCCGCTGCTATGACGCCATACGTTACAGCCATGAAAGCTCCCATCACTCCCGGCGAGATTCTTTTGGAGGAATACCTCAAACCCATGGGCATCTCCCAGAACGCCATGGCGCGCGCCATCGGCGTGCCGCCGCGGGCCATCAATGAGATCGTGCTCGGCAAGCGTTCCATCACTCCGGCCATGTCCATCCGCTTCGGCGCCTTCTTCGGCCAGTCCGACACCTTCTGGCACGGCATCCAGGTGGAATGCGACTTCCGCGCCCTCGCCCGTCAGCGTAACAAACTCGTCTCCGGCATCCAGCCCGCCACCTCCCTCGCCACCAGCGTCTGAGCACTGAATTGAACATGAAACGCCACCACAACTCCCTCGTCGAGCAAGCCACCGAGCGCCGCATGTGGCTGCAATTCGCCGCCGATGCCGAATGGCCCCACACCGACCCCGCCAACACCCCCATCCGCCGCGAGTTCCAACTCCCCGCAACCCGGGCGTTCATCGGCTAAGCTCCAGAGGCCTTCCCACTTAACCCCACTACCTGGATTCCAATTCCGTCGAATTCGACGGAATTAGAATCCAGACCGGGCTGAACAGCCTCATCCTCGCTCCATGAGCAAAGCCAAAACCAGCACCTTCGATGTTCGCGGAACGGCCATCTCGATTCTCACCGGCAAGGATGGCGATTTCGTTTCTCTCACCTCCTCCGCATGAAAAACCGCAGTCATGAGTAAATCCAAACGCCTCAGTATCGAAGTCCAAGGTGCGGCCATCTCCATTGTCTCACAAGACAGTCAGGACTTCATCTCTCTCACCGACATGGCCAAGAAATTCGGGGACGACGTGCTGATCTACAGTTGGATGCGAAATCGCAACACCCTCGAATTCATCGGCATTTGGGAAAAGATCCACAATCCCGATTTTAAAGGTCTCGAATTCGAGACCTTTAGAACTCAAGCCGGACTCAACAGCTTTTCGCTGACTCCAAGAAAATGGATCGAGGCCACTGGTGCCATTGGATTCCATTCGCGGGCGGGTCGGTATGGCGGCGGCACCTATGCTCACAAGGACATCGCCTTCGAGTTCGGCTCCTGGCTCAGTCCGGAGTTCAAACTCTACCTCATCAAGGAATTCCAGCGCCTCAAGGACGAGGAAAACGACCGCCTGAAGCTCGATTGGAACCTCCAGCGCACCCTCGCCAAGATCAACTACCTCGATTGCGCACCCTTCTTGCCGCCAGCAGCGCAAAGCGCTCGAATAGTCTTCTTCCCTGAACACTGAAAACTGAACACTAGCAACTTCTTCCTCTTCCCCACTTCTTCCTCGCCATCCGCCCTTCATTCCTCTAATCCCCCCACATCGGTCTAACCTCATCCGTCCGCATGCACTTCTCCGCCTCTCCAGCCTCTTCCTCTTCACTTCGACGTTCGATGTTGGGCGTTCGATGTTCGATGTTCTCTTCCCTCCTCTCACCCATGCCCAATGTCTGTTATTTGGGACTGACCCCGTCGCATACCGTACGAGTGCTGAGTCGACAGGGCAAATTGTAATTCTGGAAGAACTGCCCCCATTCAAGCGTGAAAACCATTGATCTATTCAAATCTCAGTCAGTATCTGATATCCATAGGCTGTATGACCGCTTGTACGAAAGCACGTCGCCTCTTCAGCTACGCCTACCATCTAATATCGAGAACTCCCGGATTTGCTCAAGAGGGGAACTGATTCAGTTTATTCTGACTTGGTCGGCCAGATTTCCGGAGTCCCCGATTAGTACCTACCTTCAAGCTGAACAAATCGACCAAGGCTTAGCAAATCTCTTCAACGAAGACTTTGGATTTACGGCAGCACTATGTGCACAGACACATGGTTTACTGCCGGCGAAATCCTTCCTTGATCGCGCGAATAAGACTATCCCAAACTCGACGGTCTACAAACACTTCAAAGAAAATCTAGATCGTTTCAATGATTATCGACTTAAAAACTATCGCGCCTATTTTCTTATAAATGACTGGATAGAACGCAAATATCCTGCCAATTCTTTTGCGAATATTTATCGCCGTAAATTACGTGAGACGACGTCCCCTGCACGTTCTCGTTTTCGATCTCTGGTTCACGGATTATATGACAAAATGACACCCGGCGGAGCTGATCTCTTCCTTCAAAGCAGAGACTTCGACGCATCGCTGGCTCAGTTGACCAGCCTATTCTACGAGGTTATTGAGAACGCGGATCGATGGGGAAGACGAGACTTGGATGAAAAATCAGTCCGGGGCGCTATTATACACTTTCATGGCCGCGAGTCTGTAGGGATGGAATCGCTAGCTCAACAGCAATCTGACACGCCTGCCCTGTCGAACTATCTCCAATCTTCGAACAATGAACGTTATGCAGAAATATCAATTTTCGACAATGGTCCCGGACTTGCCACACGGATCTCCGGCAGAAAATTCGAAACAGTTAACTGGCAGTATGAGGAGTCGATGCGCTGCTTTATGAGATGGTCCGGATCGAGCACAAAGGAAAACGAGGGTCAAGGACTCTATAAGGTAATTCGGACTTTGAATCAAGCCGGCGGTTTTCTCCAATACCGTTCCCAAAATTTGAATCTATATCGCGATTTCCGATCTGCCCCACTGGATCCTCGTGCTCTCGCCGACATAGACAATGAAAGCCACGCTCCGATGTCAGCTGAACGCTTTTCAGAGATCTTCTATTTGAGGGATTTCAAAAGTGGTGGCAGCCGACTGCTTCGAAACCACTTTGCGATCGGAACCTTGTTCACATTTCTCCTCCCAATTCCGTGACTGAGCGCCCAAATATTTTTCGATACCAAGAAGAGAGTCCCAAAGGTAAACCACGAATTGTCGGGGCGATTTTCCTAGGTACAATCGTGCCAGCTTCAGACATTCTATGCGATACACTCGACAGTCTTTATGATCTAGGCGCCGTTCCTGACGTCATAACTTTTGTCGTCCCAACTACGCGACCGGACATGTTACTCGCCTTATTGAGCCACTCCGATGTCGTATCGCGATTTCGTAACTCTCAGGATAAGACCACCGTCCGTGTCGTCACCCTCGGAAGCTCTGGCGTACCCGAAGGAATAATTTACAACGTTGAGGAAAAGCGGAAGATACCACTTCGATCAAAGTCAATCGCCATACTTAAAAACGCGTGCCTTACTCAATGGTTTCGCCAACGAGGCGGCATGATGGAACCCGGCCCTGGTTTCTATTACCGTAAGCCGTCGCGTAAGGCCGTAAACCGATTCTTAAGAACCGGAAACATCCTCCTCGACAGTGACGAACTGAAGTTTCTCTGCTTTTGGCTTGTTGGGCTTCTCCAGAGCGACATCAGAATTATTTGGGTCGACTCGTCGACCATTCTCTCCGTTGGCTACGCTCTCGCTAATGCAGCTAAGGATTGGCTCGGTCTAGACATTGCCAATATCAAAATAAGGAGCTTCGAATCCTATAGAAACTTTGTTAACGTTCCCATCTACAACGGAGACTCGCTAGTCATCGTATCTGCATCTTCAGGAGGGGCAATGGCGGTGGACTGCGTGGTAGACAAGCGCTACCCAGAAGATCGCGTTGCCACCTTATTCTTTCTCCCTGTTGTAGGCAGATCGACGATCAATCGATTATTTGGAACAATAATCTGCAACCTCGAAATCGGAGTCGATAACCCTGAAGGTTTTGAGGCCGCTTTGATTTCCTCGGTGGATCAGAACATCTTCCCGTCGTCGTGCAGACCTATTCATATAGCTCCAGAGGGCTTTCTTCCAGATGGATTGAAGGTCGAAACGCTAACTATTAACGCCGCGCACATTCCTGATTGGTATAAAGATCTGGCACCTGATCTCCTAGGAAACTGCGCTGTATCAATCAACCGCGTGGATGAATGCCAAGGGCTTACAGGTGGAAAACCACGCCGGCTTTCAGTCGCGTTTGAACTGTCCGGCGTTTGGAGAAACTTCACGTCGCGACAAAACGTCACTCCGATTCACAGCCGTTTAAGTCGCTACCTTAAAACAAGAGTTCCTTCGACACTAAAATTGATTATCCACGCTGGCGACAAGCAGTCGCTCGCGCTAGCTACCTGCATAATAAGCTGGCTCGCTTCCAACGGAGTGAGCTCTATCGATTGCATATCCATATCCGATTACTCCACTTCACCCGCTGCATACAGCGTCCGAGAACACAGCCCTCACTATACCTTAGTCGTGGGTTCAAGTCTGGTCGACCTTCACCCATTGATAAACGCTAGCCAGCTACTCCGGGACACTCAGCGCAATCATGCCATGGCTTACCTTGTAGGCCTCCAACTTGGCCGAAATAAGCAAAAATGCAATTTTGACAAAGCCAATTTAAAATTCTGCAACAGTGGTGCGGATTACGATGTTGACGTCCTTGCTACCTATTACGGAAATTGGCTAGATTTTGAAAGTTCGCCATGGGAACTTGAACTGGACTTTTGGGAACGAATCCCGAGTGAAGCGAAATTGACATTGTCACGCCCTGAGAGAGAATCGATAAAGTCTCGCGTCGACGAACTTCAAGTGCGCACTGGTTTGACCAACAACCTCTTTCTCCCCGGCCCGCGGAATCAGGAACTAAAACTTCGCCCAAATTCAGCGTTTCTCTCCGGCTTAAAACACGTCGGAAATCCTTCGCAGGCAGAGGCCGCCTTCATGGTCTCATGCACCCTGTCATCGCTGGTGGATCGTAAGATTCTCGTAGGCTCCACCCTTCACAGAGTTTTGCTCGATCCAGAGAATTTCAGCCGCTACAGCGATGGCGTGCTGCAAGCATCTATGGTCCGACTTTGTCAGAAAGGGGAACTTGCTTACTCGCTCGATAAAGGCGTCAGTGCCAAATTTGGCAAGCTTATCCTCGACCTTCTTTCAAACATCAAGAGCGACCGATGTGAGGGACTAACAGAGTTAATTTTAGCCATCTGCATGGGAAGCATCTCACTGCGACTGACCGACAGCCGACGGGTTCTCACGCAACTTAAACGGTGCCAGAGACAAATTACGAATCCGATTCTGAGAGTGCTCATTCGATATATGGCATTGAAAACCCCCTTGTAGCTTTGCATGCCTCGGGGTCTGTCCCAAATAACAGACATCGTCTCTGGGGTCATCCCTCGCGCGTCCACATCACCTGGAATCATTCGCGCTCGTCGCCGGGTGCGGGAGATATATCATCGGCGGGGTCAGTCCCGACTAACAATCATTGAAGGGACGAACAAGTCTCCGGGGTCAGTCCTGAATGGCGCTAACTTAAGGGTTGTTTGGGATAAAATAACGTTAGATTTTCCGCAAGTTGGCTTGATTATTGCTCATTGACCCTCAATGACTTCCATAACGCCGATGTTTCCAGGCTGGCACCGAAAACTTTATGGCAG
>JANPKJ010000055.1:0-103852 GCA_031425955.1 Akkermansiaceae bacterium | reverse complement strand
GCCACTTGCGCTCCCCGGTCAGGGGGTTGAAGGCTCGGACATAGAACTTTCCGGCGTCCTTGGGTCTGGGGCCAGCCCCCCCGCCTGCGAAGTTCTTGCCAGGTTCAGGGGCCTTGGAGGAACTCGTGTAGATGTCACATTGCTCAAGCACGACGACGGAGAGCAGGCCAGTGGCGGGATTCCAGGATTGGCTCATCCAATTGGTAGCTCCACGGACGCCGGGGCAGACACGATTGCCTTCAGGCGTGGGGTCCTTCCCAGGAACTGTGACCGGCCGGCCTTTGGCGTCAATGCCGGATGCCCAGTCGAGATTTTCGATCAATTTAGAGGCGCGCAGGTACTTGCCGGTCTCGCGATCGAGCAGGTAGAGGAAGCCATTGCGGTTGGCGTGAAAGACGACTTTGCGCGGCTTGCCTTCATAGGTAACGTCGGCAAGAACGGGCCAACTTTGCGCATCCCAATCGTGCCAATCTCCTGGTGTGAACTGGAAATACCATTTCATCCTGCCCGTAGCGGCATCGAGGGCGAGGAGGGAACAACTATAGAGGTTGTCGCCTTTGCGGTCTCCACCATAGAAATCGGGCCAAGGATTGCCAGTGGTCCAGTAGAGGGTGTTCGTCTCGGCTTCGTAGGTGCCGGACAACCAGGTTGCCCCACCGCCATATTCGATGAAGTTGCCCCAGGTCTCGCTGCCGGGTTCGCCTCGAGCGGGAATCGTGTAGGTGCGCCAGAGTTCGGCGCCGGTGTTGGCATCTAGCGCGGCAAGATACCCGCGCATGCCTTCGTCACCACCCGCAGTGCCCACGATGATCTTGCCGTCGAGGGCGAGAGGAGCCGAGGAGCAGAACACACCATCTTTGATGTTGCCGTATTGCTTGCGCCAGGCCACGCCGCCAGTACGGCGATCGAGCGAGAGCAGGTAGCAGTCGGACGTGACGAAGTAGACCTGGTTGCCGAGGATGGCGGCGCCGCGATTGACGGATTCCTTCTTCGATTGGGTATCTACGTATTGCCAGATCAGGCGACCGCTGCGGGCGTCCAGTGCGTAGATCGAATTGGTGTTGGTGTAGTACATGACACCGTCGGCCACGATCGGGCGGGCGCGTAGACCTTTGGCCTTGGGCACGTTGAAGGTCCACTTTGGCGCCATGTTCTGGGCGTTTTCGGGCGTGATCTGAGTGAGGGGGGAGAGGCCGCGGCCCTTGTAGTCACCGGCGTAAGTCAGCCAGTTGTTCGACGGGCTCTTGCGGAGGTCGTCGAAGGTAACCTGCGCCAACAGGTTTGAGGCGGCGAGGAGTAGGAGTAGCTTGTGCATCGGAGTGGCTTCCTATTGCGCGCCCTGCTGGCGCAGAAAACTGACGAGATCGGTCATGTCGGCAGGAGTGAGTTTGGTCTTGTAATCGAGCGGCATGGTGGTGGTCTTGAGCAGCTCGAGAGTCTCGATGGTTCCGACGTTTATGGATCGAATTGAGCCGTCTTTGAGCTGAAGCTGGAGGACGTAGTTGGTTCGGTCCTTGACGAAGCCCGTGAGCTTGGAGCCATCACGCAGCGTCATCGACGCGGAGTCGTATCCGGGAGATATTTCAAAGTCTGGATCGATGATGGAGCGTCGCAGTTTCGGCAGGGTGGAGCTTCGGCCGATTCGTGTGAGGTCTGGGCCGTTGAAGCCGCCCTTACCTCCAATCCGGTGGCAGTTGGAACATCCGGCGGAAGCGAAGATTTTCTCGCCGGCAGCGGGATCACCTGGCGCTATAACGTCGATGGCAGGTGAGGTAAGAGAACGGACAAAGGCTGCGAGTTCCCAGGCACGATCTTCAGGCAGATTGGCAGCCGGCATGATGCCGACGCCTTTTTGGATGGTGGCAAAGAGGTCATCATCCTTCATCGGATGCCAGGACGCGCGCTCGATCAGGCTTGGCCCTCGCCCACCACCACCTTCGGGGCCATGACAACCGGCGCAACCGCCGAGGTAAGTTTTGCGGCCCGCTTCAATGCGAGCAGCGTTGGTCATGAAAGGGTGCTTCGCCTTTTCGTCTTCCTTTTCGTGTTGGGCGAGAAGGGTTGCGGCGGCGAGGCCGGAGAGCAGGATTCGATGGAGATACCGCACGGTATCTGGAATTCTATACCCGTACGCTCTCTTGCTACTCCAGAACTACCAGGAGATCCTTCGGCTCCACTGTATCGCTCGGCTTGACGAGAACTTCCTTCACCTTGCCATCGGCTGGGGCGTTGACCGTGGTCTGCATCTTCATCGCTTCGAGGACCACCAAGCGTTCGCCCTTCTTGACGCTTTGGCCAGGCTGGACGTAAACGCTGGTCACTGCACCCGGAATTGGGGCGGCGACATGTTTGGTGTTTGAAGGGTCGGCCTTGTCACGTTCGCGTGTCGTTGCCTTGATCGCTTTATCCTTGACCTGCACTTCGCGGGGCTGACCGTTCAACTCAAAGAACACAGTCCGGCTGCCATCTGGATGTGGCTCGCTGGTCGTCATGAATTTAACGATCAGGGTCTTACCAGGCTCGAGATCGAAGCTGATCTCTTCGCCCTTCTGCATACCGTAGAAGAATTGCGGCGAGGGCAATACATCGACGTTGTCGTAGGTCTCGCGGATTTTGGCAAATTTCTTGAAGACGTCCGGATACATGAGGTGACTCATGAGGTCGGTACGATTCAGCTTCGTGTCGGTGAGGTTGGCAGGCGCCAGGTTGGGTTTCTTCGCTTTGCGCCCTTGCAGTATGATCTTCGAAATTTTCGCTGGCCAACCGCCCTCCGGTATGCCGAGCGAGCCTTCGAACATGTCGATTACAGAATTGGGCAGCGTGTGTGTGTGGTCTGGCTTGAGGTTCGAGAATTCCTCGATGCTCATGCCGCGGCTGATCAGGTAAAGGGCGAGGTCGCCGACTACCTTGCTCGAAGGGGTGACCTTGACGATGTCGCCGAAAGCGGCATTGACATCGCCATACATGCGGGCAACTTCGGGCCAACGTGCACCGAGCCCCATCGATTCAGCCTGTTCACGGAGATTGGTGTACTGGCCGCCGGGCATCTCGTGTTCGTAAACCTCGGCCGTGCCGGAGCGCGGGGCGGAGTTGAACGGTTGATAGAATTCAAGCACCTGCTCCCAGTAGTCGGAGAACTCGTTGAGAGAATCGAAATCCAGCCCGGGATCACGCTCGGTGTTGGCGAGCGCCGCGGCGACGGAATTCAGGTTCGGCTGCGAGGTGGAGCCGGACATCGAGGAAATCGCGAGGTCCACGATGTCCACGCCGGCCTTCGAGGCGGCAAGCACGGAGGCGGCGTTGATGCCGGAAGTGTCGTGGGTGTGGAAATGCACAGGAATGCCGATTTCCTCCTTCAGCGCGGTGACCAGCTTGTAGGCGGCGTGCGGCTTGCAGAGGCCGGCCATGTCCTTGATGCAAAGCATGTGGGCTCCCATGCGCTCGAGTTCCTTGGCCTTTTCGACATAGTATTTCAGCGAATACTTGTCGCGGTTCGCGTCGGTGATGTCGCCGGTGTAACAGATCGCCGCCTCACAGATCGACTTGCCGTGCTCGCGGACGGCTTCCATCGGCACCTTCATGTTAGGCAGGTAATTGAGAGAGTCGAAGATGCGGAAGATGTCCATACCGGAGTCCGCCGCATGTTTGACGAATCCGGCGACTACGTTGTCCGGGTAGTTCGAATAACCGACGGCGTTCGAGCCGCGGAAGAGCATCTGGAAACAGATGTTCGGGATCTTCTCGCGCAAGCGGCGGAGTCGGTCCCACGGGCACTCGCTGAGGAAACGCATCGCCGTGTCGAAGGTGGCACCTCCCCACATTTCGAGCGAAAACAGCTCCGGAATGCGGTGGGAAACCGCCTCGGCCACGCGCAGCATGTCGAAGCTGCGCATGCGGGTAGCGATGAGCGACTGGTGGGCGTCGCGGAATGTGGTGTCGGTGATCAGCAGGCGCTTTTCATCGAGAATCCACTGGGCGAATTTCTCGGGCCCGATTTCCAACAGCACGTCGCGGCTGCCCCGAGGAACCTGCGCGTGGTGCTCGATGATCAGCGAGTTCGGCACAGCGGCCTTATGCATGACGCCCGCCGGTTTCCAGCCCTTGGCGCTCGGATTGCCGTTCAGCGTGATGTCGGATAGATACGAAAGCGTGCGCGTCGCGCGGTCGCGGCGGCGCTTGAACTGGAACAGCTCGGGCTTGGTATCGATCAGCTTGGTGTGCGCCTGGCCGGCGCGGAACGTCTCGTCAGCGATGACGTTTTCGAGGAACGGAATGTTGGTCTTCACGCCGCGGATGCGGAACTCGCGGAGCGCGCGGTCCATGCGCTGGCAGGCCATCGGGAAATCGCGGCCCATCGCAGTGAGCTTGACGAGCATGGAGTCATAATACGGTGTGACGACCGATCCAGCATCGCCCGAGGCGGCGTCCAGACGGATGCCGAAGCCGGCGGCGGAGCGGTAGTTGAGAATGCGGCCGTAGTCCGGGGCGAAGCTTTTTTCCGGGTCCTCGGTGGTGATCCGGCACTGGATGGCGAAGCCGATGCACGGCATGTCCTCCTGCTTGGGAATGGCGATTTCCTCGCCGAAAAGCGGTTCCCCGGCGGCCACCAGGATTTGCGACCGCACCAGGTCGATGCCGGTGACGCACTCGGTCACCGTGTGCTCCACCTGGATGCGCGGGTTCATCTCGATGAAGAACCAGTCGTCCTGATCCATGTCATAGAGGAATTCGACGGTGCCCGCGTTATCGTAGCCGATGCCTTTTGCCAGAGTGACAGCAGCGTCACAGAGCTCCTTGCGGATGATTGGATTGAGATGCATCGCCGGAGCGACCTCGACGACTTTCTGATAGCGGCGCTGCACCGAGCAGTCGCGTTCGTAGAGGTGGACGACGTTGCCGTGCTGGTCGCCGAGGATCTGAACTTCGATGTGCTTGGCACGGGAAATATAACGCTCGAGGAAAACCGCGGGGTTGCCGAATGCGTTGAGCGCCTCGTTCTGCGCCTCGGCTAACAAGGCGGCGAGCTGCGACGGTTTCTCCACCACCCGCATGCCGCGGCCGCCACCGCCGAACGCGGCCTTGATGATGAGCGGGAAGCCAATGTCGTGGGCGACGGTCAGCGCCTGGTCGGGATCGGTGATCGGTTCCTCAGTGCCCGGCAGCGTGGGCACCTTGAACGAATGGGCCAGCGCGCGGGCGGCGGTCTTGTCGCCCATGTTTTCGAGCAGGTCGGGCGATGGGCCGATGAAAATGATCCCCTCGCGAGCGCATGCCCTGGCGAACGCCGCATTCTCCGATAGAAATCCGTAGCCGGGATGGATCATCGTCACGCCCTTCTGTTTCGCGAGGGTCACGATGCCTTCCACGTCGAGATAGGCGCCGACCGGGCCCTTCGACGAATCGAGTTGATAGGCCTCGTCCGCCTTGAAGCGGTGGATGGAAAAGCGGTCCTCCTCGGCGAAGATCGAGACGGTCCGCAGACCGAGTTCGTTGGCGGCGCGGAAGATGCGGATGGCGATTTCACCGCGGTTCGCAGCCATCAGTTTTCCTGGGAGTTTTTGGGTTTCGAGCATGTCGGCGATCTTTCTAAGGGGTGGAATCGGGTTCGTGAAGTGGAAATCCGGTGAGTGGGAAAATCAAGCGTCCGCCTTTTTCTGCCGGTGGCCGGGAGTGGCCAGGATTTCGATGTAAACCGAGGCGCAGGCGCTGGCGGCCGCCTGATCGATGGCGGGGACGATCTCCTCGACGTGCTTGGTTTCCGGCGCATCATCGCCTTGGCCGACCTTGCAGTTGAAATCCCAGAAATCCGCGCCTTCGGGCAATGGCTTCTTCCGCTCGCGTTTGAGGTATTTCCGCACGTCGCTCTTGATCTGCTCGACGACGCGCGCCGGCTGGTGGCTCGGCGAGGTGAGTGGAAATGACTTTTTCATGTCGCCGTTTTTGTCGGGAAGCGGCTTTTTTGTCGAGGAGAAGTCCGGGAATTCTGTCCTCCCGGCAAAACGCACAGCCGGTCTCCGGACCGGGTCAGGAGACGGTGGGTAGCGGGCTTGAGGGGGGCGGCTCGGAAACAGGGTTTCTCCGTGCACACTCCTGAAGATTGCCTGCCGCCACGACCAGATCGATGCTGCCGACGATGGTGTTGTTGATCACGATGGGACTTGCTGAAGATGGAACCGTGACATTGATCGCCCGTCCGGAGTTGTTATAGAAGATATTGTTGCCGATGTAGGGGGATGAATTGTTGATGAGGGCGATTACCCCGGCGAGCGATGAGGTGGGCGTTGAGATGTTGTTCCGAAACCAGACTCCCGGGAGTCCGAAGGGAGGAGCAATCCATGATTCACCATATCATGACGAAATCATCCAGGTGCCGGGTTCACTCGATCCAAATCGCCAGCACGTCGCCGGCCCCCGTCAGTCCGCGAGTGAACGAGTCCATGGAGATCCGGACACCTCCGGGGCGGTAAGAGTTGGGTTCCCGGGTGAAACCGAGTTTCGCTCCGTTGAGCTCGACCGAGACGGGACCACGACCGGCAGACTTCACCTGATAGACGACCGTGACCGGGTGTCCGGCCAGGCGCAAGCTCACCTTCAGGCCGTCCAACTCCGGCGGCATGACCGGATCGATGATGAGCGAGGCGGATTCCAGTCGCACCCCCAGGAAACACTGCATGATCAGCCGGGTGCCGATGCCGGCTCCGCTGGAATAGACGCGCCAACCGCCTTCGAGCGTCACCTCACCGGAATTCACTTTTCCATAGTCATCGAAGGCTTCGTAGCGGTCACTGAAGGCAGCGTCCGAGCTGGAGTAATAACAATTCGCCTGGCGCGGGCCGGCGGATGGGACGAGTTCCCGGATGGCGATCGGGTTGAGTTGGGAGAGCGCGTGGAAAAAGCCCTGCGCATCGCCGAAGCGGGCGAGCGCCTCGCAATAACGAAGATGGGCGTGCATGTACATGATGCCGATTTCCCGGCCGAAGTAACTGGCGCTTTCCGCACGCTGGAAATTCGTCTGGATGCCGCCGCGGTAGGCCATCGGCCGGTCAAACAGTCGGGCTCCGTCCGGACCTAGCAGATGCTGGCGGATCAGGGCCAGGTGGGTCTCCGCCTGTTCGGGAGTGAACATGTCGTTGATGATGGCGTGGATCATCGGCAGCAGGCTGTAGGACAAGCCGGTGGTGGCGTCGCGGGGATGCAGCAGGTAGTCGGTTTCCCCGCCCGCGTGGAAATAGGCGAGCCCGGCGACGACTCCGTCCACGACGAGCAGGCGCTGGAACTCGCCAAGAATCCCGGCGGCCATGGTTTCCAACTCGGCGGCGCGGTCCTTGATGCCGATCTGCCGGAAGGCGGAGGCGAGCGCGACGAAGGTCTGATAGTTGAGCGTCACCGTCCACGAGCTGCAAAGCCGCTCGCGCATGTCGGGCTTGGCGGGTTGCAGCGAGTCGTTCCAGTCGCCGTGGCCGTAGGCGGCGAGCACGGTGCCTTCGATGACCCGGCGGCGGATCAGGTCGAGGGCGCGCTCGACGTGCTGGCGGATGGTCGCCATTTCCCCGGTGGTTTCTTCTGCTTCGAAATAGCGTGTTTCCTCATCCAACACGCTGGCGTCGCCAGTGGCGGATAGATATTGGGCGAGGGCGAGCAGCGGCCAATAGACGATGTCACCGTGCGAGTCGCCCGGGCGGATGTTGCGCTCGCGCTTGAAGAACATGAACCACTGCGGCCAGTCGCCGTCCGGATTCTGCTGACTGAAGACGCGGACTAACAAGTCCCGCATCGGCTCGAAGCGGCCGAGCGCGAGCAGCAGTTCCACCGGCCCTTGGCAGACGTCGCGGGTGCCCCAGCCGCCGCCCGAGTATTGCTCGAGGCCGCGCGGCGACAGGTAGTGGACGAGGGCGTTGTGGATGAACCATGGGAAAATCTCACCCGCCCGATCGGCCGCCGGAGCCAGCGCGCTCGACTGTGGTGCGGTGATCCGCAATTCGGAATCAATATCGTTCCAGAATCCGCCGGTCTGAGCGGTGGATGATTCGACCAGCTTGCCACGGATGATCAGCGCCGACGACTTGGTGGGTGTGGTAATAAAACAAACAAACGGTTGGTCGCGCGAGAGTCCGTCGGTGAAGAGCCATTCATCGCCGCCGATGGTTTCGATCGATGTGCCCTCGATGGTAAAGCCTCCGTCCGGGAAACGCCGGCCCACATCGCTGTCCGGGATCGCCCGGACAAATACCGAATCACCCTCGATCTCGCAGTTGGCAGGCACGGAAGCGCTGCCATCGTCGCCGTTGAGTGCGACGTGGTGGGAGATTAGAAATCTCACCGGAGCACCTTCGAGGACCTTCAGTGACAGGCGGAGTTCGTGCGCGACCTCCGGCGTGGAGGAAATGACTTCGATCAGACCGCCTTGGTGTTTGTAAATCCAGCGACACGAATCCGGGCGAATCTCGAATGCGGACGGAATTCCCAACAACTTCCACGAGCCGCCGATTTCCACGAAGACCCGCTGCCCGTGGCTGCGGAAGAGGCCGAGGTAACTGTGGCTGGTGGATAGAAACCGGTTGATGCTGACATGGCCCTGGGTGACCATCGAGTGGAACACGCCGCACATCCAGGCGGTGGAGGTGAGGGCGGACTCATCGGGTGTTAGCGATCCGCCGGAGCGCAACACGTGGCCGTGAGGGCGAAGCACTTGGAGTTCTTTCGCTTTGAAAACGACGTGGGCTCGCTCGCTGGTGAAAAGTGATAGAAGCTGGCCATCCTCGCGTTCGACGTGGCGCGGTGCCAAGTCGAAATACGATTCATCAAGCTCCGCCGTTTCCAATTGCGGGGCAGAGGAGAACAGGCTGGAAGCCGGGCTGGGTCCGACAAGCCCATCCGGCCACGGCGGACAATTCACTTCCGAGAGAGCCAACGCGGAATCAATTCGCGAGGCGTCACTCGTGGCGGTGGCGGTCGGTTTGTCTGCTTCGAACCAGCCGAAGAATCCTCGCTGGGATTTCGCGCCGGGTTCCAGCAATACCGGCTCGTCCTGGATGGCAACCAGCGAGTGCTCGTGCTGCAATCGCTTTCCCGCCAGGCCCGTGGCGAGGGCGACCGGTTGTCCGCCCGCGCGGGTGGCGAGGCCGTGGAACTGGAGCGCGTCAGTCGAGTAGGACACCGCTTTGCCGAGCGAGCCGATGACGGTCCACGGGCAGCGACCGCCCATCGACTGGTTCTGCCGCGATGCCACGGCGACTCCTGCCCGCGGATGCTCTAGCGGAGCGTGGTCGATGTATTGGCTTACGTAAAATTCATTGAGCCGCACCGCGCCGTAGTGGGCGAGGGCGATGTCCTGGGTCAGGATGAGGTCGCAGGCCACCGGGACGCTGCCGGTGTTTTCGAGTTCCACATGCCAGAACCACGCCGTGGCGGATTCCGCGAGCGTGAGGCGCAGTTGGAACCTCAGGTCGCCCCACGTCCCGCAAGCGGTCATGCCACGACCATTGGTCTGATAGGAAGCGGGGCTGCCCGGCCCTAGCAGAGGAATGGATCCGATGGTTTCCCCCAGGCGGCGCAGGTAAATGTTCGTCGGGCCGCCTTCGGCTTCGTTGCCGAGGAAGTTGTTGAGGATGATGTCGCCACAGTCCATCCGGCGGATGGAGCCGTTGGCGTTCAGCTCGGCGCTGAGGCCTGCGGGACTGGCAGCGCGGAAGGGAAAGTCGGCAGGGATGGGAGTTTTCATCAGTGGGTTCAGGTGGTGGGATCCGATGCAGGCTACGGCGAAGCTTGCCGGATGTCTCGCAAATGATTGATGGTTGATAAATCCGCATCCATCGCCGGAACTCCCCGCGAGGTGTAGCGCCACCATCCGCCGAGCACGACGGCGAAAACCATTCTAATTTTCAAAGCGTTGGCCTTTTCACGAGGCGGGAAACATCGAAGCCGAGAGCTTCAGCCTTCCCGACCAAGGCAGCCCGGCGTTTTTCCGGGATCTCCGGGGTTCTCGCCAACAGCCAGAGAAACCGGCGGTCCAGAGTGCCGACGATGGCTTCCTTGTAGCGACCGTCCACATGAAAAATCCAGTAGTTGCCTTCCGGCGGCATCGGGATCAACGGGCCGAACCAAGTGTCAAAGCGCACGGCAAGCTTGGTGTTTGCGGGCGGATTGAGCACCTTGGCGCTGCCCTTGATGTCGTGTCGGGTGCCATCGGGGCGGATTGCGATGTTGTGGACCGAGAGGGTGCCGTCGGGATTCATGCCATAGTCGGCGATGGCCGCTTCGTCATCTTTCTGAAAGGGCGCTGGCAATCTCGCGATCTCATGCCAGCGGCCGGCGTAGCGGGCGAGATCCACCGTGGCCGGGTTAGGCGGTGGGGAGGGGCGGGCGACCGGTGAGCAGCCGCCGACCAAGCCGAGTCCGACCGCAGCGAAGGCCCCGGAAAGTGGAAGCCATGAACAAATTTTCATGCATGGGATGCCTACGATCGATGAGTCAGGGTTGCAAGCACCACTACTGCCACCTCGGATCGGCCCGATGGATCCTGGCTGGCGGCTCCAAGGTCGTAGTTGACACCCGAAGCGGGGTTCTCTAATTCAATTGCAGTCGGTCATAACCAATCAAACACTCAGGCGTTGGCTTAGCCGTGCTGTCATTCGATGACTTTCCCCGACGCGATCTCCCCAATCCCCGAACCGAGCGAAATTTCAATTTGAAAATGATTTCCCGCCATCCATCCACCGCCGCAGGACGATCCACCACTGCCCGCATGGGGGTGGCCTTGCTCGCAAGCCTTTGCCTCTGCGCCTGCAAGAAACCCGAGGTCATCGCGCCACCGCCGCCGATTGTCGAGGTCATGGAAATCGTCCCCTCGGAAGTCCGACTTTCCACCACGCTCATCGGCCAGTTGGACTCCCCTCAGAATGTCGAGGTCCGCGCGCGGGTCGAGGGATTCGTGGACAAGATGCCGTTCAAGGAAGGCGAGCAGGTGCAACAGGGGCAGGTTTTGTTCGAGCTCGACCAGAAGCCGTTTCTCGAAAGGCTCGCCGCCGCAAATGGCGCCCTGGGTGAGGCCAAGGCCGCGCTTAACAAGTATCAGAAGGACGTGGACCGGCTCACCCCGCTTGCCCAGCGGCGGGCGATTCCCCAACAGGATCTGGATAATGCCGTGGCCTCGGTGGACGTCGGCGAGGCCGGGGTGATCACGGCCAAGGCCAAGGTCGAGTCCGCGCAGTTGGATCTGGGATACTGTGTGGTGAAGGCCCCCATTACAGGCCTCATCGGAGCCCATCAGGTATCCATCGGTGAGTTGGTAGGCAAAGGTGAACCCACGCTCCTGGCGACCATTTCCACCCTCGACCCCATCTGGTTCTACAGCAATGTCAGCGAGGTCGACTACATCAAAGCCGAGGCAAAAGGCCGCGCGATCGGCAGGGACGTCGCCACCCTGCCACTCACCTTGGTCCTCGCCGACGGGCTGGAGCACCCCGACCAGGGCCGCTTCGTCTTCATCGACCGTGCTGTGGATGTGAAGACCGGCACCTTGCGGGTCCGCGCCGAGTTTCCCAACAAGGAGAAACTCCTGCGACCCGGGATGTTTGCGAGGATCCGCGTGGACCTGGGCACCACCAAAGACAGCATCGTCATCCCGCAACGGGCGCTGGTGGAACTGCAGGGAAAAAACTTCGTCTGGGTGATCAACCCGCAAAACACGGCCAGTCAGCGCCCGGTCAAAATCGGCGAGCTCTCAGAATCCAACATTGTCATCCTCGAGGGACTCAAGCTCGGCGAGCGCATCGTCGTGGAGGGCTTACAGAAGGTCCGCGAGGGCATTCCGGTGACCGCGATGACCGCCGCCCAGATCGCTGCCGCGAATTCCGCTCCCGCCGCCGGGGAAAAGCCCGCTAAAAACTAACTCCCCATGGCTGAATTCTTCATCCGCCGCCCGATCGTGGCGATGGTCATTTCCATCGTCACCGTCATCGTGGGACTCATCTCCCTGTCAAGACTGCCGATTTCGGAATACCCGAACGTCAGCCCCACCTTGATCCAGGCGACCACCACCTACCGCGGTGCCGCCGCAGAGGCGGTCATGGAATCCGTCGCCACCCCCATCGAGTCCAAGGTCAACGGCGTGGACAAGCTGCTCTACATGCAGTCCTACAATACCAACGACGGCAAGATGATCCTCAACGTCACCTTCGACGTCGGCACGGACGTGGACATCATGCAGGTCAACACGCAGAACCGCGTGGGCCAGGCGGAAGCCCAGCTGCCGGATGCGGTGAAGCGGGAAGGCGTCGTCGTCAACCGCTCGTCTCCTGATATTCTGCTAGCCATCGGCCTTTCCTCGCCAAAGGGCACCTACGACGGTGTCTTCCTCGGCAACTATGCCGACATCAATCTGGTCGATCAGATCAAGCGCGTGCCCGGCGTCGGCGACGTGAAGAATTTCACGGCGCAGGATTACTCCATGCGGATCTGGCTCAACCCGGAAAAACTCGCTGTTCTCGGCGTCACGCCGCAGGACGTTTCCAATGCGATCAAGGAGCAAAACGCCCAGTCCCCCGCCGGCACCATCGGCGCGGAACCCGCTCCCACCGGCCAGGAAAGCCAGTTCAACATCCGCGCCCAAGGCCTGCTGAGGGACCCGAAGGAATTCGAGGAAATCATCGTCCGCTCCAAATCGGATGGCTCGCAGGTGAAAATCATGGACATCGGCCGCGTCGATCTCGGGGCGCAGACCTACTCGATCCGCGCCCGCCTGGACAAGGCCCCGGCCGGTGCCCTCGGCGTCTATCTGGCACCCGGCGCGAACGCCATCCAGACCGCTAACAACGTGAAGAAAATCCTCGAGGAAGCCAAACTCCGGTTCCCGCCGGATATGGAATACGGCATCACCCTGGATTCCACCCTGCCGATCACCGCCTCCATGGAAGCCATCGTCCACACGTTGGTCGAGGCGATCATCCTCGTGCTCATCGTGGTCTACATTTTCCTGCAGAGCTTCCGCGCCACCATCATTCCCATGCTCACGGTGCCGGTCGCGCTGCTCGGCGTCTTCATCGCTTTCCCGATGCTGGGCTTCACCGTGAACACCCTGACCATGTTCGGCCTGGTGCTCGCCATCGGCATCGTGGTCGATGATGCCATCGTCGTCGTCGAGGCAGTGCAGCACCACATCGAGCACGGCATGACTCCCGTCGATGCCACCCGCAAGGCGATGCAGGAAGTCTCCGGGCCCGTCATCGCCATCGCGCTCATCCTTTGTGCGGTGTTCGTGCCGGTCGCCTTCATGGGTGGTGTCACCGGCCGGCTCTATCAACAATTCGCCATCACCATCGCGGTGTCCGTGATTTTCTCTGCGATCAACGCGCTCACCCTTAGTCCGGCGCTCGCCGCCATGCTCCTTCGCAAGCCCACACCCGGCAAGGGGCCGGTCGCTTGGTTCTTCAGGAAGTTCAACAGCTTCTTCGATTGGGTCACCAATGGCTACGGCTCCATCGTCGGCGGCCTCACGCGCAAGGCCACCTTCTCGATGTTGCTGCTCGTCATCGTCTGCGGCGGGATCTGGCTGCTAGGGAAGTTCGTTCCCGGCGGCTTCATTCCGGACGAGGACAAGGGTTACCTGTTCGTGGCCGTCGAGCTGCCGGACGGAGCCTCCTTGCAGCGCTCGGATGCCATGCTCAAGCAGGTGGAGGAAATCGTCGTCAATACCGAAGGCGTCCGCTCGTCACTGGCCATTTCCGGCATGAGCATCCTCAACTCGCTGAATTTCCCGAACTCCGCGCTCATGTTCATCGGCCTCGATGACTGGGACGAGCGCAAGTCGCCCGAGCTGCACGCCAAGTCCATCGTCGCGAAGTGGAACCGGAAGTTCGCCACCATCCCCGGTGCTCGCGTGTTCGCCTTCGGCCCACCGCCGCTGCCGGGATACGGCAATGTCTCCGGCTTCACCATGCAGCTCCAGGACCGCTCCGGCGGCAGCGTGGACCAACTCGCCGGCTATGCCCAGCAGGTCATCGCCGCGGCCGCGAAACGCCCGGAACTCGCCCGCCTCAGCACCACCTTCCAACCCTCCACCCCGCAGGTCAGGGTCGAGCTCGACCGCGAGAAAGCCCGCACCCTCGGCGTGCCCGTGGATAGCGTGTTCCAAACCCTGCAGGCCTACCTGAGCGGTCTTTATGTGAACGACTTCGTGAAATTCGGCCGGGTCTACAAGGTCTTCCTCCAGGCCGAGCCGGAATACACCAGCAAGCCGAACGACATCGGGCAGTTCTACGTCCGCAACAACGCCGGCGGCATGGTGCCCCTCAGCACGCTCGTCCAGATCTCCAAAATGTCCGGGCCTAACTTCGTGACCCGCTTCAATCTCTATCTGGCGGCCGAGATGATGGGCGCGCCCGCTCCCGGCTACAGCTCAGCCCAGGCGATCAAGGCGATGGAGGAAGTCATGGCCACCATGCCCTCCAATGTCGGCTACGAATGGTCCGGCCTCACCCTGCAGGAAAAGAAATCCGAGGGCCAGGCAGGGCTCATTTTCGGCATGGCGATCATCTTCGTGTTTCTCTTGTTAGCCGCGCAATATGAAAGCTGGTCCCTGCCCTTCTCCGTCCTGCTTTCCGTGCCCACCGTCATCCTCGGCACCATGGTCGGGCTGCTCCTGCGCAACTTCGAGATGAACGTCTATGCCCAGGTCGGCCTCGTCATGCTTATCGGTCTGGCGGCGAAGAACGCCATCCTCATCGTCGAGTTCGCCAAGATGAAACGCGACGCCGGCATGCCCACCCTGGAAGCCGCGCTCGAAGGCGCTAAACTCCGCCTGCGCCCGATCTTGATGACCTCCTTCGCCTTCATCCTCGGCTGCGTGCCCCTCATGCTCGCCACCGGGTCCGGCGCCGCCTCCCGCGCCACCATGGGCACCGGCGTCGTCTTCGGAATGACCATCTCCACCATCATCGGACTCTTCCTGATTCCCGTCTGTTACGTCTTCGTCCAGAAATTCTCCGACAAGAAGACAAAGCCCGAGTCCGAGCCGGAGCCTGAGGCCGCAGCGCGTTAGAGGGGTCAGAGGTAAGAGTCCTCTCCAAGTGGCTGCGGCGTCTCGCCGCAAGTCCCCCACCACCTTCCAACTCTCAACTCTCAACTCTCAACTCTCTCTCCCCTCACTTCTTCAAAAACGCATCCAGCGGCACCAGCAGGTTCTTCGCCCCGCTCATTTCTCCTGCGAGAGCCTGGGCCGCCGCGACCCGCTCGGGCGTGAGGCCGCGCATCGCGGTGATGTTCCGTTTGGCGAGATTTTCCGGTGACGGATCTTTCGTCGCCGACACCAGCAGCAGCGCCATGCCCGCCGTCTTGTCCTCTTTCACCCCCTGGCCGCGCACATACAGCATGCCCAGATTGCCGATCGCCAGAGAATCACCCTGCGCCGCCGCCTTGCGATACCACTCGTGCGCTTTGGCGAAATCCACCGCCGTCCCCCGGCCATTCTCAAACATCACCCCCAAATTGAACTGCGCTGCACTGTTTCCCAGAGCCGCGGACTTCCCATACCAGACCACCGCCTCCTTCTCATCCTTCCCCACCCCGATCCCCTTCTCATACATCAAGGCCACGTTATATTGCGAATCGGCATCGCCCTTTTCCGCCGCCGCGCGGAATTCCTTGTAGGCCAGCGGCAGGTCGTTCGCCTGATAGGCCGCGATCCCCTTCTCGAAATCCGCAAGCGCCAGACTGCTTGCAAGAGTGGTGACGAAAACGGCGAAGAGAGCGGGGTGGGTCAATGGATTCATAAGGATCAGGTTTTCAGAAAAAGGTCCCGGGACGTGCCAACCGGCTAGGAGCGCCCCGCCCCGAAACTATTCCCCGCCGGCACCCACCGCAAGAATTCTCCTCCACCTCTCAAAGGTGGCTGTGACTTCCAGTCGCAGGCAAAGGTGTCAGTTGTCAGTTGTCAGTTGTCAGTTGTCAGAGGTCAGCATCTTGATTCTTGAATCTTCATCCAAAATCTAAAATTCAAAATTTAATACCTCTCCCCCCCTCCGCGTTCCTCTCAATTGCGCCTTTGCGGTAAAATCTTCCGTGGCTTCGGCGTCCCGCCGCAGGCCGTGTTTGCTGCGTCCCGCAGCAACTCCACCTCTCTCAGTTGAAAGAGCTAACCGCAATGGCGCTAAGGCCGCCAAGGGACGCAAAGGACATCCGCCAGCAGAAAAGTTGATGGTTGAGAGTTGATGGTTGATGGGAAGAACCGGCTCCTAAGAGTGGCTATGACTTCCAGTCGCAGTTCCCTCAAAGAGTTAACCGCAAAGAACGCAGAGAGCGCAAAGAACTCAAAGATCCGGAAGTCAGAATCTCCTCTTTGCGATCTTTGATCCCGCCCGTCGGCGGTCTCCCTTCGGGGCACGCCGCGTTCGCTCCTGCCGAATGCGCCATCAGCTTCTCCACCAGATCACTGTCCAGCTTCGTTTGTTTCGGGCCTGCCATGAGCGTGAAGCTCACCGCCTTGGCTCCGATCAAGGTGAGGTCCACCTGATGGACGTTTTCAAAATCCACGAACACATGGTTCATCGGTGGTGCGATGGGTGATGGGGTTGTCATGCTCACGTCTTCTCATCCCCATAAGGCGGCGTGTCCTCCCGGACGACCGACAACTCGGGTTCTTCCTGAAACTTGCTGGACGTCGGATACCGCACCTCTCTCGCCGGGAAGATCTCCACGATTTTCCCTTCCCTCATGATGTGAATCGCCGTGTTGGTGCTCGCTGCCACGGCTCGCCCAGGCGAAATCGACCAACTGCGCGTAATCCGCCTCCTTCTCACCCTTCGCGTTGGTGAACTCCACCAGCACCCCGTCCATCAGATAGCGGTGGAACGCCCGGTTGTTCTGCACCAGCTACGGATGCTCCGGCTTAGTCACCACATGCACCACCTCCTCCACCGCGGATTCCGGCAGCTTCGGGTTCAAGCGCCGCACCGCCTCCGCCAAGCGCCCCTTCAAGACCACCGCCCGGAAATCCTCCCGCTCCGCCGCCACGCCTTCCGGCGCGATCACCGCGCCGTGCACGTGATTCCACCCCGTGTCCTGGAACCACTGGATCGCGAGCTGTTCGAGTTGGTCTTCGGTGATCATGGTTTGTCCTCTTTCTCCGACAGCTCGTCGATCAACCGGTCAAAGTCCGACTCGAACAAGCGATCCTGCACGATGCGGTATTTCTCGAACTCACTTTCCGCGTGGGCTTGGGCGATCTCGGCGGTGACTTTGCCTGCGTCCTGCAAAATCTCCCGGTCGGTCGCGGCGATGAAGCGATTGAGGCGGGTTTCCCAGTCTTGCATGGTCATGGGAATCTCCCTCAGCGCCATGGATTCGGCCACATCGAGGTAGGCGGAAACGAGGCGTTGCAGTTGCTCCATTTCGTTTTCCGTGAGGTAGTTTTTCGCCGCGCTGACATCGAACTTCTGGATTTTGCCCTTGGGCGCGTCTTTCCAGGTGGTGAGTCCCATGTGGTCTTTCGTGGCATCGGCGCGGGAAATGATTATCTCCGCTGCCGTCTGGCCGTGGATGGCCCAATGCAACTTATTCTGCACCGTGGCGAAGAACCGTTTGGTCGCTGCGGCCGTGACATCGTAGTCGATGGAGGTCGCATAAATGTCGGTGATCTTCTGGTAAAACTTCCGCTCGCTCAGGCGGATTTCCCGGATGCGCTGGAGCTGTTCCTCGAAGTATTTTTTGCCGAGAATGGAGCCGTCATTTTTCAAACGCTCGTCATCCATCGCAAAGCCTTTGATGGTGAATGATTCAATGATGCTGGAAGCCCATTTGCGGAACTGCACGGCGCGTTCCGAGTTCACCTTGTAGCCGACGGCGATGATGGCGGAGAGGTTGTAGTGCTTGGTGTCGTAGGTTTTCCCGTCGGCGGCAGTTATCCGAAAATTTCGGATAACTGAATCCTCCTGCAACTCGCTGTCGGCGAAGATCTTTTTGAGGTGGTAGTTGATGGTCCGAACATCCACATCATAGAGCACCCCCATCATTTTCTGGGTGAGCCAGACATTTTCATCGGCGTAAACGGCTTCAACGCCCCCTTGGCCACTGGCCGCCACAAAGGTCAGGTATTCCGCCGCCGATGAGCGAACCAAGGAGACTTCGGTGTTCTTTTTCGGGCGACCGCCTCGGGTGGGTTTATCTTTGCTCATGGCTTCTGGTTCCTTTCCAATCGGTCTTGTAAGCAATCCTTACAAGTTGCCCTTACACCGACTCCAGATCGAACCATTAAGTCCGACTTAATCGTTGGTCCTCTTCTTCTACCGCCCCAACGGGGCATCACACGACAGCCCAGGGCAGCGCCCTGGGTCACATCACCCAGAAGATTCCGAGCCCTGAAAGGGCGCCACATCCGCCGCACCGCCTCCGCCAAGCTCCTCTTCTCTTCACTTCGACGTTCAATGTTGGGCGTTCGATGTTCGATGTTCCCTCTGTCCTCCCGCTCCGTCGCCACGCCTTCCGGCGCGATCACCGCGCCATGGACGTAATTCCACCCCGTGTCCTGGAACCACTGGATGGCGAGCTGTTCGAGTTGGTCTTCAGTGATCATCGGGAAACATCAATGCTGCTTCCCTGCGACCTGCGGTTCCGCCACTTCCATGCGGACGTAGCGGCGGAACAATTCCTCGTGAAAGTGCTGCGGGTCCGCCGTGACCGCCGTTCTCACCTCCCCGAAGCGCAACGTGTTCTCCCGCGGTCTCACCAGTTCGTTAAAGGCGAATTGGCAGCCCTTCGGATCGCTGATCCGGGCGCTGATGCGCTTCACCTCCGCCTCGATCGCCTTCGCGGCAGCTTCAAAAACTTTAGGCGGGTAATCGGGAAAAAGCGCCCTTACCCGTTCCGGCAACTGCTTCTCTACCTCGAAGTGCATGAAACACGGCTGAAGACAATTCACCACCACGCCCACGTTCACCACCTCTCCGGTTAGCGGATAGGGCATGAAACGGAGCAACGCATAATTACAGACGGCTTGGTTGGGATTCATGGCAGTTTCCAGAAAGTTTCGGGATCGGTGAAGGGCAATTCCAAGGCGGAGATTACCCGTTTCATGTCCAGTTGCACAGGCAAACTCTCGTCGCCATCCACGTGCAGCCATTCCAGAACGTGGCTGCGGCGTCCCGCCGCAGGCCGTGTTCGTGGCGTCCCGCCGCGAGTATCCTCCACACGTTCCTTCTCGCCTTGGCCCGGCGCAGCATCGCGAAGACGGCCCACCAGCTTTGCCCGCTCTTCACTTCGATGTTCGATGTTGAGCGTTCGATGTTCTCTCCCCACTCGCAACACAGTGAATCCAACCCCGCATAAGTGCCTTTCACGTAATAATCGGAAAAGCCCGCCTTACAGAGAAATGGCCTCGTCATGCCCTGCACGGCACGTCCAACAACTTCGGTGATGGTAATGGGGGCGTTCATGGTTCGTTTTCGAATCTTAGATCTCAACTTCATCGTTCGATGTTTGATGTTCAAAGTGTGCCGGGTGAAGCCGATGAATGACAGACCCGAAGAGGCATCCCGCAGATTCTACCAAGTATAAGGCAATCTAACGATCACAAAACAGCCTTAACCATTCAGATTCAACCAAACCAACTCTTGAAACGTCGGTGCCCATGTGGGCCGCGATACGTTGAGCGTGAAGTGGCTTTAGCTCTGCTACCCATTCCACTTCAATTCCAGCCGATAAAAACTTGAAAACTCCTTCGTGATTGGCAGCGGTCACCCATTCGCTCGTATCCGGTGCAAATTTCGCAATCCAGAGCATGTCCCGCATTTTCCCACCTGCGGCAAAAGCCTTGGTTCCACCGCTCGATTCTACTGCAATTCCGTAGCGTTTTTGATCAATACCGCATTTGGGATTATCTTTCAGTCGCCAGAAAGGAAAATCATGAGCCTTTTTCAAGCGCTGACTATCGCAGATGGGCATGAGACATAGACTAAAACTCCATGCACTTTCACCCACCACCCTGTGCCGGACGACCGTGCCAAAGTGTAGCCTTCGACTATCACCACCGTATTGAGTCCGATTGCAGAAAAGACCCGCTAACAAGTCAGGCCCAGACCGACCGTCCTTGTTTACCATCGACTCCAATCCAATCAGCAACTTTGGCTTTATTCCTTGAAAGCTCTTCTCTCCCACGTTAGTTAGCTGGTCACAATCGTTCCGGGCATCGTAAAGAGCTTTTCGCCCTTCCTTGAGAAATTTCTGGAACGTCGCCTTGCCATCATATTCCGCCCCCTTATTTGTCCATCGAGGGTTAGGATTTTCCAGCGCGAGACCATCAACCGCCGAAGATGCGACATCTGAAATCGAAAATGAACTCGGCCAAGAATCTTCAAGCACAGCGCGAATTTCATCGCTCAATAGCTCAGGCAACTCATCAAAGGCTTCAGACTCGTTCATTACCAAAGCACGATGGAGAAGAAAAGCCCCATCCAAGTCACCACTAAATTTATCCAGAAGCCGCTTGGTATTCCTTCTTACCGATGCCAAACCATGAAGCGCGAAAGCAGGCAATATTCCGTGATGTAGTTTCGAAAACTCATCAATGATCTTCCCTGCAAGCTCCCTTTCAGGAATTTCATACTTAGAATCGTCCTCCGTCCGACTCATTGATGATGGCTTCCCGAATACGGAGATCCGTGTTGCGCCTGCAATCAATTGCAACTTTTGGTCTTCTACCTGTACATCACATCCTTTATGCTTCAGCTTTTCGAGAAGCTCATCCATTATTCGATGCAAGCTTTGCTGACTTGTATAGATCGCGCAATATCTCACGTGGTGAGGAGATTCGCTCTGACTTTTCTTAATCAGTTCAGCTAAAAGCTGGGAAACACCGTCTCCACCGTCAGTATGAAGATCCCAATCAAGGATGATCACATCTGCACGCTCGCAAAGCCGAAAAATTTCCGAATCTGGATCGGTCGAAAATTTCTCCTTTGGTTCATACAAAGCACAAACGATCCCTTTTTGGGCGAAGCTCTCCATCAATTGCCTGGGATGGTAATCTTCTTCTGCAGTATTTCCGTCGCCGCTATTATCGCCTGGGTCACCGCTCACGGCTGGAGCTTCGCTCTCTACAGCAGGTTTACCTTCCGCGACTTCGGGTTCCACAAACTGCGGCTTCAAACCACCGGCGATACTGACGGCAGTCTCCAATGGCTTGTCATTCTTGTGATAA
This sequence comes from Akkermansiaceae bacterium, assembly GCA_031425955.1. Taxonomy (GTDB): domain Bacteria; phylum Verrucomicrobiota; class Verrucomicrobiia; order Verrucomicrobiales; family Akkermansiaceae; genus Luteolibacter. Next base: position 82,665 of record JANPKJ010000055.1, on the reverse strand, counting down.
ATATGATCGTCAACAAAAACTACACTTTGCAGGTACTTCGTGGCTGAGCTGGTAACGAAATCAGTGAGTGAAGTCATGGGACGAATTTAATGGTTGGCACGTGAACATGAAAAGCCGCTCCATACCCGTTTGGGGGAGTCTCAATCCTAAGAACCATTTCTTCCGCCTTGAGGGCGCGAGCGGAAATAAACAACCCAAGACCTCGGCCTCCGGGTTTTCGACTGAATCCCCTTTCAAACATCCTCTGGCGATCCCGTTCTTCAATGGCGGGGCCATTGTTTGCGATCACCAAGCCTTCTGCTGTAGCATCAAGAAAAATAATACGTTCGCCTTTCACGGAAGACAGCCAATAGACCGCGTTATCAATGATGTTAATTAGTGCCGGATAAAGTGTCGACGGATAACATTCCACAACGACAGCCAAGAAGGATTCAGTCCATTCAAGCTTCACGTTGTGCCGCTCGAAACGATTGGCAAATAAATCTCGGATGTAGTTTTTCATGCTCTTTCCAGTGATCGAAATTGCTTTCCGGTAGAGCCTGCGCTGAAGCGGGGTGAAGAGGTTTAGATGACCATCAAGATGCTCGAAGCTTGTTTTGATAGATTCGTAGATTGGCCGAAGTGCATTTGCTTTTTTCGATATCTGCCCGAGATCCTGAACGCTTCTTCTCACCTGCCGGATCGCCGCACCAAACTCGTGATTGATAATCGCAACCGCAAGTCCCAGTTGAACCATCTCGAAGTCCTGATCCGCTTGATCTTCCAAAGCCAACATTCTCTCTTCTAGCGCTTCCATCATTTCCGCTGGCTGCTCACCGTCGGAGCCCCGAAGGTTTTCGGCGAGGGCAGCCAACATGTCCCGAGCAGCCATTAGCCCGTCCCTGTGCCGCGTTTCAATCTCAGTGAGTTGCCCCTCCCACTTGGCGCGCAATTCCTCGACCTCATCGGGGTCCAGATCTTGAATGGGGGTCCGATTCATATCCGCTTGGATGTTTCGGATCGTTTCGTCCAACGCTCGGCGTGCCTTCTCAGTGATCGACGTCACAGTTTTTCTGGTTTCCGAAGCACTCTCGTTCGCCATTTGCGAAGCTTGTTCCAGTTGTTTGCGCCTCTCCGCAGCAAGATTCTTGATTCTCTCATCCAATCGCTTCCGTTGGTCGATGTAGATTCTCGCTTGTTTTGCAACCTCACCCAAAGAAGCGCTGATTTCATGTTCAAACGGGGTGAAAAGCTCATCCTCCAGCCTCTTGCTCTCCGTAAGAAAAGCTTCCCAATCAGATGTGAGTGTCTTCGTAAGAGCTACTCCCGCAGGCTTCTTACGAGCATACTCCTTTCGGAGATCCGCTAACGTAGTCGTCGCCTCCTGTTCTGCTCGAATCAGACTTGTGGCGGCTTTGTCCTGATCCTGAATTTTTGATGCCGCTTGCATGCGGTTCTGTGTCTGAACGCGCAACTGGGCGATCTGGCTTTCTGGCAGCTTGTTGGCCACTCGATCAGCAAATGTTTGAAGAGACAGTCCGAAACGCTTGCGCTTTTCATTCGATCTTTTCTGTTGCTTTTCGAGAGCTTCCGCGCGTTTTTTGCTTTCCGCCTGATCGCGTTCGAAAGCTTCGGTGTGGGTTCCTCCCTTCCGGAAAAAATCCGCTGCGAGATTTATTAAAAGATTGATTAGAATAGCCCGTAAGTCGCGGTAAGCTGCATTTGCCTGAAACCCTTCTCTCCCAGCCTTCTCCTGAAGTTCTGGATTTTTTTCCCGGCTGAGAATAACCGTTCCGAAGAGATTTCGATAGGAGAAGAAATAATGGGCAGCGCCCTTAGTTCTCCGCTTCTCAACCTCAAGCCAATCAAATGAGTGATCCCCATAAGGAAGGATTCGAATATTGTCCCGATATACGTAAAGCCCTCCAATATTCCAATTCTTTGCACGCATTCGTGCCCAAGTTTCAGGATCCAGCATGGAAGATTTTTGCTCAGGCTGAACATACCCGAATTGGACTTCAAACTCACCGCAACTCGATTGCCTGCCTTTACTGTCAGGCCACGGAATCACCAGATTTGGATATTCTTTTTCGTAAACTCGTAGAGTTCCAGAAAATTGTCCAAACGCGTCGATTTTTCCGATCAAATAGTGATCAGAATTGTTCAGCAGTTCGTCCGTGGTGAAAAAATTCTCCTCCGTTAAATACTCTTCTCCGACGGCCGAACCGGGCGACCATCTCATGAATGAGGTAGCAATGGGCGCTTCTCCCCGGTTTCCGAAAACCTGATCGTAAAATCCCAGAAGCATCTTTCGAAAACTTGCATCCTTCTCTCTTTCCTCGGCCTGCAGTTCGAGACGAATCACCGGGTTTGCCGGGCCAATTAGGAAGTGAGTCCCTGAACCCGACTCCGCCAATGAGAGAATCTTCCCATCTTGCTCGGAGAAAAAAGAATCCAAATAAGCCGGATCTGGATCGAACGACTTGATATCTTTGATGATCGTCGTGAAATCGATTTCCGGATGTGCTGATTTGATCGTTGCGACACTTTCCATCAAGCGCTTCCGAAGGGTCGCGATCTGGATCTTTGATGGAAGGCTCCCCCCTTTGAAACTCTCAACCGGGAGGTCAATATCATCCAGATTGAGGCCTGGGATCTCAAAAAGCCCCCAATGAAGCCAGCAAGCGACGAGATCGTGAAGCCCATCTGCCCTTTGTGCACGAGTCAACACGAGCACCTGACTTCCAAGTAGCGCGATCGCGAGTCGCCCAATGCCTTTCTCGCCCGTGATTGGACGCTCATCCTCTCCGGGAGGGCGAAAGTGCTTCGCTCGTTCAACACCCATTTTGCTTTCCGTTCCGAGAACAAGCCATTTGTTCTCGAAGTCATCTCGCGTCATTCCAACCCCGTCGTCCCTAACGATTAAAAGTCCCTCGCTGCCGGGACCCGCATCCTCAAAAAAATCCACTCGAACATTTTTTGCATATGCGTCGTGGGCATTTTTAAAGAGTTCAGTAAGTGCGTTTTGGATCGTCGCAATCTGCTGGCGACCCAGCATATCAACGGCTCGGGCACGGGTTCGGATCTTAGCCATTGTTTGCGATGATGATTAGGTGTTCCCCAATTCGCTTGGCGAGTTCAGGAGGTACAGCATTGCCTATCTGCTTCGCCAAGCTGTTCAGATTGGATCCATGAAACCGAAAATCTTCAGGAAAGGTCTGCAGCGCCGCTCCTTCCCTAATGGAGATGGCGCGATCTTCATCGGGATGCCCAAACCTGCCATTCGAGAGGCTGTTGAAGCGGGTGGTGATAGTCGGTGCGGGGCGATCCCAAAACATTCGACCATACACATCACGGAAAATATCGTCCTTTCCCTGATATGCGGGAATCTGGAGTGTATCATCGTCCTTCCACGCGGAGCGATCTCCGCCTGATTTTGGAGTAACTCGGATCCGCCTAAGATTGTTTTCTGAAAGATCAGCAGCCCAGTGTTGGAGATCGTTGTCATCTCTGTGCCCCGCATTAATCGGTTTAAACCCATTTGCGGCCCCGATGAAATCTTGAACCGTTTTCGGGCTCTGTTTGTTTGAAGGAGGAAGTTCAATATCTTCTTTCAGTCTTGTCGCGACAAGGAGGTAGCGCATACGGTTTTGGGGCACTCCGTAATGATTGGCGTTGATGACAGCGTCATCCCACACATAACCGTTCTTCTTCAAAAAATCGAAAAATCCCGGAAGGATCGATTCACTCTTCCGCCGGTAAAGCCCTGGGACATTTTCAATGACCACAAATCCTGGTCTGAAGTGGCGGATAAACTTCTGAAACTGCTTGAGGAGAAATGCGGTTCGCTCAGACTTCGATTTATCCGTCCTTATTTTACTCCAAAATTGGCAGGGACTGCACCCGGCGAAAATCAAGTTCGGATCATCGGGATTTATGTCTAGTCTGCTACCAAGCGATTCAGCGGATAAGCTGCAAATGTCATGTTTGATGAACTTGGCTCCCGTGATGTTCCGCTCGTAGGTGAGCCGGCAATCTGCGGCATTGTCAACTCCACCAAGGACCTTGATCCCAGCGTCCAGAAGTCCACGGCTCATTCCTCCTGCTCCGCAAAAAAAATCGACAGCTTTTAGCTGAGTTAGTGTTGGCTGCACCATAACGCAATTTTAATTTAAGAAAACTGAAGCATCCAGCCCCAATTTTTGGCTCACCGATGGTGCGGGTATGTTTCTTGTTGGTTCGGTTGGATTTTCGGAACTCATCGAGCCATTGGCGAGCAGCAGCGCCATCGAGCCATTCGGCGCGAGGTGGTGGAGCATGTGCTGGACCCAGACGAAGTTGGCATTGCGTTGCGGCGGCGTGCCGTTTTCGCCTCGGTTTTTATAGAGTTTGGTGCGCGACGCCAACGCCGCTTTGCTCCGGTTCCAGCGCGCGTCGCCCTCCAGCTTGCCGTCCCACCATTCCTTGATGTTGAAGGGCGGGTTTATCCTCCCGTTGGGACGATCTGCGGGGCGGCTTCGCGATAGTGAACGCGCTGCCGCGCTGGGCAGTGCCATCACGAAGTCGGCGCGGAGGTCCGGGTGCTGGTCGCGGGTGAAGGTGTCCGGGAGTGGTGACATTCCTGTCGCCATTCTTGGAGAAGAAATTTGAACCGCAAAGGCGCAAAGGTCGCAAAGGGACGCAGAGATGGAATTTGGGCGATGAAATTCTGTATTGTGGCCGAGGATGCCCTTCGCGTTCGTCGCCGCTCCGCTTTGCCGGGACGGGTTTCGGTCCGCATGCTGGAACGGGATGGTGGCGATGAGGTCGATGAGCCCGGCGTCGCCCAAGGGCTTTGCCGGGGCGAGCCTGACGAGGTTGGCCGGATCGATCTGGAGCTGTAGCGTCGGTCTGCGACCGTCGCTGGTTTTCCGGAGTTTGGTGCGGCGGCGGTTTATCCGTTGATCAATCGGTCGGCGGCCTGCAATGCTGGATTTCAAAGTGCGACGGTCGCAGACCGACGCTACATGGACGTTCTTGAGTTTGATTCGCGCCCCCGCGCGAACCCTCCGGGCGACGTTTGAGGGTCGTCTATGTCGCTCCGCTCCATTCGGGTTCTCCTTCTCCACCGCCTCCAGCGCGTCGTCGATGAGCTTGCCGGTGGAGGTGATCTTGTAGGGTTTGGAAGAGGAAGACCGACTGGCGGGGCGCCCGTCGGAACACGCGAGGCGCGTGTGCTCCCCTAGGATTTCCGTCCCGGCCGGTAGCTTAGCGGAGTCCTGCAAGGTCTTCCACCGCGCCAGCGCCGGCACCCAGAAGACGTTCTTCTTAATGTAGTAGTGCTCCTCCAGCTCCCGGTGGATGGCTTCTTCATAGGCGGAAGAACAGGCAGGAATGCCTGTATCACGCCCTTTGGACGCCTTCGGTTTTTCGTAGCTGTCCGAGTCCACGAAAAAGTCGTTTTCCGGGTCCTTCAGCATCGCCTCGATCTCCGCCTGCCGCTGGGCGAAGGAGTCCGAGACGTATTTGAGGAAGATCAGGCCGAGCACCGCGTGTTTGTAAACGGCGGCGTCGAGATTGGAGCGGAGCCGGTCGGCGGCGGTCCAGAGCTTCTTGTCGAGCTCGCGGAGGAAGGCCTGGGAGGAGGTGTGGGGCATGAAGAAGAGTGAGAAGTGCCGAGTGATCAGTGATCAGAGGAAGAAATGAGGGGAGAAGAGGCGCAGTGACGGATCCGGTCGGAACAAGACGCAGGTTTGCTGACTGGAAGCTAACCGTCGGAAGGCTGGCACGGGAAGGAGAAACTTTGTGATAAATTTGGGAGAAAAGGCGGCGGGTGGCGGGCCAAAGGAAAGTGAAAGCGAAGCCCAAGATCCGCGGAGCGGCATTTGCTGGGGCGGTTCTTTCGCCGCGCATTGGCGTGCACTTTTATCAAAAGCGCGCCACCGGGTGCCTGTTCCGCCACGCATTGGGCAACCCGCTTCAAAAAATTCCTCATTCGCGTGGATTCGCTTCCATTCGCGGTTAAAAATCCCGGGCTTGCCCGCACTGGCGATTGGGCGTGGATAGTGAAGGCGGAGTCAAAGGGTAGCGCCCTCTCGCTGAGAGTGCATGCCAATGGAAAATGAAAACGAAGCCCAAGATCCGCGGAGCGGCATTTGCTGGGGCGGTTCTTTCGCCGCGCATTGGGGTGCGCTTTTATCAAAAGCGCGCCACCGGGTGCCTGTTCCGCCACGCATTGGGCAACGATAACAATAAACCACGGAATGCACAGAATACACGGAATTTTATGGAGTTGGAAGTTGAGGGTATATCATCTAAAAATGAATGCGTTCATTCTTAATCGCTCCCTCTTTTTCTGTGTTCTCTGTGCAATCTGTGATTCAAATCCCTGAATCCAGATCAATCAGGGGGAAGCCAGTGAGGTGTGAGTGAATGGTTGCCGGTAGGGATTTTACCGCTAATGGATGCGAATGGACGTCAATGTTAGGAATTGAATCTCTGGATCCAGAACACCATTCAAAAACCGCTCTTCATTCGCGTGGATTCGCGTTCATTCGCGGTTGAAAAATACCGAGGTTGATCGCGTTGGTTGCTAATTCGAAAATCAACAATCGGAGTTCATCAATCGTCAATCAAATCTTCCGCGCGGAATAAATTCCGCGCTCCAATTGAAGAGTCATCCCGTTTCCCATAAATAACATGACATTCATTGAACCGCAGAGCCGTAAAGGCCGCGAAGGGATGCAGAGAAGATCAGGAATTCTATTCTTTAACATCACTTTGCGTCCCTTCGCGACCTTTGCGGCTTTGCGGTAAATTCTTACTTCATTCATCGAACAGGAAAGTCACTTTATCTTTTAGAAATTGTATCATCCCGTTTCCGGGATTGGGTAACAGGGATTGTCCGGAGTTCGCGCTTTCGCGTGCTCTTGCTGAAGACAAGCTAAAGCTTGAAGTCCGGGCGGACTGAAGTCCGCGCTCCAATTTCGCTCACTCGAGCGGAGCTAGCAGATGCGAGAGGGTTTCCGCGTCGATGCGGAGCTTGCTGGTCTCGTCGGATAGAAGCGCCTCGACGAGGGCGGACTTGTGTTTCTGGAGATCCAGGATGCGGTCCTCGATGGTGCCGCGGCAGACGAGCTTGTGGACGAAGACGGGCTTGGTCTGGCCGATGCGGTGGGCGCGGTCGGTGGCTTGGTTCTCGGCGGCGGGGTTCCACCACGGGTCGTAATGGATCACGGTGTCGGCGGCGGTGAGATTGAGCCCGGTGCCGCCGGCCTTGAGGGAGATGAGGAAGACGGGCACTTCGCCTTCCTGGAATTTCTTCACTAGCGTGGCGCGGTCCTGCGTCTGGCCGGTGAGTTTCAGATAGGGAATCTTCTCCTTCACCAGATGCTCCTCAATGAGCGCGAGCATGGAGGTGAACGAGGAGAACAACAAGATGCGCCGGCCTTCCTCGATGAGGGTGGGGAGCAGCTCGTCGGTGAGGTATTCCAGCTTGGCGGACTCGGCGACCTTCTGCGCGGCGGGAGTCTTGAGAAGCAGCGGATGGCAGCAGATCTGGCGCAGCTTGAGCAGCGCGTCGAGCACGATGATGTGGGACTGGCCGATGCCCTTTGCGGCGATGGCGTCGCGGACGCGCTTGTCCATGGCGGCGCGGACGGATTCGTAGAGGTCGGATTGTTTCTTGGTGAGCTCCACGCCGTGGATGAGCTCGGTTTTTTCCGGCAGCTCGGTGGCGACCTGATCCTTGGTGCGGCGCAGGATGAGCGGCGAGACGCGGCGGTTCAAGGCGAGCTGGGCATCGCCGGAGCGGTCGCGCTCGATGGGACGGCGGATGGTGGTGTTGAAGGTTTTTTCATCCCGCAGGAATCCCGGCATGAGGAAACGCATGAGGCTCCAGAGTTCTCCCAGGTGGTTCTCCATCGGCGTTCCGGATAGACAGATGCGGTGCGCGCCCTTGAGCTCGCAGGCGTTCTGGGCGCTGAAGGATTTGGGATTCTTGATGTATTGCGCCTCGTCGAGCACGATGACGTGCCAGCGCTGGCTGACGAGCTGGCTGAAGTCCCGGGAAAGCAGAGGATAGGAGGTGAGCACGATGTCGGCAGACTCGATCTCGCCGAATCCGGCGGCGCGGTACTTGCCCTGGAGGACCACCACCTTGAGATGCGGGGTGAATTTCGCGGTTTCCTCCGCCCAGTTAGGCACGACCGAGGTGGGGGCGATGACCAGTGAGGGAAGCCCGGGCGATTTCGCGGATTCGGCGGCGAGGTGGGCGAGAGTTTGCACAGTCTTGCCGAGGCCCATGTCGTCGGCGAGGATGCCGTGGAGCCCGTGGGCGGCGAGGAACTGCAACCAGCGGAATCCATCGATCTGATAGATCCGTAGATCCGCGACCACACCCGGCGGGACCTGGGCAGGCGGGAGCTCGGTGATGTTCCTGAGATTGTGCCCGAGCTTGGCGAGGGCGCGGGTGGTCTCGGAGGAATCGATGGCGAGCCCGTCCGCCACGCCGGCGGCGGCGATGCGGTCGATGCGGATGGGTCCGTTCGCGGCATTTCCGAGGAACAGGTGGCGGACCTGGTCGACCATTTCCAACAGGCGCCGGGCGGGAAAGCGGATGAAGCCGTCCTCGGGATTCTCGCAGGGCAGCGAGAAGAACTCCGGCAGATCCGGCGCATCCGCGGCAGGCAGGTCCATGCGGATGGCCTGCGCGATGATGGGGATGAGACTGACCTGTTTCCCCTGGAGCTCGAAGGTGATGTCGAAGCGGAACCAGTCGATGCCGTGGTCCGGATCCGACTCGATGACCGGGAAAAACGCGCTGGCATCATGCGAAGCGAGCCCAGCCTTGGGATCCACCTCGATGGTCCAGCCGGAGTCGCGGAGCGCCTGCATTTCCCGACTCTCCAACAGCTCCACCCAGGCGAGCGGTGCGGTGGAAGTCGCAAGACTGGGGATGACCGAGTGAAGCGCCGCGGTGTCGAGATGATGCGGGGGGATGACCGAGCTCAGCGGCATGAAGCCAACCCTACCGAGCTGAAGCGCCAGGGCCTGCTCCGCCTCGTAATCGCGCTGCCAGAAGATGCGCTTCCCGTCGCGGACTTCCGCGTGGCTCTGGGGGTGCCCTTTCGCGAGGGGAAACAACAGCTTGCTGTCCTGATATCGGAATGACAGCTGGCCGACGATGTGGTTCCGCTGGTCCCAGCTTCTGCCCAAGATCCTGGAATACACGCGGAGATGGGGCAGCGGCGGCGAGACGGGCCGGGTCTCCGTCTCCACCTTGGTCGGAACCGGAAGGTGGGTGGTGGAGATGGCGGAAAACCGTTTGGAAATCTCCTGCAGGTCACTGCCGGAGACCGCCGGACCATTCTGCCAGGAAGCGAGCACTGCGGCGGGCAGATCACTCACCGCCAGCCCCAGCGTGGCGGTGGCCGGATCCAGGTAACGGGCTGGCTGGGTGGGGATGACGATGACCCCGGGATTCTCGCACTGCAGCTCCGGCCTGGCGCTGCCGCTCGGGAGCACCTTCCACACCGCGCTCACCCGCTGCGGCGGGCCGGGGGAAACCGGTTGATAGATCTTCGCCGGTCCGGCCGCGCCCGAGTCGGCCCGCCAGAACAAGCGGCCGGTGGCGAGGGCGGCGGCGAGCAGCTCGTCCCAATCCGCGCCCTCCAGCGGCAAATCCCCGGGAGCCTTCCGGCTGCGGGCGTGCTCGTGATAGATCGAGGCCACGGCGAAGTCCTCGCGCACCAGATACTTCGGTGGATTTGAGAGGTCCGCCTGCGAGCGGGAATCGGAAATGCTGGCGGCCCCGCTCTTCTGCCAGGTGCCGACGCGCAGCACGAAGTGCAATCCTTTGCTCCCGGGAGACGCGGGCCGCTCGATGCAATAGGCGAGGAAGCGGCTTTCCGGTTTTTCCGCCATCGGAACCGCGGCGACCGGGGCCAACGCCGCGGCGCGTTCGATGTCGCGGAGCCAATCCCTGAGTTCCGGATAGAAATGCGGGCCGCCGGTCTTGGCGGTGTTTGCCAGATCCGCTGCGACCAGGGACAACAACGCCGCGCTGTGTTTGCAATAACACCCGACCGGGCAGGAGCAGTCGGGATCCAACGACCACTCGCAGTTCACCATCCGGAATACGATATCCGTCCGATAGGGCTTGGGTGCCTCACCCTGGACCAGAGCCGAGACAACCAGCACCCCGGGAGTGGCATCCGCTTTGACAGCGACCTGCTGGATGAAGCGCGCGGATCCATACGCCGCGCTCCGCATCAGGGCGGCGTTGGTGAAAGGGCGCTTCCATTTCCCCGCGACCATCCATTCGCGCAGGCCCGGCAGGGCGGCTAGTTTTGAAAAATCGTAAGGCATGGGTCCGTGTCCGGTGATCAGCGCAACCAGTCCGGGCGGTCGGTTTCGAAATTCATTTCCTCACCGCTCCGCGGATGCCGGAACGAGAGCTTCCACGCGTGAAGCTGGAGCGGCGGCGACTCGGGATCGAGCGTCTGCGTGTCGCCCGTCCTGCGGTCTGGCAGATAGGCGGGATCGCCGGCAACAGGAAATCCGAGCTGCCAGAGATGGACCCGGATCTGGTTGGTCCTGCCGGTGCCGAGCTTGGCTTCCAACAGGGTGGTGCCGTCGGCGCAGCGCTCGATGACAGTGAAATCTGTGCGCGACGGCAGGCCTTCGATTTCATCCACCACCCGCGTCCCCATCACCTCGGGCTCGGCGGAAATGGGAGCTTCGGAGAAAAACACATCGTCCGGCGGACGGCCGATGGTTCTAACCAGATAGCGCTTGTCCACGAGGCCTTCCAGAAACTGCCGCTGCAGCAAGCGGCAGAAATGGCGGGTGCGGGCGAAGACCACCACGCCGGTCGTATTCGCATCAAGCCGGTGCACCGGGCGCGGATACTTCGGAGCGTAAACGAGATTGAGGATGTGCTGGAGCGTATTCCGGTGGAAGCGGCCGCTCGCGTGCATGGGCAGCGGCGCAGGCTTGTGCACCACCAGGATCGCCTCGTCCTCGTGCAGCACCCGGATGTCCGCGGAGACCGGCGGCTCGACGTCCGGCGGGAAAATCTGAACCACCCGCTCGCCGCCGCGGACGATGTGGTCCTTGCCCCGGACGGTGCCGCCGTAGTTCACGAAGCGCCCTGCCTCGCAGCGGGCCTCCCATTCCGCGGGGGAAATCTGTGGGAACAGATCGATTAGCACTTCCATCAGCGTCCGCCCGTCGTGTGCGGCGGGGATGTTCACCGGGCGGCGGTTTTTCAACAGGACCGAGCCGGGAAGTGGATTTGCAACCCGGGCGATTTCCGCGTGAAGCGTGGCGATGCGTTCCACCATGCGCTCCGGCGCGCTCACGAAACAATGTGGACAACTCACGCCCTCGACATGCCGCGGGTCCTCCTGATCGGCCGCGTCGAGCGGTGCCTGGCAGGCGAAACACACGGCATAGTCCGACTCACGCAGCCCGGGGTCCACGCCCACGCGCTGGTCGAAGACGAAGCACTCGCCGTCGTAGTGGTCGCCGCCGCATTCCTCGAAATACTTGAGGATGCCGCCGTCGAGCTGATAGATATTCCTGTATCCCTCCTGCTCCATGAAGGGCCCGGCCTTCTCGCAGCGGATGCCGCCGGTGCAGAACATGACGACCGGCTGGTCCTTGAGCTCCTCCGGCAGCTTCCTAACCGCCGCGGGAAAATCGCGGAAGGTGTTGATGTTCGGAATAATCGCGCCCTTGAAGGTGCCGAGTTTCACCTCGTAGTCGTTGCGGGTGTCGAGCAGGGTGACCGGGCGGCCTTCGTCGAGCCAGCGCTTGAGCTCGGCGGCGGGGATCTTGGGCGAGGTGTAGTTAGCCGGGCGGATGCTCTCCATGCCGAAGGAGATGATCTCCTTTTTCAAGCGCACCAGCATCCGGTTGAAGGGTTGTTTCTCGCTGATGCTGATTTTCGGCTCCAGGCCCTCGAGCCCGGGGATGGTGCGGAGTTTCGCGAGCAGCAGGTCGATGGATTCCGCCGCGCCGGCGACGAAGAGATTGATGCCCTCGGTGCTGAGCAGAATGGTCCCTTTCAGGCCCCAGGCCTTGCAATCGGCGATGAGTGATTCACGCAAGTCCTTGAGACCAGTGAGTTCTGCGAAGCGGTAGGTGGAAATATTCGTGACAGCGGACACGGGGGAAAAACATCACGAAGCCCGGCCGGTTGCGAGTGAAGAAACCAGAATTTCGCCCCGGATCCCGAGGTTTTGCCACACCGGACTTGCAGAATCGCACTCCGACGGGTGGAGCCTACCGATGAATGATTCCGCAGCCCCTTCCGCCCCGAGCTTCCGGGATGCCCTACGTTTCCCAAATGGCGGTGGAGCACTTCGGCTGGCTCGACCAGCACCAGATGATGGCGGGTCTCGGCCTGGCGGAATCCACGCCGGGGCCGCTGATCATGGTGCTGCAGTTCGTCGGGTTCGTCGCGGCCTGGCAGAACCCCGGCGACTTGAGTCCGCTGGTTGCGGCGATTCTCGGCGGGCTGATCACGACATGGGTGACGTTTCTGCCGTGTTTCCTCCTTCGTGTTCTTGGGAGCCCCGCACGTCAAAGGCTTGCGCGACCGGCCGGCGCTGGCATCAGCTCTAACCGCCGCGGTGGTCGGAGTGATCCTCAATCTGGCAATCGTTTTCACCACGCACGCGCTGAAGCCGGCGGCGGAGGTTTTTGATTATTTCGTGGCTGTGGTCGAGATCGGGGCGTTCCTCGAGATCGGGGCGTTCCTCGAGATGGAGCGATTCAAGATCGGGGTGATTCCGACGCTGGGGGCGTGCGCGCTGCTCGGGGTGATTTGGCAGTGGGTGGGGTGAAGAAGCCCCCGCTTTCGAAGTAGGGTTTCACCCCATAGGCTCGGGCAAAATACTCAGATAGGGTCCTTTCGTTAGGTCCCCCGCAGATGTGCCATCCCCAACTCAATATTCACGAAGGAAAAGCCTTGGCAGTATTTGAGGAAATCACCGATCAGCAAATCGAGCGAGCCCTCGAAACCGCAGAAGCCTGCTTCCATGTATGGTGCCGGAAGTCATCGCACGAGCGCGTCGCAGTCATTTCCAAGGCCGCCGAAATCCTGCGTCTCCGGGAAGGGGCCTTCGCCGAAACAGCGGTGCTGGGATTCGGCACCCCTCTCGAACAGGCACTGCGGGAGATCTCGCTCACCGCAGACGTCATCGACTACTACGCCAAAAACTCGGGGAACCTGCCTCAGACGGATCCGGCCGAGTTGAACCCCATGCACTTCGGCGTCATTTTCGGAGACCACCCGGGTGACTTCCCCTATTTCCAACTGGCCCGCATGACCGCGCCCAATCTCGTTGTGGGAAATGTGGTGGTCGTGAGACACGATGGAAGCATTCCGCCCTCCGCCCTGGCCTTCGAGAGGCTGTGGCAGGAAGCTGGAGCACCCGCTGGCATTTTCACCAACCTGCTGATCTCGCCAGCGCAGGCCAACCGCCTGCTAGACGACCCGCGAATGCGGTTTGCCTCATGCGGCGCTGCCGACGCGATCCACCGGATCAAGCTTACGACGGGCGGAGAGTCCCAGGCGAGGACCGTAAAATCCGCCATGGCATGTGACGGATCTCCGGGTTGAGCGGGATGGTTCAGCGGGAGGCGGCGTCTTGAATCTTGTCGCCGGTTCTTTCCACGTCGCGACCGAAACCGCGGGCGGTGCTGCACGAGGTGGTCATGGCGGCCGCACCCAATATTAAAGCTCCCGCGGCCAACGTGGCAAAACGGAGGAGGGAAGGCTTGGGATTCTGGCAACGGCGTTCTGCAATGAGGATCGGGTTCATAGTGACCGCTGTTTCGCAGGTCCCACGCCATCTTTTCCTGATCCCACAAACCTTTGAAAATCAGCCATTTTCCCGCGCTCAGGGCAGTTCGCACTCCCCGTTTAACATTGCAAGTTGCACGGTGCCCGAAGCGGCCGTAGCATTTCGCACGATTCGATCTCCATTCCCACGGGTGACACCACCGCCAGATTGTTTACAGTAAAGCACTTGGCGATTCCGAATGAAGAGGCATGAATGCTGATAAAGGGGTTACACCTACCTACCCGCATGGATATTCTCATTGTTGACGACGAAAAGTCGATTCGCCTCACCACTTCACTCGCACTGGAAGCGGACGGACATTATGTGGAAACCGCCGAGGATGGAGCCTTGGCATTGCGGAGAGTCCGCGAGGAAAATTTCGACCTCGTGTTTCTGGATCTGCGGCTGGGCGATGAGGACGGCTTGGATGTCCTTCAGAAAACCCTCGCCGTGAAGCCCCAGCAGCTGGTCACTATTTTCACCGCGCACGCCTCGATTCCGACCGCCGTCAAAGCGACCCAGCTCGGCGCGTTCGACTACTTGGAAAAGCCCTTCACCCCCGACCAACTGCGGGCGATCCTGGTCAAAGCGCAGAAAGCGCTCAAGACCCAAGGCGAAGTCACCCAACTCAAGGAAACCGTCAAGGAGCTCAAAAGCGAGGTCCGCCACACCTCGCCGCCGCTGCGGTTTTCCTCCTCGGACGCGAAGACCAGCGAGGAGTTCGAAATGCTTTTCCGCGCCGCGGCCACCTCCGCCTCCATCCTGATCCTCGGCGAGAGCGGCACCGGAAAAAGCGTCATCGCCCGTGAAATCCACGACCGCAGCCACCTCGCGGACAAACCGTTTGTGACCGTGAGCTGCCCGAGCCTGTCGAAGGAGCTTTTGGAGAGCGTGCTCTTCGGCCACATGAAAGGTTCGTTCACTGGAGCGATCAAGGACACCTGGGGGAAAATCCACGCGGCCGACGGCGGCACCTTGTTTCTCGACGAAATCGGCGAGCTGCCGATGGAGATCCAGCCCAAACTCCTGCGTCTCCTGCAGGAGCGAGAATACGAGCGGCTCGGCGAAAACAAGGTCCGCGAGGCGAACGTCCGGGTCATCGCCGCCACCAACCGCGATCTGTCCGCGAGCATCGCCGCGGGCACCTTCCGTGAGGATCTTTACTACCGTCTCAACGTGATCAGCGTGCAAGTCCCTCCGCTGCGCGAACGTCCGCTCGATCTCGACCGTTTTTCCAAAGACTACCTGGATTTCTTCGCCGGCCAGCTCGGCCGCAACTTCGACGGCTTCAGCGACAGTGGCCGCAGCGCGCTGACACGCCATCCTTGGCCCGGAAACCTGCGGGAACTTCGCAACGCCATCGAGCGCGCTGCCATCCTCTCGCGCGGACCCCGGATCGAGGCGCAGGATCTCCCCCGCCCGGTTCCCACCACCACCAACGGATCCAGCAGCGATCCGCTCGGTCTTGGCATCGGTGGCGAGCACAGTCTCGATCAGATCGAACAGGCCCATCTCACCAAGGTGCTCGATTGGGCACCCTCCCTTCACGATGCCGCCAGCATACTCGGCATCGACAAGGCAACTCTCTATCGCAAGAGAAAACGCTTCGGTATCGACT
The DNA here is from genome assembly GCA_031425955.1 of Akkermansiaceae bacterium. GTDB lineage: Bacteria > Verrucomicrobiota > Verrucomicrobiia > Verrucomicrobiales > Akkermansiaceae > Luteolibacter. Next base: position 67,236 of record JANPKJ010000055.1, on the reverse strand, counting down.
GACTGGCTGTCCCCGTCCCATGCTGCGACTCAGGCTATTTTACGGATTGCTCACCATCATCCTGCTCCTGTGGGCCGTGGGAGCCGCCGCTTTGCTGCTGATGCGGGATTCCGTCACGCGGTTCGACACCCGGCTGCACGCCGACTACCGCGCCATCGATGCGGCGCAGACGATCCGCACCCTGACGGCGACCCTCAACACCCGCTATCTGCCCTCCCTCGCGGGGCCGCCGCCGGAAGTCCCCCTCGACCGCACCCTGTATGACAACCTCAAAAAGGATCTCCTAGAGAAGTTGGAAACCATCCACTCGGACGAAAGTCATGACGAGAATTGGGAGAGCGTGGTGACCCGGCTGGATCGATCCCTGGAAACCTATTTCGAAGGATACGAGACCTTCTTCGCCGGCAATGCGGTCGACCGATCTGACCGGGAGAAACTCCTCCAGTTCATGAGCTCCCAGACCCAGCGGCTCACCGACCTCACCGAGAACGTGATGACCGTGGCCGAGGAAAAACTCTTCACCGGCGCGACCCGCTTGGGTGAGGAATCCGGAAAAAACACCTTGTTCGTGGTCACCCTGGTGCTGCTAGGCACCACGATCGCGGCATTGATCTATTTCCAACTCGTCCGGCATCTGGTCGATCCGGTGGCCTCCCTCCACCGGTCGATCGAAGAAATCCGCAAGGGAAATTTCGAGCTGACCATGCCGGAGCCCAGCCAGGGCAGCGAGTTCTCCCAGGTCGTCTCCGCCTTCAACGACATGGCCGCCGAGCTCAAGCTCCGCCGCGGTGAGACCGATGAGAGCCTGATGCGTGCGAATATGGTGAACCGGGCCATCCTCGAAGCCATTCCCTCCCCCGTCTTCGTGCTCGGCGACGACACCGGCATCGTGCAGATCAATCCGGCCGCCGAGAACCTTACGGAGGTCCTCGGCGTCACCGGCCGCCTGCCGCTGAAGATCCAGCGCATCCTCGATGATTGTCGGGAAAACGGCGCCCATTTCCTGCCGGAGGATCCACGCGAGGCGCTGTTGTTCCGGATCGACGAAGAGGAGTTCTACTACCTCCCCCGCATTTTCCGTTTTGATTCCGAGAACGTCTCGCTGTCCGGCTGGGCCGTGCTGCTCCACAATGTCACCCGCATCCGCTGGCTGGACGACATGAAGACCAATCTCCTGTCAACCGTCAGCCATGAGATCAAGACCCCGTTGACCGGCATCCGGATGGTGCTGCACCTGTTACTGGAGGAGCGCTCGAACCGCCTCGACGAGATGCAGAAGCTCATGGTCACGTCCGCCAACGAGGATTGCGAACGACTTCTAACGACACTCAACACCCTGCTCGACCTCTCCCGTGCCGAGAGCGGGTCCACCCACCTCTCGCGCGTGCCGATGAAACTGCGGGCGAGTGTGGCAAGGGCCGCCCAACTCTATCAGAGTGCGGCCACCGCCAAGGAAATCGATATCATGATCGAAGACGACGACTCCAACGCCCCGGAAATCCTCGCGGATCCGGTGCGCCTCGACGAGGTCGTGAACAACCTCGTTTCCAACGCCATCAAACACAGCCCGGTCGCCGGAAAAATCACCCTCCGCCTCTCCAAGCCGGACGCGGAACACCTGCGCGTCTCGGTGATCGACGACGGGCCGGGAGTTCCCGAAGCAAGCCAGAGCCGCATCTTCGAGCGCTTCTACCGCGCGCCCGGCCAGAAGGCGGATGGCGTCGGGCTCGGCCTGTTCATCTCCCGGGAAATCATGCGTGCCCACGAAGGGCGCATCGGCCTCCGCGAACGCTCCGACTCACAAACAGAATTCTACGTAGATGTCCCCATCGCCTGATTCGCCGGAATCCAGGGACACCAGCCAACTCAGGGTGCTGGTGGTCGATGACGAACCGACGCTACGCCTCGGCTTCACCTATGCCCTCTCCAACCGCAGCACCACCGTGGAGACCGCGGCCTCCGGACAACAGGCGCTCGACCGCATCACCACCACCCGCTTCGACATCATGATTCTCGATCTCCGGATGCCCGAGATCGACGGCATCGGCGTCATCGAAGCCCTCCGCAGCGATGGCAATTTTCTGCCGATCGTCCTGTGCAGTGCCGCCCTCACTCCGAATGCCGCGCTCCGCGCCGTCCGCCATGGAGTCGTGGATTTCCTGCACAAGCCAGTGCGTCCGGTGGATCTACGGCAGATCATCGAGTTCGTCATCCGACCCGAGAAACGCTCGCTGCCCCAGGCAATGAAGGCTGCTAGAAACGGCAGGGCGGCGCAAGCCATCGAGATTCTGGAGGGCGAGCCCAACCCCAGCCGCCAGATCCTGCACTGGCTGGACCTGCTGACCACGATCCGCAACGCCGGGGCGGACGAGGACATCACCTCGTTAGAAACGAAAGTCCGAACCAGCATGTCCGTGCTCGCATTCAACGCGCCCACGGGTTCCTAACTTCCGGCGGATCCCCGGGTCTCCGGATTGTTAGCGGATTCCGCCATTCCCGGCGGCGTCCCGTAGCCTACCAGCCGCGATCTGGCCTCCCTGGCCGGCACGCGGAAATCATAGACACCGTAGCCGTTCGCCTTGACGCCCCGATAGGACCGGCCGTCGGTCGCGTTGATCATGATCCGCAGCCCGTCCTTTTTCTCACGCCCCAGATAGAGCGCCACGTGGGTGATGCTCAGGGCCTTCACGCCGGCCACCACTTCGCCAGTGGACCAGAACAACAGGTCGCCGGGTCTCAAGGACTTCAGGCTCGCGTCATCGAAATCCGTCGCATCGGCAGCCACCACATGCATCCGCTTTTCGTCGAGCAGCCACGCGTATTGGGCGGCCGAACTTCGCGGTGGTTTCAGTCCCGCCCGGGTCATGACGTAATACATCGCACCTGAGCAATCAAAGCCACCTTGCGCCGGATCCGCCTTGCCATAGGCATACGGCAGCCACGGAGAATCCCTGGCGGTGGCGATCGCGATCTCGATGAGTTTTTTCCGGTCCGCGGCCAGGCCTTCGAAATCCGCCAGATCCTGGATCGCTACCAGCGCCGGTCTCCCATACGCCGGCTTGACCGGTGTCTTCTTCTCCGCGGAAGGGGCGACTTGAACAACGGAGACTCCACCAGTCGCCGCGGGAGAGGTTTCCTGGGCGAGCAACACGTGGCAGGCGAACAGGCTTGCCGCGACGATGCCGGATGACACCGCTTTCATCCTTGAGGGCTTGTTGACCATCCCGGACAGTGCCCCCGCATTCCCGGAAATCCAACAGATTTTTCGACGTGAGACGGTAGGGTTTCACCCCATAGAGGGTAGCGACGGATCGTATTAGGCTTCCGCCTCCGTGAAAACCACCTCATCGGGGAACCCTCAATTTCATCCCTGGTCATGCGAAACACTGCCCCTGCGGCCCCGCTTATCCCCCGCGCCGTCTGGTCGTTTGAGGGCGGGAACAGCGTCCTCGCCATCTCCGGCGACTGGCGGCGGGACGGCCCGGAAGCCGAGATCACGGGCGACTCCACCGACAAGGCTCCGGCAATCTATCAGATGGAGGAACTCGGCGCCTATGACTCGACCCTGCCGGCGTTTCTTCTTGCGAAAATCCGTGAAGCCACCGCCGGATCGGAAGACCCGCCGTCATTCACGGGCCTGCCAGACAACCTGCGCGGCCTGCTGGAACTGGCGCTCGCCGTGCCGGAAGATAGTCAGACCCAGACCACCCCGCGCACCTCATCGGAAATCCGCAAACTCGGGAAAATCTCTCTCAGCGTTTGGAACAGCCTGAAGGGGCTCGCCGAGTTCACCGGCCAGTCGATGCTCTCGCTCGGCCGCTTCTTCACCGGCAAGGCCCGTTTCCGCACCTCGGATTTCTGGCTGACCCTTCAGGAATGCGGCGTGCAGGCTCTGCCGATCGTCTCGCTCATCAGTTTCCTCATCGGGCTGATCCTCGCCTTTGTCGGCAACGTCCAGCTCACCAACTTCGGTGCCAGCCTCTTCGTCGCGGATCTGGTAGGCATCGCCATGGTCCGTGAAATGGGCGTGGTCATGACCGCCATCATCATGAGCGGCCGCACCGGCGCCGCCTTCGCCGCGCATCTCGGCAGCATGAAGGCGAACGAGGAGATCGACGCCCTGCGCACCTTCGGTTTCGATCCCTTTGATTTCCTGGTCCTTCCACGCATGTTAGCCCTGGTGCTGATGATGCCGGTCCTCACCATCTTCGCGAACTTCGTGGGCATCTTCGGCGGCATGTTGGTGGGATGGATGGTGGGGATCTCGCCCGAACTCTATTGGGCGGAAACCCGGAAGGCTGTGGATCTCACTAACGGATCACTCGGTGTCATCAAGAGCGTGTTCTTCGGCGCGGCCATCGCCGTGAGCGGCTGCATGCAGGGCATGAAGGCCGGGAACTCCTCCGCCGCCGTCGGTGAGGCGACCACCCGCGCGGTCGTCGCCTCCATCACTACGGTCATCGTGCTCGACTCCGCGTTCGCCGCCATTTTCACCATGCTCGACATTTGACCGCACCCCCTCCAGCTCCGGCCACCGCCGCCAAGATCACCGTCCGGGACCTCACCATGGCCTACGGCAGGCTCGTCGTCATGCACGACCTGAACTTCGAGATCCGGGAAAAGGACATCTTCGTCATCATGGGCGGCAGCGGTTGCGGCAAGAGCACGCTACTGCGCCATCTCATCGGTCTGTTGGAACCGAAAAAAGGTTCCATTCTCTACGATGGCGAGGACTTCACCGCCACCGATCCGACCGAGCGCGGCGACTTCATCCGCCGCTTCGGCGTGATGTATCAATCCGGCGCACTGTGGTCCTCGATGACCCTGGGCGAGAACATCGCCATGCCGCTGGAGGAATCCGGCGACATCCCGGCCAAGACCGTTAGGGACTTGGTTTCCTACAAGCTCTCGCTCGTCGGCCTCGCCGGATACGAGGACTACTATCCCTCCCAGATCAGCGGCGGCATGAAGAAACGCGCCGGCATCGCCCGCGCCATGGCGCTCGATCCGGACATCCTGTTTCTCGACGAACCGGGAGCCGGTCTGGACCCCCTCAGCTCTCGTCGGCTCGACGATCTCATCCTCCGCCTGCGTGACAGCCAGGGCTCCACCATCGTCGTCGTCACCCACGAGCTCGCCAGCATCTTCAGCATCGCTAACAACTCCGTCTTCCTCGACACTACCACCCGCACCCAGGGGGCTGTGGGAAATCCCAGCGACCTTCGCGATCATTCCGACAATCCCTCCGTGCGGCTGTTTCTCAACCGCGGCGACACCCCAGCCACCCCATCATGAGTAAAAAAGTCAGCCCCACCTTGATCGGGCTCTTCACCCTGTCAGGCCTCCTGCTAGGCGCCGCCGCCCTGCTGCTCTTCGGCGCGGGCAAGTTCTTCGAGAAGACCAGCAACATCCTGCTCTACTTCGACAAGAGCGCCAACGGCCTGCTTGTCGGCTCTGAAGTCCGCTTCGGCGGCATCCGCATCGGACGCGTCACCTCCATCAAGGTGCTCATCGACCAGCAGCAGAACCGCAAGATCATCCCGGTGGTGGTCGAGCTGTCCGAGAAGGATCTGAGAGACGTGGGATCGACATCCGGCTCGACTCTCGACTTCGTCTCGGAAGCCGGTGTGAAAAAAGCCGTGGCCGACGGACTGCGCGCCCGCATGAAACAACAAAGCCTGCTCACCGGGCAACTCTACATCGAGTTCGACATCGTGCCCAATTCTCCGTGGTTCGAGTACGAGCCGGAGACCAAGCCCCCCTACCCGGTCATCCCCACCATCGGCACCGAGCTCGACGAACTCATCTCCGGCGTGGCGGACGGGCTGGAAAAATTCAACAAGCTCGACCTGGAAGGCATCGTCAAGGACATGCGCGGCGTGCTCGAAACCGCCAACACCCAGCTCGCCGCACTGAACCTTAAGGAAATCAATGATAATGTCATCGACATCACCAAGGACGTCAAGACCTTCACCGGAAACGAAAAACTCGCGAAGGCCATCGACAGCCTCGACGCCACGCTCGCCAGCGCCCAACAGCTAACCGACAAGGCGAACAAAGGCATCGATCCCATGCTCGAGGATTTCGAAACCGTGATGAAACAAACCAACGCCAGCCTCGTGAAAATCGAGGCAGCCACCGCGGACATCTCCCGCTTCACCAACCCGCGCGCGCCGGTGCTCATGCGCCTGCAGAACACGATGGATGAAATCGAAAGCGCCACACTCGCCATCAAGGAACTTGCCAACGATCTCAAACGACACCCGAACGCCATCATCGTCGGAAAAGCCCCCAAAAAACCATGAAATTCAACCACCTCCTGCCCGCCCTCCTGCTGTCCTTCACCGGTTGCAGCGTGCTCCAACCCGTCGAAGACGCGGAAGTCTATCATGTCCTAACTCCGCTGGTCCCCTCGCGGACCCTGTCCAGCCAACGCCCCGACATCGCGGTCAAGCGACCGACGCTTCCCGGCTACCTGAACCGCCAGCAACCGGTCACCCGCTCCGGCGGGCAGATCATGGTCAGCCGCAATGACGTCTGGGCGGAACCGCTCAACGTCTCGATTTCCCGGGTCACCGCCAGCAATCTGAGCCGCCTCACCGGCTCGCTGAACATCCGCCCGGTGGAGAACTTCACCACGCTCGACTACAGCGCGCTGTTGGAAATGAACATCACCCGCTTCGAGCCGGACGACTCCGGCCGCATGGTGCTCGAAGGCACCTGGAAGCTCCAGTCCGTCAACGGAGGCGAGACCAACACCCGCTTCTTCCACCACGAAGCTCCGCTCGCCGGCGACATGATGTCAGTTAGGATCAACGCCATGAACCAAACGCTCGAAAGCCTCGCCCGCCAGATCCAGCGGGGCCTATAAGGCAACGCCTTTAAGGATTGGGAAGAATGAGCGGATCTCCTACACCAACGGTGTTCCTACCTCCAGCCCAAGGTTGCCGGTGACGACTACCTTGGGAACCGGATTTCCGCTCTTCCGAACTCCACGGAGTTCCGACCCGGATGGAACTCCCACACGTCGACCTTACTCGCCGAGGCCAGAACCACGTTGTGGTTTAGTTCCACGAACTCACGTTTCCCGGGGTAGGCGTTCGTTCCTCACGCCAACGCTGGGCTGAAGGGCGAAACACCGTTGGTGTTGAGAGCGACAAACCAATCCTAAAAACATTGGACATAACGGCGGAAAAGAGCCCCGACATTGAAACTCAATCATCTGCCTCGTCAGGTCAAATCGGCGGTCTTTTTCGTGTCAGGGAGATTTCAGCCTCTATGTGCTGGATCTGGCCTGCCATCCAGCCCACCCTCTGGAAACGCCAACCTAGCCGCCAGTTCCATCCCACCGCGATCCACCTCATGAACGAAAATCCCTACGAAGCCCCGCAATCGTTCGACGCGCCACCCAGCCAGCTATCCGATGCCGAAGCTGTGCGCAGAGAGCATCTCAAAACGGAGGCATCCATCAAATCCGTCGGAATTCTCTATTTCCTCGGTGGCTGCGCCTTGCTGCTGGCTTCCTTTGCGAGTTTCGGAGCGTTCGGAAAAACGGAAGGGATCGAAGACTTGTCGCGGCAGGCGACCGTGGGAGTGTTATTCGCCTTTGCCATCGCCCAATTCATCGTCGGCTCGGCGGTTCGCAAGCTCAAGCCGTGGTCCCGCATCGGCATCGGCATCCTGTCCGGCATCGGGCTGCTGGGATTTCCGGTCGGCACCTTGATCAATGCCTACATCTTGTTTCTAACCTTCGGCAAAAAGGGCCAGATGGTCTTTTCCGAGCCTTACAAAGAGATCATCGCAGCAACTCCCCATGTGAAATACAAAACTTCGAAAACGGTATGGATTATCCTCGCAGTCGTCGTCGCGATCATCTTGATCGGCATCGTCTCGCTGGCATTTTCCCGTTGATCGGGCCTGTCAGATTCTAGCGATCAGGAATGCCGACCCATGCACGATCCAGCTCCCGTCTCACAGATATCCTGTTGGGACTTTCCAGGCATTTTCCATTTGCCCCGCCCGCGATTCGTGCTGAAGTTATTGAATGAGCAAACTCCTCGTCCTCGCCATTTTCCTCCTCATCCTTTGGGTCGTGCTGCGCGTGGCGCTTGCGCTCACCGGGGTCTTCCTGCACTTGATCTGGATCCTTGCCATTGTCTTCGCCGTGATGTGGCTCGTCGGGAAACTGCGGGGAGGAAAATGATTCCGAAGTCCGAAAAGTAGGGTTTCACCCCATAGCAATGCGGCTCGGATCGGGTATGTTTGTGGCGGGTAAACGACTCGACATCGCGGAATCCCAAAGTTTGATTCGCTTGAAAAAATAAACCAAACTGGCTGCGCGAGCCAAGGTGACCTGTCACCCGTTCGATGCAGCCAGTTTTTTTGCGGAGAGGTGAGCGGTGGCGAGTATAGCCGCGGGATCAAATGATCGTCACTTGCACGCTGCTCTCGATGATACCGGCGGAGATCGCGTGGCGGGTGAGGCTGGCGGTGTCGTGGATGTTGAGCTTCACCATGAGTTTCTGCCGGTGCTTTTCCACGGTCTTGATGCTGATTCCGAGCAAATCCGCGGTTTCCTTGTTCGCCTTGCCCTCGGCAATGAGCTGAAGCACCTCCATCTCGCGCGGCGTCAGTCGGCCAGCATCTTTTTTCGGGCACTCGCCCATGGCTTTGGCCCTCTGAATGTGATGAAAATGCCGCCGGGCGATGCTGGGACTGAAAAACGGCTCCCCGTGATGCACTTCACGGATCGCCGTGGTCAGCACATCGCCGGCGGTCTGTTTGATCAGATAGCCTGCCGCACCCAGTGACATCACCTGGTCGACGTAGGCATCATCGCTATAAGCCGAAAGCACGAGTATGCGGGCGGCGGGATGTGCCAGCAGGATCTGGCGGGTGGCCTCCAAGCCGTTGAGCAAGGGCATGGCGATGTCCATGACGATCACATCGGGGCGAAGTGCGACGGCCAACTCCACGGCCTGGCGGCCGTTTTCCGCTTCGCCGATGACCGTGATGTCGTCTTCGAATTTCAACAAGGCGCGCAATCCCTCGCGCACGATCTGGTGGTCTTCTGCAAGCAGAACGGTAATGGCCTTCATAGTAAGGTGTAGTTGACGAAATATCGGGGAAACACGTGGGATTTGGAAATTCTAATTCCACAAAACTGCGGTTTCACTCTTTTTTTCCACGTTTCTTATCCAATGGGATTCTCACACGGATGGTCGTGTGCCGGGCCGCACCGGACTCCAACTCGAAAGTGCCGCCAACCATCTCGATGCGTTCCCTCATGCCAAGCAAGCCGAGGCGGTTTCGACCCTTGCCGCTAAGGCCTTCGGTGACCTCGAAGCCTGTTCCGTTGTCCTCGATATCCATGACAATGGCGTCTTTGTCGCTGTGGATCGAGACCTGCACCTGGCTCGCTTTCGCATGCCGGGCGACGTTGGTGAGCGATTCCTGGATGACCCGGTAGAGCGCGGTGCGGATCGGCCCTCCGCATTGCTCGATGCCGGCGAAGACCTTGAGGCTGACGCGCACCCCCGTTTCCTCCATGTAGTTCTTCATCAGTGCCTGAAGCGCGGGAATCAGTCCCAGATCATCCAACACGGTGGGACGCAGCTCGAGTGAGAACTGATGGACAATCTCCACGGATTTCTCCACCAGCGACTGGGTGGCGTCGATTTCCCGCTTGAATCTGTCGGCATCCTCAGTGCCCCACTTGCGCAGAGCCGCGACGTGGACGTTGATGCCCACCAATGCCTGTGCGATGACATCGTGAAGTTCACGGCTGATGCGTTTCCGTTCCTCTTCCTGGGCATGGAGGATCTGCCGGGAGAGATCGCGGAGTTTGGCCTTTTGCAGATGCGACAGTTCCAACAAGCGGGTCTGCTCCTTCTTGGTTTTCAACAAAGACGTCTCGATCTTCTGCCGCCGTTGGATTTCCTGTTTCAGCTTTGCGTTCGCGTAGGTCAGAACTTCGAATTCGCGCCTTTCCGCCTCGGCCCGCACCCGCTCGGTGATGTCGTTGAAAAACACCGCCAGACCGAAGGTTCTGCTTGGCAGGGTGATCCGGTGGATGTGCCACTCGTAAATCTCATGCGTGCCCGTGTCCTTGCGAACCTCCTGGAATTCGGGGGAAAAATACGGCTCACCCGTCTCCAGAGTCTGGCGGAAGATCGCCATGATGGGATCAGAGACGCGCCGCGTCCAAAGAATCCGGTGGATCTCCGTGAAGTCACGATCAATGAGGGGACGGATATCCTTGAAAACCGGCATCGCATTTGCATTCACCTGTAGCAGGCGGAAGTGGGAGTCGATGACATACACTCCGAGCGGAGCCTGCTCGACCAGCGTGTGGAACAATGACTCATTCTGCCGCAGGAGTTCTTCGCTTTTTTTCCTCTCGGTGATGTCCACCAGGGCGATGCGACAAGCTTGGCCGTTGAGCTGGCACTGGGCCTCCATATTCACCGTGTGGTGGACCTGGTCCTTGTCGGGGAGTTCGAATTCGCCGGATTGTTTGGACTGGCTGGAGAAGACCTGTTGGAGAAACCGGTCGAACCCGACACGCGACTGAGTCGCGACTAACGAACGAAACGAACGCCCCACCAGCCGCGAACGCTCGACACCGACCATGCAGGATCCGGTGAGATTCACCTGCCGGATGGTGCCTTCCCGGGAGAGGGTGAAATAGCCGACCGGGGCGAAGTCGTAGAGGTCGGTATAGCTGTCAAGCGCCTCCTCCAGTTCGTCCCTAGCGTGCCGGAGCTCGACGTTCTGCATTTCCAACTCCACCTGGTGGACTTGCAGTTCGTGGAGAAGTCGCCGTGCCTCTGCGACGGAGTTGAATTGATCAACTTGGGCGACCGGAGCGCCTGCTTGTTCGAGCAATTGCTCTTCCGCGCGGCGGCGTAGTTTGGGGGTCGCAGCCAGAGGCTTCGGGTCTCGTTTCATCGGGGAGGATTGTGGATCTTTACGGTTCATGGGGATCCGGACCCTTGCTGTTTGTTCAATTGAATGGACTGCTCGGCCATGTTCTCCTCGAGGACGATTTGGTTCTGCCTTAGCTTCGCCTCGAGCGTCTTCGCCACGGTGATGTCCATGAAAGTGATGACCACGCCGTCGATCCAATTGTCCGCCGTACGATAGGGCATGATGCGCACGGTAAACCAGCAACCGTCGCGCGCGCTCACGGATTTTTCCGCCGGGATCAGGGTCCGCAGTACTTCGCGCGCGTCGTCCGCCAACGTCGGATCGTCGAGCTCGGACGCGAGGTCGGTGATGGGGCGGCCCGCGTCGGCGGGGATGAGCTTGATGATTTTAGTCGCCTGCGGGGTGTAACGCCGGACGTTGAGGTCCTTGTCCAGAAACAATGTGGCGATGGAGGTGCTGTCCAACAGGTTTTTCATGTCGTTGCTGGTGCGCGAGAGTTCGTCCACCTTGGCCTGCAGCTCGGAGTTCACGGTCTGCAGCTCTTCGTTGAGCGACTGCATTTCCTCCTTGGAGGTGGTGAGTTCCTCGTTGGTGGATTGCATCTCCTCATTGGTGGATTGCAGTTCCTCGTTCGCCGAACGCAGTTCTTCCTGCGAGGTTTGCATTTCCTCATGGGTGGCTCGTGCCTCGCTGTGGATTTGCAACAGCTCATGCTCCAGCTCCTCCAACCGCGTGTTGCGGACATGCGGAACCTGTGGCGCTTCCTGCCTCTGCTCGACGACCGGCGGCGGCACGTCGGTGAAGACAATCATGACCAGTCCCATCAGCGGACCGGGCTCGTCGAGTCGCTGGAGGGTGACATCGACGTATTGCGTGGCCTCGTTAGCTCCGACCGCGAGTCCGTGCAGGACCACGGATTCCTTCTGCCGGACCGCCTTTTGGAAACCGTTCGTCACCTCGTAGCGCAGCCCGTCGCGAGCCATCGCGAAGAGGTTCCAGTTTGCCTTGCCGGCGGCCGGTTCCAGATATTTTCCGGTCCGGCCGCTGATGTAGAAAATGTCGCCCTTGTCGTTCGTCAGCACGGCGGGAGGGGCGTAGTGATTCAACACCAGTTGGTCTGCCAGACTCTGAAGGGAAACAGGCGGCTTCGGCACCTGCGGTAAATTAGGAACGATTGCCCCCCCCCCGGAAAAGTATGAGGGAAATGCCATGAACTGGGAGCGAAGAATCGACTCGGTGCGCCGGAAAACCCGCGATTTCGCGCTCAGTGGAGTGAACAGATCGGTGTACTCGCCGATTGTTTCCGCACTGCCTTGAAACAAGATCCCGCCGGTACTGAGACTGTAGTGGAAAAGGGGGATGAGTTTCTTCTGCACCTCCGCGGATAGATAGATCAGCAGATTCCGGCAGCACAGGATGTCCAGCTTGGTGAACGGCGGGTCCATGATGAGATTCTGCGGTGCGAAGGTCACCATCTCGCGGATCTCCTTGCGCACCCGGTAGCCATCGTTTCCCTGCGTGAAAAACCGTTTCATTCGCTCCTCCGACACGTCCGCGGCGATATTGGCCGGAAAGATCCCGGCGCGCGCCTTGTCGATCGCATCCCGGTCGAGATCGGTGGAGAAAATCTGGATGTTGATTTTCCGCCGCGGGCGAATTTCATCGGCGGCTTCCTCGAGCACCATCGCCAACGAATAGGCCTCCTCCCCCGTCGAACATCCAGCCACCCAGGCCCGCACCGCCTGCTCCGGAATGCGGCTGGCGAGCAACTCGGGGAGGGCCGTCTCGCGAAGAAATTCCCACGACTCGGGATCACGGAAAAAACTCGTCACCCCGATCAGCAACTCCTTGAAAAGCAAGTTCAACTCCTGCGGGTTCTCCTGCAGGTAGCGGACATAACCGGACATTTTCGGAATCTGATGGAGTCCCATCCGCCGCTCGATGCGCCGATAGAGCGTGTTCCGTTTATAGGAGGAAAAGTCATTCCCGGTGTGGGTCCGCAACAGGACCACCACCTTCTCGATCGCACTCTGGGTTTTCTCTTCCAGATGCTCCTCCGCCCGCGGGAAAATCGGTGGGCGCTTGAGGCAGTCGATGATTTTCCCCGGCAAGTCCTCCGCCATCGCGACGATATCCGCCAGCCCGGCGTCGATCGCGCTGCGCGGCATGCTGTCGAACTCAGCGGTCGCCGGATCCTGCACCAGCACCACGCCAGCCTTTTCCTTGATGGCCCTCAGCCCGAGCGTGCCGTCCGAACCCATGCCGGATAGAATCACCCCCACGGCGAGTTCCTGACGGTCCTGCGCGAGCGCGCGGAAAAAAAAATCGATCGGCAGCCGCAGTCCGCGTGGAGCCGCCGGATCGAGCAGCAAGAGCACGCCATGCAGGATGGACAGATCCTTGTTCGGCGGTATCACGTAGACACAGTTGGGCTGCACTTTGGTGCGGTCCTTGATCTGCGAGACTTTCATGCTCGTGATGCGCTGAAGCAGCTCCGGCAGGGCTCCCTTGCGCGTCGGGTCGAGATGCTGGACGATGATAAACGCGATGCCACTGTCAGGCGGCACTTTCGACAGGAACAACTCGAGCGCTTTCAGCCCGCCGGCAGACGCACCGATGCCGACGATGGGGAACGAGGCGTGGGGGGCCGCCACCGGTGCTTCCAACGGATCGGTGACGGTGGACTTCTTCGGGCGGCGGGCCGGTGTGGTTTTGATTTCCATGCGGGGATTTCTGGCGGAGAACGGGTTTGGACCGCTCCGAACTTGCCCAAACGGCGTCAGGGTCGCAATACATTGTTTTCGCACGAAACCCCACAGGCGGCTACCAGTTCGATCAACTTGCCTGCGATCCGGTCCAGAGGCAGGATGAAATCCACGTCCCCGGTCTCGATGGAACTCTCCGGCATGCTGAAGTCCTGGGAGCTGTCGCGGTCCTGCGCGATGACCTTGCCACCGTGGTCCTTGATGATCCCCACCCCCATCGCCCCGTCCCCGTCGCCGCCGGTTAGAACGACGGCGATCGAATTTTCCCGATAGGCAACGGCCACCGTCGCAAACAACGGTTCGGCAGACGGACGCGCGTAGTGGATTTTAGCCGCAGTGGGAGACGATAGTTCCAGGATTCCACTGCGGGTCACAGAAATGTGGTGGTTGGGAGGAGCGACGAAAACGCTGGAATGACATAACACGTCACCCGTCTGCGCCTGCCGAACCACCATCGCACAACGGGTACCAAGGATTTCCGCCAACAAGCTCTTATGATGCGGCGACACATGCATCACGATGGTGATCGCCGCCGGAAAGTCCACTGGCAGCCCGCCGAGAATGACGGATAATGCGTTCAATCCGCCCACGGATGCTGCCATTGCGATGACACACCCAGCGGGTTCACAGGAAAGCGGAGCCACGATGTTAGATAATTGGGATTTCATGGTAGCTGATGGGTCGCACCCGGCGAATTGACCGCCGAAGCCAGCCCCAGCATGCCGCGCGGGACCGGATGGCAGCAAGCAGGGCAAGATCGAGCCCCTGACCGAGGTGCTCAACACCGTGCATCATGCATTTTGCAGGATGGAGTGTCCATGGGGTGAAACCCTACTCGCGCGGGATTTGCGGTAGGGTTTCACCCCATCCGGCGGACACATTACCTGTGCTAGCGTTCTACCAGGACGAAAACTTTACGAAGAAAACTTTACCGGCCGCGAAAGCTAAGTAACCTGAAATCAGATGAAAATTAATCCAACACCCATTTCCCGCGTATTCAGCGCAGGAGCCCTCGCCCTCACGTGCATTCTCGCGCTTCCCCAGAGTGCCGAGGCGAAAGGCCCCAAAAAGGATAAAAAAGGCAAAAGCGAGTATTCGAAAGGCCAGAAGTCCGGCCACTACGAATACTCAAAGGGCCAGAAGTCAGGTTATGACAAGAACCACGACTATGCCCACGACGACAACGGGCGGAGAGCCTACATTTCCCGTCCACGTTCGATCTTCACCCTGTCCTTCGGCACCGGATACCGCGGCCAAGGCTACTACTATGGTCCTCCGGATTCACCCTACTACTACGAAAGTCCGGATACCCGCTACTACCCGACCCGCGAGGCGGCTCCCCGGGAATATTACGAGGACCAAAACTACGGCGGACGGTCCACAAGCTCGTCTGTGCAGCGCGAACTGGCCCAGCGCGGTTATTATGATGGCTCCATCGACGGCCAGATCGGCCCACAGTCCAGCCGCTCCATCGCCCGCTATCAGCGGGACCAGGGTCTGCAGGAAACCGGAAATATCAGTTCCACCCTTCTCCAATCCTTGGGTCTGCGATGAGACGGGTTTTCACCAGACGCCTGCTGCCCGTGTTGTTAGTTACGGGACTCACCAGCAGCTGCACCACTTCACTGCTTGACCGCGCCGAACATTCCAGTGAACGCGCGTTCATCAAATACTGGCCGCCTGCGGAAAACGAGACCGGCCTCCGCCTCGCGGTGAAGGATCTCATCGACGTCAAAGGCGTGGTGACGACGGCCGGATCCAAATACATCGCCACGACGCGTGCACCGGCCGCACAGGACGCCGGATGCCTCCGACTCGCACGCGAGCGCAACGTCACCTTCGTCGGAAAAACCAATCTCACCGAACTCGCGGTGACCGTATCCGGGCAAAACCGCTATTTCGGCACCCCGGTCAACCGAGCCGACGGAAAGTCCAAGGTCATCCCCGGCGGATCGTCCAGCGGATCCGCAGTAGCAATTGAAAACAGCCTGGCGGACGTCGCCTTCGGCACCGACACCGGCGGATCCATCCGCGTGCCCGCCGCGTGCTGCGGGATTTACGGATTGAAAACCACCTTCGGCCTGGTCTCCACCCAAGGGGTATTCCCCATCGCTCCCAAGCACCTCGATACCGTGGGACCGATGGCCAGGGACATCCCGCACCTTGTTCAGGGCATGGACCTCTTGCAGGAGGGATTCGCCTCCCGCTACGAGGCCGCCGTCGCTGCGAAGCCGTCTGCAAGACAGATCCGTATCGGCAGGTTCTACGTCGGCGGCACCAGTCCGGCGATCGACAAGGCCATCGATGACGCGCTCCTCGCCAAGGGCTTCAAAGTGGTGAATCTCAACAAATCCTTCAAACCGAAATGGGAGCAGGCCGAGAAGGACGGCAAGACCGTGGCCCTCGCCGGATCATGGATCAACAACGGCAAGTATATGAATGAAAAGGGCGTCAGCCCGATTACCAAACTGGTGCTGCTCCAAGCCGAAATTGAATATAACACGAAATACAGGGACGCCCTGAAACGCAAAGCCCGCTGGCAGCGCGATCTCGCCCGAGTCTTCGAAAACGTGGACTTCATCGCCCTGCCGACCATGCAGAACCTGCCACCCGGGCTGCCGTTTTTCCGCACCGACGTGGTCTTCGAGTGGATGGTGTTCAATATGCAGAACACCTTGGCCGTGAATTACGCAGGAAATCCTGCGATTGCCATTCCCATAGCGATGCCGCCCGCAGGGGAGAAGACACCCGTCACGAGCCTGCAGCTTATCGGCCCGCGCCGGTCCGAGGCGGGACTGATCAACGCGGCGCGGTTGTTGAAGTGAGCACGACAAGGTGCACATAGCGGCTCCCCCGGCCGTGCAAATCGCATACCCACACGCCGGATCCATCTCGCAAATGCAACGCGTGCCGCTGCCACTGCCGCTGTCGGTTACGTGAAGATCATTGATATCATGGCGGTTGGGGGATCTGGGCCGTCGTCGGCATGCGCCATGCAAGATGAGTGCAGGTCGTCAATTCGACCGTCGAACCCCAGACCAACCACAATCATGAAAATTACCCACCGCACGCTGTTTCTATCACTGCTGCCCATGCTCGCTCCCCTTGCGGCATCCTCCGCCAACGGAGCCGAACCGGAGACAGTCACTAACAACCTTACCGCCGGCCAGTCCGACCGCGTGCTCGGCAACGCCTGGCAGGCATCCCGAGTCATCGGCACCACCGTGAAAAACGCAGGTGACGAAAGCATCGGCGAAATCAAGGACCTTGCCGTGGACATGAAGACGGGGGAAATCCTCGCCGTCGTGATCTCGTCCGGCGGATTTCTGGGAATGTCCGACACCCTGAGCTCGGTGCCCACCACCGCCCTGCGCTTCGACGCCCCCACCAAGTCCTTCAAGACGAAACTCACGAAGGAACAGCTGCAGAAGGCACCCCAGCACAAGACCACCGCCAGCCCGGATTATTCCGACACCTCAACCCGCGCGCAAATGAAGGCCTACCAAGCCACCATCGGCGGCGACGTAGCTGCCGCCGACAACACGGCGAGAAACGAAGTGGACGCCAAAGAGGAACAGCCGACCCCGATCAACCAGGGCAACAGCGATTCCGACATCGCAACCACCAAGGACATCCGCGCGGCCATCGTCGGCTCGGATCTCTCGTTCAACGCGAAGAACATCAAGATCATCACCAAGGACGGACAAGTGGTCCTCCGCGGAGTGGTTGACAGTGCCGAAGAACATGCCGCCGTGAAGAAACTGGTGACCAACCATGTGAACGCCGACAAGGTCAACGATTCGCTAACTGTCAAATAACAATTCTCACCCCACCAACCAACCAATCCAATATCATGAGCCATAAATCCGTTTACGCCATCGCCACCTCCGAGAATCAGGCCAACCAAATCATCGACAACCTGGTTGATGCAGGTTTCGCCTCCAATGACATCTCGGTGTTGTTCCCCGATAAGGAAACCACCCACGAGTTCGCCCACGAGAAAAACACCAAGGCGCCGGAAGGTGCCGTCATGGGCGCCGGCGCTGGCGGAGTCCTCGGCGGCACTCTTGGCCTGATGGCCGGCATCGGCGCACTCGCCATTCCCGGCGTCGGACCGTTCATCGCGGCCGGCCCGCTGCTTGCCGCAATGAGCGGATTCGCAGCAGGTGCTGCCGTGGGCGGAATCGCCGGCGGTCTCATCGGCATGGGCATTCCCGAGCTCGAGGCCAAGCGTTACGAGAACCGCATTTCAGATGGCAACATCTTGATCTCCATCCACGCCACCGATGGTGACAGGGTGGACACCGCGAAGAAGATTCTCTCCGATCTGGGCGCGGAAGACATCTCGGTGGCCTCCATGGGAGAAACCACTGCCGCAGCGCGCTAATCCGCGTTTCAGCCAACAAACGCCACGGTCCCTTCATTGGGGCCGTGGTTTTTTTGTTAGTCAGTGGTGATGGCCACCACGTCGATCACGTCATCCCCCGGCTCGATTTCGATCTCCCGGCTGAAGGCATCGATGGCCGTTTTTCCAACCATCCGGGTGTCCACCAGCGAATAGCCACCGATAAGAATGGGTCCGACAGCGGGCAACCAGCGTGAGAGCGTGCTGCCCACGGCTTTTTGGGTGACGTGGATTCCGATCTTCCTCAACGTCTGTTGGATCACCCGCATGCTGGCCTGTTTGACAATGACGCGTTGCCCGACGCGGGCAACGACGTCGCGCAGCAGCATGGCAGCTCCATGGCGGAAGAGGCAATAGACCATCATTTGCCGGTTCAATTGGGAGGATTTCCCGAAACATGCCGCGACATCGGCCACCATCTGCTGCTGGATCTGCCAGACCTTGACCAGGTCCGGGATGACCGTGAACATGCCCGCCGGTCCCGGTGGCAGCGCGAGGGTGGCGGACATGGCGCCGGCCTTGAACCCCGCGATCCGCACGATTTCTGCGGCACGCTTCTGCGGGTTGACACTCACCGGCTCGGTCGAGCCTGGAATGTTCAAGGCAAGGTTCTCAAGCGCCCGGAGGAGCGGGTTTTGGGTTGGCAGAGTGAGTTCGCCGCCGCGATCGTTGGCATCCATGCCCTTCAATGCATCGGGGATTCCTCCGCATCAATCGGATTTTCGGGAAGTTTCCTCTTGGTCGATCAAACCGGAATGCACCCGGACAAAACGGAACACAAAAAAACCGGTGGCAGTTACCACCGGTTTCTCGTGAGATAGTTGATCGAACCTGATCAGTTGGTGTTGCGTGGGCCGCCCGGAGTTTGTGGAACCTTGGCCATCGTGCCGTCCATGAGGATCATGTCGGTTTCGCCGACCTTCGAGGTTTTACCATCCTTGAGGGTGATGGTTCCATCCGCCGTGACCTTGGTGCCGTTTTCGAGGGTGATGTCTTTTTCCAAAGGCATGGCTTTACCATTCTTGACGACGATCATTTTGCCGTCTTTCAACATCAGATGTTCTCTTTTGGTCATCCGGCCATTGAATAGGAGCAAATCGTCTTCGCCCATCTTTACTGCCTGACCGTCTTTCGTAACGACCGAGCCGTCCTTCGAGACCTTCGTGCCATCTTCAAGAGTCATGGATTTCTCCAGTTCGGAAGTCTTGCCGTCTTTCATCACGACCACTTTGCCGTTGGACATCATGATGTGATCTTTGGAATGGGCATCCGAGGAAGCCGTCTTGGCGTCGTCGGGACGGTTCGGTGAGGCTTGCGAGTAGCCGATGTTGCAAAGGGCGAAGCCAAGGCAAGCCGAGGCGAGGGTGGAGTTGAGCGTTTTCATGGTTTTCATATTGGTTTGGAGTTGAGTGCCCGTTCTTGGGCGAACTCCTCCCTTTTTGCAGACGGGGTGCCAAACCGTCTGCACTCTCACCCTAAGACTAATCTTGAGTCACTTATAAGACCTCCACCACCCGGCACTCCGAACCACGGAACTTGCACATCGCATCAAAGCCGTGCGTGAAGGGTACCTTCTCAGGCGAACGCCCCTAGCAAAACAGCCAGTTCCTCATCCACCGCCGCCGGATCCGCAAGCGTGTCCGCCACTTCTTTTCTCAGCACCTCGCGGTAGCGTTTCCGCAACCGGTGCACCGCCACCCGCACCGCGCCCTCGTCCATCGCGAGAGCGGTGGCTGCGGATACATAGGGGATCTCGCCCTTGCCCATCGTCAGATAGGATTTCAGCTGTTCGAAGCGCTCCAGCTTACCACCTGCCAAGGATTCCTCCCGCAACTTGGAAATCACCCGCTCCAACAGCGCCACCGCCCACTCGCGGTCATACGCCTCGTCCGGCGGGACCTGACCGCCGTCCGCGATCTGGAACTGGGTGTCAGCGCTCTGCCAATCAAGCGAAAGGTGGGTGATGTTTCCGCCGCGTTTCAGGCGCCCCGCACGGTCGCGTTCGTTGGATAGAAAATTCTTCAACGCTGCTAACAAGAATGCCCGGAACCGTCCGCTCTCCTGCTTTAGCCCTGCGAAATCCTGCCGCCCCAGCAACTTCGCGAAAAACGCCTGCGTCAGATCCTCCGCATCTTCCTTCGAGAAACCATGCCGCCGCACATACGCATACAACGGGAACCAATACGCCGTGCACAGCGACTCCAACGCATCATCCGCCGATGCTCCCGCCGCCCGGACCATCGTCCAGCGCGTCGTCGCGAAAAATCCATCGGATGAGGCCATCAGCGGTAGCGGCGATCACCGGTCGCCGCGATTCGATTTTCCTGACTCAATTCCGCCACGAATTCCTCCGGCTCGTCCGGCGAAACCACCACCGTGCGTTTTTCAAACCGCAACACCACCGTCCGGTTCAGATCCGTCACGAACGCTCGATAGAACCCGAGCGATTTATTCCAATACCACCCGGTGAACGAAAACCCACCGCCATTGCCACAGGTCCGCAGGCTTTTGTTCATCGCCTTGGGAATCGCCTCCGCCGACTTCAATCCGGCGCGGTCCAGCCGCGTTGTCCAGAACAAGCGCCGGATCAGAATCGCATCCTCAGTGATGGCGTAGCCGCGGATCATGAACGGCAGGCAGCACAGCACGATCACCGGCAGGGTCCACTGTGCCAGCAAGACCATGCCCGGTGGCTCTTCCGGAAGTAGCAACCGGAACGCCACCACGTTGACGACGCACAACACCATTAGCAGGCTGGAAATCACGATCAGTGGCTTGCCCCAGGGTGCTTGATAGATTATCATGATACTAGCGGATAAAATAACCGGCGGCTTTCCACGAGCCGTCCTTTTCCAACGTGAAAGTCACCGTCTCCACGGCATCCAGCTTCGAGGCAAACACCGTGTCGAACTGAATGATGAAATACTCGCCATCCGGTGCGCCGGGAAGCGCGTTTGCTTTGTTGGCTGCCCGAACCTTCCGCGACTTCGCCGCACCCAGCGGCTTGCGCACTCCTTCAAGCGTGGAAACCCAAGCACTTTCGGCAATCGCCGATTGGAAAAATTTCGCAGCATCCTTCCAACTCTGGCCGTAGTTTCCCGCATCGATTGCGGAGAGCCATCTCTCTGCCAGAACCGAAACCTCCGGGCCGCCGATTCCAGTCCGTCCCGCATCCGGCACATCTTTCTGCAATGGCACCGTCCACGAGATCATGTTGATCGGTCGCCTCCGGCAGCGAAAGCTTTTCACCTGTTCGATCGGCACGTCGAAAACGAATCTCTCTGAACTGAGCTGACCCAAACCACTCACAACATAACCGACTCGATTCAGCTTCTGACCGTCCCTGGTCACTGCCACAAAGTCGAACTGCTCGTTACCGGGATCCAACGTCCGGTCGCGTGTTAACTGGATGAAGGCCTTGCCATCCGCCCCTTGACCGGGATCGTTCACCATGACCCCGTTGCTGACCGCCTCCGAGCCGTGGAAATCCGCCTCGATATTTTTCCAGTAGCGCCACGGACCCAGACTGTAGTTGAGCTTCACGTTCACCCTCGGCGGAGTGTCATCCATTTTTCCCGCACAAACACCGGCAGTGATCCAGCCAAGGTGATGGCTCTCCGTAGATGGTGGAGAAACTATTGCCGCAAAATCCCGAGCCGGCGCTTCCAACGGTTTTCCAGCCTCGTCCAGCAGTGTGATTTCCATGACGCTCTGCGAATCAAACGCTGGATGCGAAATCCATAGGTTGAGAAAACGCGGGTTCTCTGAGACGTGCCTGCTTTCGTCCACCTCCATTTTCGCGGGCGTGGCGATCGCAGGAGGAAGCTGCATTTCATTTCGTTTCACAAATTCACCGTTGGCTCGCCATGCCTGCCACTCCGGATTCCTCTCAACTTCGTCCTGCCATGCGAGGTATTTAAGTTGAGGCTCGCGACTTTCCGCCCCGATCCTTCCCAAAGTGGATTGGGAAAGAAGAGGCTGAATGGCATCAGGCACTGTTCGCGGGATGGTCTCATTTTCATAAAGCGTGCTTTTCTCGGGGGTGACCTCCACCAGCATGAGTTTTTCACCCCCATCATAAGCCCACGCATGATTCTCATTCTCGATGAAAACGAACCAACCATTCCGAGCACGCCATTTGCCGGGAGAAATACTCGTCCCTATCCCGCTCGATCCCGGCTGACGACTGATGTGTAGCGTTCGATCCTGCGCGGAAACACGAATGCTCCACAAACTCTGCTCGGACTTGAACTCGCCGAACTCGGTCATGAGAAGGGTGGGGTTGACGCTCGAACTTGAAGGAGAAGGCGGTTCTTCGATGACGATGGCACGTGGTGCTGGGAACGGCATTTCGCCCGATGAGGAGAGGAAGCCGGACTCCGTGGTTTTGCCGTAAAAAACCATGGCCACTGCGATCAATGCGATGGAGGCGGCAAGAAAAAGATACCCGATAATGATACCAGCCATTGCGAATCCGCGACCGGTCAGCAATCGGTTGGCTCTAATCCGCGAAAGGGAAACGTGCCCGAAAATGATTGCAGGTAAGGACCCGAACGGTCCGAGAAGAATTGCCATGATGAACGCAGCTAAAGCAAAAGAGTCACACCGAGTTTCTACATGAGCCGCTGATGGAATTGGTATGATGTTTGGCTGTTCCACACCCAAATCCTCCACCCGCGTCCTCATCACGCTGGCTTTCTGAAATCTCAATTCCGGATCTTTCTCCATCGCGCGCAGGACGATCTCGTCGAGACGGACGTCGATGTGGACTTTCTTCGATGGCGCTTCGAGGCGCTTGCCAGGCAGCTCGCCGGTGAGCATCTGGTAGAAGACGACGCCGAGCGCGTAGATGTCGGCGCGGTGATCGACCTCGGAGGGATGGTCGATTTGCTCGGGGGCCATGTATTGGGGCGTGCCGATGATTTTCCCGGCTTCCGTGCATAGGCTGGCTGGCGGCGAATGAAGATCAGGCGGGAATGCCTGAGTCACGTCGCCGACGATTTTTGCGATGCCAAAGTCGGCGACTTTCACCCGGCCGAGGCGGTCGAGCAGGATGTTCTCCGGTTTGATGTCGCGGTGGACGATGCCCTGGTCGTGGGCGAATTGCAGCGCGTCGCAAATCTGCGGGACGATGGCCAGCGCCTCGCGCGGCGAGATCCGGCCGGTCTTCATGAGCTGTGCGAGGTTCACGCCATCGACGAACTCCATGAGGATGAAGTAAAGAGGTTGAGAGTTGATGGTTGAGAGTTGAGAGGAAGATGCCTGGCCGAATTCGTGGAGGGTGACGATACCCGGGTGGTTCAGTTTTGCCAGCGCCTTGGCCTCGCGGGTGAAGCGATTGGAAAACTCCGGCGACTGGCCGATGGCGGGTGGCAGGATTTTCAGCGCCACAATGCGGTCGAGGTCCTTCTGCCGGACTTTGTAAACCGCGCCCATGCCGCCTTTTCCGATGAGTTCGAGGACTTCAAACTGCGGAAAAATGGCCGTGAGTTCCTCGATGGGCGGCGGACTGAAGGAACCTGCCCCGCCATCCATGAAGGTGTCATCCGCAGCGCCTTGCTTGAGGAGGTCTGCGGGGTCGAGTCCGCCGAGCGGGGTGTGGGGCGGGTTTTCCATGGATTCGCTGCCGGGAATTGTGTCCATACCCATCACAGAAGCAAAGCGTGGGATTCGTTACCGGTTTTTTGGCCTCCGCTTTTGGAATGATGGGCTTGGCGCTTGAAAACCGCCGCCACGACCACTTCGGCGGCGGGGCCTTGATCATGCGGCGCGGATCACCATCGTCCGGTCCGGCGGCTAGATCAGCGGGTTTTCACAAGCCAAGGACGGAAACGACGAAAAATCGCGATCCGCGGACCACAGCTTCTTCACCCGGTGATGGAGGCAGATCGCCGCGATCCTGGCGTCGTGAATCTTCGGCCCCTTGATCATCCCAGCCGTCGCCTGCGCGGAGAGTTTTTCGAAATAGCCGGGACCTTCTCCAAGCAATCTCAATCCCGAGCTCGCCTGCCATGCTTGCATCGCCGCAAGGGCCGTGGCGATGGGAGTCGGCGGATCGTAGATTTTAGGATGCGTCACGATGGCGAGGAATTCGTGGACGCTCGGCCAGGTGATGGCCCAGGGCGAACCGGAATTGGCAAGCTCGGTGACGGTTGCGAGCGCCTTCTCGTGCCAGGGCGAGTCTTCGCGGTGGGCATACACCAGGATGTTGGTATCAATGGCGATCATGGGTAAATCGCATCACGGATCTTGTTCCAGGAGGCGTCTTCAAACTCACGGCTCATTCCATTGCCCTTGAATGTGACTGGCTCCACCTGCGCCGCACGCACGGGTTGGTCGAGAGTCGCGGCCAGAGATTCTTCGATCAACAAGCGCAAGGTGATGTGCTTTTCCCGAGCCCGCGCTTTGGCACGAAGGAGGAGACTGTCAGCAATCTCGATGGTTGTCTTCATATGGGCAACCATATTTGGGGCTGGAAATCTGTCAACGCTCGATCCTCCCTTGCGACTTCGCAGGATCCGCACTAAGCCTCCCGCGTGTCCCATACGGACGATTCCACTCACGGCTGGCTCCGGCGCGCCGTGACTCAGCCCGAATTCGCCGCGCGCCTGGCCCCTCTCGCCAAAGGTGACAGCGAGGTCGTGCTCGATCAGTCGGCCGAGGCGGCCCACGCGTTTCTCGCCGCGGTCGTGGTGCTGGCGGCGAAGGACCGGAAAAAAACGCGGCTGTGGCTCATTTCCGACATGCCGCGGCATCGCGAGCGGCTGGCTTCCGAGCTGGAATTGTGGGGCGTTACCGGGTTGGTGCTGCCGGATGGACCAGTGGAAACGGGCGACGGCACGATCGCCGATCCGGAGTCCGCGGCGGAGTGGTTTTCAGTGTTGGAAATCCTCGCCCGCTCGGAAAGCTGCGTGATTATTTGTGGCAGCGATGCGTTAGCCGGCAAGGCCCCCTCCCCTCAAGCTCTTCGTGCGAGCCGCACTCCACTCAAGCCTGGGACGGCGCTCAATCCTGCCGAATTGGCGAAATCCCTCACCGACCACGGCTACGAACGCGTCCCCACCGTCACCGGCCGCGGCCAGTTCGCGGTGCGCGGCGGGATTCTCGATCTGTTCGCATGGCAGGCTGCGAAACCACTGCGGCTCGAGTTTTTCGACACGGATCTGGAATCGATCCGCGAGTTCGATCTGGATTCGCAGGCATCGACCGCCAAGCTGTTGGAGTCGGACCTGTTATTTGCGGAGCCGTCTTCGGAAGCGACCGTCGCCGACTACCGGCGGAAGACGGATCTCATAATTTCCTTCGGCGCGGAAATCGAAAAACCCGACGTGCGGGTCCTCGAAGGCGCGGCGGAATATAACAGCGAGGAGGATGACACGCTGGCCTGTTACGGCAGCCCGCTGGGCACCTTCGAGGCGGGTGATTTCGTGCTTGAGGAAACGCGGCGTGAAAATTTCTTCCGCCAGCTCAATGACTGGAAACGCGGCGGCTGGGACATCACGATGGTCTTCGGCAACCGGGGCGAGGAAGAACGCTTCGCCGAACTCGCGGGAAAGGATCTTCAGCGCGATCTGGGACTGATTCCGATCCGCGGTGAATTGTTAGCGGGATTCACCGTGCCGATTTCCAAGCTGGCGGTGCTGTCATCCTCCGAGCTGTTCGGCCGCTACCGCACGCCCGGCGGGCCGCGGCGGTCGCTGTTGGAAAAAGCCCGTGCCGCCCGAGCCCGCGCGACCATCGACGAGATGGAGGAAGGCGATCTGGTGGTGCATTACGAATACGGCATCGGTCGGTT
Source organism: Akkermansiaceae bacterium (assembly GCA_031425955.1). Lineage (GTDB taxonomy): Bacteria > Verrucomicrobiota > Verrucomicrobiia > Verrucomicrobiales > Akkermansiaceae > Luteolibacter. The sequence continues at coordinate 41,342 of JANPKJ010000055.1, read as the reverse complement.
CAAGGGCATCCAACAGGGAGACGAGGGCGATGAGCTGGTTTTGGAATACCGCGACGGAGTGCAACTCGGCGTGCCGCTGGAGCAGGCGCATCTCGTCGGGAAATACGTCGGGCTCGGCGGCAAGACGCCGGAACTGAACAAACTCGGCGGAGCCGCGTGGAAGACCGCGAGGAAGGCGGCGGAAAAATCCATCATGGACTACGCCGCGCAATTGCTGCGTGTGCAGGCCGAGCGGCAGGGAGAGGTTGGTTTCGCGCACCCGCCTGATTCGCGGTGGATGTGGGAGTTCGAGCGCTCGTTCCATTACACTGAAACGACCGACCAACGGCGGGCGATCGACGAGACGAAGCTGGACTTGGAATCCACCCGCCCGATGGACCGCTTGATCTGCGGCGACGTGGGATTTGGAAAAACCGAAGTCGCGATCCGCGGCGCATTCAAGGCGATCACCAGCGGCAAACAAGTCGCCATCCTGGTTCCCACCACGGTTCTGGCAGAACAACATTGGCGGACCTTCCGCGAGCGGATGTCGGACTATCCGATCCGCATCGATTTGCTGAACCGCTTCCGCACGGCTTCCGAAGTTAGAGAAACCATCGCCGGGCTTGCGGACGGTTCGGTGGATCTGGTCATCGGCACGCACCGCTTGGTTTCCGGCGATGTGAAATTCAAAGATCTCGGACTCGTTGTCGTGGATGAGGAGCAGCGCTTCGGCGTGGCGCACAAGGAGAAGTTCAAGCAGCTCTTCCGCCAGGTGGACGTGCTGACTCTATCCGCCACGCCGATTCCGCGGACGCTCTACATGGCGCTGATGGGTGCGCGCGACATGTCCACCATCGACACCCCGCCGCCGAACCGGGTGCCGGTTTCCACGACGGTCTGCGCCTACGACGAGCGCATCATCCGCGACGCCATCCGCCGCGAGATGAAGCGCGGCGGCCAGACGTTTTTCCTGCACAACCGGGTGAAGACCATCGACATGATGGCGTCAAAAATCCGCGAGCTGGTACCCGAGGCCAAGGTGCTCATCGGCCACGGGCAGATGGACAAGGACGACCTGGAAGTGGTCATGCACGCCTTCGTCAAGGGCGAGGCCGACGTCTTGTTAGCCACGACGATCATCGAAACAGGCATCGACATCCCGAACGCAAACACCATCCTCATCGACCGCGCCGACCGCTTCGGGCTGGCGGATCTCTATCAGCTCCGCGGCCGCGTGGGCCGCGCCGGAGAAAAGGCCTACGCCATCCTGCTGCTGCCGCGCGACATGATGACGGTGGGGGACGCCCGCAAGCGCATCAACGCCATCAAGGAATACACCGCGCTCGGCTCCGGTTTCAAAATCGCCATGAAGGACTTGGAAATCCGCGGCGCGGGAAATTTACTCGGCACCAAACAATCCGGCCACATTTCGCAGATCGGTTTTGAGCTCTATTGCCAGCTCCTCCGCCAGTCGGTGGATCGGCTCAAGGGCCGCAAGGACGCGCCGCGCGGCGAGACGAGTTTCAAGGCGGACTTCATCGTCTTCAGCGAGACGGCCTACGCTCGGGAGGATCCGAAACTCGTGCTGCCCGCGTTTTTACCCGCCGCCTGGCTGGAGGAAACCAAGGTTCGCATCACTGCTTACCGCGAAATTTCCGAAGCCGGCACGTTGAAAGCCATCGACGCGCTGGAAGCGTCGTGGCGCGACCGCTTCGGCCGAATCCCCGAGGCCGCGGCACGACTTCTGGAAATCACCCGGATCAAAGCGCTCGCCGCCGCCGAGGGAATCGCCTCGGTGGAAATCAGCGGCCAGCGGTTGATGCTTCACCGGAATGGAGATTACATCCTCCTTGAAGGTCGGCGGTTTCCCCGCTTGCAATCCGCGAGCCCCCGGGGAAAGCTCTCCGAAGCTGTTTCCCTGCTGCAAAACTTCTGATTTTTCCCTACTACTTCATGAATCCGCGTTTCGCTTTGCCATTGGTGATTTTCGGCGTAATCCTCTCAAATCGAGGAGCTTCCGCACAGCAGGCACCGCCGCCTCCCCAAGCTCCTCCGAGTGCCCCGATGCGTCCGAGCGGACCTGTCGAGGTGAATGGCATTTCCGCCAAGGTCAACGGGCGGGTGGTCACGAAGAATCAGGTCGCGTTCATGCTGTCCCCGATTTTTGCCCAACTGGCGACCCAGTTCCCACGCAGAGGTCCCCAATTCGAGGCGAAATTCAAGGAATCCAAGGCCAACATCATCCAGGAACTCATCGACCGGCAAATCATTCTCGACGAGTTCAAGCAACTCGGCGCCGTCATCAAGCCCAACCTCATCGACGAGGAAATCAAACGCCAGATGCGCGAATTGTATAACGGCGACGAGGTGAAATTCCGCGAAGAACTCAAGCGCAGCCGGCTGACCATGGATGGCTATCGCGAAATGACCCGCGAGAAGATGGTAGTGCAGGCGATGCGTGCCCAGCAGTTTTCCGACGCGCCACCGCCGTTGCCTAACGAAGTGGAGAAGGAATACGCCGAAATCAAGTCCACGCTCCGCGACGTGAGCAAGGACGTCATCAGCTTCCAGAAAATTTTCATTCCCGCTTCAGATCCCCAAAACCCACTTGCCACACCTGACACCCAGCTGACCCTGGCCGAGGATGTCGCGAAGCAAATCAGCGAGGGCAAAGACTTCGCGGAGCTTGCCAAGGTCCACTCCAGAGACGCCTTTGCCGAGACCGGCGGGCTTCAAGAAAACGTCCCGCGCCCCGACCTGTCGCCGGAGTTCGCGTCCATTATTTTCGAAGCGCCTGTCGGCAAAGTCGTCGGTCCTCTGCTCGATCCGCAAGGGTTCACGATCGTCAAACCCATCAAAATCGAATTCGGTCCCTCGCCACCGCTGGACGACAAGGTTCGCGAAATGGTCGAGCAGCGCGTCAGCAAGAAAAAGACCTCCGAGCAATACGAGCGCTGGATCAAGTCCAAGCGCAAGCGGGCGATTATTGATATCAAAGACTGAGGAGGGTGCTATCGAGCCTCCGGAATTAATTCATTGGATTTGGCAACCATTCTTCATCCATGGGGCTTTCGTATGCAGCACTGACGATGAGGAATCCACGGATCCCGGATCAGCAGGAATGCTCTGTCGAAGCACTGGCGGACACTGGATCGGTGTATTTGATCATTCCCGAACACATCCGGCTGCAACTCGGGCTTGAGGAGCAGTCGAAAAAGGAAATCACGCTCACGGACAACTCCAAAAAGATGGTTCCTTACGTCGGCCCTCTGGAAGTCCGGTTCAGAAACAGGGTTGCCTTCGTGGGAGCGATTGTCATGGGCGATAATGTTCTGCTAGGAGCCATTCCAATGGAGGACATGGATCTGGTTGCAATTCCCCATCACCGGAAAGTGGACATCAATCCGCTGAATCCCAACTTCGCGGCGGCGAAGGCGAAGTAGATTGGCGGTTCAATTTACTTGCATCCATCAGTCGCACGCTCAACCTGTAATAATGTTCAGACGCTTCTGGTGGATCTTTTTCGTGATGCTACCAGTCGGTGCAATCGGCGGCTTGCTGGTTATGACGGTGGTCAGTTATGTGATGCCGAAAAAATACGAGAGCGAAACTGTCATCGAGGTGAGACCGATGACGTCTCCATCCGAGGTCGGGGCGGTGCCTCCACAAACCACACCACAGGATTTTTTCGGCACGGAGTTCAACAAGATCAAGAGCCGTGCGTCCCTGGCAGAAGTCGTGGAAAAACTCGAACTCATCAAACAATGGGGAGTGGACCAGGACACTGCCATTCGGATTTTAAAAGAGATCGTGATGACGGAAAATATCCGGGGAACGGATCTGATCGCCATCCGGGTGCGCCACACTGACCGCGAGGCCACTCGGGACATCGCCGCAGAAGTTGCTAGAGCTTATCGGAATTACCGGGTTGGGATTATAAAGCGGGATTCGGATCGTCGGCTGGCTGAGTTGAACAAAGCGGTCAAGGAGCAGGAGGAGAAAGTGGAGGAGCGGCGGAAGGCGGTGGCAGAGATGATGAAATTGAAAAGACCACTTCTGTCAGATCCGGATGACCTCAATGACGGAAACGAAAAGACCCTTCGAGAGCAGAACTACATCGATGCAAAACGTGATTTTGAAACGGATCAGCAATTACTGAAAACGCTGAAGCTCAAACAAATCAGCGAAAACATCGCTGCGAAAATGGATGGCGGGAGCGTCGTCATCCATCAAGAGCCGCAGATTGCAAATTCGCCCGTTTCTCCGAACGTGACTCTGAATTTGACCCTCGGAGCCGTCGGCGGATTCCTTCTCTCCCCGCTGTTGGCGCTGCCGGTGATGGTGCTGTTGCATCGGGCGATTCCCATGAGGGTGGATGAGCTTCAGCTTTCGTCTTAGATCCTTTCCCCCATCGAAGTGACGTCATCCTGCCGCGTCCGGCGGCGTCTCTTCAACATGGAGCGGCGAACTCTGATTCGCCGAAGCTCATGGATCGTCGGTCTGCCTTGATCCATCGTCCCCGCATGAGCTTCGGCGGATCGGAGTCCGCCGCTCCTTGAGGCTACTTCTCGAAGATAGATTCGAGTTCCTCGGCAATGGCTCGGGAGGCCTCTGCAACGGTGATTCCCCTCCCCGCCTCGTTCTCCAGGCAACTCATGGAAACGCCATCAATCCCGCACGGGGTGATGGCGAAGAACGGCGGCAGGCTATCCTGGGTGATGTTGATCGCGAAGCCGTGCATGGAGACCCATTTTCTAACGCCCACGCCAATGGACGCGAGTTTGCGGTTTTCCACCCACACACCGGTGAGTCCCTCACGCCGGCCGGCTTGCACGCCGAACCGGGCGCAGGCGCGGATCAAGGCGTCTTCGAGTTTCCGCAGGTGTTCGTGGAGGTCCTTGCCGCGGGGGTTGAGATCGAGAATTGGATAGCCGACCAACTGGCCGGGACCGTGGTAGGTCGCCTGGCCGCCGCGGTTGATTTCGTGGACGGGGTAAGGCAGCGAGGCGGGATCGCGCAGGGAGGATTGGTCGCGCAGGCGGCCGATGGTGTAAACGGGTTGATGCTCTAGCAGGAGGATGGTGTCGCCGCCGGTGCCGTCGAGGATGGCGGCGACGTGTTGTTCCTGAAGGCGGAGGCCGGCTTCGTAGTCGATGGGCTCGGGGAGATGGATGATTTCCAGCATGGATGGGATGGGCTTGGCGGTTGAAAACCGCCTTCACGGTTAGACGAGGCGGCGTTCGAGGAGTTTCGCTTTGAGCGGATCGGAGGCCTGGAGATGAGCCATGCCAATGGCGAGCGCATCGGCCGCGTCGGACGGTGGGGTTTCAGCAAGTCCGAGCAGGGCGCGAACCATGAAGGCGACTTGCTTTTTATCGGCGTTGCCATTCCCGACGACGGCCATTTTCACCTTCTTCGGCGAGTATTCGAAAACCCGCAGCCCGTGATCCGCGGCGGCGATGAGCGCGGCGGCACGGGCGGCTCCCATGGAAATCGCGGTCTGGTGGGACTGCACGTAAATGATGCCCTCGACGGCGATTTCGTCCGGTTGGAACTTCTGGATGATGTTCACCAGATGCGTGCGGATGGCGGAGAGCGCGGCGGATTGGGCGATCGACTTGGGGATGGAAATCACGTCGAAGGCGAGCACCGTGGGCTTGCGCGGATCGCCTTCGAGCACGGCGTAGCCGGTGTTCCTAACGGCGGGATCGATGGAGAGGACGCGCATCAGAGAGGGACGATGAGGCCTTCGTTTTCCGCGAGGCGTTTCTGGTTCCCGTCGAAGGTCAGGAAATAGCTGGCTTCCATGATTTTGGCGGCAGCGACGTGCAGGATATCAAAGCTGCGATGACCGCCACTAAGAGTGTGGATGGTGGATAGTCGTTTGGCTTCCGTCAGGATTGCCGAGAGATTGGATTTACTCGGAACAAGCCGACCCGCCGCGATGGCATCTTCGAACAACGAGAGATGCGTGGCTGCTGTTCCAGGAATCACACGTTTGCTGAACTCGGAAAATCGCAGCGCGTTGCGCAGTTCAAAGTCATTGAAGTCACTGATTAGAATCGGACTGGTCGAAACAGAGATCCATTCCGCGGCAGTTATGCTGTGGCAGTCGTTGCCATACAGCGCGAACAGGAAACTGGTATCCGAAGCGATCACCATTTGCTTGCGGCATCGTGGATGAGATCCAATGACTCCTGGGCTGAAAGCATTCTTTCGCCGCTGCGGTCGCGGGTGACTTCAGGAGCATTACCCCAATTCACTTCCTGCGGTTTCCCGGGCTTTTCAGGAATCAACCTGGCAACAGGCTTGCCGCGCTGGGTGATGACGACTTCCTCGCCCTCACTGACCCAGCTCAACAGGCTGGTATAGTGGTTTCGAAGATCTCGGACGGTCGCTGTTCTCATGTGGCTACAATGATGTAGCACAAACAAACGGTCAACGCCGCTTTTTCCCGCCGCCGGTCTTCTTGCGGCGGATGGACTTGATCGGCGTGGTGTCGAGCAGCGCGGTATAGATGTATTCGAAATCCTCCAGCCTCCGGCGCGGGATAGGCTGGTCGATGAAGATTTCCACGGACTTCGCGTAGTCGAGTTCGTCGGCGGTGAGGATGGTGAACGCATCACCCTCGGCCTCGGCGCGGCCAGTGCGGCCGATGCGGTGCACATAGTCCTCGGCGTTTTCGGGGACGCGGTAGTTGATGACGTGGGAGACGTTGGAAATATCGATGCCACGGGCGGCGACGTCGGTGGCGACAAGGATTTCATACTCACCGGCCTTGAATCCGGCGAGCGCCTTCATGCGATCCACTTGGTTGATGTCGGAGTGCATGGCGGCCACTTTGACTTGGCCGGTGGTTTTGATCAGCGAGGTGAGCTGGTCCGCTTCCTTGCGGGTGCGGGTGAAAATCATGACCGAATGGTAGTCGGTTTGTTTGAGAAGCTCGAGCAGCAGTTCGTCGCGCTGATCCATGGCGACCGGATAGAACGCGTGGGTGACGCTGGTCGGGATGGAAGTGCGGGCGATCTCGATACTGACGGGATCGGTGAGGCACCATTGGGCGAAGGTCTGGATCGCCGGCGGCATGGTGGCGGAGAAAAACAAGGTCTGGCGGCCTTCCCACGGGCAGAGGTTGACGATTTTCCGAACCTGCGGGAGGAATCCCATGTCGAGCATGCGGTCCACTTCGTCGAGGATGAGCACCTTGATTTCGCCGAAACGCATGGAAGTGCGATAAAAGTGATCGACGAGGCGGCCGGGCGTGGCGACGACGATGTCGGCGCCGGCGGCAAGCTGCTCCGACTGGGTGCCAAGGCCGACGCCGCCGTAGAGCAGGGCGACCTTCATGCCGGTGTGCTTGCCGTATTTCTCGAATTGCTCGGCCACCTGGTGGGCGAGCTCGCGGGTGGGCTCGAGCACGAGGATCTGGGGTTTGCCCATTTTCTCGATTTTCGAAAGCGTGGGAAGCGCGAAGGCCGCCGTCTTTCCCGTGCCCGTCTGGGAAGCGCCGATGACGTCCTTTCCTTCGAGGATGATCGGAATCGCCTGGGCCTGGATCGGCGTAGGCGTGGTGTAACCGGACTCCTCAATGGCTTCCAGAACGGCTGCGGAGAGCCCAAGTGTGTCAAATCCCATACAGCCGCGTAGGTAAAGGGCCGAGCCGTCCGGGTCAAGGTGCGATTGTGCCGGGAAATCCGCGGGTTAAACCGTGCCCCGATCCAACTTCCGCAAGGCAAAGGCATAAGCGCCGAGGGCGACCGCCTCGCTGGTGCCAAGGCGGGACATGCCGACTCCGACCCGTTGCAGAGGATCGTATTCCAAGGTCCGACGCGTGCCGGGCACGGAGATGCTGCGGGTCTGCCCTTTGAGGAAAATTTCGAGCTGGGCGGGATCCTCCAGATTGAAAGCGGCGGACGCCAGACGGCGAAACGCATTTCCGCCAGGCCCGGTGTAGTAGCCGTTCAACTCGCCGACCAATGCCGGGAGGAACAAGGGCCATGCACCGGAGACTCCGCCACCGATCACCGCGAGACCGTCGATCAGGGTGAGCGCGTTACCCATGGCATCGCCGGCCACCTCGCCGAGGCGACGGAAGCCCTCGATGGCGGCCGCCTGATTGCCCGGCTGGCTGCCGTTGGCGATTTCAAACAAATCCCGCGGTTCCGGCGCTTCTCCGAGCGAGATCCCGGCCTGCTCCGCATAAATACGGCGCACCGCGCGGATGCAGCAGCCTTCCTCGGCGTTCATGGTGGGATCCAGTTTGCTGCGGAGCAGCCAGACCTCGCCGGCCATGGAATTGTCGCCGATGAAGAGCTCGCCGTTGCGGACGATACCGCCGCCAAAACCGGTGCCCATGGTGACCCCGAACAAATTGTGATAGCGCTTCGGGCTGCCCGCTGCTTCGAGCAGGCCGTTCACGTGTGGGAGAAATCCGCCGATCGCCTCGCCGTAGACGAATAGATCGCCGTCGTTGTTGATGAACACGGGAATGCTGAATTTCTCTTCCAGCATCGGCCCCAAAGCCACGCCACCGCGGAAGCCGGGAAGATTGCCGAGATCGCCGATGATACCGCTCGGATAGTCCGCCGGTCCGGGGAAGGCGAAACTGATGGCCGACGGCGCATCCGGGCAAAGCGCTTCGACGCGGGTGAAGCCATCGATCAGGTTTGCTAGGCATTGCGGCAAATCGCTGCCATTGGAGGGCAGGGCGATGGTTTCAGTGACCGGCCTGCCGCCGCGCATGGCGGAGAAACGGAAGTTGGTGCCACCCGCGTCGAGCGTCATGACGATGCGTGAGTCCGAATCAAGAATCATGGTTTTTGGGAAGTCTGCGGCCTCATTTCAGTGAGAGCGCGAGGAGGTAAGCGAATCACGCGGCCCGCACAAGGATAGACAGCGCGCAGGACGGCGGGACGCGCACCGGCCACATGTGGTTCGTCAGCGACGTTTCTGGTCTTCCTCGCGGACGATGTTTTGGAGCGGAGCATCGGCGTCGGCGAGTTGCTCGGCAGTGGCGTGGCCGGATTTTTTGGCGCGGGTGCCGAGGGATTTTCGGGAGAAGCTGGCCATGGCGGCATGCTGGCCGGCGTCGTCGGCTTGGAAATTGGAGGCGTTGGCGGCGTGGATCTGCATCTTCGCGGCGGTGGCGATGGCGTCCTCGCCGGCACCGAGAAAGAGGAACTCCCAGGAGTAGATTTCAGTCTGGTGCTGGATGCGTTTCGAGACGTCGTGCCAAGTGTAGCGGGTGGAGGAGTTTTCCTCGCCATCAGTGAGGATGGCGACGGTGACATGGTCGGGCCGAGCGGAGGGCGGGAGGGCGGCAAAACGCGCGCCGAGAAGATCGATGGTGTCGCCAATGGCATCGAGCAGGGCGGTGCTGCCGCGGGGGACGTAGCTGTCGAAATCGAGCGGGATGGCCTCGGCGACCGGGATGGAATCGAAGCGGGTCTCGATGCCGGAATCGAAGAAGACGAGGCTGAAGCGGTTTTGCCCGGGGGCTGCCTGCTGGTCGCGGAGGAAGGTATTGAAGCCGTCGATGGCGGCCTGGCGGATGGACTCCATGGAGCCGGAGCGGTCGAGAATGAAGGCGAGTTCGGATTTCATGATGATTTGTAGTCAGGTGGTTTGAGACAAAAGGTGTCAATGACCCGATCCAGGGGGGTAAACGAGGCGGTGCAATCCACTCATTCCCAATCGGGTCATTGACGGTAAGACCAAAACAATCGTAGTTAGGCGCGTCAATCGTTTTTTTATGACTACATGAAAAACAAGTGACACGCGTGAATTTTTTATTTAAGGAATCTTTAAGAATTTACAGACGACAAGTTGTCGTCGTTGCTCACCCGGCCATGGCCAACAAGACAAACGAGGAGAACTGGGCCGCCCGCGAGCGATTGCGGGTGCTAGAGATGCTGCTGTGGTGGCGCGGCTGGGTCGGGCGCGCCGACCTGTTGGAGCGGTTCGGAATTTCGGCTGCGCAGGCTTCCAGTGATTTCCAGAAGTATCTGGAGTTGAATGGAAAAGAGATTTCCTATCAAACCAGCCGCAAGCGCTACGAGGCGACGGAAAATTTCACCTGCCGCTTGCACGAGCCCACGCTGGAAGAGGCGGTGCGGGTTTTGTTGGCGGGTGAGTTACTACCTGAAGCGCCTGTGGTCGTGGCGGAAGGGACGCCTGAAAAAGTGGCGATTCTCTCGATGCCAAAACGTCACGCGGCTCCCGCCATTGTGAGGCGGATTTTCGTCGCGCTGTTGGCGGGGCACCGGCTGCGGGTTTTTTACCATTCCGTGAATTCGAACACCGCGGACTGGCGGTATGTAAAACCCGCGGCGCTGGCTTGGGATGGCAGGCGCTGGCATGTGCGGGCCTGGTGCGAAAACAATCGGGCGTGGCGGGATTTCGTACTGGGTAGGATCAGTAAGGCGGAATGGCCGGTGCCTTCGGGCGAGCTCTTGCCTCCGGATGACGACTGGCTGGCTTGGGAAACCGTGCGGCTGAGGATCAATCCGGAGCTGGGGGTGGAAGCTCAGGCATCGCTGAAAATGGACTACGGCCTGGATTCGGAAGTGATGGAAGTGCCCGTGCGGCGGGCACTGAAGGGCTACCTCTTGGCGGAACTGTACATCGATCACCAGAGCCACCGGGAGTTGCCGCGGCATTTTGTGCCAGACTGACGGGTGGATCTTCATCGACGTGACCCGGCGGGCGCGGCAGGTTGTGCGCCTTGAGCATTTTCACCCAATTTGGCGACTATCGATGGGTCGCTGTCGCCCTCGTTCCACTGGTCGGCGGTTGCGGGAGGGATGAGTCGGAGCTGGGAAATCGGAATGCTAACGGCACGTTGATTCGGGCCGTGCAATCGGAATATTCGAACATCCGCGTGCGGGAAAACGGCTCGGTTCGGAATTTGATCTTCGTGGAACCGTCGGGGCTGGAAGTACGTCAGAGTTCGATCGATCTCAACCAACCGGGACGGCTGATGCTGGGTTACTCTAACGTGATCTTCGGTTCATTCCTGTTCAAACATCCGCAGAAGCGCGTGCTGGTCGTCGGCCTTGGCGGCGGTGCGATGGTGCGTTTCCTGAACCATCATTTTCCCGAGACCGAGGTGGATGCGGTGGAGCTCGATCCGGTGGTGGTGAAACTGGCGGCTGAAATGTTCGGCTCCCGGCCAAGTGCCGGAACCCGGATTTTCACCGAGGATGCGATCCTCTATCTCCAGCGCGACCACGGAAAATATGATGTCATCTACATGGATGCGTTTCTGGAGCCGGGAACCGACACCGACGCCCGGGGAATTCCGAAAAAACTCAAAACCGTGGAGTTCTTAAAAGGACTCCATCGGCAGCTCAACCCGGGTGGTCTGGTCGCGTTCAACATCGCCGAGCACCCGAAGTTGGCCGGCGATTTGGAGGCCATCGCCGAGGCGTTTCCGGTGATCTATCAAGCGGTGGCCCCGGAGACGAAAAACCATGTCGTGATCGCACTCAAGGACCCGGCGAAGCCCAGTCGCGAGGCTTTGCGGGCGGCGGGTCGGGCGTTGGATCGGTCGTATGATACGGGGTTTTCGTTCGAGAGTTTGGTAGGGTTGCTGAAAGAGCGGACGAGATGAGTAAGAACAGGCAAGAATGCCTGTTTCATCTCCCTTTGGAAAAAAAAACCCCGTGACCTTGCGGCCGCGGGGCGTTCCGGAGAATGGATCCGGTCAGGCGGAGACGGAGGCGGTGGTGCGGCGGAGTTCGCGCATCAGGCTGCGGGTCTCGTCCTGCCACTTGTTCATGACTTCGCGGGAAAGCTGGACGCGGTCGGCGACGGCTTTTTCGAGTTCATGATAGTTGGCGGCCAATTTTTCGACGATTTCGTGCAGCGAGTCAGCCGCACCGTGCGTCGGGTTCTGGCGGAGTTCGGCGAGCTGCTTCTGGGCCTTGCGGTGGGCCTCGCCCATTTCGGCGAGCAGGATGCGACCGTCCGGCACGCGGCGGAGTCCTTCGACGAGACCGAGCCTGGAGAGCGTCCAAATCGTCCACTTGCTGGGATCCCACTGCCATGGCTTCACGCCGTTGCGGTAGTCGTGCTGGAACTCGTGGTGATAGTTGTGATAGCCCTCGCCAAAGGTGAAGAAAGCCATGATCGCACTGTCACGGGCACTGTGGCTGGTGGAGTAGGGCTGGCGGCCGACCATGTGGCAGAGCGAGTTGATGAAGAAGGTGCAATGCTGGGCGATAACGATGCGGGCGATGCCAGCGATGAGGAAACCTCCGAGCGCGCCGGTCCATGGGTTCAAGCCCATGTAGGAGTTCCAAGCATAGCCAAGCGCGGACGGGATGATCAGGCCTACCACGAAGCCGATCCAGTGCACGTATTCATGCTGCCACATGACGAGTTTGTCCTTCCGGAGATCGGCGACGTTGTCCATGGGCGGTTCCGGATTGAGCTTGAAGAGCAGCCATCCGATGTGGGCCCAGAAGAAACCCTTGGAGATGTCATAGGGATCCTCGTCATGATCGACGTGTTTGTGGTGGCGGCGGTGGTCGGACGCCCAGTTGAGGCAGGAGTTTTCAAACGCGCAGGCGCCGAAGACGAGGGTGAACAACTTGACCGGCATCTTCGCCTTGAAGGAAAGGTGGGAAAACAGGCGATGGTAGCCGACCGTGATGCTCATCATGGTGGCGGACAGATAGAAAAACATCATTGCGAACTGGAACCAGTCGATGCCGACTTTTACCAGATAGATGGGAACCCCGATGAGGGCGGTGAGGGCGGTGCCGATGAGGAATGAGCTGGTGATCCAATTCACCCGGTCGAAGGGAATACGATGCATGATTTATGGTTTTGGGACCCCGAGGCAGCCGGATGTTTAACCGGACGGTCGGCGCAAGTGCGCGCCAATAGCCGAAGGACGGCGCTTACTACCCGAGTTCAAGGCCGATGGCAACCCCGCTTTTTTCCAAGATTCCGCCGGGTTCTGTGTTGACAAACCGAGGTGGATCCCGCATTTACCGCGCCCCGGATTACCTGTGGAACCAACAAACCAACCAATATTCAACGCATGCGTGGAGTGACTATGAAAAAAGGCGAGCCTGTCGACCGGGCTCTCAAGCGCCTCAAGACCAAGCTGGATTCCGAGGGCATCCTCGAAGAAATGCGCCGCCGCCGCGCATTTGAGACACCGACCGAGCGCAAGCAGCGCAAACTCCGTTCAGCATCCAAGCGCAATAAAATCCGCTGGCGCTTCTCGAATGCCCCGGCCGTCGCCTCCACCGATTCCGCCGAATAATTTTCCAGGTTCCACAGCCCGGGTAAGAAACGGATGCCACATGGCATCCGTTTTTTTGTGCCTGCGAGACACCTCCATTCCGACTGATTTTGATTCCCAGCGCTAAGTCCGCGGACGATGCTCCTTTCATGCTGGAGTGTGTATTTCTCGGATGGGACCGGCCGTTTTTGACGGAGGCGGTGGCTTGGCTAATCGAGCGGCGCGAAGAACTGCCGGGAATGCAGGTGGTCGTACCCACCGCTCAAAGCGGACGCCGCCTGCGGGAGGCCTTGGCCGAGGCGGCGGGCGCGGTGCTGTCGCCGAAACTCGTGACGCCGGGATCCTTCCTCCAGTCCCGCGACGACGAAGCGGCAGCGGATTGGATGGACCATCTCGCCTGGGTGGAGGTCCTGGAAGGCGTCACAGACTGGAACGAATACGACGCGTTGTTTTCCGAACCGCCGGGCGAGGGCCCCAACTGGGCGGGCGGACTGGCCCGGGAAATGGTCCGACTGCGACATACCCTGCAGGAAAACGGGCTGCTCCTGGCCACCGCTGCAAGGAAACTCCGCGACACGGTGGAGGCGGAACGCTGGGAGGCGCTCGGCAGACTGGAAGACCTTGTCGAACGTCAACTGCGCGCTTGGGGATTGAAAAGTCGCAGCAGGATTCTGTCCGAGGGACTGGAAATGCCGGCCGGAATTTCACGGATCGTTCTGGCAGGTGTGGCGGAACTGCCGCCTCTGGTCGAGCGAGCCATGCTGTCGTGGCCCGGTCACGTCACGGCACTAATCGGCGCGCCGGAAGACGCCGCGGCGAAATTTACCCTGATCGGCAGACCCACTTCCGAATGGGCGGACCAGCCACTCCCGTGGCCGGATGGCTCGGTGCAGGTCGTGGCGGACCCTCGCCAACAAGCGGTCGAAGCACTGCGAGTGATCGCCGAAAAGAAAACTCCGTCTGATGCCGTCGCGCTGGGATCGGCGGATCCCGAAACGGGCGACGAACTGGCCCGCAGCTTCACACGCGAGGGATGGCCGGCATTTCACCCCGCCACCACGGTCGTTTCCGGCGGACTGGCACTGTGGTTCCGGACCTGGTGCGAATGGCTGGCAGACCCGACGCTCGCAACGATGGCGGATTTGTTGGCACTGCCGGAGACCGGCTTACTCGTCGGCGGCAAGCGCGCGCAAAAAGCCAAGCGCCTGGCGGAACTGCGCGACCGCTGGATGGTGGCGCGCACCGAAGATCTGCAACGCAGGATTTCCACCGGGGAGTTCCGCAGCGAGCTGGACCGGGAGTCCGCCGGGGAACTTCTCAAGGCCGCCGAGTCGCTGGAAGCCTGGCGTGGAAGCTTCCAGGGAGAAAATGCCAGCGGAGCGACGACACGATTGTTAGCCATCCTCGGCCGCACCGGACCGGTCACGGAGGAAACCGCCAACGCCATGACCGACTGGTTCGCCGCTGCCGCACCGCTGATGGAGCGGGTGAAGCGCGGGCCGGGGTTCTGGATCGAGCTGATGTTAGCGGAACTCCCCTCCCCCTCGCCACTGCCGCCGGAGGGCCGGGTAATCGACGTGCAGGGCTGGCTGGAGCTCTATCATGAACCCGGCCTCCACCTGGTGTTGTGCGGGATGAACGAAGGCAAGGTCCCCGCCCGAACCGGCGGCGAGCCATGGCTCAGCGAGGCCAGCCGAGAGCGCCTCGGACTCATCAAGGACGCGGACCGCGCGGCGCGCGACGCGTTTCTCTATCAATCCATGCTCGAGGCCCGCCGCGATGGCGGACGGGTGGACGTCATCTGCGGGAAATCCGGTGCCGGCGGCGAGTCGCTACTGCCATCGCGACTTCTGCTAGCCGCGGGGCGCGACGAGCTGCCGGCCCGGGTGAAAGCTCTTTTTAAAGAAGTCGAGCCGCCGGAAGCCGGGCTGCGCTGGCACGCGGACTGGAAGTGGACGCCACCGGCGGCCGCGCCGCCGCTGCGCCTCAATGTCACCTCGCTCGGCGACTATCTGGCATGTCCGTTCCGCTACTATTTGAAGCATGTTTTGAGAATGCAGAGTCCGGAAACCGGCCGCGCGGAGTGGAACGCCCGCGATTTCGGGAATGCAGCGCACGAAGTTCTCGAGCGATGGGGCCGCGACACCGAGGCGCGGGAATCCGAAAAACCCGAAGCTATCCACGCCTGGCTTTCCGCCGAGCTCGACCGGGTGGTCGCCGAGTGGTTCGGCAAGCGCGTGCCACTGGCCGTGCGCATCCAGACCGAGGCGCTGCGGCAGCGGTTGTTATGGCTGTCGCGAATCCAAGCGGCGAACCGGCTCGACGGCTGGGAAGTCGTGGACGTGGAGCGCAAGGTCGAGCTGCCGGTTGGCGAGGCGATGATCGTCGCGAAGATCGACCGCATCGACCGCCACTGCGAGACCGGCCGGTTGCGGGTGCTCGATTACAAGACCGGAAAAGTCGATGGAGTGGACAAGGCGCACCGGAAAAGGCTCACGCCGTCAAGCACGCTGCCAGCCCATCTCAACCTGGAATGCCCTGCGGCCTATCAGGGCGAAGACAAGGGGCAATCCGCGGATTTCCTCTGGCACAACCTCCAGCTCCCGCTCTATGCCGCCGCCTTGGTCGCACGCGGCGAACCGCTGCCGACTCCCTGTTATTTCACGCTCCGGTCCACCGAGGCCGATGTCGGGATCCACGAATGGACGAATTTCGAAACCGCCGACCTCGATGCCGCACAAGCTTGCGCCGCCTGGGTGGCCGGCCAGATCGCCGCCAAGGTCTTCCAGCCGCCCGCGGAAAAAGTCACTTACGACGACTTCGCCGTGCTGGCTGCCGGGCGGGAGTTGGGCGAGATGATCGCGTTTTCAGAGGATGCCGCACCGATTTAAAATCCATGCCCCTGAAACAAACACACCGACCAAAGCGACACACTTTGTTAGTTCCAGCACTTGTTGTCTCGCTGTCTCACTCTCCGCTCCCGGCTGCCGATTAGCCGGTGCGCCCGGTGCCTTTCACGGATGTCAGTTTCACCCACCGACTCTGGCACGACCGTCAGGAAATCAACAACAAGGTGCCCTTGCCCTTCGCTCTCGATCAGTGCGAAACGTCGAAACGCATGCAGAACTTCGATCTGGCCGCGGATACGATGAAACGCCGGGCCACCGGTGGGCAAAACTTCCAACACAAGCCACTGACCTTCTATCCATTCGATGACTCGGACGTTTACAAAGTTCTCGAAGGTGCGGCGTTCTGCCTGAGCGTGCGCCTGGACGCGGCTTTGCAAAAACGCGTGGAAGGACTCATCACCAGAATCGCGGCCGCGCAGGAGCCGGACGGCTACCTTTACACCTGGCGGACGATGCATCCGGATTCACCCGCGCATGATTGGATCGCCCCGCAACGCTGGCTCAAGGATCCGGCTCTCAGCCACGAGCTCTATAACATCGGTCACCTCTACGAAGCCGGTGTCGCCTACGAACAGGCCACGAAATCCAAGTCGCTCATGGACATCTGCCTGAAAAGCGCGGAGCTCGTGCAGAGGGATTTCGGCGATGGCGAGCCGGTGATTGCTCCCGGCCACCAGGTCATCGAAATGGGCCTTGCCAAGCTCTATCGGCAGACCGGCGACGGGCGCTTCCTCGATCTCGCCAGGTTCTTCCTCGACGCCCGCGGTCACGGCGGCAGCGATTACAGCCAGAACCACCTGCCGGTCATCGACCAGCGGACAGCCGTCGGCCACGCCGTCCGGGCAAACTATCTGTATAGCGGCATGGCGGACGTCGCAGCACTCAAGGGCGACAAGCGCTACCTCGAAGCCCTCACCGCGATTTGGGGAAATGTCGTCGGCAAAAAACTCCACCTCACCGGCGGCTGTGGAGTGCGCGCGTCCGGCGAGGCGTATGGCAACGACTACGAGCTTCCTAACCAGTGTTACAACGAAACCTGCGCTGCCATCGCCTTCCTGTTCTGGAACCACCGCATGTTCCTCATGACCGGCGATGGCAAATACATGGATGTCTTCGAGCGCACGCTCTACAACGGCTTCCTGAGCGGAGTTTCGCTGTCCGGCGACCGTTTTTTCTATCCAAACCCGCTTGAATACGACGGCAAGGAAGTCAACAACCACGGCCACGCCGGCCGCGCACCTTGGTTCGGCTGCGCCTGCTGCCCGCCCAACGTGCTGCGCACCCTGGCATCGCTCGGCGGCTACGCCTACGCCGTCCGGGACCGGAATCTGTTTGTGAACATCTATGCCCAAGGCGGCTCGCAGGCCGAGATCGGCTCCACCCAAGTTAAAAATCTCCCAGCTAACAAATTACCCTTGGGATGGCGGCGTGAAGCTCACAGTTCATCCAGAGAAGGAAGAGCTCTTCGCGCTCTGCCAGCGCATCCCCGGTTGGGTCCGCGGCAAGCCGCTGCCCGGCGACCTTTACACCTACGATGATCCGCCCCCCGCGGCGTGGACAATCAAGGTCAATGACAAGCTTCAGCAGATTGAGTTATCCGACGGCTACGCCACCGTCACCCGGACATGGAAACCGGGGGACACCGTGGAACTCGACCTACCCATGCCGGCGCGGCGCGTGGCTGGAAATCCGCAAGTCGCCGCCAGGTCGCCCTCGAACGCGGGCCGATCGTTTATTGTTTCGAGGGCGTCGACAACAGCAACTCCGTCTTCGATCTCGCCCTGCCGGTTTCCGCACAAGCAACCCCCGTTTTCAAATCCGATCTGCTAGGCGGGGTGACCGCGCTCGAGGTGACCGGCGCAAACCGCATCGTGCGCAAGGAAGGAAAACTCGAAGAACAATCCGCCCGGCTCACCGCTATTCCCTATGCTGTTTGGAACAACCGCGGGCTCTCGCCGATGGCTGTCTGGCTCGGCCGCGATGCCGCAAATGTCCGTCCCGCCGCAGCTCCCAGCGCCATTTCAAGGGCTAAAGTCAGTGTTTCATTCGCCCGCCACGGCATGGATCCCGGACGCATCATGACCAACAGATGCCTCGCAATGCCACCGACGGATTTGCAGCGAACTTTGACTTCTGGCCGCACAAGGGCGGCAGGGAATGGATTTCCTACGAATTTGAAAAGCCCTTGAACGTGACCGGCGTCACCGTCTCATGGTTCGACGACACCGGCACTGGGGAGTGCCGCGTGTCGAAATCGTGGACTCTCCACTATCAGGATTCCTCGGGCGAATGGGAACCCGCATCCGGAAATCCAGACTACGCCATCCGTAAATCCGATCCGGTAGAAGTGAAGATCCAACCGGTGACCACCAAAGCCCTGCGCATTGAACTCGATCTGACAGACGGCTTCTCGGCCGGACTTTACGAGTGGGAAGTGGAGACCGGGAAATAACAAAAACGACCGGAGCCATCGGCCCAGGTCGTTTTGAAAATCACGCCTAATTGAACTTATCAGGCAGGAGCACCGATGGCTCCAGGAATCGGACCAGGTCCTTCCGGGCGGTCTTCTTCAGTCGCCTTGGAGACCGGCTTCTTCTTAAGTTCGTCCGGGATCGGCGGTGGCTTGGGAGCGGAAGGCGGATTGCGCATTTCGCCGTGATCGATGATGTCCTTGAGATGTGATGCATCGAGCGTCTCGAACTCGAGCAGCGCCTTGGCGATGAGTTCCACCTTGTCGCGGCCTTCATTGAGGATGCGGGTGGCAATGTCGTAGGCGTCGTCGATGAAGCGCTTGATTTCCTCGTCAATGATCTGGGCGGTGCTCTCGCTGTAGTTGGTGCGTCGGCCGCCCATGTCACCACGACCGAGGAAGACAGGTCCGTCTCCTTCGCCGTATTCGACCATGCCAAGCTTGTCGCTCATACCCCATTCGCAAACCATGTGGCGGGCGAGCGAGGTGGCCTGGCGGATGTCGCCGGAGGCACCGTTGGAAACGTCGTCGCTGTGGAATCCCTCTGCGATGCGGCCACCCATGGTGACGATGAGGTTGGCGAGCGCTTCCTTTTTCTGGGTGGAATACTTATCACCTTCCGGCAGATACATCGTGGCACCGAGATACGGTCCGCGAGGAATGATGGTGACTTTGTGGAGCGGGTTCGTATCCGGCAAAACCATGTTGAGGTAGGCATGGCCGGCTTCATGCCAGGCGGTGCCGGTTTTCTCCTTATCGGACATGGCAAGGCTGCGGCGCTCGCGACCCCAGCGGACCTTGTCGCGAGCCTCTTCCATTTCGTCGAGCGTGACGGCGGAGAGTCCGCGGCGGGCGGCGAGGAGAGCGGACTCGTTGATGAGGTTCGCAAGCTCGGCACCAGAGAATCCGGGAGTGCCCTTGGCGATCTTCGAAAGGTCAACGCCAGCGGCGAGTTTGATCTTCTTCACGTGGACGCGGAGGATTTCCTCACGGCCATTCACATCGGGAAGGGAAATGGTGACCTGACGGTCGAAACGGCCGGGACGGAGCAGCGCTGGGTCGAGCACGTCCGGGCGGTTGGTGGCGGCGATGATGATGACACCTTCCTGAGTGTCGAAGCCATCCATCTCGACGAGGAGCTGGTTGAGCGTTTGCTCGCGCTCGTCGTGACCGCCGCCCATGCCGTGGCCGCGGTGGCGTCCGACGGCGTCGATTTCGTCGATGAAAATCAAGCAGGGCGCGTGTTTGCGACCTTGTTCGAACATGTCACGGACACGGCTTGCGCCAACACCCACGAACATTTCGACGAAGTCCGAACCGGATATCGAGAAGAACGGCACATCCGCCTCGCCGGCGATGGCGCGGGCGAGCAGGGTTTTGCCGGTGCCGGGAGATCCGACCATCAGCACGCCCTTGGGAATCGAGCCGCCGAGTTTCTGGAACTTGCGGGGATCGCGGAGGAAATCGACAATTTCAAACAACTCTTCCTTGGCTTCCTGGATGCCGGCGACGTCCTTGAAGGTGACCTTGTTGCGATCCATGGTGAGCAGGCGGGCCTTGCTCTTGCCGAACGACATCGCACCGCGGCCGGCGGATTTCATTTGCTGGCGGAACAGGAAGAACAGGATGCCGATGATCAGCAGGAAGGGCAGAAAGGTGAAAAGCGCGCTGCTGAGATAGTCCTTGTTGCGCTCATAGATGGCCTTGTCTTTGACTAGTTTGTTGAGGTCCACGCCTTGGATGGCGGTCGAGACCGGCACGCTGAACTGGACGGCTTGAAGAGACTTGCCCGTGGCATCGACCGGCGCGGGAGTCGCGGTGACCACCCGGCGGGTTCCGACGATCACCGCATCATTCGAGCCGGCGGTCGTGAGAACGCGAAGGGGGTTTCCGGCATCGCTGATCTCGATTTGTTTGAGGGCGAGAAACTTGCGGAGCTCGGCGAGGGAAAACGTGTCCACGTTGTCGCTTTCGAGAGGCTTCTCACCGGCCGTAGCGGCTTGCTCGAACCGAATGTTGTCACCGAGCAGTTCATTGATCTCGTCCAGCCGGATCGCGAGATTCACTGGGATTTGAAAGTCTTTCTTCGGAGCATCCACACTGGGCGGGGCTGGTTCCGGCATGACCCAGCCGGTAATGGTGGCGTCGTTGGATGTATCCGTGGTGATCACCTTGAGCGGCTCCTTCGGATTATCCACCACGATGCGGCCTTGATCCCATGCTTGGCGGAATTGCGAGTAGGTCATCGGTTTGACCACCTTGTTGGCGGAGGTGCCGAAGAATGCGGCACCAAGAATAACCGTCGCCACGCTCAACAAGCCGAGCAAACGCCAATTGAAGCCGTTGGCATCCCCCGGAGTGCGGTTTGAGTTGTTGGACGGAGGAGTTGAGTTCGGGGAATCGGACATGATGGGCGGGAAAAAACGAAAAGCCCGGCGGTTGGGGCCAGCTCTCGCAAGGTTGATTGCGAAGCTAGATCCCGTTCGGGCGTAGGGGATGATAACTTAAAGGTGCAAAAAGCAAACCCCTTTTTTGGACGAGTCTTGCGGGCGGGCGTGGCGTCTGCCAAGAAAGCCCGAGTGGAATCACCCGCACCCCAAAAAGACCCGCTGCGAACGCCTCCACGGAGGATCCGGCTGCTGCGCCATTTGCGGTGGTTACAGGCGATTCCTGGCGTCGGCCGCCTGCGCGCGCTGCGGCCCGGGACGGACGCGCACGTCGGGGTGCTGGTGGATGCCTTCGCGGCTTTTGCGACGCTCGATGACGAGCTCAGCACGCTGGAGGCGGATCTGATCCTGGACATGCTGCGCAGTGCCTTCCCAGAAGTGGACCACGGCTGGCTGGGCCGGAGGTTGCAACGGGCGGTCAGAACTCCGCAGCCGTTGCAAGCCCTCGCACTCGAGCTCAAGGACAGTTTCGACGACTTGGGAAAACTGGCGCTCGGTCTGCAACTATACACTCTGGTCGATGCGGCGGGACGCTCGGAGCGGAACCGGACCAGCTTCGAAATCTTCATGCGCCGGCTCGGGCGCCCGGAATACGGCACCGCGATCCTCCGCGAAATGCGCGGCGATGCCGGCGGACCGACGGACGACGAGCTGCCGTTCGAGCGGCTGATCTTCGGCAAGGACAACGCGGACGTGCTGCTGCCCCCAGCGGCCAGCGACCACGAGTTCCGGGTTTACCGGGCGGGCGACCTCATCCTGGTGAGAAACACGGGAATCTCGCCGCTGTGGATCCGCGGGCGATCGGTGGAGACCGGATCGTTCCTCAGAATGCGCGAGCGCCAACCGCTGGTGGTGCCGGGCTGGACGCTGAGTCACGAGGACCTGATGTTTTTCCTTGATGTGAAACGCACGGGAAACAGCCCGTCGATCTATCTGGAGCCGGGCGACGCCGGGCTGACCGCCGAGCGGACGCGCGGACGCCAAAGCGCGCTGCGGGTGCGCTTCGGTCTGGACGCCCAAGTCGAGGCGCTTCGCGACACGGACCTGCATGCCGGAAGCCGCGGCCCGCTGAAGAAGGGCGACATCGTGGTCTGCCGGAATCACGAACGGCTAGGCGATGCCTCGGGCTTCAGCCTCTCGATCAACGAACTGCGCCGCAAGGCCACCCAGAAAGGCCGGAGATTCCGCCTGGCGGGCGACCGGCAGGAATATCTGGTTTCCAACGACGCCGCGGCGCTCTCGCCCGGCGACCTTCTGCTAGGATCGAAACTTTCGCCCAAGGCGGTGCTCTTCATCCGTTACGACGCCGAGCGGGCGGAAGGCGAGCTGGTGATCCGGGAAAGTCACGGACCCATCCTCGTCGATGGCGTCCCGGTGCGCCAGACCGCGACCTTGAGGGACGGCTCGTTGATCCGTCTATCCGGCAGCCAGTCGGTGCGCTGCCGTTTCAGCGAAGGGTTCCTCGACGAGGAGCGGACGCTCATCGAATCGCTTCAGGTCGAGGATCTGATCCATGACTTCGGGCCGGACGCGCGGGCGCTCGACCACATCAATTTCGAGGTGAAACGCGGTGAAATGCTCTGCATCATCGGCCCGAGTGGCAGCGGAAAAAGCACCCTGCTCGCCGTTCTATCAGGCCAGCGGGAACCCACCCGCGGCAAGGTCAAACTGAACGGCATCGACCTCTACGAGCGGCGCGAGCACCTCGTCCCGTTCATCGCCCACATGCCGCAGGAAGAGGCGCTCAACCCGCAGCTCACGGTGCGCGAACACCTGCGCCACGCGGTGACGATCCGCCGCCCGGCGCTTTCGCTCGCAGAGCATGAGCGGCGGGTGGACAGCATGCTCGCCGAGCTCGGCCTGCAGTCGATCGCCCGCCGCCGGGTCGGGTCGCCAGGCGACAAAACCATTTCCGGCGGCGAGCGCAGTCGGTTGAACCTGGGAGTGGACCTCGGCAGCCGGGCGGAGGTTTTCCTTTTCGACGAGCCGATCTCCGGGCTCTCGTCCAAGGACTCCGAGCATGTCGCCGAAACCCTGCGCTCGCTCGCCCGGGAGAAAATCGTGATTGCCTCCCTGCACCGACCGGGAGCACCGGTGTTGCGGCTTTTCGACAAGGTTCTGTTACTTGATAGCGGCGGCCGCCTCGCCTACTTCGGCACGCCGGCGGAAATGGTCGGATACTTCCGGGACGCCTGCGAGGAGCTGGCGATTTCCCATCCGTCGGTCGCCGCGAAATCGCCGTTAGGAGCGGACTTCGTCTTCGACGTGCTGGAGACGCCGCTCAGCTCGATCGGTGGCGGCTCGAACACGGGGGCAGCCCGGCGGTTCCCATCCTCGTTCTGGCAGGAGCGGTTCGAAAGCGTGAACCTGATGCAGTCGCTGCAACTCGGCAACGGCCCGACCTCGAAACCGGGCGAGCAGCGGGACGGCGAGCGGCTGCCAGTGCCTCCTAAACCCTCGCGCAGACTCCACGCCGTGGTGGCGGTTTTCGCCACGCATTTCCTGCGCTCCCTGCTCTCCAAGCTGAGGAACCGGGGGACGATTTACAGCACCTGCCTCGAAGCCCCGCTGCTCGCCGCGTTGATCGCGATCACCCTGCGGTCCTCGCCGGAAGGATCCTATCAGTTTTCCACGGCGCTCCACATTCCCGCCTATCTGTTTCTAAGCGCCACCGTGGCGATGTTCCTCGGCCTAACGAACTCGGCCACCGAAGTCCTGCGCGACCGCCCCATCCTGCGGCGCGAGCGGAACTGCCAGCCCGGCGCGGGTTCCTACGTCGTGGCGAAGCTTTGCGCGCTCGGACTGGTCGCCGGAGTCCAGTGTTTTGCCTATCTGGTGGTGGGGAATTACTTCTTGGAAATCGACGGCATGCTCCCGTATCATTGGCTGTGGATGACGCTGACCGCATGGACGGGCACCGGGATGGCCCTGGTGGTCTCCTCGATCGTGAAAACCGAGCGCGCCGCCCTCACCGCCGTGCCATTGCTGCTCGTTCCACAGATGCTGCTGGCGGGAGCCCTGGTGCCCTATCGGGAAATGAACCACGGCTTGTTCAGCCATGCCGCGGACGCCCGCGATCGCGGCGGAATTCCGGTACCGGCGGTGATCATGCCGCTGCGTTACTCCTACGAGGCGATGATCACGGATCAGGCCACGCGCAACCCGTTCGAAGTCGAACGGATGCGTCTCCAGCGGCGGATCGACCGCATGCGCTCCCAGACGTCTCCGATGACCCCCGAGCAATTGGAGCGCTTCGAGCTCCTGAAGGAAGGTCTCCGCCGGCTGTTAGCCTCCGGAGCGGTCTCGCGCGGCGAAGCGGAAAACCAGGTCGACCGGATCCGCCGCATCGCCACCTCGGGCACCCGTATCGAGGTGGAGACGATGATGGTGTGGCCGGAAGACGATCCAAAAGCGCGCCCGGCCTCCGAGTTCTTTGTCAACGAGCGCATCGACTTGCTCGTCCGCGAGGCGGAGACCTTCCGCAACGACTACCGCGACCGGGCCCGACGGATCGTCTTCCACGCGTTGAAAAAACCGATCCCCTTCATGAAGCCGGCCACCGGGGAATCCGTCCGCGATTACGTGCAGCCTGACGACGAGATCGAGACGCAGAAATACTGCGGGGCCGTCCTCGGCGCGATCATCGTCGCCTGCGGCATCATTTCCACGCTCATCATCTCAAGGCAAAACCGGCAGACGCATTGAAAAAGTTGATGATTGAAAGTTGATGGAAAAGAAAATGAGCCAGAGCCGGGCTCTTCACTATCAACTATCAACTCATGACTATCAACCCTCCACCGGCGGCGCGGCGACCAGCGACAGAGCCTCCATCACGGCGACCACCGAAGGCGGCGCCAGCGAATCGGGCACCACCGCACCGAGAACGAGGCATCCATACGCGGTTTCCACCGGGATGACTTCGAGGGTGGCACCAGCACCGATCTTCACGTGCACGTTCCCCGCCGAAGCGCCCGGCCGCCGCGAGGCGAGCGCCAGGCTGCGGGCCAGGAAATGCAGACGGCCGTGGTTGCTCTCGTCGAAAATCACCGCCCCCTCGCGGTCGAGGATGAAAATACCGGTTGCCGCGAAATTGTGGTGCATCCAGTCGCGAAACCGTGTGATCCGGTCCAGAAACGGACCCCGGGCGATGAAGGAGTTTTCCGGCGGGACTGATACCGGCGGGACCGGAGTTTCGACCCGAGCCGCGGGCACCTCACGAACCGGCGGCGAAGGCACTTGCGACGGAGATTCCACCCGCTGCGGCTGGCTGCTCGCGAATCCGACGAAACCTTTGTCAAACCCCGCGTCCGCGACCGTTACGCTCGGCTCGCGGCCCGGCTTCATCAGCCGGTCGGCCAGGCGCCGGACTTCGATGGGATCCAACCATGGATAAATCGGGTCCATCAGCCGTAAGCGGCCTGCTGGCCGTGGGAGGGTTCGAACTTCGCTTCGATTTCCGCACGGAGTGAGTCGAACACCAACTGGGCACCCGCGCCGTCTTCCAGCACTCCGATCGGGAGTCCGCGGGCACTGGCCCGGATGAAAAGTCCGTCGCGCGGAATCTGCGTTTGAAAAACCATTTCCGGAGGCAGCAGCTGGCGCAGCGCGGCGGCGGCTTCCGTGCTTTCCGCCAGGTCGTTCTGCACCATCGTGAGGCACACGCCGAGCACGTTCAGGCGGGGATTGACCACCCGCAGGCGGTTGAGCCCTTCGAGCAGTTTCGGCACGGAGCGGATTCCCAGCGGTTCCGCCTGTTGGGGAATCATGATCGCGTCGCACGATGCGATGACGTCGCCCGTCACGCCGAACAAGCCGGCCGCCGTATCAATCAGGCAAAGGTCGAATCCCCTCGCCGCGATGCTGCGCAGAAACGCGCGCACCCGCGCCAAGTGGGTGCCCATTCCGCCGCTGCCAGTCTCGTAGTCGCTGGCCTGGCCGCTGGCGACGAGAGCAAACGTCTCCAGCCGCGTCGGTACGATCAGACGCTCCAGCGGGATCCCGGGGTCGGCGAGGTAATCGTAAAAACCTGCGAGCAGACGCGACTGGCGGGTGAGGGAAAGTCCCACGGACCCTTGGGGATCCGCATCGACAAGCAGGGTTTTCACCCCCGCCCGGGCGAAAGCATGGGCGAGATTGATCGAGACAGTGGTTTTACCCACCCCTCCTTTTTGGCTGGAAACGGCGATGCTGATCACACGATATTAGGGAATTGTTGCGTAAGCGTAGCTTCGGCTTGCCACATCGGAAGTCTTTTCTTCAGGATGCGGGCGTTGAGGGACAATGTGGTCCTGTTCCACCCCCGCTCATTTTTCCATGAAATCCGGATTTCCCTCAGGCCCTGCAGTGATCCGCACGATCCTTTGCGGACTGCTCCTCGGAACCACCGCCTGCCGCAAGGACCAAGGCTTTAAAAAGACGGAAGCGCCGCCCGCGGTGGAAGTCGCCACCGAACTCGGGTCTAACGGCATCGCCGCCCTACCAGGTGCTATTTACCGCAGCCAGGCCGGTTCGCCGATTCACTGGCAGCCGTGGACCCGGCAAACGATGGAACGTACGAGACAGGCAAACCGCCTCGTTTTCGCCGTCGTGGCGATGCCCCAACAGCCGGGCTTTCAAGGCGTGCTGACTGCCTTGACCGAGGACCCCGAACGGGTCGCGATCATCAACAACCACTACGTGCCGATCCTCATCGACGGCGACGCCGCGCGGGAAATCGGAATTCTCACCGCCGACCTGTGCGTGGAAATCAAACGCAGCCTGCAACTTCCCTTGTTCATCTGGATGACGCCCGAAGGAAATCCCGTCGCCTGGATCCCCGCCTCCATGTCCAACCCCACCAGCTTGGCGGACCTTTTCAACCAGTCCCACCAGATGGTTTCGCGGATGTGGCAGGATGATTTCGGATACGTCGTGAAAAACAGCGCACTGGACAATGCCAACCGCCGCGACCGCATCGGCGTGCGTAAAAACACCAAGGTCATGAGCAAACAGCCCGCCGAGGACGTCCTGCGCGGCCTCCGCCAGCTGAACTCGTTCTACGATGCCTACACCCGGAGCTTCGACGAGGCAGGAGGGCTGTTTCCCGCAGGAACCATCGACTTGCTGTCGACCGCCGCGATCCATCCCGGCCTGCCCGACGAGACCCGGACACGCTGTCTGGAAACCGTTCGGGAACTGCTCGTAGACCTGTTGCCGAGCGCCATGTTTGATCCACTCGAAGGCGGCTTGTTCTCCTCCCGCCGCGGGAATTCCTGGGCGCTGCCGGCCTTCCACCGCGATTGTGTTTCCCAATCCCGCGCCGCCGTCGGCCTCTTGAACGCCTACCGCGCCACCGGCGAGAAGCGCGCCCTCGAAAAGGCGCTCGGCCTGATTTCCTACGCTGAGAAATCCTATTCCACCTCCGAGGGTGTATTCTCTGTAGGCATGGCAGAGGAAACAGCCCCCGCCGCGTGGCTGTGGAGCGTGGAGCAAATCGAGAAGGAACTTTCTCCGGAAGACGCCGCTTGGTGGATCAAGGCCACCGGCATGCAAGGACTGGGCAATCTCCCGTCAGAAGTCGACCCGCGCCGCGAGTTTTTCCGCTCCAACAGCTTGGGCATGGGCAAGTCCGTCGAACAAATCGCCGCCGAACTTGGCGAACCGATGACAACTTTCGGCCCGCGCTTCGAGAAGGTCCGCAAGACGTTGCTCAAAGCCCGCAACACCCGGTTGGGTCCCCTTCTCCGTGATGAAAGCTCCCACGCTGGTGCCACGCTCCGAATGGTCTCCACCTACGCCGCCGCCTTCAGCGCCACGGGCGAAGAGAAATACCGCGAAAAAGCAGCCGCCCTCTTGGAAAAAGCCCGCGACACTTTCAGCGACGGCCCCAAACTACGCCTGTTTTCAAAAGAATCCCCGCCCTCCATCGGCGCGGGCCGGGCATTCCTCTACGGATTGGCGCTCCAAGCCGCGCTCGACGTCTCCGCCATCACCTCGGATAAAAAATGGCTCGACTGGTGCGAAGACCTCGCCACCACCGCCGCCGAACTTTTCACCGTCAACGAGTTCCTCAAGGAATGCCCCGCCGACGCACAAATCATCGATTTGCCGATCACCGACCTCTCCATGTTGTTCGACGATTCAACCGCGGGCCTGATTTCCTTCGCCGAGTGCCGGCTCTCCGTCGCCGAGCGCCCGCTGGTCCCGTCCTTCAGCGACTTGGCCACGCCGCTGCCGGTATACTCCGTGGAGCGCCCCATCCTCCACACCGATTTGATCCAAGCCTCTCTCGCCCGAGAAAACAAAGTCGTCCTCGTCACCGGCGGAGATCTTTCTCCCGCTTTGAAACTCGCTACCGAGCGGCTGCCCATGCGGATGATCCAACGCCGCGCCGCCAAGCCGGCCGACGAGGTTCCGCCCGGATCGATCAAAATCCTGTTCGCCAATGGCGACCCCAAAATGGTCTCCACTCCGGAAGCCTTGGCAGAAGCGGTCTTGCCCTCGCCCCAGAATTTGTAAATCCTTCCGCCGAATCCTCCACTCACCCAGAATTTCCATGAAAAGAAAACCCGCTTTTGCCCTCTTCAGCCTGCTCGCCATCACCCTGCCCGCCGGTGCCGATACATTCCAACTGAAAGACGGCACCACCGTCGAAGGCACCATCGTCAGCGAAGCCGGCGACACCTACGTGCTCGATGTACAGGTCACCAAGACCATCCGCGACGAGCGACGGATCCCCAAGGCCGACGTCGTCAAGGTCACCCGCGAGGAACCGGACGCCAAGGCATTCCAGGCAATTTCCAAACTGGTCCCCGCCCCGGACCTCCTCACCGCGGACGAATACGCGGTCAACATCGCCGCCATCGAAAAATTCATCAAAGCCAATCCCGCCAGCAACAATCTGAAAAACGCCAGAAAGATGCTCGAAACCCTCAAGGCAGAAGCCTCCCAAGTGGCCGCCGGCGGGATGAAGATCAACGGCAAAATCATCTCCGCCGCCGAGTATCAGGCGAACGCCTACGACCTCGATGCCCGCGTCCAGGAATCCAAAATCCGCGATCTGGTGAACGACAATCAATTCCTTCCCGCCGTCCGGATGTTTGTCGATTTCGACCGGGACTACCGCAACACCCTGGCTTACGGCTCCTTGATCACGCTCATGAAACAAGTGATTCAGCATCAGGTCGACCAAGCCAAGGAAAGCCTGCTCACCCTCGAGGCCCGCAACAAGGAGCGCGCCGTCGGACTGCAACGCATGGCCCTTGAGGATCGCAAAAAAACCGAAGACGCGATTAAAGGCGAAAACGCCGAAATCGAAGCCCTCTACAAGGCTGAAAAGGACGCCAAACAAAACTGGCCCACCACCAGCCCCTTCCACAAGGTCTCGCTTGAGGACACCGTGAAGCACGGCCAGGCGGAACTCGTCCGGCTCGGCGCGGTGAAAACCGTCCTCGGTCTCGACAGCGGAAAATCCTACCGCGAAGCCTACAACGCTCTCCAGAGCGGTGCGAACGCCGCCACCGTCACTACTGCGCTCGCCAGCGCGAAAGCCGCAGGCGTGCCACCGCGCTACCTCGCGCCGCTCGAGGCGAAGGCCAAGGCCGTTAAATAGTCGATTATTTCCATGTCCACACCCCGCACCGCCAGCCGCAATCGCAAGACCGCGGAGACCTCCATCGAACTGTCGATCGACATCGACGGCTCCGGAAACTCCACCATCGACACCGGCATCCCGTTCTTCGATCACATGCTCACGCTGTTTTCCAAACACGGGCTGTTTGATCTCAACGTGAAGACCGTGGGCGATGTCGAGGTGGACTATCATCACACGATCGAGGACACCGGCATCGTCATCGGCGATTGCCTGCGCGAGGCGCTTGGCACCAAGGAAGGCATCCGCCGCTACGGCTGCTGCTACTTGCCGATGGACGAAACGCTGGCCCGAGTCGTCGTCGATCTCAGCAACCGTCCGCACCTGGAATTCCGCGCTCCCGCAGGAACCCCATCCGCCCCTAACATGCCGTTCACCCTCGTCGAGGAGTTCTGCCGTGCTGTCGCTTCCAATCTACGGGCTAACATCCACGTCGAACTGCTTTACGGCCGCGACGGCCACCACATCGCGGAAGCGATATTCAAGGGACTCGCCCGCGCCCTCCGCGACGCCTGTGAGCGCGATTCCCGTGTCAAAGGTATTCCCAGCACCAAGGACGCGTTGTGAGAACCGGTATCATCGACTACGGCGGCGGCAATCTGCGCAGCGTCGCCAATGCCCTGCGCGCGCTCGGCCAGGATCCCGTCATCATTGCCAGCCCCGAGGACATCGGTGGGAGCACCCACCTGTTGCTGCCCGGACAAGGTGAATTCGGCGACACCATGCAGCGCCTCGAAAAACGCGGCCTCGCCTCGCTCCTCAAAAACTGGATCGCCGATGACCGCCCCTACTTCGGCATCTGCGTCGGCTATCAGATTCTTTTCGACAGCAGTGAGGAATCCCCGGAAACCCCCGGCCTCGGCATCCTGCCCGGCACCGTGCGCCGCTTTCAGGAGGAGCCCGGCATCAAGATCCCGCACATGGGCTGGAACTCCGCCACCGCCACGCGCGGCGACACCCGCGTCTGGCAGGGCCTCGGATCGGATCCGTATTTCTACTACATCCACTCGTATTTCCCCTCCCCGCTGGACTCCACCGCCACCGTCGCGGAAACCACCCACGGCACCCAGAAATTCGCCGGTGCCGTCGAGCAAGACAACCTCTTCGCCTGTCAGTTCCACCCGGAAAAAAGCCAGGAAGCCGGCCTGCGTTTAATCCGCAATTTCCTCGGAATCTGAACGGCGACCCTCCGTTTGCCTCGACTAAATCGCCTTCAACCTTCGCCTCACTGCTTCCAGCGCCGCTTGGCTCACCGCCAGCTTGAAGTCCTTGCGACTGCGCGGATGATAGACTTTGAACGCTTCGGTTTCGCCACCCTTGACAGCGACCGCGAGCCAGGCCGTTCCCACGGGTTTTTCCTCGGTGCCACCTCCCGGCCCCGCGATGCCCGTGACGGAAACCGCGATGCTTGCACCGCTGGCCCGCAGCGCGCCCTCGGCCATCGCCCGCGCCACCGTGTCACTCACCGCCCCGCGCGTTTCGATGTCTTGCGGAGCGACTCCTAACATCCCCGTCTTCGCCTCGTTGGCATAGGTGATAAAGCCGTGAGTGAAGACCTCGCTCGCACCCGGCACATTGGTGATCCGGTTGGAAATGAGACCGCCCGTGCAGCTCTCCGCCGTCGCGATTTTCATACCCCGCTCCTGAAGCAGGCGGACGACGGTCTTTTCCATGGAGGCTCCGTCATCACTGATTAGAAACGAGCCGAAGCGCTCGAGAGTGATTTTCCGACCTTCCCCGATGGCCGCCGCATCACCGATCAGGCGCAGATCAACCTCGCCGATATGGGCGCAGTAGCCGTATTCCAATCCCGGCACGGCCGCCAGACGCGCGTCGATGCCGTCATGGAAATCACTCTCGCCGATGCCCGTGAATTTCAGCACTAGTGCGTCATGGATGTTCTCGATCCCCGCGAGAGCCTTCAACCGAGGCACCACCTCGGCGTGATACATCGGATAGAGCTCCCGCGGCGGTCCTGGCAATAGGAATACCGCGCAATTCGCCTGACCGTTGAGCCGGGGCGGCACGTAGATTCCCGGTGCCGTGCCATTGGGATTCGGCAGGATGTCCGCGCCCACCGGGCAGAGCGCCTGCTTGCGGTTCGCATCCACCATGGTGCGTCCGCGCAGGGAGAAAAATCCTTCGAGCGAGCGCAGCGCCGCCTCGTCGGTGATCAGGTCCAGCCCCAAAACCTCCGCCGTGATTTCCCGGGTTAGATCATCACTGGTGGGCCCAAGCCCGCCGGTAACGATCACGGCGTCCGCACGACCGATGGCCTCTTCCAGCGACTCGCGGATCGCATCTCCGTCGGGCACCGTCGTCTGGCGGGAAATCCGCAGGCCGAGCTTGAACAACTCGCGGCCGAACCAGGCTCCATGCGTGTTCAGGGTGTTTCCTAGCAGGAGTTCGGTGCCGGTGTTGATGATTTCAATTTTCACACCAGTGATTTTGCGGCATCCCGGCACAGACTCAAGGGCCGATATTCACCGGACGATGCGACTGGCCGCCAGCCACAGCACGGCGGGCACCAGCAAACTCAGGCCGAACGCCCAGCCCGGAGCCTCATGGCCCGCTTGGCCGATCGCCGCGAAGATAAATCCCATCGGCAGGCTGCCACACGCAAGCGACGCCACGAACCGCCGGAACGGCATCCTTACCAGCCCCGCCGTGCATGAAACGACTTCTGGTAGAACCGGCAGAGCCCTCGACAACGCGACAACCCAACCACCACCGGCGGCAAAAAGCAGTTTTCCCTTGTCGTAGTCCAGATCTCCCAGCCATCGCCGGGCGAACCTTTCTCCAAACAACCGCCCAACACCATAGCCGAACAATCCGGCGATCATCAAACCCGTAGCCGCGATCAGGCCGCCTGGCAGCACTCCATAAATAAACCCGAGCGCGGAAATCACGACGGTGCTTGGCACCGGCAGAAACAGATCGCAGGAAAGCAAAGCGATCCCCGCCGCCCACGCCCATGGTCCGGCGCTTTCGAGCCATTTCACGCTGCCCGCCAACGTGAACCGCGCGTCCCACTCACCACCCCAGATCAGCCAGGTTCCGAGAACCACTGCCGCCAATCCCAGGAACCAAAGTGCCAGCCGCATGATGATCAGGCATAGCCAAGCCAAGGTCCGAGCCACTTCTCAGCCTCCTGCAAGGTCATGCCCTTGCGCCGGGCATAATCTTCGATCTGATCCTTTTGGAGTTCGGAAATGGCGAAATAATGGCTCTCTGGATGCGAGAAATACAACCCGCAGACCGCCGCCCCGGGGTGCATCGCACAGCTTTCCGTTAGTGTCACACCGGTGGCTTCCGGTGCTCCCAACAGATCGAACAACAAGGGTTTCTCCGTGTGGTCCGGCTGCGCGGGATATCCCGGTGCCGGCCGGATTCCCTGATAGTTTTCATGAATCAACTGGTCGTGAGTGAGTTCGTCTTCGGTTTCATATCCCCACTCGACGCGAGCCTGGTGATGGAGAAACTCCGCAAACGCCTCGGCGAACCGGTCGGCGATGGCCTTGACCATGATCGAGCCATAAGGATCGATCTGCTTGTCCAGCTCCTCGGCGAATTCATGCGCGCCGTGAATTCCGACCACAAAGCCACCGATGTAGTCCGCCGTGGCGGCGGTTTCCAACCGCCCAGCCCCTTCCCCCACGAACTCCCAATCCACCAACCCAGCCGCCTTCGGATTTCCCAAAATATAACTCCGCTGATTCCAATAATCATCCGCATCCCGGACGATGTGATCGAAGGATTCCTTCTGCCAGAAAGCGCCGCTTCTGCCCAACAGTTTGTTCGCTTCACTCGCGCTATGACGTTTGATCGAGTGAAGAATTCCCGCCAGATCATGTCCAGCCTTCGGAGAAACGATTAAATGCACGTGATTCGGCATCACGCACCATGCTCCGAGATCGTAGCGGTCTCCAGCGAAGTGCAGGATGCTGTCAGCCACGATTCCAGCAATGCGGGCGTCCTTCATCCATGCCTCGCCCTGGCCTTCATTGAGAACGGACTCGATGCGGTTTCGATAGAGTGAACCGAGCTCATTGCTGATATAATCAATTTTCGCAGGATCGCCGGATGACTTCGCTTCCGCAAGTTTGCGGGTGAGTGATTCCTTTTCCTTCCGGTAGCTTTGGAGCACGGATGCAGGAAATGAATCTTCGAGGCGGAATGTTACCGCATAGGTTGATCCTTCGCGATACCAGTGGGGGAGATCTCCCCAGGTTTGCTTTTCTGTGCGGGTTTCGCTTTTTGCAAAGGTTGGCTTGAAGGGTGGTTGGGCTTGGCGGTTGGAAACCGCCGCCACGGGGGCGACCCAGTCTGCTAGAGCGACGTTGGGTTTTCCGGAATCCTTCCTGAGTTGCTGGCGGAGGCTGTGGAAGCGCGTGCGCTCGGTCGTCCGGGTCTCGTCGGTCCAGACGATGATGTCGTCGCCCTCGGCGTTCGCGGGGAAGAACCCGTAAATCCCCTCCGCATGACAACGGTCTTCGGCGATGATCCGGTCCACCCAGCCCATCGCGTCCTGATAGAGCTTACCTGCTTCCACCGCACCCTCTGCGTTTTTGGTTTTGAGAATTTTGTTTTCCCGGTCCCACACGCCGCGCAGTTCCCAGGCGTGGAAGAACGGCGTCCAGTCGATGAACTTCACAAGCTCCCGCAGCGACGGGCTTTTGATCGTCCGGGTGCCGGTGAAACACGGGACGGGCGGCGTGTAGTTAGACCAGTCGAACTTCGGCCCGGCGGCACGCGCCTCGGCGAGGGTGAGGGTTTCTTTTTTCGGTCCGCCGAGGAAGTTGTCGCGGAGCTTCTGTTGTTTTTCCCGGTTCTCCCGGGCGAAGTCTTCGCGTTGGTCTTTGGAAATCAACGACGTGGTGACAGGCACCGAGCGCGAGGCGTCGAGCACGTGCACCACCGGGCCGGAGTAATGCTGCGCGATCTTGATCGCCGTGTGCGCGGCGGAAGTGGTCGCTCCGCCGATGAGCAGCGGCACCGTGAAACCCAGCCGCTCCATTTCCTTGGCGACATGCACCATTTCATCGAGCGACGGCGTGATCAAACCGGATAGACCGATGACATCAGCCTCGAGCTCCTTGGCCTTGGCCAGAATCTTGTCGCACGAGACCATCACGCCCATGTCCGTGACTTCGAAGCCGTTGCAGGAAAGCACCACGCCCACGATGTTTTTGCCGATGTCGTGCACGTCGCCCTTCACCGTGGCGATCAGGAAGCGTCCTGCCGAGCGACCGCGCTCGGCGAGTTTGAGTGCGGCCTCATCGGTGAGCGCGGGGTTCTCCAACTTGATCGCGGCGATGTCCCCTGCGAGATATTCCGCCTTGTCCGCTTCCATGAACGGAAACAACCACGCG
The DNA here is from genome assembly GCA_031425955.1 of Akkermansiaceae bacterium. Lineage (GTDB taxonomy): Bacteria > Verrucomicrobiota > Verrucomicrobiia > Verrucomicrobiales > Akkermansiaceae > Luteolibacter. The sequence goes on along the minus strand of JANPKJ010000055.1, from coordinate 6,278 downwards.
ACGGCCTTCTTCATCACCCGCGCGGATTTCACCACCTGTGGCAGGAACATCTTCCCGGCTCCGAACAAGTCGCCGACGACGCCCATGCCATCCATCAGCGGGCCTTCGATCACCTTGAGCGGACGCACATATTTCAATCGCGCCTCCTCGGTGTCCTCGTCGATGTATTTGTCGATGCCGCGGAGCAACGCGTGTTCGAGACGTTTCTCCACCGGCTCATCGCGCCATGACAGGTCTTCCTCGATCTTTTTTCCGCCGACATTCTTATAACTCTCTGCAAGCTCGAGAAGCCGCTCGGTGGAATCCGGGCGGCGGTTCAGCAGCACGTCCTCGACGCATTCTAACAGGTCTTTCGGAATCTCGTCGTAAACTTCGAGCATGCCGGCGTTGACGATGCCCATGTCCATCCCCGCCAGTCCGGCGTGATAGAGGAACGCGGAGTGCATCGCCTCGCGGACCTTGTTATTGCCGCGGAAGGAGAAGGAGATGTTCGACACGCCGCCCGAGACCTTTGCACCGGGAAGGTTCTCCTTGATCCAGCGCGTCGCGTTGATGAAGTCGATCGCGTAGTTGTTATGTTCCTCGATGCCCGTGGCGACTGTCAGGATATTGGGATCGAAAATGATGTCGTCCTGATTGAAACCGACCTCATCGGCAAGAATTCGATAGGCACGCTCACAGATGCGAATCTTCTCTTCATAAGACGCCGCCTGGCCGTTTTCATCGAAGGCCATGACGACCACCGCCGCGCCGTAGCGCATGATGTGGCGGGCTTGGCTCTTGAAATTCTCCTCGCCCTCCTTGAGCGAAATCGAGTTCACGATCCCCTTCCCTTGCAGGTATTTCAGGCCTTCCTCGAGGATTTCCCACTTCGAGGAATCCACCATGATCGGCACTTTCGCGACGTCGGGCTCGCCTTGTAGCAACTGCAGGAAGCGACTCATCATCGCCTTGCCGTCGATGAGGCCGTCGTCGAAACAGATGTCGATGACATTCGCGCCGTTGCCCACTTGCTGGCGGGCCACCTCGACGGCGGCTTCCAGATCACCGGCGCGGACGAGTTTTGCGAACTGCGGTGAACCGGCGACGTTCGCGCGCTCACCGATCATCAGGAAGCGCTTGTCGGCGGTGTGGTTGTAGGCCTCGGTGCCGGATAGACGGAGGGCGTGGGGAATGGTTTTCATTTGGAGAAGAGTTGACCGCAGAGACGCAGAGGTCGCAAAGGAACGCGGAGTTAAGAGGGGAAGTTGTGGACGAGGCGTTTGATGCCTTCTATGAGGCGGACGGTGTGGAAGTTGATGAGGAGTCCCAGATGATTGTCGGACATTCTGAGATAGGTGAGAAGCTGGGCCGAGTGGATCGGGAGAAGCGATTCAACGGTTTTGAGTTCGATCACGAGACAATTCTCCACCAGCAAATCGATGCGATAGGCTTCGGGAACGACCAAATCCCTGTATTTGATCGGCAAGACCAGTTGCATCACCGATTCATATCCTCGAAGTTTCAGTTCATGCTGAAGACTCGCTTCGTAGCTCGACTCCAAAGGCCCTGGCCCCAGATCGTTGTGAACCTCAATGGCCGCGCCGATTACTTCACCTGATAGCTTGTTCAAATAATCCCTCATATTCCTCCTTTGCGTTCCTTTGCGTCCTTTGCGTCTCTGCGGTAAATCTTATCGAATGACAGGCACTTCCCGCGGCGCGTATTTCGCCACGGCTTTCGCGATGGCCGCGACGTGGTCCGGAGTATTGCCACAGCATCCGCCTGCCAGATTGAGCAGGCCGGCCTGGGCGAATTCCGCCATGTAGTCGTACATGTGGTGCGGCTCCAGATCGAAGCCGGTCGGGGCGAGCGGGTTGGGCAGGCCGGCGTTCGGATAGCAGGAAATGCAGGTGGCCGCACAGTCGGAGAGTTCTTCAAGGTGTGGGCGCATCAGGTCCGGACCCAGCGAGCAGTTCAGCCCGATCGCGAGGGGCTTGGTATGGGCGAAGGCATTCCAAAGGGCTTCCACCTTCTGGGCGGAAATCATCGTTTCTCCGCCAAGCCCGACGGCGGCGGAAATGATCAGCGGGAGATGCACTCGATCTTCATCATAGACCTCTTGCACGGCCACTGCGGCGGCTTTCGCATTGAGCGAGTCGAAAATCGTCTCGATCATCAGGATGTCGCAACCGCCTGCGATCAGGCCGCGGACCTGGTGTTTGTAAGCTGCTAGCACCTGGTCGAAGGTCACCACCCGAAATCCGGAGTCATTGGCATCCGGCGAGTTGGTCAGCGAGACGGTCAGCGGCCCGATGGCCCCGGCGACATAGCGCTTGCGGCCGGTGTCGGTGCCGATGTCGTCCGCCCACTTGCGGCAGAGGCGGGAAGATTCGACATTCATTTCCCAGGCGAGGTCGTTCAGGAACGGGTTATCGAGGATTTTCTGGAAAAACTCCGGGTCCTTCCGCCCGCCCTTTTCACGCGGGTCTTCGACAAAAAACTCGCTCTGCGCGATGCCCGTCGCCGAAAACGTGTTGGTTTCGCAAATGTCCGAGCCCGCCTCGTAGAAACGTTTGTGAATGTCGCCGATGATTTCCGGACGGGTGATCGAGAGGATGTCGCCGTTGTTAAGGAGGTCCTTTTCATTGTCGGCGTAGCGCTCGCCCCGGGCGGCGGCCTCATCCAGGCCGTAAGTCCTGATGGTGGTTCCCATCGCCCCATCGAGCACGAAAATCCGTTCGGCGAGGGCGGCTTGGAGTTCTAAAGTAGCATCGGCCTGTGGCATGTGGAAACCGTAGCCAGACAAAATGCCGTTTCAAGCATCAAATCTTCATATCTTGATATGATGATGGGTTAAAGCAGCACCTCCACCTTTCCGGGTCCGATCACCGCCGTTTACGACGTTTTGACCGGGTGAAAGGACTGCCCTTGCCCTTGGCATGCTTGCCCGTCCGCAGGCCAGGGGGACGAGACAAGAATTCTCCTGTCGAATCCGCGGAAATTTCAACCTGCTCCGTCTCCAGCTTCGCCCGCTCTTCATCCGCCGCAAACCGCTTTTCGTAATCCGCGAGCGCCATCTCATACTCCCGCCACGCGATTTGCTCGCAGATCGGCGATAAATAATAAGCGACATAGTCCGGATCGTTGGCGAATTCCGGGGAAATCTGGCTGATGTGATGCGGCTTGGGCGGCTGCGGACGAGTGAAGACAAACGGCTGCCGCTTGCGGAGGTGCGGAGTCATGCACTCGGTCACCAAGCGCTTGCTCGGTTTTTTGCCGAAGAGTTTTTCCGCCAACAAAAAGCCGTGTTCCAGTTTCCAATCCGCCGGCCGCGGATACGACGGATAGCCATGATCTTCGGGAGTCGTCGTCGCCAGCGTCTGCCGGAACCGATCCAACTCGTCCGGGGTGAGCTTTTTCGAAAGCGGGGTTACCTTGACGAACCGCTCCGGATCCAGCGCCTGGTTTTTCAACAGCGAGACATAAGCGCGGGTCACGCCGAACTCCTCGGCCAGCGGCCTCGCCTTCTCGCCAGTCAGCACCCGGCGGGTGATTTCCTCCCGCTGGGCCTGGGTCAACCGTTCCTTACTTTCGCCTGCCATTCGCGTGGATTCTTCGAATTATCGTCCGGAACGAATATCATACAATCCCTCCCGCTCGGCAAGCATTCACACCTCGGCGCGGCGCGACTTGAAATCCAGCGTTTGACATTTCACCTGTGTCTCCGATTCTCCCGAGGTGAGGACGCCATTGATGGCTCCCCGTGTTTTACCCGCCCGCATGCATTCCCCGGACAACCGCACCCTTCGCACCGCATGGATCCCTTGGGTCATTGCGCTCGTCGCGCTGTTCGGAGTGAATGCCGTCGTTCCCGATCAATCGCGTTCGAGACGGAGTGAAACGTCGGAAGAAATCGGAATCTCCCAACTCGCGGACAACGCCCAAGCACCCGGGCGGATCTCTCATCCATTGGTTTTCCTGATTCCCGATTTCTCAGGCCAGTCCGGTTTTCTCGGAGCATCTTCGTCGATCCTTCACATCGAATCCCGCCGCGACTCGCCGTTGGTCCGGTCAATCGAAGGTGCAGTCCAAGGTCGCGCACCTCCCGTGACAGCGATTTCCTGAAGGTGATTCGCCTTTGGCCAATGACCGGCTGGTTCCGGTCGTCCGCCGCTCGGATCCGCGTCACCCTCCGGTTTGCGGGTCCCGTTTGATCCCCGCAATTTCCTCCCGTCCCTGCGACGAGGTTTCCCATGGCCCGGCAAGCATTCGCCCGGTTTCCATTCCGCCAATCTGGCAGATTATTCACATTCCATTTTCCATAAAATGAACCTTTTTCAATCCATCTCCATCCTTCAACCCACGTCCTCCCTACGCTCATGATCCAGTGGCTTTTCCCCAAAATCATCGGCGGCAAGAACGAGCGCGAAGTGAACCGCATCCGGCCGACCGTCGCCCGCATCCGCGAAATCGAGGGCGCGCTCCAACGTGAGCCCGTCGAGAAACTCCTCCAACTCACCGCCAGCTGGCAGAACGATCTCGCCCGCTATCACGCGCTGGCTGCGCCGCCGAAGTCGCAAATCGAGCGAATGGACGACGTCGCCCTCCGCACCACGGCCGACGCCCTCGAAGCCCGACTAGCGGTCCTTCGCAAAGAGTTCCCCTCGCTGCCAAGGGAGGTCGCCGCCACCGCATCGTACATCGAATCCGCAAAAGCCGCTTTCCATCAGATCGAGGGTGGATTCGCCAAATCCCGCGCCAAGTATCTGGAAAAAATCCTCCCCGAGGCCTACGCCGTGGTGAAAAACGCCGCCCGCCGCCTCTGCGGCACGGAAATACTCATCAACGGCCAGCCCATAAAATGGGAGATGGTCCATTTCGACGTCCAACTCATCGGCGGCATCGCGCTCCACCGCGGCATGATCGCGGAGATGCAGACCGGTGAGGGAAAAACCCTGGTCGCCACCCTGCCCGTCTATCTGAACGCGCTGACCGGCCTCGGCGTCCACGTCGTCACCGTCAACGACTACCTCGCCAAGCGCGATTCGGACTGGATGGGCGCGCTGTTCCGCTTCCTCGGCCTCAGCGTCGGCTGCATCCAGAACCAGATCCCGCCAGCCGAGCGCCACGCGGCTTATGCCTGCGACATCACCTACGGCACCAACTCCGAGTTCGGCTTCGACTACCTGCGCGACAACGGCATGGCCATGACCAAAAACGAACAGGTCCAGCGCGGCCACTACCTCGCCATCATCGACGAAGTGGACTCCATACTCATCGACGACGCCCGCACCCCGCTCATCATCAGCGGAGCGTCGTCCCGCGATTCCTATCAGTTCGAAAAATGGAAGCCGCCCGTCGAGCAGCTCGTGAGACGCCAGACGGAACTTTGCAACACCCTCGCCGCCGAGGCGCAGCGTCTTTTGGAAAATGGCGACACCGCGGCGGCTGGCCTCGCGCTCTTCAAGCTCAAGCTCGGCCAGCCGCGCAACCGCCGGTTCCTGCGCTTCATGGAAGACCCGGAAATCCGCCGCCTGCTGCAGAAAACCGAGCTTTCCTTCCAGCAGGGCACCTTCAAGAAGAACATCTTCCGGCTCAAGGAGGAACTCTATTTCGTCATCGATGAAAAGGCCCACGACGCCGACCTCATGGAAAAGGGCCGCAAGCTTCTATCACCCGGAGACCCGGATTCCTTCACCCTGCCCGATATTGGCCCGCTCTTCGCCGACATCGACTCCGACGCCGGTCTGACTCACGAGCAAAAGGCCGCCGCCAAAAGCGAAATCCAAAACCAGATGGACGCCCAGGCCGGAAAAATCCACGGGATTTCCCAACTGCTCAAAGCCTGGTGCCTCTATGAACGCGACGTCCACTACGTCGTCCGGGATGACATGGTCACCATCATTGACGAAAGCACCGGCCGCGAAATGGCGGGCCGCCGCTGGTCCGATGGCCTCCATCAGGCAGTCGAGGCCAAGGAAGGGATTTCAATGGAGAAGGAAACCCAGACCTACGCCACCATCACCATCCAGAACTACTTCCGGCTCTACGAGAAACTCGCGGGCATGACCGGCACCGCCGAGACCGAAGCCGCGGAATTCCATGACATCTATCAACTCGACGTGCTGCCCATCCCGACCAACACGCCGAACATTCGGATCGACGAGAAAGACCAGCTCTTCAAAACCCGCCGCGAGAAGTTCAACGCGGTGATTTCCCGGATCGAGGCCGCACACGCCGCGGGCCAGCCGGTTCTGGTAGGCACCGCGTCCGTCGAGTCGTCGGAAACCCTCGCA
>JANPKJ010000054.1:0-2511 GCA_031425955.1 Akkermansiaceae bacterium | reverse complement strand
TTCGGCGAAGGCACGGCGCAAAAGCCGAAGAGCGGGAATCATTTCAACGACAACGAATACAAATACACCGCGCAGGACATCCGTTTCACCACCAAAGACGGCCATATGTATGCGATCTGCCTCGGCGTTCCGACTGAGCCGGTAAACATCAAGTCGCTCGTTGGCGAAAAGATTGACGACGTGACGTTGCTCGGCAGCGAGGAAAAGCTCACGTGGAAACAGGAGCCCGACGGACTGACGATACAGCCCGCGAAGACCTGGCCGAGTGATCACGCGGTGGTCTTCAAGATCGGTTTTGAGAAATAGTGTCCCTTGGCTAGCAAAATCATCCAAACCGTGAGTTGCCAATTTTTCAGATTACAAAATACGCGAAACCAAATCCATGAAACTAAAGCGACCGAATCCATCCTTTTGCGCTGCCGCGCTTTTCACCAGTCTTCTCCTTGGATCCACTCCTTCTTGGGCCGTACCACCGGTGGACGCTACCTCAGCCGATGGTAAAAAAGGCTCGCTGACCGTGGGTGACCAGCACAGCGAGATTGGCATTCCCTCGGTAAAGAACCCCGCGGCGGTCCATACCAGCCACCCGGATGCCCAATGGTATCCCGAAGCAGGACTCGGGCTTTTCCTTCACTGGAGCATCTCATCGGTGAAGGCGATGAATATATCGTGGCCGATGATCCCCGGCAAAAACCTGCGCAGCATTCGCATCGAGGACCCCGCGGAACGGGAGCGCATTGTCCGGGAGAAGGATTTTGAATTGAAAGGCAAGGCTTGGGAAACTACACCGAACCAGTATTGGTCAATGGCGAAGGATTTCAACCCGGCGAAATACGACCCAGACAAATGGTGCGAGGCCGCGAAGGAAGCTGGATGCACCTATGTGGTACTCACCACTCGGCATCATGATGGCTTCGCGATGTGGCCGAGTGCATTCGGAGAATTCAGCACGAAGAACTACATGGGAGGCCGGGATCTGATCAAGCCATACGTGGAGGCTTGCCGGAAGCACGGCCTCAAGGTCGGATTGTATTACTCGCCCCCAAACTGGCACTTCGAACGCGATTTCAAAAACTTCTTCAGCTACGCCGCCCAGACGAATCGGGAATTCCCCGAGCTCGACGCGGATCTGAAGCCCCGTCAGCAATCCAAGTCACCCGAAGAAGTTGCCGAACACCACGCTGCGTATGATGCGATGGTCCGTGGCCAAATCCAGGAATTGCTGACAGGTTATGGCAAGATCGACTTGATGTGGTTCGACGGCTGTCAGCCCACACCGAATGGTCCCAAAAGCATCACCGCCGACGAGATCCGGAAATTGCAGCCTGGCATCGTGCTCAACCCGCGCTTGCATGGAACCGGGGATTTCATCACCTACGAGCGGGAACTGAAGACAAACAAGGTTGCCACCACTTGGGCTGAGTTCTGCAATACGTGGGCTTTGCTCTGGACCTATGATACCCGGCCGTTCCGCTCCAATGCCTTTGTGCTCGGTCAACTCGCTTTGTGCCGGTCGTTTGGCATCAACTATCTGTTGGGAATCGGGCCGGACGGGCAGGGAGAGTTCCATCCTGCGGCCTATCAGAACATGGAGGTTGTGTCGGGTTGGATGAAAAGGCATGGCGAGGCGGTGCATGCCGTGAAGCCACTGCCGGCCGGCGAATCCGCCAATGTCCCCGCCACCGCCAAGGGCAGCGCGCGTTTTCTTTTCGCAATACCCGAGTTTGATAAGGTCGCCGGTGCTCCTGGCATGTTCGACAAGGACATGCTGCCGCCATCCGACGTCACGCTCACGCTCAAGGGGATTTCGACCAAGCCGGAAAGCGTCACGCTTTTAGGCGATGGATCCGAACTAGCCTTCGAATACGCCGCGAAAACCGTGACCGTCAGGCTCACCTCCGCCAAGCGGACCAAACTAGTCGATGTCGTCCAAGTGGCGCTCAAACCGTGATGCGATATTTCGAGAACATCGTGGCGAAGGCCCGCATGGGCGGTAGTCATGACGATGGTCTGAGTAGTATGCGCATTTCTAGATCAGGAGCATCCAGAAGCGCGGCAATAATCAGTCCGTCGTGAAGACCAGAGAGGATCCCTTATGAAATTCCCAATTAGCCTTTTCACACGCTTGTCGGCATGTTTTCTCGCAACCGCCATGGCCGGTGTGGCCTTTGCCCAGATCGCGCCGCTTTCCCTGATAGAAAGGTATAACTTCGTGGCCGGAACGCAGTCGATTGGCGCGGGCTATCAATTTTCCAAGGAGCCCATGCTGGTGGAAACCGCCCGTGCCATGCTGGCAATGGGATCGAACATCGCCAAATTCTCGTTGGAGGGGAAATCGCCTTACAAGACACTGGTGGAGCGAGCCGAGCGGGATCGCGACGTGCAAACGGTTTTCCACCTCCCCTTCGCGCATTATTTCCTCTGGGTGGCCCCGCTCTCTGCTCCCTACGGCGACGGCACCCCTTTCGACCCGGTGAGGCTGGAGTCACAGAAGCGCGAAATGTATGACCT
>JANPKJ010000053.1:0-2666 GCA_031425955.1 Akkermansiaceae bacterium | reverse complement strand
CGCGCGGGAAAACCACAATTCTACGACCGCCTGGTGATTCAGCGCAAAGACGTTAGTGCCAGCTTCAAGGTTCTGCTCGTTCCGATCCGTTCGGGCGACCCACTGCCTCAAGTGTCCGGCAGTGATGGCGCGCAGGCGGAACTCCGTTGGAAAGGGGTGACCGACCTCATTCAATTCAGTCCCTCATCGAATCAGCCTACAGGCTTGAGCATCGTGCGAAACGGCAAACCTCTCATTCCTTGAATCGAAGTTCTATGAAATTTCTACTCCCAATCGGCACGCTCCTGATTTCCCTCATCTCCTTTGGAGAGGCCGCTCCAGTGCTATCAGCCCTCGATGCGAAGGTGATCGCACTTCCTTCCACTAAATCGGAGGACCAGGTGAAGAAAGTGGTTCTCACCGTCGCACTGGAACAAGCTCGACGGCTCCAGGAAGCAGGAAAAACGGAGGAGGCCGCATCACTCACGGCAGACGTCGATTCAGCATTGGGTACTCCATCCGATGTGATGTGCAGGGCTTCTGCCGATATCCGCCATATCAGCGCCCTCAATGAGGTGCGGACGAAGGTGGGGAATCCCAACATCCAGTGGATCAGCGACGGACTGGGTGAGGAGTTGAAGCAACCCGATCCGTTTCTCAAACCCGGAGCTTACGCCGAGAACAGTCTTGGCGACAAACCCACTTCAACCAACGGGGGCCTGGCCAACACGATCGATGCGCTTTTCTGGACTTACGTGAATCCAGCCAGCCCGTTCCGGCACAATCCCGAAGTGCTCGCGCGCTTCCTCCGTCGGGCGCTTTTTTTCATGGAAGGCCTCGAACCCCTGGCCGATCAGGTGCTCTCGACAAAGAAAGGCTATCTGGATGAATTCGCGCTTGGCCCGGTCTCGGCACCGCTGCGTGAGGTGGCCCAACTGTTTCCACAAATGCTTCTGCCGACCCAACGCCGCCTCTGGGACCGTGTGTTGCGCAAGGCGGCCGATGCCCAACTTCAGGATTTCGGCCGGTTCAAGGGCACCTATCCGAATATCGACATCGCCCGCGGATACCAACTTCTGAATTTCGGACTCTATCTGAATGACGCGAACCTTTTGACGAAGGCAAATGAGATCGTTTTCATCCAAACTCAGAATGTCTACCCGGATTCGGGAGTCGCCTACATCAACAAGCAGAACGCCCAGCAGGGCTACCAATACACGGTGGCAATATATCTCGCCCGCTTCTACGAGGTAGGCAAGGACCCCCGGATTCTGGAAATGCTAAAGTCGATGGAGTGGTATGGCCCGCTCAATGGCAAATCAGGCGAATGGTGGACCGCCAGCAACTGGAAAGCGATGTGGAACTCCACTGGAAGTGATTACGGCGGCGAGTTCGTTACTGCCGTGACCGGCAACCCTTACCTTGTTGGCATGCGCGGCGAGTACAAGCCTGTCCTCAAAAAATGGAAGGACGCACGGGCGTCGGTCGCATGGTATCGTGACGATATCACTCCCGAAAAACTTCCGGAGAACTACACCTGCATTGACAGAAACATCCAAGGGCCGCGCGCATGGTATGGAGACTTTACCTACGCGGCAACGCTCCGTGACATCCCATTGGACGAGGCCGGTCACGGGACGGTGATGGGTTGCATGCTGGCCTATCAGTCTGTCATTCCACGGATGGCACCGATGGTGCAGATCAAAGACAAGGGCGGAAATCCGCTATGGACCTGGATTACTTCCGGGCTCAAGGGCACCTCTACGGTGGGTCGTCATTTCAGCGTGACCAGCGCGACCTATCAGCCGACGTCTTTCTGCAGCAGCAGCAAAGGAGTTGTCGCGCCCGAATGGGTTGCCAACCAGCTTTGGCTCGGACTGCCGGACCGCGTCATCGGCTTGATGCGGATTGCTCCGTCATCGGATAGGGCAGGGGCCTTCAATGTCGCAAGCCAGCTCCAACTGGGAGTCGGAGGACCTAAAGTCCAGATTCCTTCTTCCAAACCCGGGCACTATGAGTTCGGCGCCTTCGAGGTGATCTCTCACGCGAACAATTACACCGACATCGTATTCCAACCGCAGACGATGAGGAACGACAAGTCCTTCGCCACTGAAATGGTCTGGCGCTCCGCCAAACCGGCACCGGGAGATAAGCCATTCTTTCATTCGGATGGCCGCCATCCGATGCGAGGCATGCCCGTCGGTGAGTGGAAAACCTACCTAAAGAACCGCCCGTTTTTCAATATCGTCGAGGTCAAACTCCGGACCTCGTCTGACGAGGCGCGCGTGAAGCATCTGCCACATCCCGAACTGATAGGCTTCGCCGTCTCTGTGGGACCTAAGACTTACACGTTATGGATGAATTCATTGGAGAAGCCCATACCTATCAATCTCAAATCGTCGACCGAGACGAGCCTGTTTCTTTCCGGCACGCCCACAAGCTCGCCGCTCAAACCCATCCCGGCCACTGCCACACTGGAACCTCATCAGCACCTGGTCTTGGTCAGCAGCTCCGATCCGGTCGACCATTTGCCCGGCTGGCCTACCTTTCAGGAGATGCTGGGAAATATCACACACTGAACGCGGCCACTCATAAATCTATCGATCAAAGAAAATGAAAACCCACTCCCCATCGATTCTACCTCGCTGTGTAATTCACTCATGGCTTGCCGCGCTTTTGTCCTGCGG
>JANPKJ010000052.1:0-15968 GCA_031425955.1 Akkermansiaceae bacterium | reverse complement strand
GGCGCGGCCAACTCGAATTGGGATAATAGCGTCAGCAACAACTGGGCGGCCAACACCACCGCCAGCACCTTCAGCAACGGCACGGCAGTGACCTTCGGCGACACCAATGCCGCCAACAGCGGCGCGGCCATCACGACTACGGCAGTAACCGTGGCCGCAGGGGGCGTCACCCCTACTTCCACCACCTTCAATAACTCAGCTGTGAACTACACCGTGGGCGGCGGCGCCATCGGCGGCTCGGGTGCCCTCACGAAGAACGGCTCCGGCACCGTCACCCTCAATAACTCTTCCGCAAACACCTTCAACGGCGGAATCACGGTCAATGGCGGCCTCTTGTTAGTGGATTTCGCCAACAGGGGGACCAGCAACACCAACCTGGTGGCTGCCACCAACTCCTTGACTCTGGGGGGCGGGACTATCCAGGTGAAGACAGACGGCACGCGTAACGCCACCCAGACGTTCGCCGGAGTCACTGTCAACGCGGGCGCCGGGGCAATCACCAACAACCCCAACAACACAACGCTCAACCTCAACCTCGGTGCAATTATTTCGAATGTGGCGGGTGGCACCTTGCAATACAACGCCGGCGCTGGCACTTCTAACACCAGAACGCCGTCCGCGAACGATTCCACCGGCATTCTGAGCGCTCGTATCCTCACCGGTTTGGCTACGCCGAATTGGGCCATCAACTCAACTAACACCACGTCGGGGACTGGGGGGCTTTTGGGAACATACGCCGGCTTTGCCGCAGCTTGGTCCACCACCGCCAGTGCTGCGGTTGCCGGCGTCACTAACACCAGCAACTCGTTGATTGACAATAGCGGCACGGCAACTATCGCTACGACCCTTAGTGGACCAGTCACCACCAACACGCTGAAAATAGCGAACGTAGCAACTGGTGGAACCCAATCCCTGGTCCTTGGTAGCAATCTTCTCACCCTTACTAGCGGCGGTTTGCTTTCGACTGGCTCCAGAGCTTACACCATTTCCGGCACCGCTGGCGGCACCACCCTCACCGCCGGCAACGGCATCAGCAACTCAAACGGTGCCTACGACCTGCTCGTCCACCAATTCAACACCGGCGGCCTGACCATCGGCGCCGTGATCGGTAACAATGGCGGTAATGCGGTTAATCTGGTTAAGGGTGGCGGCAGCAACCTTACTCTCACCGGCGCCAACACCTACACCGGCAGAACCTACCTCAACGCGGGCACGCTGATCCTCAACAACGCTTCCGCGCTGGGTGGCAACAACCCGGGTGTCAACGGAACCAGCGGGATCACCATGGGGAACGGCACGACCCTGCGGACACCGCTCACGAACGGTGCCGTCACGGTGTATGCCCCGATCACGACATCAGGAAATGTGACGATTAACGGTCCCACCGTTGCTAATACTCTTCAAACGTTCAACGAGTTCGTTCTCAACGGAGCCATTGGCGGAACCGGCAATGTGACTTTCAACAACACTGTCGACGACAACGAAATCTTCACCGTCACTCTGGGTGCTGTCAGCAATTATTCCGGCACCACCACCATCGATAACACGGCCGGCACCGCTGGTCAGATGTTTGTGAAACTGGGCATCAATGACGCGCTGCCCACCACCACGGTATTGAACATGCTCGGCCAAGCGGGCACCGGCACCAGCCCCTTTCGAGCTGTTGAACTCAACCTGTTTGGCTTCAGCCAGCAACTCGCCGGACTGACGAATACCACCTTTAGCTCACGAGCCCAGCGGGTCGTCAACAGTGACGTCTCTACAGCGGCGACATTGACGATCAACGGCTCCACCAACACCACGTTTTCCGGCAACCTCGGCAGCAACTCGGCCAACTTTTCCGTGAACGCTGCGGCGATACCCGGATCCACCAATGGCAATAACTTCGGCCTGACCAAGAACGGCAGCGGGACTTTCACCATCTCCGGTGCGAACACCTACTACGGTGCGACCAAGATTCTGGGAGGCATTCTCAGCTTGGAGAACGCCTCTGCCATGAGCCAAAGTCCGCTGGACACGCTGAACAGCCTGACGGGTAACGGAACCAGAGGTTTGAGGACCACGGTTACCACGCTCACCATGGGTGGGCTCACCGGCGACAAGAACTTGGTTGATGTCTTCACCGACGCCACCGGAGGCCCCGTCAACACAACCGCCAACGGCGGCTACGACGGCCTGACCGCTCTTACGCTCAATCCGGTCCTTGGAGCCACGCATAGCTACTCCGGCGACATCGGCAATGGAAACGGCAGCATGAGCCTCACCAAATCCAATAAGGGAACTCAGGTGCTCTCCGGCACGAACTCCTACACCGGCGCTACGAGCATCACCGGCGGTATTCTCGAAGTCACTGCCAATAACGCTCTGGGCACCAACGCCACCGGCACATCCGTCACCGCCGGGGCGGCTTTGAGGCTGACTGGCGTCTACTACAGCACCGCAGAAGCGCTCTCGCTCAACGGCACAGGCATCAGCAACGGTGGCGCGCTGGTCAACAGCGGCACCAGCAGCTTCGCCGGCCAAGTCACCGCCGTTACCAGTGCCAGCATCAACGCGGGCGGCGGTGCGCTCAGCTTCACCGGTGGCCTCGTTAAGAACGGCACCGTGCTCACCCTCACAGGCGGCGGCACGATTAATGTCGACACGGTCGGCATCAGCGGCAGCAGCGCCAACTCCGACCTGGTTGTGAACGGCGTAACCTTGAACGCCAATGTGGCGAACACTTACAACGGCCCGACATTCATCCGCAGCACCGTTTTTGCAGGCACAGGGATCTTCAATGCCAATGTAGCCAACGCCCTGCCGACATCGATCGCAGGCACCGCAGTGACCATGGACGATTCCGGCCTTGGCAGTTCGCAGTTGAATCTGGCGGGTGGAGCCAATCAAGCGATCGCCTCGCTCACCGGTGCGGCAAGTTCCTTGGTGAATCTTAACGCCAACACCCTGACCATCGGCACCACCAGCGGCAGCACCACCTTTGCGGGTGGCATCAGCGGCAGCGGCGGCAGCTTGGTCAAGGATGGTGCAAGCACCCAAATTCTGAGCGGCGTCAACACCTACACCGGCGAGACCACCGTAAGTGCCGGCACACTGCTGATGGGGGATGCGGCTGGAGACACTTTCGCGACCTCCGGCGTGACGGTCGCCTCAAGTGCGACCCTTGGCGGTTCTGGCACGATCTCCGGAACGCTTGGCGTCACCGGCATCCTCGCTCCGGGTATTGGCGGCATCGGAACATTAACTGCCGGCGACACCACTTGGAACGGCGGCAGCATTTGGAACTTCGACCTCAGCTCCGTCAACTCCACTTCCGACAAGCTCGAAATCACCGGAAACCTGGTCAAAGGCACCGGGACTCTCGGAACTGACTACGTGTTCGACTTCATGGGATCGCAGCCGGTTTGGAACACGACCTACACGCTGGCGACCTTTGCTTCGTTCATCGATTTCACAGACGGGCTCAACTTCACCGCCACGAACCTTGGATCTGGTTCCTACAGCACCAGCTTCTTCACCCTCAACAGCGGCTCGCTCACCTTCACCGCCGTCCCCGAGCCGACCAGCGCCTTGGTGGGATTGCTCGTTGGAGCCGGCCTGCTGCGTCGCCGCCGCCATTGATCGACACCGAATCACGCCAGGATTCCTTCTTCTCAAATGCCCCGTCCCGACTCCAAGGGCGGGATGTTTTTCGATTCCGAAACCAAATTCATCCTCGTGCCCATGGGCATCCGCAACTCTTAAACCCATGAAGCCGATGGCAATTCTTACCTTCTCGCCCGGCGATGTCAGGTCCGCCTGTGCCTTGCTGTTCGCCGCGATTTCAGCAATCGGCATGGGAAACAGCAACGCTGCAGTGACCGACTCCGCGGAGAAAAGCCCATTGGTGCGGAATCTTGAAACCCTCTTCAATGACGATTCATTCGCATCCATACCCGGTAAACTTTTCCCCGTCGCGGACCACGGTGCGAAGTCCGATGGCCGCACCGTCGATACCACGGCGATTCAGGCCGCAATCGATGCCGCCTATCGCGCTGGCGGCGGGGTGGTGACACTGCCGCAGGGCACGACGCTGAGCGGCGCCTTGTTTCTCAAATCCAATGTCGAACTCAGGCTCGATGAGGGCGTGATCCTCCAAGCGGTGGAGGATATCTCCGCATTTTCCGATAGACGGACGCGCATCGCCGGTATCGAAATGGACTGGCCCGCAGCCTTGATCAACATCACGAATGCCGAAAACGTTCGTCTAACCGGCCCCGGCGTGATCGATGGCAGCGGGCCTCATTGGTGGAAAACCTTCAACGATATGCGGCCCGATTATGAGAAACGAGGACTCCGCTGGGCAGTGGATTACGACGCAAAGCGCGTCCGGCCGGTTCTTGTTTACGAATCAAAGAACGTGTTGCTCAGGGATTTCACCATCAAGCGCTCCGGATTCTGGACCATCAGCCTGACCTACAGCGAGCGGGTGCATGTCACGGGCGTCACCATCCGCAACAACATTGGCGGCCACGGCCCCAGCACTGACGGGATCGACGTGGATTCCTCGCGAGAGGTTCTGATCGAGCGTTGCGATATCGATTGCAACGACGACAACTTCTGCATCAAGGCGGGGCGCGACAGTGACGGCCTGCGCGTCAACCGTCCGGCGGAAAATATCGTGATCCGCCATTGCGTGGCGGGCAAGGGCCATGGCCTCATCACTCTGGGCAGCGAAACCTCCGGCGGTATGAGCGGTATCGAAGTCTACGGCATGAAAGCGGCGGGCACCAAGTTCGGGTTTCGCATCAAATCCGCCAAAGTTCGCGGCGGGACCATTCGCGATATCTTCGTTCACGACATGGAAATGGACGGCGTGGGCAATCCGTTCCACTGGGAACTGAATTGGTATCCGGCCTACAGCTACCCGCCCCGACCGAAATCGATCCCGGAAGCCGAATGGCCCGCACACTGGCATGTGCTTCTCACTCCGGTTACCCCGCCCGAGCTTGGCATACCGAGTGTGAGGGACATCCGGATCTCCAACGTCCAAGTCACGAACGCAGACCTCGGCCTGTTCGCCAATGCCTATCCGGAAAAGCCGATTCGCAATGTGGTCTTCGAAAATGTCAGCATTGAGGCCAAGTCCGGCGGCAGCCTTGACCACTGTCAAGACTGGACCATGCGTAATGTCACGCTGCGCAGCAAAAGCCAGTTAGTCCTGAAAAACTCCAAGAACGTGAAACTTCCAAAATTCAATCCATGAATCTCCTCACTGCCAAATGGATCAGAATCCTTCTCTATTTTCCGTCAATGATCATGGCGGAGGAGGAAGCGAAGAAGTTGGAAATCAGCGCTCCGGCGACGGATCTCACGCCTTCGTGGTCTTCACCCGCTGCGTGGTTCCGCCACGGCAACCCAGCTCCCGGCTGGCCGGAAGTGCGCCCGGAAGCGCGACCCGGATCCTATTGGTGGTGGCCCGCCAGCGCGGTGACACGCGAGGATCTGACATGGAATCTGGAAACCTATCAGAAATCGGGTTGGGGAAACATGGGCGTGATCGGCATCTACGGAGTGAAGGGCGAAGAAAAACGGACGATCCCGGTTTTCACCCCCGAATGGTTCGCAATGTACAACCACTCGGTGACTGAGGCCCGACGTCTCGGGATGAACATCGACCTGACGCCGTCCTCCGGTTGGCGTCTTGGCGGACCACATGTCACCAAAAAGCATTCGGAACGCTCGTTCTCCGTGAAAAACGGCAAGATCGAGATCAAGGAGATGGGCGACAAGGTCAAGCGCGCCGGCCCCGGCGGCGAGGGCATGTGCATCAACCCGTATTCCCCGGCAGCTGTTAAATTCCATTTCGATTGGATGGCCGATCGTTTCCAAGAAGGCAAAGGCCTCGCACCGCGGGCGTTCTATTACGACTCCTTCGAGAACGCTGGCAACTGGGCTCCCGAACTGCCGGAGCGCTTCAAGCATTGGCGCGGCTACGACATCGACAAGCATGCCCCCGCCCTGGGCGGCGAGGGCGATCCGGAAGAAGTGCGGCGCGTCATGCATGACTATCAGGAAACCCTATCGGATTTGTTGTTGGAATGCGTGCGGTCGATCGTCAAGTGGGGAGAAGATCGCGGGAGTGGTCTCCGGATGCAGGCTCATGGCGCGCCAGCCAATCTGCTCGACATGTATGCCGCCGCCAGCATTCCGGAGACCGAGGTCTTCGGCGCTAACAAATTCGACATTGCCGGCTATCGACGCGACCCGCTTTGGTCCCTGGATCAACCCCACAGCGAAATGGTCCATCGTTTCGCATCCTCGGCAGCCCACGTGGCCGGACGGAACCTCGTGATTTCGGAAAGTTTTACCTGGCTGCGCAATCATTTCCACACGGCTCTATCCCACATCAAGCCCGAGGCGGACCGGCTCCTGCTCTGCGGAATCAACGGCATCTATTATCACGGCACCTGTTTTTCTCCGGAGAAGACCGAGTGGCCGGGCTGGTTGTTTTACGCCGCCACCCAGGTGAACGCGCGCAATTCGATCTTCCGCGATATTCCGGAACTCAACGCCTATCTTACCCGCTGCCAGAGCACTCTCCAACAGGGGAAGCCGCACAACGACATCCTGCTCTACTGGCCCGTTTCGGATCTGTGGATGAGCGGCGGAAAACGCGAAATGCGTTTCACCGTCCACCATTCGGAATGGATCGAAAAAACCGCCTGTGGCGAGGCCGGTCAATGGTTGATGCAACAAGGCCATCCCTTCGATTTCATTTCGGACGCACAGATCGGAAAGACCCAGTGGAAAGATGGACAACTGATCACCGAGGGCGGATCCGCCTACCGCACGTTGTTGGTGCCCGCCGCCAGTTTCATGAAGATCGAGACCGCGCGCCGTTTGATCGAACTGGCCAAGTCCGGAGCCAGTATCGTGATTTGGAAGAACCTGCCGCAAAGCGTTCCAGGTTGGTACAACTACGTGGAGCGCGAACGGCAGGTGAAGAAAATGTTAGAAAGTCTGAATTTTGTGGACGGCGTTGCTACGGTCGGCAAGGGACAGATTTTGTTAGGAGAGGACCTCTCCTTGCTGGTCTCGCAGACCGGCGTTGCACGCGAAGCGCTGGTGGACCACGGACTGAAATTCATTCGGCGTCAGCTACCGGGCGAGGTGGTTTACTTCGTCGTCAATCAATCTGCCAATCCGGTGGACGCATGGGTGCCAATCACCGCGCCGTGCCGGTCCGCCGTGCTCATGGATCCGATGACGGGCGCGCTCGGCAAAGCCCGCACGCAGAGCGGAAAAGCAGGATCCGAGATCTACCTGCAACTCCTGTCCGGTGAATCCCGCATTATCCGTGTTAGAGAGAATGAAGATAGCACCGATCCATCATGGCCGGTTCTCAAGCAAAACGGCGAGCCACTCGCGGTGAATACGCCGTGGGAAATCCGCTTTGTCGAAGGCGGCCCGGTCCTGCCCCCGCCAGCCAGGATGGAAACGCTCGCTTCCTGGACCAGTCTCGCCGACCCCGATGCTCAGCGCTTCGCCGGCGCGGCTAACTACTCGACCACCATTGAGCTCCCCGCCAACACCGGCGACCGCTGGCTGCTCGATCTGGGAGACGTCCGCGAAAGCGCGCGGGTCCGCGTCAACGGCAAAGCGGCGGGCGTGCTGGTGGCGCATCCTTTCCGCCTCGATATCAGCGGTCTCCTCAAGACCGGAGCAAATAAGATCGAGATCGAAATCACCAATCTGTCCGCCAATCGCATCCGCGACTTGGACCGTCGCAAAGTTGACTGGAAGAAATTTCATGAAATCAACATCGTGGACCACAACTACAGGAAGTTCGACGCCACGGATTGGCCGGACGAGCTATCCGGCCTGGTCGGACCGGTGACCATGATTCCTATGACCGAAGAAGTTTCATTTGTAAAACCATGAGGCACCTCTATCTAGTTATACTCCAATACCCGCTGCTCCATTTTCCATAAAGGTTCAACGCCCGTTCCAGCAATGCCCGCAATCTTTCCAGTTGTTTCCATGCGAATTCCACGCCAAGCGGCGTCACAGGGAATTGCTTCTCTCGGTTTTGGCCTGGGGTGCATATTGTTTTTGCTCGTGACCCTCACTCCGCTTGCCGCCCAGCGGCAGATGGAAAACCTCGGACGCGGCGTGGTCGCCTCCCGCACCGCCAGCAACAGCGTGTATGTCAGCTGGCGACTGCTCGGCCATGAACCTGCTGATACCGGCTTTAACCTCTACCGCAGCCAGAACGGAGCTGCGGCGGTCAAGCTCAACGCCGCTCCAATCATCCAGACCACCGACTACCTGGACACCTCTGCCGGTTTTCCTCAATCCGTCTCTTATCATCTACGCACCGCCAGCAACGGCATCGAGGGAATACCCTCAGCATCTTTCACCCTGCCCGGAAGCGCCCCAACCCGTCAGTTCATCCCGGTTCCCATGCAAAAACCGACAGGGGGGACCACTCCCTCTGGCGAGAGTTTTACGTATCTTATCAATGATGTTTCCGTCGGCGATCTCAATGGCGATGGGGAATACGAATATATCGTCAAATGGGATCCATCCAATGCCAAGGACAACTCGCAAAGCGGCTATACGGGAAATGTCATTCTTGATGCATACACCTTGGCCGGCACCCGGCTCTGGCGCATCAACCTGGGCCGCAACATCCGAGCCGGAGCCCACTACACGCAGTTCATCGTCTATGACCTCGATGGCGACGGCACCGCCGAAGTCTCCTGCAAAACCGCACCCGGCACCATCGACGGAGCGGGCAACGCGGTCCTGCTGCCAGGGCACAGCTCAAGTGCAAACTATCGGAACAGCTCCGGCTACATTCTATCCGGTCCTGAATACCTAACTGTGTTCAATGGCGGCACCGGAGCGGCCATGGCCACGGTGCCTTACATCGTCCCCCGCCACCCGACCACCACGAACCCTTCCAGCAGTCAGCTCGATACAATCTGGGGCGATGGATATGGAAACCGTGTGGACCGATTCCTCGGCGGCGTCGCCTACCTGGATGGCCAGCGCCCCAGCCTGATCATGTCTCGCGGTTATTACGTCGGCCGCACTGCCATCGCCGCCTGGGACTGGCGCAATGGCCAGCTCACCATGCGCTGGCTTTTCGATACCTATAAAAATTCCTCTCTCGCTGACTTCGACGGCCAGGGAAATCATCAGCTCTCCATCGCCGATGTCGATGCCGACGGGCGGGATGAAATCGTTTTCGGCAGCATGACTGTCGACGACAACGGCACCGGTCTCTACAGCACCGGCCTCGGCCATGGTGACACCCTCCACGTCAGCGATTTCGATCCTAGCCGCCCCGGGCTTGAAGTTTTCGCGGTCCATGAATCGCCCGGCGGGAACGGCGGCATCGGCGCTTCTTTTCGCAGTGTTGCCACCGGCGCCATCCTCTGGTCCACCTCCGCCACCAGCGATGTGGGTCGCGGCACCATCATGGACATTGATCCGCGTTTCGACGGAGCCGAGGGCTGGGCCAGTAACAGTGCAAAAATTTATGCAACGAACGGCTCGGTGGCCAGTTCAAGTGATGGCGCATTCAACAATTTCGGGGTTTGGTGGGAGGGCGGTCCGCTCCGCCAGTTGTTGAACGGCACCACGATCGGCAGATGGAACTGGGCCAACGGTGGAGGCAGAACCGACATCCTCAACGCATCGTCGCAAGGCGCTGCCTCAAGCAACGGCACCAAATCCACTCCCGCTCTATCCGGTGACATCCTCGGCGATTGGCGCGAGGAAGTGATTTGGAAAAACACCGACAGCACCGCCCTGCTGATCTTCACCACCACCATTCCCGCCACCAGCCGCTTGCACACGCTGATGCATGATCCGCAATATCGCATGGCCATCGCCTGGCAAAATGTCGGCTACAACCAACCGCCACACCCCGGTTTCTTTCTCGGCCATAACATGCCGACACCTCCCCGCTCACCGATCTGGAAAGGCAATCTGGTGTGGCGAGGCGGCAGTGCTCCCCAGCTTTGGAGTATTGGATCAAATCGCTTCAAATCATCTCCCATCGCCACCACTTCGACCACCTATGCCAACGGCCAGAGTGTCCTCTTCGACGGCTCCGGCCCCGCCTCATCACCGATCCAGATCGACGGCAACATCAGCCCCGCCGGGATCGTCGTTCACAACCCCGTAAACCACAACTACACCTTCAGCGGCTCTGGTCAGATCAGCGGAGCCACCGGCTTCACCAAATCCGGCTTGGGTCTCCTCACGCTCGCTGGCAACCATTCATTCACCGGCAAGACCATCATCAATCAAGGGGAGTTCCGGCTCGCAGGAAATCTCACCGCCAGCCCCGTGACCCTGCAAGGCCTCGGCCGCCTCACCGGCTCCGGCCAGTTAGGTGTTGGCTTCGTCACCGAAAAACGATCTTCCATCTCACCAGGCACTGTTGCGGGAAACATCGCCTCCTTCCAAATCAGCGGCCCCGTCACCCTCGCAGATTCCACGCTGGAAATGGACCTTCCACTCAGCGGCCAGACCTCTGATGCCATCGCCATCACCGGCGGTCTTACCCTCACAGGTATCAACCAGCTCGTTCTCCGCATCTCCTCCGGCGCTCCCGCACCCGGAACCTATCCACTCATTACCTTCACCGGCAACCTCATCGGAGCCTTGGGAAACCTAACATACAACTCTGCAATCAGTCCGCTTGAAACCGAACTCCAGATTTCAAACGGTGCCATCAATCTGGTGGTTCTGTCGCCAGCGGTCAATCTCGTCTGGCGTGGCTCTGGAAACACTTGGGACGAGGTCACTGCAAACTGGCTGCTCGGAGTCCAGCCGCAAGTCTTCAAAACCAGTGACAATGTTTTGTTTGGCCCGTCGGGCGCAGCCGCACCGGGTGTCACCATCTCAGGCGACGTGCAACCGGGAAACATCGCAGTCAATTCAGACACCCCATACACATTCAGTGGAACCGGCACGATCAGCGGGTCAACTCGACTGCAGAAAAGTAACACAGGTTCCCTCACCATCTCCTCTGGACACACATTTTCCGGAGGGACCCAAATCAATGGCGGCATCATCGTCATCGGAAATGCCGCCGCGCTGGGCACCGGCCCCGTCACCCTCGCTGGTGGCACCTGGGCGACGGGCGCGCTCACTCCGAACAATTCCATCATCGTCTCCGCCGATTCCACGATCACCGGTGGCAGCAGTAGCGGCCTTCAGGGTATCAAGGCTGTTAGTGGAACCCGTGCCCTGACGCTCACGGCCACCAGCGTCTTCGACCTGGAGGGCAATCTAGCTGATTTCACGGGTACATTGCTCTTCAACGGCACGGGGTCATTCCGGCTCTTCGGCGCATCCAATGGCTCGTCCGCGGCCTTTGATCTCGGGACCCGGTCTCTGGGCAGCCGCAGCGGTTCGGCCTTCTCTCTGGGATCGCTCGCAGGCTCCCTCGGATCCTTCCTCAGCGGTGCGAACGGCTATACCTCCGCCGTCACTTACACCATCGGCGGAAATAACCTCAGCTCGACCTTCAGCGGCACCATTAACAATGGCAACACCGGCAGCAGCGCCGGAAACATCACCCACATCACCAAGACCGGTGCCGGCACGCTCACGCTGGCGGGTTCCAACACCCATACCGGCACCACCAATGTTAGCAGCGGCACTCTGGAACTCACCGGCAGCCTCGCAGCCACTGCAACCACCGTCCAAACCACCGGACGACTCAGTGGCAGCGGCACCACGGCTGGCAGCGTGACTTGCCATGGCAACCTCTCGCCCGACGGCATCCTTACTCTCGGCAACGGCCTCACCACCAGTCCGACCGCGTCGGTCAATTTCGACCTTGGTAACACTTCCGACCGCATTGCCGTCACCGGAAATCTAACGATCGCCGGGTTCATCGAGGTGTCGGCAGCGCCCGGCATCGCCACCGGCACCTATCCGCTGATCAGCTACACTGGTACGCTCGTTTCAAATACCGTCCAACTCGTCACCATCCCGGGTGATTTCACCTGCCAACTCGATTTCAGCACGCCTGGGCTAGTCAACGCTCTCATCACCTCGACCCTCAGCGCCTTCGAACAATGGCAAATCCTTAACTTCGGCAATATGGACAACCCGCGAGCCCAAGCAGATGAGGATCCCGATGGCGATGGGCAGAGCAACCAAATCGAATTCATCGCAGGAACCAATCCGCAGAACAGTCTTTCGATGTTCAAAGCAGAGATCACACCCGCTGCGGAAGGCGCATTCCTGCTCACGTGGCCCAGTGTTCCCGGAAAAAATTATGTCATCTTGGAAAGCACGACTCTCACCTCCGGATGGCTTCCTCTTCAATCCCTGGTGGCGGGTCCCGGTGGCACAACGACCCACCTCCTTCCCGGCCCCCATCAAGGCAACCGCTTCTTCAAGATTCAAGTGGAGGAATAATCCTGTGTATCAATCAACGCACTGAATTCACCCATTTAGCCGACAATGAAAACCCCATTCCTAACGACTTTCCTTTGTATTCTCTCCATGCAGGCAGGAATTTGCGAAAACCTATACATCAAGGCAGGCAGCGACCCTGATTTCGAAAAGGTAAAGGCAAGCGGGCAGCTGCCGAAGGGTAAAACCTCGAGCACCGGTGTTATCGGTTCTACGATCCGCGTGAATCATGAACTTGTGGAGACCACTCCCGAAGCCAAGCGGCCGATACCCAATGCGATCATGATCCATACTCTGGGAAACGCCGGAATTCCGCGGGATGGTTTCAAGAAATGGTCACGCTGGTATCAGGAGGATGGAAGTACGCAGGTGTTCCGCCTGTTCAAGGATGAGGTCAATACGCGCAACGAGCGGGAGAATGCCGCTCGCATCGAGGCTTTCAGCACCCTGAACTGGAAAGAAGGGGCTTGGCACGAGTGGAGCGGCACTTTCACCATCGTCAAGCCGCACGAAGGGGCGATTTTCCAATCCAAGAACAGTGAGAACGACTGGGCAGTCCAGATCTACATTCATGATGCTGGAAACTTAACCCTCAATCATCGCCGGGGCGAGGACAAGCGTATCGCGCAAAACATGATTGGAAAACCATTCCGCATCCGCGTGCGGGATAATGGATTGAACTACGAGGTTTATTTCAACGGAGAGAAGATGGGCGAGGGTTCCTTCAAACGACCCACTGGCAAAACGGGATTCCGCTGGGGTATGTATATGGGCAAGAAGCCGGTCCGACACGACGCGATGCTCTTCGTTTCCGGCGTTACGATTGATGGCAAAGACTGAATCAACGGCGGCTACTTCAACATCCTTCATCTTAAGACCATTAAAACAATGCACTCTATCATCAACTGCCTCGCCATCACGCTCGCAGCCCTTGCTATCATCACCACCTCGGCCAGCGCAGCATTGGTGCAGACGAAGGTCAGTAGCGCAACAGAACTGGCCTACGCTGCCGATGTCAGCACGACCGATCTACTCACCGGAAAAACAGCGATCTCCCCCAGCGGCTGGAATACCACCAATGATTCAACAGTGGCGGAATTGAATGACGGGATTCACGGCGGCAGCGGCCTGCCAATCGCTGGAACCTGGACGACAGTTGGCGCAACTGCCACCTACAACCTCGGGCTCGGTGCTAACAACCTAGGCTACGACCTCACCTCGATCCAGACCATCGCCGCCTGGCTCAGCGCGGGTTTCGGCAATCAAGGCTACACGGTGGACGTAAAGCTCGTAGGCGCGGCGAGCTACACCACCTTGGCCACAGTGGACTATCAGCCGTTTAGCACCACTCAAGGCGGCGCGACCAAAGTCACCTTGACGGACAATGCCGGCGCGCTCGCCTATGGCGTCGAATTCATCCGCTTCACTGCCAATCGGGTCAACGGAACCTCGAATAACGGGGCCTTTGTTTTCCGCGAAATCGATGTGTTTGGCACGTCGAGCAACACGAGCAACGTCGGCAGGCTCACGCTTAAATCCTCCGGATCTTTGCCCACGCCCTCCATCATCGGTTACAACCACGGCTATTTCACCAATGGCGGCAACGCCCGGGCGTGGTGGGATTATGCCGGGGTCAACGGCGTGCGCATCTTCATCAGCCCTGCCAAGACCGAGCCTGTGGATGACATTGCTCTCCGGGGCGACGGCGTTAGCAGCGACGCCACTTTCGAGAGCCGCAAGGCCTTGTTACGGGCCGACCCACTCAACGCTACCTATATCAACTGGAGCAACTTCGAATTCTCCGAATGGACCTTTCCGCTGAGCCAATACCGCGCGATGGGCCTCCAACTCATGGTGATTTGCTCGGCCGACGAAGAACTCATCCCCGTCACCAGTTCCGGCGACTACGAAGGCCGGTGGGAACTCTGGCAGCACTTCTACGCCTCAGCCTTTCACTACGCGCGTAACTTCGATATAACGCGCTACCAGACGTTTAATGAGCCGGACCTCTCCAAATCAAATACCATCACGCCCACGGAATGGTTGCTCCGGCTGCAACTGGCCTCCGACGCCATCCAGTGCGCCATCAGCGATGTGAACAGCCGCTACGGCAAATCGCTCCAGCCCATCGTCTATGCGCCTGTCACCTCTGGCTCGACCTACTCCCCTTGGGGTAATATCGCTGTGGACAACCGGCATCAAAATTATCGCGGTGTTACGTCCAATTCATTTTTGAACATGCACCGTTATGCATATCATCAGTATAATGCGACCGCAAGTACCTACTTCCAAACCTCTACCAACATGCAGACTTCGATTGCCGCCGACATGACGGGCGAGACTCCCTTTCCGGTGTGCATCTCTGAATTCAACGTCCACAACGCCTTCACCTTCGATGGCATGGAGGCTACGCTGGACTATCCGGACAAGTATGCCCGCTTCGGCGCGATTGTCTGCGAGCTGGCCAAGAGCGGCATTGACGAAATGTTCTGCTTCAAGTTTTCCCAGACCGATGATACGAGTTATACCTATGACGTGAAGAAGAACGGGATGCACTACGTCGCCGCAAATTCTCCAAACAGCCACGGCGGCGTCACCAAGGCTGGCGAAGCCTATCGGCTTTTCACCAAAGGTCTCGCGCCGGGCCGGGTCATGAAGGATCTCACCCGCGCCAGCGATGGCAGCATCGACGCGCTGAACCTGCGCCCCAGCTACGACGCCACCACCCAAAAATACTTCCTTTTCAGCGTCAACGAAACCTCCAGCGACATCCCCCTCACAGTGGATACATCGGCTTGGAACATTCCGGTCAACAGTCGCGTGCTCCTGGAAGAAGTCAGCGAAACCCGCAACGGCGGTGGGCGCACCTGGGGCCGCGTGTCCGCGGACAAGACACTCTTCGACGGCAGCGGCAACTTGTGGACGCAGCCCAGCGATACCGTATGGTTGTGGTCTATCCCCAGCAAGGCCCAGCAAGCGGAAGAAACCGTCATCGTCGCCGAGGATACTATGGTCAAGGACGGCCTCAATGCCGGTATCAACTATGGCAACGCGACCACCCTCGTCGTGCGCAACGATCCCACCAATAACGCCAATCGCAGCGCCGCTTTCTTCAAGTTCAACCTGCCGCCGATTTACCTTCCTGACATTCAACTCGCCGCACTGTGCCTCCGAACCCGCGCCAATCCCAGCGCGATCGCGCAGGGTTACGTCTATGGTATTGATAATAACACCTGGTTGGAAAACACGCTGAATTGGACGAACGCGCCCAACCTCAAGAAAGGCAAATCCGCGGGCAACATCATCACCAGCCGCGTCATCGATGGCGAAGGCACCACCGCCCACATCCTGGGGCAACTTGTCGCCAATACCACCACTTTCTCAGAAAGAATCATCGATCGTGTTGCCTCATTGAAGCGGACACCGAAAAGATTTCACGAAAGTCAGGAGAGGGTCCCGTTGCCTCATAAATGAGGACACCATGGCGCCAGCCATGGAAATGAGTGAGACAAGCATCGAAGAATACACCGAAAAGATAC
>JANPKJ010000051.1:0-5756 GCA_031425955.1 Akkermansiaceae bacterium | reverse complement strand
GCGGTTTTAATCCAGAGGCTGAGCTGGCAGATTTGGATGGCCTCGGCATTGAGGTCCACGCCGTAGAGATTGTGCTGGAGGATCTGGCGGTCGGGATCAAACAAGGTGCGCTCTCCACGCAATTCTTCGAGGCGGGCGTTGGAAACGTCGTAAAAGTTGTGAAGCTGGTCGAAGGTCTCAATGAGGAAGGCACCACTGCCGCAGGCGGGATCGAGGATGCGGAGGCTTTTGAGGACTTCCTGCCAGGCTTCCCAGAACTTGATGAGCACCTTGCGCTGCGGTTCGTTCAGCGTGGCGAGGTCGTAAACGCTGGGATCTGCCAGCGGCTTGCGCGCGGTGGCGGTGGCGGCTGCTTCCTCCGATTTCCGCAGCTCTTCGAAACGGGTGGCGATGACGGAACCGAGCGTCTGCTCCACGATGTAACGGGTGATGAAAGCCGGAGTGTAGAAGGCTCCCTCTTTTTTCCTCCGGGTCTTGGCATCCTTCTCGGTGGTGGGCAACTCGCCGCTCTCGATGTCGTGGCGGATGCGCTCCAGATCGGTGATGGATTGCTCGAAGATGTGGCCGAGGATGTCCACATCGATCGCCGGGCGAATTTCCTGTGACAAGTCGCCCTCCGCCACCTCGCGGGCCGGGCGGAAGTCATGCCCGGCGAGGTCGCGGAATAGGGCGCAGACGTCGTCCGGAACCGTCAGGGTATCGAGTGCCTCGTCGTGGGCGAAGAGCCCGCCGTTGTAAGCGGGGATTTTCAGCCCGCTGTTGCCCTTGTCCACGGAGCGGAAGAGCCCGCGGAAATTGTCCCAGATCGGTTTGGGGTTGTAGGGATCGCTGTGGTCGAACGCACCGCGCACGGTTTCCGGTGGCAGCAGTCCCCGGTCCTCGCAGAAGGAGCAAAAGAGAATCCGGTCCAGAAGCTTCTGTGAGCAGCGGAGGATTTCCTGCGGCGAGACCGATGGATTCTCGGCGCGGAGTCGGGCGAAGGCGGTCTGCCGCAGGTGGGCGTAAAACGAGTAGAACTTGTTGGTAATCTCGCGCCCAACGGTCTCGGATTTGGCAAACAGCTCCTTGAAATGGCATTCCCCAAATTCCGGCACCACACGGGCGGCACCGAACAAAAACACGAACCGCTTGAGCAACCCGGCGTCCGTCGCCAGCCGGACGGTGTCGAATCTCTCGTAGGTTTGCTGGTTCGAACCCTTGTGGTAGAGCCGCGTCTCCCGCATGGAGGTGACCAGGATCCAGTCGCACGGAAGATTGATGGCGTATCGGTAACATTGATCCACCGCCGACATCTTCCGCCCGGCAAAGGGAATTTCCAACGGATCACGCGTCCCCTTCCCCTCGATGGCGACAACATATTCCTGCTTGTCCGGCCGGAAGCGCCCGAGCGCGGCATCCGCCTTCTGCCCGTCCACGACGACGTGGGTTTCCCGTGAGAGCGTGTAAAAGTCGGGAGACCCGGCGGGGCGGGTGTAACCGAGTAAATGGCAGAAGATGTCGGTGAGAAAATCCGGCAGCAGGTCGGTTTCCTTCATTTTATCCGCCTTCCCCGAGCTGATGAGATCCGCCCAATGCTTCAGCCGAGGCCTGGAATCCTCCACGGCAGCGGGCAGGGTGAAATTCCGCAAGTGCTGGCGGATGACTTCAGGATGAAAGAGTGGTTTGGATTCGACGGCCATGGAGTTGGAGGGAGGCTAGAGACTGGCTAGCGGATTCCAAGCGTGTTGTTTCATGACAGATCGAGATCTGGGATCTGAGGAATCGCCACGTGATGATGGTGGGTAATTGTGACTGCGTCGGGTAATGCAGCCGAGGTATTCCCGAGGGAACATCCGGGGAGGGAAGAACCCAGCTTGCTGGGAGGGTCCTGGACCGAGATACGGAATTAAACCGCGCACGTCACATATTCCCGCAGGACCTAGCAGCTTGCGTGACAGAATGCCAGTGGCATGTTTGGTGGGGCGGAGCGACAATCTTCGGAGAGATTTGCTAGAGCGGAATAATGGGTGATTTTAGTTTGAACCAAATGCCTAAGACCATGATTAGGACGGCTGCAGCCACAGATAGCTGCCACCAAGGCATACCAGATGAAGTTTGCTTGGAGGACTTGACTTCGCTCAGGGCAGAAATTCGCTTTTCTTCGCGCACTTCTGGTGTTTCGTTAACATTGACTTTCCCAAGCTCTTGGGTGGTCGTTTTCTTTTCACCCAGTTGCTCGCAACCTGAATAATTTTCCTTAAGCCATTTCACGAGGATTGAGATTTTATCGGGGTAAGGAAGCTTCTCGTCAGCTGGGATGAAGTCCGCATTCAATATTTTAAGATTTCGGACAATCATTCCATATGCAAAGAAAGACGCGTCGGAAAGATTCTCGAAATAGTATTCACTATCAATACTCATTCTCGCCAGCGGCTCATGACGAAATAGCATTGGAGCCATTTCGACAACAAAGTCAGATTTTTGGGTAATTAAGAGGCGATTCGCGATTGAAGCGAGAAGAAAGAGTCGCCGAGGATTAGTTTCGCTCATCATCATTGCTTTAAGTTCCGACGGATCAGATATAAAGTTTGGATCATAGTCGAAAACGTACATCACCACATTTTCAGTATTGTGTTGAAGCCGTCCGTCATTCCGATCAAATTCGAACATTCTTAGAGCGACTGCCCTAGTCTTCTCTGAGTCATTGAGGTGACCAAAGATGTCGAAAACAGCCTTTTTGCATTCTGGCTCAGTCTTCGCAGCCTTGACTTCAATAAACGACTGCTTTGCAAGTTCGACCAATTGCTCGTCGGGTATTGAATCTGCAAGACCGAGGGTTGCGCCAATTAGCAACAATAGTGTGATGAACTTAGAAAGTTTTGCATTCATAGATTTGGGGCGGAGGATTTCCTGAACTACCCACTCCATCTTGGTTTAGGTCTGTCATGATCTGATCATTGGATTTACCTTCGATTATACCTTGCACGAAAATTGTGGTCGCTTTTTCAACTCTACAAGAATCTTTGGTATAGAAAAAATCCCCGTGTTTGAAGCTATCGATGTAGTCACGCCCAGTGTTGCAAGCGTTATAAAAAAATTTCGAATAACCGAGCGTTGGAACATCCGTTGAGGGAGCTTGCACGACGAGTCTTCTTGACCCCTCTGGACTGTCAAAATGCCACTCGTTGTTAAATCCGTTTCCCTGCTTGGTGAATGTGCTTCCGGGGGCTACGCCTTGAAGATTTTTGAATCGTTCAATTCCCAACTCTGTAATCTGATGATTCTGGGGAGCTTCGATAATTTGGCCTGGCTCCAACTTCAGGTAAGCCCATCCCTCAGAATGCACTCGTTCTATTGCCGCTAGATCCTGCGGATTGGTTGGAAGTGTCGTTCCATCCCCATTCGTGAACGGAACAACGTCAGTTTCAGCTCCATCTCCTCGGAAAGATTTTGGTATTGAGGTTTTTCCAACTCCAAAATGTGTAAAATCAGCAATGGTCTTGTGAGTGACTTTCCCGGAGAAATTGGGACCTAGTCCAAAGTTAGAGTGCCCATCGAAGACTACCCTTTGTCCCACCCGTTTCAATGCGGCGATCAGTTTTTCTTTGGTAGTTACAATTTCTACTCCATGGAGTTTCTCCACGCCCTGTGCATCGGTGAATTTCACAAACCAAGTATCTCCTGTCCGTGAAACCTTGTTTGTCTCCAAATATGTTTCGAGGAGTTCACGGCTGGTCTTTGGTCCGAGAGGCTCTGGTCCAAGACCAAAAGCAACCGTCATCTCCACCGGGAGGAGGCTGACTTTGGTGTCCAGCCCGTTTGTCATCGTGGCCTTTAATTCAATCCAATTCGTTTTCAGATTACCTGTTGGAAGATCGATGTTGAGGGGCTCTACCTGGCTGATTTCCCATTCGCCATTCGCCGTGTATGTATAAGGCCTTGTCTCCGTGACTTTCAGAAATCGCTCGTGCAGATGCGGATGGTCTTTGGAAGTCGCGGATATCCTGAATCGAGATTGCTCGACGAGTCCGTTAAACAAGGTAGTATTTGGTGCCCAATTGGGTGTTTCGAGGAATCCCGACCTGACTTCACGCCCGGACAAAATGGAGCTGTTGTATGGAACAGTTCCGGTTGGCATTTCAAGATGATCCCACGGCATGGCTTCAATTCGCTCTTGTAGGTATGCGGAGTTGAATTTCGTGTGATCGTAGATCAGCGTGAAGTTGAGAAAGTAATGAGCGGTTTTCACCCAATACGGTCCATAAGCTTTGGCGGGGAGGCCACCCGGTTCTGCGGTTCTGTAGTAGGCGGATGCGTAGCCGTTTCTCTTCGATTGGAATTCAATCAGAAAGTGCTCCACCTGCCCAGACGTCGCGTCGGAAGTTCCGGTTGGATCCTTCCCGTGTACTTGTGCAGAAGTCCTTGGTGTGGACGACAAATGGCCGATGAGAACGATCACCCACAAGCATATGCTTCTCACCCGGTATAATGAAATTCTCATGGCAGGTAGTCCGTTGCGGGATCGAGGGTTAGCGAATAAGAAACAATGCTTTCTTCGTATGGTAACTTGGAGCTGCCATAGGTGGTCGCATAGACCGCTTTCCAGGTATTGTCTGGCTGGAGCCGCTCGATCTTGAACCAGTCGCCGCTTTCCGCGTGGGAATTCCAAGTGTAGGTGACAGTGCTATCCGAATTGAGCATTTCCCGGAAGCCCCAGATGCGGGGAACCTGCGGATTAGTACTTTGTTGGATTTCAGAAAGATCATTCACTCCGTCTTGATCGGAATCGGTGGAGTGGGGATTGGTGCCGAGCTGGTGCTCTTCATGGTTCGTTAGCCCTTCACCATCCGTGTCGGCATCGCCGATGGCCACCCTGAGAAACAAGCTCTGTGCATCATTTTCTTCGCCCTGATCCAGGATGAAGCCGCCGCCAAACTGTTCTCCGGTGCCAATTTCGGGATCGTCGACGGCTACCCAGCTGTCTGCGGCAAGATCGGAGGAGGAAAGCAATGTGTATTGTTTCCCGACGAGAGTGGGCCAGGTGATGGTGATGACTTCTGGGCTGACGATCTCGATATCGCCATTCATGCCAGTAGAGTAAACGGCGGGAATGTGGGTGATGTCAGGGAGAACGAAGCCGATGGGTGGATTGCCGTTGGATGGATCGGTGCCTGAAATGGCTTCCACTTCATTCGTCCAACCGTCGCCGTCGGGATCGGCCTGGGGATCGAAGTTGCTTGGGAAGAGATTGCCGTCGTTGTGGGCTTTCTCCCAGAGGTCGCTGAGGCCGTTGTTGTTTGTGTCGACGATGGCTTGGGCGGTGGGAGAGATCAGAAGCCAGAGGCAAGAGGTCAGAAACAGCGCGGAGCGGGACGCTCCGGCAACGGACTGGAGCAGGATGCTCCAGCTACCATGCCGAGATGGGTTCATCGTGCGCCCTCCTTCGCGGTTGCGGTGGGTTTGCGCTCGGTATGCCAGTAGCTGAGGGTGATGTTTTTCGGCTGGGGCGGGTTAGCTTTGAGGTAGGCTTCGCGTTCGATGCGGGCGCGCTCGCGGCCTTCGAAAGCGGTTTTCAGGCGGGCGTGTTCGCTGTTGTAGAGATCGTGCAGGGCTTGGAGGGGGGCCAAGTCCTCCGCGTTGAGCGGCGTTCCGATGATTTCGAAACTGGCCTTGCCTTCCGGAAACGTGGGGAGCTCGGTCGCGCCGTAGGCCTTCAATCTTCCCGTATGGATGTCGTTTATTGTTTCGAGGTCCTTGTAGCCCCAGCCCATCAGCAG
>JANPKJ010000050.1:0-12056 GCA_031425955.1 Akkermansiaceae bacterium | reverse complement strand
GGTTTCGTGGATGTGGGATCAAGGCAAGGCCTACGACATCAACGTCGCCACCCATCCCGACGGTACGCGCGAGCGATGGTACAAGTTTGAACGCCCTAACATCCGTCAGGACGAGTCCGGTCGCGCGACCCACATCTATTTCGCGGTGATCGACAGCCGCAAAGACATCGACCTGGGAAATGACAATCACAGTTCCAAAATCATCGCCCTGCCGCTCGTTCCACAGCGCCGGGTGCAAATCCTGAACCCGTCTCCGCCTGCCACGGGCGCTGGAGAAATCCGGTTGGCCATCAAGGCCGAGCCGGGCTTCGATCCGCACGCCGAGGTGGATGTGGAATCCTTGTCGTTCGGTTCGCCTGGCGCGGTGGATTTCGGCAAGGGAGTCAAGGCCAGCAGGTCGGAGAAATCCGGGAAGGATCTTATCGTGACGTTCTCCGGGGACTTTGCCTTCAAGCCGGCCGACTATTGCGCGAAACTTTTGGGAAAAACGGTGAAGGGCGACCTGCTCTTTAGCTACGCCCTCCTGCCCGGCCAATCCGGTCCCACCGCCGTCCTCTCGCCCCGTCAACCCTCCTTCTCCACTCAGGAGACACTCTTGGTCACGGTCGAAAATTTCGGCCTCGCCGCATCGGATGCCGCGTCCATGAAGATCATCCTAACCGGTTCCGACGGGACTCCGCTTGAGTTGAACGCCGACCTTCCGGAAATCCAGCCTTCCGGCAGTGCGGAGGTCTCCGTGAAGATTCCACCGGGCACCCTCAAGCCCGGAAGCCAATACCAGGTGGAGATATCGACTCCCTGCAAGGGCAGTCAGCCTCTCGTCACGAAAACCAAAGTGGACAGCCCGGCAAATCCGTAGCTTCCGGCATCAGCGGCCAGGTGGCGGCGTGACGCGGAATCCGTGATCTCTCCGGTCTGAGGTAATTCACTCGTACGAGCGATAGCGGGGGGGATGGATGAAGGCTACCTTAGCTTGGAGAATCGATTTGGATTAACCCGAACGAATTCCAGTCATTGATACGCTGGAGACCAAGACCCATCTGCTTTAAGAACCACTTGCCTGATTCCAGAAATGAACCACCGCGAACCTCGCCGAGATCGTCCGACCGAAAAACCCGGTTTCGCCCTTGTGGTAACGCTCTCCCTGATGATCTTGCTTACTGTCATTGCGGTGGGCCTGCTCTCGCTGTCGAGCATCGCGCTGCGCACCTCGGGACAGGGCGAGGCAATGGCGACGGCGCGGGCGAATGCACGAGTGGCCCTTGTTTTAGCGATCGGCGACCTGCAAAAAGCCGCGGGTCCTGACACTCGGGTGACGGCCAGAGCGGACATACTGAAGGAAACCAATCCTCCACTTCTTGGGGTGTGGAAAAGTTGGGAGGGCACCGATCATGACTCGGAGGGAAAGCCGGTGTCGCCCGGAGACTACAAATCGAAAAAACAGGAGCGCTTCCAAGCATGGCTTGTTTCCGGGCAGAACGCCGCCAATCAAGCAGATTTGCCCGACACCGCCCAAGGATCCAAAAAAGCGGTGCTTGTGGGAAAAGGATCAGTGGGATCAGGGGCCAATCTGGAAAAGTCCCAAATTCATTTGCTACCCACCGAGGTCACCGACGGCACCCGCAAAGGTTCCTACGCGTGGTGGATCGGCGGCGACAACATGAAAGCGAGACTCCCGAAACCTTATCAGCCCAAGTCGGACTCTGCGGCAGGATGGGCGATTCAGGCAAAATCGCATGCGGTCCCCGATCCCTCGGCTTTGCGGTTAAGTAAAATTTTGGCAGATCCTTCGTTGGGAGAAAAGGCAATCACCGTTAACGAAACCGATTTGGTTTCTGATACTGGTGCCTTGAAAACTTCACAGGAATTCTTTCATGACTTATCCGCCAACTCGGTGGGACTACTCACCAACACCGCCACAGGAGGTTGGAGAAAAGACTTTTCCCTGCTGTCCGAAAAATGGGTTGCGGGAGCCAGCAGCCTACCTTTGTTTCGATCCAAACCAGGTGTGGACGTGTTATACAACATGCCGACTTCGGGCTCCCCGCTTCCTGCAAAATCCATGTTTTATCCATGGGCTGCATATCGTAACGGGGGAAATCCCATCGATATCCACGGACCGGTTACCAGCTGGGAGAATTTGATCGACTATGCCCTGATGTATCGGACGAGGGTCACCAGCACTGGCGCTTCCGGGCCGTTTTCAGTGGTTCCTTCCTCCGCAGGCATTACAGGGGACAAGTTCAAGTTTTTACATCGAGTAAGAGTCCTGCCGGTCATCGCTCGTATCCAGTGGGTTTTCTCACACTACGCAGGAACTCCTTCGCCGCCGCAACCCGGAGTTCTGGAACCTCGTCTCTTAACGACTCCTGTGGTTACGTTGTGGAATCCTTACAATGTCGAAATTGCGATGAATGGGAGCAACATCCCTCTTGTGTTCAATTTGCGCAAGCCGGTGCCCGTTGCTCTGAAATACAAAATCGGGAATGCTCAGAATATGAAATTCAACAGCCTTTTTACAGGAGGCTCATATAAGTCCCGCGCTGTCAGATTCAGATAGCTTGATTTATCAGATCGATCAGGGATTTACTCTCAAACCCGGTGAGACTCGCCTGTTCAGTCCAAAAGCAAACGACATTCAGCAGGCCGACAACGTCGGTAACAAAGGGCCGGAGGGCGTATCCAACGCAGGCCCGACGCTCGCTCTTGCTGTTGGCTATAGAAATACAGGAGGGCACTATTTTTCATTAAGAAATGATGAGGGAAAAAAGGTGGTGGCGGCTCCTACGGCCACGATGCAAGCTGACGCAGTTTTCGACAATTCCTTTAATGACGGCGCGTTGGGGGTCGGAATCTATTTTGATCTCTGGTCCATGGGCAATCCTAAAACCAGACACCTTGCCTATCGGATGAACGTCAAACCGGCCATCGCCAATAATGTTTATAAGCCGTTGAACAATCTTCCTGCTTCCGAGGAGCTCCAGGCGGTCGTGTCAGCGCCCACGCCATTCTTGACTGCAGTTTTCGGTGCCCGAATGGCGAGTAAGACACACCTCGCTGCAAAAGGCTTCGTGCAATCGAGCCCGCTGGTTAACTTCACCGCCTTGGGGGCGAAGGATGAAGTTGAAAACAGCATCAAACGAAACTACCCCGGCACGGATCATCCTGTTAATTCGCCATTCGACTACAGTTTTGAACAAGTCGGTGGCGCTGGTGATAGTTTATTACCCAACAGTCAGGATACAACGGGCCGGGGATACATTGTTACTGGGTTCAATTCTGCAGACGGATTATCGCGCTGCGTCATCGCGGAGATTCCTACGCGGCCGCTCCAGTCGATTGCCGAGCTCCAGCATTGGGACCTTCGTTATGAAAACCCCGTTCCTCCCTTTGCATTCAATTTAATCGGTAATAGCGACGCGACCCCTCTCATCGACGCGAATTCGGCCGTGGGAGCGAATGACAGCGTCAATCTGCAATACGATGATTCTTATTGCGCCAACCATCTCTTGTTTGACGACTGGTTCATGTCGTCCATTGCCCCTGACCCAACCGCCTTTGGCGCAAATGGTCGCAACCTTCAAAAGACTTACACCGACTTTATTGCCGGAACTCTCCCGTTGGGGAACCGTGCTTACCAGGCAATTCCGCCTGATGTTGCGGCGGCATCGACAATCGCAGGTGCCAACCAGACCTATGAGAGCTATGTGAAGCCGGTGGACTCTTGGAAATCCATCGCGTCGCGTCTCGAGGTGGAGGGAATGTTTAATGTGAATTCAATTTCCGTAGTCGCTTGGCGCGCTTTGCTGCGTCACGCCAAAAAGCAACGTGTTCCTTATCTGAACGAGACAGGCGCGTCATGGCAGGCCGCACTGTCGAACGAGACGGATTACGCATTTTCGAGATTCAGTGTCGCTGGGGATGTCGAAGCAAAGTCGAAGGGGCAATCCGGAGTATTTCCGGAAGCCGCTGAATTTTCAGGATATAGGATTCTCGATGAGAAGACGTTGGACGCATTGGCATTGGAGATTGTGAACCAAATTCGTCAAAGAGGTCCCTTTTTATCACTTTCTGAATTCATCAATCGCCAGCTCTCCTCAGGGAAACCAGCGCTTGCGGGTGTCATTCAATCAGCGCTTGATAAGATCGCGGAAAGCCCGAGTACTAATCCTTATTCGGAGATCGTCGCCGTCATCGATCGTAAGTCTTCGCCAATCGATCCAGAGTATAAATTTGACGAGGCCGCGATTGGGCAGGCTTCTTATGGATTACCAGGCTGGACTCGTCAGGCGGATGTCCTGCGAGCCCTTGCCCCCGTACTTTCGGCCCGCGATGATACCTTCACCATAAGGACCTATGGATCTGCGAAGGATAAGGCGGGTAACATCATTGCCACCGCCACATGCGAAGCGATCGTTCGTCGTGTGAGAGATTATTTGGATCCTGCCGATAAGGCGGAAATTACCACTCTTCCTACAAAGCCCGTCAACCAGACGTTCGGTCGCCGAATGCAGATCATCTCTTTTCGGTGGCTGAGTCCCGCCGAAATCTAATTTCCTCTTTACGAAATTCAGAAAACTCATCATGTATTATTTAATCATTGGCCTTTTGGTCACTTCATCCCTGGTTTCGGCCCAATCCGCAGGCAAACGCACCTGTCGTATTCTTTACCTCGGTGGGAGCGAAGCTGCGCCCGAATCGCTATTCCTTCATGATGGGGTAAATGCCCAGGAAGTGGAATTACCGAGAATGAATCTTTCGCCGGTTTATCAGCTTCCGCCTGGTCCCCGGACTTTAAGAATGCTCGCAACCGCCCCTGCCACGCCAGAGGTCATCAGCCCGGATGCTCCTTCCATTCAGGTTCCCGAAGCGGTGTCGGATATCTATTTACTCGTGAGTTCCGATCCGTCGAACAAGATCACGCCTGTGAAAATGCAAATTGTGGATGTGGATCCTTCGAAGTTCAAGAAGGGGCAAATTTTGTGGTTCAATCTCAGCCCCAACCGCGTAGGCGGGGAGGTAGGCTCAGAAAACTTGGCGATGGAGCCCAACTCCAAAAACATGATGAACCCACCCGCGGCGAAGCGTGAGGACTACAATGTGAAACTCGCCTTTAGAATCGAAGGGAAACCCGACCTCTATCCCTTGTGCGAGACCAAGTGGTTGCATCATCCGGACTCTCGCAGCGTATTTTTCATCGTCGCCCAACAGGGCAGTCGCACTCCACGGGTTCTGGGATTCCGGGACTATCGAGCTCCAGTGGAAGAGAAGACGGCAACTCGTTGATTTGGATCTGCAGATGGGGGTAGTAGTCGGAGTTCGGCAGTTTCGGTTTCTTCGAAATCGACTTCATGTTCAGGGGGGGCGTCCAATGAAAACCCCTCGTTCGAGCGATAGCGGAATCCCGTGCATTGGGATACGGTTTTCCCAATAGAGTTCAATCCCCTCGGATCGCGACTCGCCGGAAAACCATCTAAAAAACCACCGAAACCCCACAAGCCCAATGAAAACCAGATTCCTCGCCCAGTTTCAAGTCATCGCCTTTGTCGCGACTGCTTCGATTCCGCAAGCCCATGCTGACTCCGCCACCTGGAATGGCAACGCCGTGGACGCACTCTCTCTTTGGTCCGACGTCAACAACTGGGACGGCCCGCCGGCGGCAGTGCCAGGCACTGGAAACACCGCCACCTTCAATACCGCTGGCAGCAACAATGACGTGATCAATCTTGGCGGGGGAGTCTCCATCAGCTCGATCATTTTCGATACCTCCGCGGTCGCCCCCTACACGATCGGAGCCGTCCCGATCGGATCCCAAACCCTGACTCTTGAAGACAGTGGCTCCATCATCGCCAACAGCGGCATCGAAGCCAATCAGATCATCAATGCAAATGTGACTCTCGGAGCGGACGGAAGCGCACAGTCCTATGCGGTGAACAACAGCGACACGAACAACACCATCACTTTCGCAGCTGCCGTTACCGGCGGGCCTGGCGGCGTTGCTGGAGCAAAAACGATCAACATCAACGCCAACTCCGGCGTCAATTTCAACGGCATCATCTCCAATGGCGGGGCTACATCGCTTGGCATCATCAAAACCGGCAGCGGCGTTCTAACTCTGAATACGGTGGCGCACACTTTCTCGGGCGGGCTGGTGCTTGAGGCGGGCACCCTCAACATCGGCAGCAGCGGCTCGGCGAACAACTCCACAATCTCTCTCGGAGCCGCTGGGCAAACCGGTGCCACGGTTAAAATCGGTGTGATCAACTCGGGCACCAATCCCACCTCGCCGATCATCGTAGTCGATCAAACCTCCGGCACGGCGACCACCCGCCTTCTTGGAACCAGCGCAAGCACTTCGGGGCAGTGGTCGGGACCCATCACGATGAATGAAAACTTCACCGTGGGAGCGTTCAACACGAACGCAGCCAACGTTTACAATTTCACGCTCAATTCAACCGCCACGGTGAATTTGGGGGCCAACACGCTCACTCTCTCGTCGACGTCTCCGGGCAACGTAATCGCGAAAGGGAAAATCAGCGGCACGGGGAATGTGATCGCGAACACCACAAATACCGGCCTCGCGATTATCGAAGGTGTCACCCACGACTACACCGGCACCACCAACGTCACCGCTGGCACACTCCAGATCGGAGGTGGATCTGCAGGTGCCATTAACAGCTCCACGATCATGCTAGGATCCGCAGGGGAGATCGGCACTTCCGTTCGCCTCGGAGTGGCCCACGCGAGCACCAATCCCACTTCGCCGGTCACCGTCGTTGACCAGACTTCCGGCACCCCTACCACCCGAATTCTCGGCCCCAGCAGTACTACCACAGGCCAGTGGAACGGGCCGATCACGATGAATGAGGACTTCACCGTGACCACTGCTGCCGCGACTTTCACGCTAAACACGGGAGCCACCGTGAATCTCAACGCCAACACCCTGACGCTCAGCAATACTTCCGCGACCTCCGGCGCTAATTTGTTGGCCAAGGGGATAATCAGCGGCAGCGGCAATCTCGTGGTCAGCAATACCAGCACGGGCGCGCCCACCGTTGGCCTTTTGGCCCTCGAAGGGGATAATGACTTCACCGGCACCACCACCATCAGCGCCGGAACGCTTCTGGTCGGCAACGGGGGAGCCACCGGTTCCATCGCCAGCACCAGCAGCATCTTGAACAGCGGGATCTTGGATTACAAACGCACGGGCACCCTGAATCAGGGCGGCCCGATCAGCGGAACCGGCTTGGTTCGGGTGACCGGATCTGGAACCGTCACTTTCGACAAGACCAACACCTACAGCGGAACCACCACCATTGGCGGTGCCGGGAAAATCACTGTCGCCACCGGCGGCAGCATCGCCCCAACCACCGGCAACTCCCTCGCTCTCGGGAACAGCGGCAGCGCGGGCACCCTCCAATATGACAGCGCTGCGACCAGCAAGTTCACTGGGATCACCGTGGGAAATGGAACAACCTCTCCGGGGACTCTCAATCAAACCGCTGGCACGATCAACGCCACCAGCATGACGCTCAACAGCGGCCATTCCGGTACTGGAATCGGCACAGTCAACCTCTCCGGGGGAAATTTGAAACTCTCAGCAGGAAACATCAGCGCTTCCAGTAGCACAGCGGCCGACGGAATTTACAGTCAGATCAATGTCTCTGGAACCGGCGCTTTAACCGCAGGACTCGTCTACTTGACGGGATCTCCTAGTGCTGGACGTTTTGGGGCAGGACGCGTGGTTCAGAGCGGAGGTTCAGTCACACTCTCGACGGGTCTTACGATGGCCCGCACAACTGCCCTCAATACCGCCGCCCGCCGTGGTGAATACAACCTCAGCGGTGGAATACTCACGGTCCCTGTGATCGATCAACACGTCGGGGCTGACACGTTCGGGACCTTCAACTTCAACGGCGGCACCCTCATTCCTACCGCGAACAGTGTCACGTTTATGACGGGCTTGACCACGGCGAACGTTTACGGTGGCGGGGCTGTCATCGATACCAATGGCAAAGATATTACCATTGGCCAGGCTCTGCAGACGACAAATGATCAAGGTGTGACAACAGTTACTTCACTTGTGGGCGGCACGGGATGGGCGTTAAGCTCCTCTAATCTGCCGGTGACTTTCTCAACACCCACAGGCGCTAATCCCCGTACGGCCACTGGATTCGCTGTTACCAACGGCACAGGAAATGTGACCAGCATCGTGGTCAATGATCCTGGCAACGGCTATACCTCTGCCCCCACTTTCACGATCACCGGTAGCGGATCTGGCACCAGCGGAACAGTGAACATCGGTCTGCCAACCGGAATTACCCTCACCGGCGGCGGCCTTACCAAATCCGGCATCGGCACGCTCACCTTGTCGGGTGCCAACACCTACACCGGGAACACCACTGTCTCTGCCGGCACACTCTCGCTCGGCCAGATCAACCCCTCCAACGAGGCTTCCACCGTTTCCATCGCCGGCGCAGCTTTCCTCGACCTCGGTTTCGGTGGCATCGACACCGTGGACAAGCTCTTCATCAACGGCGTCCAGCAGGCTGCTGGGGATTACACCAGCGCCCATGTTTCGGGCAGATTCACCGGCGGCGGCACGCTGCGGGTCACCACCGGACCCGTGGCGGGAGGCTACGCTTCATGGATCGGCGGCTTTGGTCTTGCGGTCGGCGATCAGGACCCCACCGATGATCCGGACAACGACGGCATGAACAACCTGCTCGAATTCGTCTTGAACGGAAACCCCAGCAGCTCCGATCCATCCATCATGCCCCAGCTGGTCGTCACCGCCACCCACTTCGAGTTTACCTACCAGCGCCGCGACGACTCGGTTTCCCCGGAAACCACCCAGACCTTCCAGTGGGGCACCACCCTCGCCACTTGGCCGGGCAGCGTGAGCATTTCCCCACTTGTAGCCAGCCCGCCTGCCGCGGTGTCGGTCACAGCCGGTACGCCGAGCGACGCAGTCACTGACACCGTGAAAATCAGCATTCCGAAAACCGAAGCCGGCGGCTCCGGCAAGCTCTTCGGACGCCTGCAAGTAGTCAAAAATCCCTGAAGCTCGTGAACCTCATTTGAGGGCATCCGCAAGCTTCGTCGCCACCCCCTATCGCCGGATGGGGGGTGGTTTGTCATATCAGATATCCGATGTTCGCTCATTAAACCCACATGATTTTCCGTTCCATCCTGCTTGCGTCCCTGCTGGGCTACGGTTTCTTGCGGGCTGAAACGATGATCACGGTGCGTCCGTTCGAGCACCGTCAGGTTTTTGAAACCATCGCCAGCGGGTTCACCTGGTACTTGAACCATCTGAACAACGCGCCGAACAAGTCCCAGGTTTTCCAATGGCTGTTCAAGGATCTCAACATCGAATACGTCCGTGCCGGTTTCCAGAACGCGGAAACCGTCAACGACAACGCCGACCCGAATTCCATCGATTGGTCGAAGTTCACCTTCAATCCACCCAACCAGGGCAACAACTGGGTCTATCGCCAAGCGAAGCTGATCAACCCGGCGATGAAGACCATGACCTACGCGCACGGCTTCCCCGATTGGCTGCGCACCACGCCCGGCCACGGCGGCGCGCCGGACTACGCCAACCCCAACCTCTACGCCGAGATCGCCGAATGGATGTTCGCCAATCTCGTGAACCTGAAACAGAACGAGGGCATTACCTGCGACATCCTGGACATCTACAACGAACCGGACGAAAACGGCTTTGGCCGCGACAATGTCGCCAACCTGCTCCAGCACGTCGTCCCGCTGCTCCGCGCTTGGGTAAATGATCCGGCGCGCAATACCTTCGGCGTCACGATGCCCAAGGTCATGGCGTCAAGCTGCTTGCGCGCCTCTGGAGCCCGCGACTATCTGAATTATTGGAAAACCAACCAGGCCTCCGTCTGGGACAACATCGATATTGTTTCTACCCACCAGTATTTCAGCGGCGCTTTCACTCCCTCCAATTACGCCGAGGTAAACGCACTCCGCGGTGGACGACCTTACATGGTCAGCGAGATGAACACCCTGGACCCGGAAGGCCATCTCAATAATCCGAGCGAACTCCCGGACGACGCCGTCGAGGATCAGCTCGAAGCGGCGTTGCTTCAGGGCCGCTTCTGCTCGGTCGCACTCAACAACGGTGTGAGCGTTTATGATCACTATCAGGGCGTCTCCCCCCAGACCACGCCAGCGTCGCTCGTTTTCACTCCATGGGCCAAATCCGCGTCCCGCCGCAAGGTGTATTTCGCATTCCAACAGCTCACCTCGATGCAGACCAAGCGTTCCTGCGTGGTCCCTGTTGAAGTCCCGGGCACACTCCCGGGATGTGCTGCGCTCGCCTATCACACCTGGGGCGAGTCAAAATCCTGGCTCACCCTCACCAATGCCGATTCCGCCAGCCGACAGATCGCGTTGCGTTTTCTCGATCCCCAAGGCGCGCCACTGCCGATAGCTTCGGTAAAGTGTTTCGAAACCAGCGCCACCATGGATGCCGGGCTCGTCTCCTACGACAGCTTCGCGCCGGCCACGAGCGAGCATAGCGTGCTCCTTCCGGGACATTGCCCGCGCACCTTCGAAGTCACTTGGGCCGGCGCAAACCGTTTGATCGCCAGCGACGATTGGGAGGACCCCGCATTCATGTCCGGTGGCGGCGGATGGAACGGCGGCTGGGTGCGCTCCGGATCACCCCTTCCGATCCCGCCCACGCCGGCGTTCAACAAGCA
Source organism: Akkermansiaceae bacterium (assembly GCA_031425955.1). GTDB lineage: Bacteria > Verrucomicrobiota > Verrucomicrobiia > Verrucomicrobiales > Akkermansiaceae > Luteolibacter. The sequence goes on along the minus strand of JANPKJ010000050.1, from coordinate 1,329 downwards.
AATCACCCCCCGCTTCTTCGGCAACAGCAACGGCTTGGCCAGCATGCGCCGGGTTTTTGCCTCGCCTCTGACCGGCGGAGGCGTCCTGCGATTCAAGTGGGACGCCGACAGTCTGGACGTGGGGGAAACCGCCACCGCTCTCGTCCTCGATTCCGCGGACAGCACTTGGAAGACCGTCTGGACCATGACCAGCTCCGGGAACGGCACAGACGCCAATCAGACCGGGGACAGCTTCCGGCAGGCGGAGATTCCTCTATCTGGATTCGGGCCGCTCACCCAGGTGCTTTTCCGTCTCAATGCCGATGCCACTGGCGACTCATTCCATATCGATGATGTTGAAATCATCCAGGCTCCTGCCGTGTCCGGGGCCGTCTGGCAGGACTGGCGGGTGCTGCAATGGCCCGGCATCACCGATGAGACCATCAGCGGCCCCCACGCGGATCCGGACAACGACGGCTTCCCCAATCTCATCGAGTGGGCTCTCGGCATGACTCCTCACCTTTCCGAACCCGCACCGGTCGGCATCGTGCCCTCCGGCCAACAGTGGAAATTCACCTATCGGCGGCCCGCCGACCGCCCTGTTTCCGCCTACCGGGTGGAAAACTCCACCGTGCTATTGGGCGACTGGACGACCGAAGGCGTCACCCACGTGCGCACCGTTACGGGTGAAATTGAAACCTGGGAGGCCAGCGGCACAGCAGGTCCCGCCGGACGCCTCTTTTTCCGACTGAAAATCCTACTATGAAGTCCATCCTCTCACTGCTCTTGTCAATTTCTTGCCCCGCATGGGCCGCCTCCGTCACCTGGGGGCCGGCCCGCGAGATCTCGTCGGACAGCGACGTGAGCACCCGCGGAACGCTGGTGAAGGCCGCCTGCAAAACGGGAAATCTCTATCCACTCGTCAATGGCATCACCTTCACACCCTACGGCTCCGACACTGTGGGTGGCGTGAATGCCAGCAATGCCCCGACCATCGGCCAGCTTCCCGCCGGCGGCGGCATCAGCGCCGCCTATTCCACCTTGCTCGGCGGGAACGATTACAACACCGGCACCGGCTCCACCGTCACCCTCACGATCAACGGCCTCACCATCGGGCATCATTACGAAGTCCAGGTCTGGGCGAACGATTCCGATGCCACCAGCGCCGGCACCCAGAGCGTCAAATCCGCAGGTGCGCTCGACCCTTCCGCCGTGCTCCGCATGAACACCACCGCCACGTCCGGCGGCAAGGGCCAGTTCGCGCTTGGCAGTTTCACCGCGGACGCCATCTCGCAGAACATCACCTTCCAAGGCAGCACCAACGGCATGATCCAGGCCTATCAGGTCCGC
>JANPKJ010000049.1:0-1968 GCA_031425955.1 Akkermansiaceae bacterium | reverse complement strand
AGGATGCTTATGTGGATTGCGCCGACCGCGAGCGCGTGGAGTGGATGGATTGCACCCCGCCGGCCTTTGATATCACTCGCACGGCCATGGCGGGTCCGGGAACCGACGGTAAACTGGTTTACAGCGATCCTCGCTTGCTAGGGCAAATGGTGCGACGCACGGCCCTTACCTTGCAGCCGGAAGGGTGGGTGAAGGCCCACACCTGCTCCGACCGTTTTGACATCCACGCCAAGATGGAGGATCGCGGGTGTGAATGGGTCACCGGCACACGCCTCTATTATGAATCGTCGGGCGATCTTGAAATCGTGCGGGAAATCTGGCCTGCCATTGTCACGCAGATGGAGTTTTTCCTAAAGGCCCGCACCCCGCGCGGCCTCGTCCGGGCGCGGGACTGGGTAGTCTGGGGGAATCCGATGTGCTACGTCACCGGCGAGACGACCACGCTCAACGTGTTTGTAAAAAAGGCACTGGTGGACGCGGCATTCCTGGGAGATAAGATCGGCGACAAAGCGAATAGTGCGAAATTTTCACAGGCTGCAGAGGATCTGGCGCAAGCAATCAACAAGGTGCTCTGGGATGAAAAAGAAGGTGCCTTTTATTCCGGATATTTCACGGATGCCGATGCCAGGGCCGGTTCAGGAAAAGAGAAGTTGAAGCTGCCGGTCAAGGACGGCCTGACTCCCACCACGCCGCATGCAAACGTGTTCGCTTTGGATCGGGGCGTGGTCCCGGCTGACCGACGCGCGCGCGTGATCGCAAAGATGCTCCAACAGCAATCGGGCAAGCTGGGGAGCAGTGTGATGATCTATTACTATGCCATGAAGGAACTCTATGGCTTGGACCAGCCCGATCATGATCAGCGGGTGCTCACGATGATGCGCGACGGCTGGCAAGCGATGGTGGCGAGCCCGTTGCATTGTTCATGGGAAAGCTTCGGGGGAGGATCAAAAGCCCATATCTACGGCATGTATCCTGGCTACTTCCTGAGCAGTTATGTGCTGGGCGTGCGCTGGCAAGATGGGATACCGCTGAATCGCAAGCTGCTGATCCAGCCCCATCTTGGTGATTTGACAACCGCCGAGGGAACCGTGGTGACTGAAGCTGGACCGGTGCCCGTGGCTTGGAAGCGCAACGGGGCGGGCACGATAGAGTTCAAACTGAAGGTTCCTCACGGAGTCAACGCCGTGCTCAGTCTCCCTGTTGGAACAAAGAAAAAACTGATCCTTAACTCAAAACAAGCAACCGGGCACCTGGTGGGCAACCGCTTGCAAATCGATCTAGTGGCCGGGAATTACACGGGAACTGCGGAGTAAATCCTCGTGGGAGAAGCACTAGACAAATAAAAGGTGAACGTCGCAAAACCTGCCCTCTGGTCGCCGGAGTCTCCGGCTCTTCACCAACTTGTCACCACGGTGGAGTCCGGTGGAAAATTGTTGGACCGTGTGGAAACGAGCTTCGGCATCCGGACCTTTGCGTTTGATCCGAACGATGGATTCAAGCTCAATGGTTTTAAAACATCATCAAGGGAAACAAAACCATACCACCTATGAGAAATCTAATACCTATTATCAGTCTGTTGATGGCCGGAATCTACGCCACGGCCAAGGACATCAAACCCGATAACAATTTTGACACCACCGGCTTTGTGTTTGAAACGGCTGACGGGCCGTTCAAGCCGGACATGAAGTCCTTCGGAAGCCTCTACCGATGTCCAGAGTGGTTCCGCGATGCCAAGTTCGGCATCTACATGCACTGGGGGCTCGGGTCGGTGCCGGGGTTTCACGGACATTATGCCAGGCACATGTACACGCAGGAAGAACCTGAAGTCTATCGCATTGACAAGCAAACCGGTCGGAAACCAGCCCTGTCCGGCTACAAGCCGGGCGCCGAAAGCGTTTACCAATACCACGTCGCTCGCTTCGGTCACCCATCCAAGTTTGGCTACAAGGATTTCATTCCCATGTGGAA
>JANPKJ010000048.1:0-2336 GCA_031425955.1 Akkermansiaceae bacterium | reverse complement strand
ACTGACCCTCGCACTCGTTCTCGCAGCAAGCGCCGCCTTGTTCGCCGAAGAAGCCACGCCAGCCGCCAAGCCGGGAGAGGCTCCCGCCATCCACACCAAGACGCTCTGGGAGCAGATCAAGGAAGGCGGCTGGGTCATGTTTCCCATCGGCGCCTGCTCCATGCTCACACTCTATCTGATGGGCGACGGCTTCATCCGCGTCACCTCACCGAAGAAAATGCTGCCCGCCGACCAGGTCGAGATGGTGAAAAATCTCTTCCGCCAGGGGAAATATGTGGACGCCTATGACTACTGCAAGGCGCAGGACTCCGCCTTCGCCAATGTCGCCCGTGTGGCCATCAGCTGCCTCGGAGACGGGAAGACCGCCACCGAGGAAGCCATCTTCACCGAGATGACCAAGGAGAACTCCCGCATCCAGACCTTCGTCAGCTACCTATCCGTCCTCGGCGTTTGCGCGCCGATGATCGGCTTGCTGGGCACCGTCACCGGGATGATCACCGCGTTTGCCGTGCTCGGATCATCCGGCATCGGCGATCCCACCGGCCTTTCCGCTGCCATCGGTGAGGTGCTTGTAGCAACGGCCGCCGGCCTCTTCATCGCCATCCCCGCCTTCGGCTCCTACTACTGGCTGCGCAACCGCGGCGCGAAGGTGCTTCACGACATCCAGGACACGATCGCCCACCTGCTGCGCAAGATGCCCTATGACAAACTCGCCGGCGCGCACATCGGTGACGAGGAAATCGTCGCCGCCGATCCCGAGTGGTGGGTCGCCGCCGAAAACCAGTAACAACTAACACGAAAACCTAACGATATGGCAGGAGGAGGAGGCGGAGGCGACGGCGAGCCGGAATTTCAAATCGCCCCGATGATTGACGTGCTGCTGGTGCTGCTCATTTTTTTCATGAGCATCACCAGCGCGCAGGTATTGCGGGTGGACAAGGGTATCACTCTGCCCGTGGCCGCCCACGGCACTAAAAAGGACAACACCCGCGCCGAAGCCATCGTCAACGTGCGCTGGGAGGCCGACAAAAAGGAGGCCGTCTATTCCTACGACGACAAGCCCTACACCGACATGGCCAAGCTCAGCGCCGCACTCGCCGAGGCGAAAAAAGCCAGCGACAAAGCCGGAGCCAAGGGTGACAACCCGGACTTCCGCGTCGTCATCCGTGGCGACCGCGAGGGAAGCGCGCGCAGCGTCTCCGCCGCCATGAACGCCGCCGCCGAGGCCGGCATCGGTGACATTTCGTTCTCCACCTCCAACAAGGAATAACATGAAACGCTTCGACCCACACGCGCAAGGCGACGGCAATCTGGGCTTCCAGATCGCTCCGATGATCGACGTCGTTTTCGTCATCATGCTCTTCTTCATGGTCATGGCCGGTGCCGTGAAAGTGGAGAACGAGCTCAACCAAAAGCTCCCCGGCACCGTCGAGACCGGCAAGAGCACCGAGTTCACCGACGAGGTCATTATCAACATCGCTGAGAACGGCGAGGTGCTGCTCAACGACGAGCCGATGGACCCGGTCGGAAAACACCAGATGCCCCGCCTAACTGCCTCGCTCATGCGTCTCAAGCAGGGCGGCGATGCGGCCAAGAGCCCCGTGCTCGTCACCATCATCAGTGAACCCGAGGCCAAGTATGACCGCGTCGTCGATGCGCTGGATGCCCTCGCCTACGCCGAGATCACCAACGTCACCTTCACCCTCAGCGAAGAAGAAGAATGAATCCACCTACCGACATCCAATCCTGGCTGGAGAAACTGGGCCTCGCCGAACTCGCACCAGTTTTCGAGGAAAACCACATCACGCCCGAGGTGCTGCACCATCTAACCGACGATGACTTCCGTGAAATGGGCATCACCTCGCTCGGTCACCGCAAGCGACTCTTGGCCGCACTTGCCGGTCAAAACACGCCAGCAGCCACCATCGCACCCGCGCCACCTGCATCGCCCGTGCCCGAACCCGCACTTCAGGAAGTTCACAAGTCCAAGCCGGGCACTCTGGTGCCTTTGAAGGCCTCCGCCCCCGTCGTGGCAAGAGCTGTGGCACCCGCCCCCGTCATTCGCGAAGTTGCATTGCCCGTGGTTGAGCCGGTTGCCATTCCTGTCGAACCAGTGCCGCCCTCTACCGGTCGGAAGCCACGGCGAAAAGGATTTTCCGGTAAGTTCCTCCTCGTCTCCGTCTGCGTCCATCTCTTTCTCGGTGTCGGCGCGGTTTACTGGGTGGTTCAGAAAATCGAGACCAAGCGCAAACTCCAGTTCGCCAGCGGACCGCCGACTGCGAATCCCAGCAAGCGCGCCTTGGAGCACAAGGTGTCCTTGCAGAAAAAGAAAAACG
>JANPKJ010000047.1:0-2070 GCA_031425955.1 Akkermansiaceae bacterium | reverse complement strand
AGCGCGACAATAACAGCAAGTCCCGGAGCGATGAGAAGATTCGTATTGCCGCTGACGATGCCGACGACAGTGATCGTGACCAAGACAAGCAGGCTGGTAATAATGGTGATGATCTTGGTGGTCTTCATTTTCTAGCGAACGTCAAAGTGCATACACCGCTACCAGCGACGGCAACCGATGAAACGGGGGTGAAGCCATGAAACCACGCAGACCTCCGCCGACAAAGGGGCTGGTAGCGGTTGTATGGCACGACTTGTTCGCATCAGTATTCCTCTTCTCCGTTGCCGCCTTTCGCGAAGTCCGCCAACACCTTTGCCCAACCGCTGCCCTGTGCCGTCACCTTACTATCCTCACCATCGAACCCGGCAATCTTGCGGATAAACTCCGTCGCCCTGGTATTCGAGCCATGCAGGTCTTCTATGACGGATCTCGCTTCGAGCAAAAGTTGGTGTTGATCTGGCTCAAAGGTTGCCGGTTCTTCAGCTCGCTTCGATTCTGGATTATCTTCCTTCGGGTTTGGTTTCATAGAGGTTGGGATGTTGCGAACGTGTACAGGTTAGCGAGGTGGGGGTCGGGATTTAATATTGCGAACGTCAGAGCGCTGGCACCGGCCAGCGAAGGAAAGGAGATTGAGTCATGAAATTGAGATGCTTATGGCCGGTTGTCCAGCCGCGCCTTGTTCGCTTTTCTTCATTCATTGGGCGGTTACTTGATCTGGAGAAACTTCACCACGGGGTCAAACCAACCAAACAGCTTGAGCATACCAGCTACCGTGGCGATGCCAGTAGCAAGTTCTGTCGCCCCCTTGAGGATCTTGCCAATCATGCTCGCTTCGATCTTCGGACGAGGCAGGCCGATGTGTCCGAGGAAAACGAAGGGCAAACTTGCGATCCATGCAATAAGTCTGCCGATCCAGAAAAACGGGTTGAAGGTCCGGATAACGGCCGCGCGATGCTGCCCTTCATATATGCCACCAGCCCGCTCGATGAAGTCGAACACCTCGCGCGGCTTGACCATGTATTGATCCAGCCTGAAGAGGTTCATAATCACGTTGAGGTTGCATCCTCTGCCTCCAATCATTGGCGGGGGACTCCATTGGAGAACGGGAGGACATCCAGCCGCATAAAGAATCTGGGTCACCTCATCAAGCATGCGGTTGAGTTCGGATCTGGCCTCGCTTGCATCTTGCGTCTCACGTGGCCCGTCCAACAGACTGCCAAACTCTGTCCCGCCGATATACCGGGAAAGTTCGTCGCCAAACTTATTGAGGAGCGCAATCCTACGATTGTTCTCAATGAAGGTGATGCGACGATAATTGGTCATCTTAATTCTCTAGCGAACGTTAGAGTGGATGCACCGGCGGTGGCCAGCCCGAATACAAAGAAGGACGTTGTCGCCGGTTGCATCTCACGGCTTGTTCGCCTTGTGGTTGGGCTTACTCGCCTGTGGAACCGAATAGAGTGTCTTGGTGATAGCGCCCTTCTGCGCCTTGGGATTGGGGAACGGTGGATGACCTGGGGCACACATGATGATTCCTACGTCGGTCACATGAACGTCGAGGTGCGCTTGACGCCCGATCTCGGTCAATAGCTGAGTCAAGGTAACATTCTTCGCAACGTATGTGATCAGCCGCGTGCCGGGATCTTTATCTTCGGCGAGCGCGGGGACTGGACCACCCTCCCGTCTCTTCGGTTGACAAATGATGAACGATACGTCTGTCGGACCCTTTGCGCTCTCGGGATCCAGCTCGAGCGAGCGGATCCTAGCGAAGTCGATGACTTCTTCAACGCTGGCTTCCTCGCACTCAACCTTAGGGATCACTATCCGGTCGAGGCGGGCCATGATCCACTCTCCGGCACCTCCATCGCCCATCGACGGGAGGGACGTTGCTATCATGGCTGTGATGGCGAGCAGTCTCATTTTAATGGCGAACGTCAAAGGTGTGGCACGGCGGAAAGAGGACTTCCAGAGCGAAGCGAACGAGGGACGTTATCCGCCGTTGCCACTACCGTCTTGTTCGCTGGTTCTTGTTTCATTGGTTGCTTGGTTTCGAGCCAGAGCCAAAATCGC
>JANPKJ010000046.1:0-57410 GCA_031425955.1 Akkermansiaceae bacterium | reverse complement strand
CTCACGATTGGCGATCCGACACGCTTCCGCCGCCGCCGCGACGTTGCCGCCTATCTCGGTCTGGTGCCGAAACGCGACCAATCAGGCAACACCGACAAGCAACTGCGAATCAGCAAGGCCGGCGACTCCTACATGCGGCGGGTGAACGCGGAGAGTTCGCGGGCGATGGCGACGATGGCTTTGTTTTCGTTTTTGCCGCAGGCCTTGAGTTTGACGTAGCGCTTGTGAAGGTGGTTCCGCATCTGCCAGGAGAGTTCCTTGACCTCCTTGCTCTGGCCCTGCTGGCGGGTAATGAGCCTGCTGCCGACCTTGGGGGCCTTTCTGAAGTGTTGGACGCATTCCACGAGCATCCAGCGGCAGTGGCAGTGAAGCACAGCTTCATGGACGGAGCGAAGCGGAGCCCTTAGGGTGAAGACCGGAGGAATCGACGGGCTGAATCAATTGCCGCATTTGGTGATGGATCCCTGCCGGTGTTTGGGGCCGCTGGAGTCCTCTCCGGGAACGAGTCCGGGGAATGACTTGAGCGCGCGCGGATGACGGACGGGTTGTACGACAAATTCTGGAAGGAAATCGATGACGCAATCGATTGAATCGAGCAGTATCCCGGATCGGTGAGCCGGATGATTTCCGCCGGCCGGTCTGCCAAAACTCTGGCAAGGAAGAGGAATGAACTGGCGGAAGAGTTGTTTGCGGGTGAAGCAACAAGCGGATGAGCCGGGTCGAGTTGATGCGCGAGGACTCGATTATCGATCGCTTTTTTAACTCGTTCAAATCCCGCTGTCAGCGCCCGCTCCTGAAAATATTCTTGGTTTCGGCAAATTAATTGAATCCACTGCGTTGGTTTTTGCGAATCACTTGGTGAAACGTCAACCTCTCCTACCATGGCCTACGACTCAGACAACAGCATGAAACTCTACTTGCGGGAAATCTCCCAAACTCCACTTCTCACCGTGGATGAGGAAAAGGAGCTCGCAGAGCGCATCAAAATGGGCGATGCCGAGGCCCGCACCCACATGATCAAGGCGAATCTCCGGCTTGTGGTGAAGATCGCCCACGACTACTCCGGCTATGGAATGTCGCTAAGCGATTTGATCTCGGAGGGCAACATCGGCCTGATGAACGCCGTCGAGCGCTTTGACCCGGAAAAAGGCGGTAAACTTTCGACCTACGGAGCCTGGTGGATCAAACAGTCGATCAAGCGTGCTCTCGCCAACCAGTCCAAGACCATCCGCCTGCCCATCCACATGGTGGACAAGATCGCCCGTATGCGGCGGATCGCTTCCATGCTCGCCGAGTCGCTTGGCCGCGAGCCTACCGACGACGAGATCGCCACCGAGCTAGGCTTGCCACGCCAGAAAATCGCCATGCTCAAGCAGGCGGCCCAGCGCCCGACGTCGCTCGACGCCCCGGTGAATGAAGGCGAAGCCACCGAATACGGGGAAATGATCAGCGACGAATCAGCATCCGATCCGTTGGAAATGCTCACTGACAAGAACTTGCAAGACCAGATCGGCGGCCTGCTTTCCATCCTCAACGAGCGCGAACGCCGCATCATCGACGAGCGCTTCGGCCTCAACGGGCTCAAACCGATGCTGCTCGAAGACGTCGGCCGCGAATTCGGCGTCTCCCGCGAGCGGATCCGCCAAATTCAAAACTCTGCTCTCGCCAAGATGCGCAAGGCGCTGCTCAAAAAGGACAAACCCGTCCCCACGCCCTACAACCCCGGCCTCGCCGAAGCATGATCTAACTGGAGCGTGGAATTGATTCCGCGCGACAGTCGGGATACCCGCCAAAAAAGTAGCCGACGCAGAAGCAGACAGATTTACTGCATCACGAGGAAGTTTCCCCCAAAACGATCTTCATCGGCAGATGCAAGTTTCTTGCAAGTCGTAACCAGCGGCTCCAAGTTGCCGCCGTGCGCGGTTCGCCCCTTCTCCGATTCATCCTCCTCACCTTCGCCCTCGCGGCGACGGGGTTCGGGCTGATGAGGGTGACAGGGGCGCGGGATCACCGGGAACCCGGCGGTCCGGAAATGGTGGAGAAAAAGCCCGCCACGAAGGAGACTGTCATTCCGTTCCGGCTGCTGCTCTCAGCGCCGGCTGCCGAAATCGAGATCGATACCGGAAAATCCATCCGTCCGCCTGTCGATGGATCGCCGGTCTCCGGAGTGGTGGAGATCGACCCGACGAACCCGCATGTCGGGCTGGTCGTCCGCTGGAAATTCCCCGCCGCGACCGGCGAGCGTCGGTTCGCGAAATTCACGCTTGAAGCACCGGGACAGGAGACATTCACCCACGTCTTCGATGCGGATGGCGATATCGACGATTTCATTGAACTCCCTTTACCCGCGACGAAATGAGCGAAGCCCACCACGACTGCTGCGCTCACCACGGGCATCATCACGAGCTGGTGATCGATCAGGTCACCGTCAGCTACCGCCGGGTGCTGGCGCTGGAAAACGTCTCGCTGGCGACTTCCTGCGGCAACCGCGTGGCCCTCATCGGCCCGAACGGCGCGGGGAAAAGCACCTTGCTCAAGGCCATCGCCGGCCTGGTTCCGCGGGACAGCGGCACCATCCGCTGGCGCGGCACGGCGGTGAAAAAGTGGTCGCGCGAGTTCGCCTATCTGCCGCAGCGCGAAGAGGTGGACTGGTCGTTCCCGATCACCGTCCGTGGGCTGGTGGAAATGGGCCGCTATCCGCAGACCGGCTGGTGGCGGAAATTTTCCGCGGAGGACACCGCCGCCGTGGACCGGGCGCTCGACTCGCTGGCACTGATGGATCTGCAAGACCGCCAGATCCGCGAGCTTTCCGGCGGGCAGCAACAACGTGCCTTCCTCGCCCGCGCGCTGGCCCAGGAGGCGCATGTGCTTCTGCTCGACGAACCGTTCACCGGCCTTGACCGCAACGCCTCGCAGCTTCTGGGAGATCTGCTTGCCAAGCTCGCCCTCGAGGGCCGCCTGGTGATCGCCTCCCACCACGATCTGAACAGCGTGCCGCGTCTGTTCGATGAAGCGCTGGTCCTCTCCACCCGGCAGCTCGCCTTCGGACCTGTGGCGGAAATTCTAACGCCCGAACTGATCGACCGCACGTTTCACGAGCCTGTCATCGTCGCCTGACCCATGGATTTCGAACTGCTCACCAATCCGTTCTATCAACGGGCGCTCGCCACGGCGGGCTTCATCGGATTTGCCAACGGCTTCTTCAGTGGCTTCGTCGTGCTGCGGCGGAACGCTCTATCCGTCTCGGCGCTGTCGCACACCATGCTTCCCGGCATCGCACTGGGAATTTTTCTGACAGGCGCGCTCAGCCAGTGGAACGCCTTCCTCGGCGCAATGTTCGCCGCCTTGTTAGTCGGGCTAGGATCCGTGGCGGTGGCGCGGGGAAACCGGGTGGAACAAGGCACCGCGCTCGCAGTGCTCTACACCGCCGCTTTTGCAGCAGGAATCGCCTTGCTGCCGAAACTCGATACGCGCCAGGAGCTGGAGCACTGGCTATTCGGCGACATCATCGCGGTGGGAAACGCCGACATCTGGATCGCGTTTGGCATCGGCGCGTTCACGCTGCTGATCACCAATCTGTTGATGCGCCCCATCCTGCTCACGCTGTTCGAGCCCAATGTGGCCGCGGCGCAGGGCGTGCCGGTGCGTTCGATCCAATATCTGATTTTCGGACTGCTAGTGCTGGCGCTCGTTTCCTCGCTGCAGGCGGTCGGCTGCGTGCTTTCGGTGGGATTGTTAGTCACTCCGGCGGCGACGGTCTCTCTGCTCACTGACCGCACCTCCGCGCTATTCTGGGGCGGCGGCCTGATCGGCGGAGTCGGCTCGGTGGTGGCGGTGCTGCTGTCCGGGAAATTCGGAATCGCGCCCGGTCCGGCAATCGTGATCGTGCTCGGGCTGCTGTTCGTCGCCGCCTATCTGTTCAGCCCGAAATACGGTTTGCTGGCACCCCGAAGCCGATGACCGGCAAGCCGTCACTCCAGATAGGGATTTTCCGAGGCTTCGAGCCCGATCGTCGTGGCGGGCCCGTGACCCGATAGAACGGCCGTTTCCGGCGGCAGAATCATCAGATGCCGGCCGATGCCTTCCAGAAGTAGCTGCGTGCTGCCGCCCGGAAGATCCGTCCGGCCGATGGAACCAGCGAACAGGGTGTCACCGGAGAACAAGACTCCATGGTCCGGCAGGTAAAACGTCACGCTGTCCAGCGCGTGCCCTGGAACATGGGCGAGTGAAAATTCCAGACCGGCGATGCGCAATGGGACCGCCATGTCGAACCGCCGGTCGATTTCATAGGGAGCGACTGAAATGGGCATGCCCCACGCACGGGCGGCGGATTCCAGCGTCAGGTCGGTGGAATAGTCCGCGAAGGCGTGGAGGCGCGCACCGAGCTTCCGGAGTTCCGCAGCATCCATCACGTGGTCGTAATGTTGGTGGGTGAGCAGCACGTCATCCACCCGGACGCCACGCTGGGTGACCCAGTCGGCGATGCCTTCCGGTGCGTCGACGAGGAGATTTCCATCGGGGGTTTCGACAAGATAGCCATTGGTCTGGACGAAGCCGCCGGTATAGAGGGTGATTTTCATGAACGCCGGAAAGCTGCACGGGGCGGGTGGACGAGGTAAAGCGAAACCCACTCATAGAACCAATCCTGCTCGAGGAAAACGCCCCGCGATTCGTTGATTTTCAGCGCGTGGAACAAAGGTGGGCACAGTGAGGAACACGGGATTCCGACTTGACCTTGCAGCATTGAATGCGGACCCTCGCACATTCTTCACAAGACCATCCTGTCCTCGCTCCACTTTTTTTCAGGCGTGCCTGCTGGATCGATGCGGCGTCCGGATGGTGAAGAGCATCCAATTTTTTCCTACTTACTCTCTCATTTTCAACACCATCCATGTTCAAAAAGCTTTTTGGAAACCTGTTCTCCAATGATATCGGCATCGACCTAGGCACTGCGAATACACTGATCAACGTCAAGGACCACGGCATCGTTTTGCGCGAACCGTCCGTCGTCGCGGTCAGGGCGGGAACCAACGAGGTGCTCGCCGTCGGGGATGATGCAAAACGCATGCTCGGCCGGACGCCGGGCAATATTGTCGCGATTCGCCCCCTGAAAGACGGCGTCATCGCGGATTTCGAAGTCACGGAAGCCATGCTCCGCCACTTCATCCGCAAGGTGAACAAGGGCCGTCGCTCGAACCCCCGGGTGCTCATCGCCATTCCTTCCGGGATCACCGAAGTCGAGCGCCGCGCCGTCCGCGAATCCGCTGAGCAGGCCGGAGCGCGCGAAGTTTATCTGATCGAAGAGCCGATGGCGGCCGCGATCGGCGTCGGACTGCCGGTCCAGGAAGCCGCCGGAAACATGATCGTCGACATCGGCGGCGGCACCACGGAAGTGGCGCTGATTTCCCTTTCCGGTATCGTTTACGCCCGCAGCGTGCGCACCGCCGGCGACGAACTGGACGAGGCGATAATCCAATACATGAAGCGCGCCTACAATCTGATGATCGGCGAGCGCACCTCGGAGGACATCAAGATTCGCCTCGGATCCGCCGCCCCGCTGCCCAAGGAAATGACCATGGAGGTCAAGGGTCGTGACCTCGTCGCAGGACTTCCCAAAACCATCACCATCACCTCGCAGGAAATCCGCGAGGCCATGGCGGACCCGCTCAGCACCATCGTTGACGCCGTCCGCACGACTCTCGAACGCTGCCCGCCGGAACTTGCCGCCGACCTTGTCGACCGCGGCATCGTCCTGGCCGGCGGAGGAGCTTTGCTCAAGGGGCTTGACCGCCTCCTGCGCGAGGAAACCGGGCTGCCGGTCCATATCGCCGAGGATCCCCTCAGCGCCGTGGCCGAAGGCACTGGCAAGGCGCTACAGGAGCTCGCCCTCCTCAAGCGGGTCACCAATTCCGACCGATAATCCCCCGCCAGGCCCCATCCGGCCATGAAGCCGCTCAATCTCATCGCGTTGCTGCTTTTCCTCGGGGGAGCAGTCTGGGCTATCACCCGCAGCGAGCGCGCTGTCCGCGAGGTGCAGGATTTTTACTTTTCCACCATGTCGCCGTTTTTGAAATCGGGGTCGAAGCTGGAAACCCAGGCCCGCGATTTCCTGCAGGAAACGCGCCACTCAAAGGAACTCGAAGTCGAACTCGGAGCCATCCGCAGCGAGCTCGGCCGCCTGCGCATCATCGAGTCGAGATACCGCGATCTCGAACTGGAAAACGAGCGGCTCCGACACGCGCTGGACTACAAGAAAAACACCCATTTCGACGTGGTTCCCGCCCAGGTGATCCGCCGCCAGCCGACGACCTGGTGGCAGACGGTGGACATCGACGCCGGCCAGGAACGCGGCATCGGCACCCAGCTCGCCGTGCTCTCGAACGAAGGCCTCGTCGGAAAAATCGACCGGATCTACGACGGCCAGAACCGCTCTTCCGTGCTGCTGCTCACCGACGAAAAATGCCAGGTTTCCGCCCGCGTCGAAGGCTCGCCGGAAGTCGGCATCCTCAGCGGCCAGCGGGGCCGCTTCGACGGCAACCCGCTCTTGCGCCTCCGATTTCTATCCACCGACGCCACGCTCCGACCGGGGCAACGTGTCTTCACCACCGGCCGGGGAGGCATCTTCCAGCCTAACATTCTACTTGGAACCATCGATTCCGTCGAAAAAGGCGCGCTGGATTCCGAAGCTCTCGTCCGGCCCTCGGTGAACTTCGCGGATCTCAGCACGGTTTTCGTCGTGCTCTCCGCAGACCCCTGACCCGCACGTGATCCGATACTCGTCCATCATGATTCTGCTACTGCTCGCCTCGTTCGTGGTGCAGCAGTTCCTGCCCGCGTTCACCGGCATCCACCAGTCGCGGATCCTGCTCGTCCAACTCGTGTTCCTCTGCGAGGCGGTGACCGTCGGGCAGCCCACGATGCTGCTGCTCGCCTTCATCGGCGGATTCTTCTGGGACGCGCACTGCGCCATCGGCCCGCACGGCGGGGACCCGGAGGTCTACACCCAGCAGGTCGAGTCGCTGCGCTTCGGTTATTCCGTCCTGCTGTTCGGAGCCATGGGCTTCCTGATGCAGGGCATCCAGCCGCTTTTCAAACAGGGGAAATGGCAGTTTTCCGCGCTGCTCACCGGCATCGCCATCTTCCTCTATCTGGCAGCCGAATATGCCATCATCAATTTCGTCCGCGGCGAGTTCTCGCTCTCCCGGGCCACCCTCACGCAGATGCTCTCCACCTCGTTGATGACCATGCTCTTCTCGCCGATCGTCTTCTGGATCCTCTTCCGCATCGCCAAAGCCTGCGACCATTCAATCAATCCTGACGCCGGCAAAAAACGCCATAGTGGCCGCTGACCCCATGGAACCCAGCTACCGCCTCCGAATCTACCTGCTGACGGCCCTCGTGCTCGTCGGCTTCGGAGCGCTGTTGTCCCGGCTCCATGAATTCCAGATCGAGCGCCGCGACGAGTTCCTCCAACTCGTCCCCGGCAACCGCACCGTCACCGTCCGCGAACCCGGCATCCGCGGGGAAATCACCGACCGCAACGGCGTCACCCTTGCCAAGAATTCCCGCAGCTACGAGGTCTCCTTCAATCTCGATGAAATCCGCCAGGCGTATCTCACCCAGCATATCGAGGACCCCACCATCGATCGTCTCACCACCGAGAAAGGATTTCCGCGGAAGAGATCGGAGAAAGACATCGTCGCGATCGTCAAGGACGGCCCCATCCACGTACTTGGCGATCCGAAGCTCAAACTCGCCCGGAACTTCAAGGCCGGCGACCTGAGGACCCATTTCCTCACCCACGGCGGCCTCATCCCCTATAGCTATCGGTCGGATCTAACTTACGAGGAGTTTGCAAAATTCGCGGAGCACAACCTCGAACTGCCCGGCGTCTATCCGAGCCTCCGATCGCAGCGGCAATATCCATACGGTGCCCTCGCCAGCCACGTGCTCGGCTATCTGAAACAGTGGGAAAAAGGCGACGTCCCGGAGAGCGCCACCCGCAAGTTCAACCACTACATCGGCGACGAACGGGGCATCGCCGGCGTGGAGGCGTCCATGGACGAGATCCTGCGCGGACCAGAGGGCCAGAAAACCATCGTGAAGGACGAAAAGGGCCGCACCATCCGCATGTCCGACTACACCCAGCCGGGCGTCGGCGCCAAAGTCCGCCTCACCATCGACGCCCGCGCCCAGTATCTGTTGGAAAACACCCTGCGACTCGCCGGCCGCGCGGCGGGCGTGGTGATGGACGTGAACACTGGCGAGGTCCTCGCCATGGCCTCCGTGCCCGACTACGATCCTAACGATTTCATCCCCAGCATCTCGCAGAAAAATTGGGACGCCTATCGGGCGAACCTGCAGCTCGCGCCGTTCACCAACCGCGCCATCTCCGAGTTCACCCCTGGCTCCACCATGAAGATCCCGACCTCCGTCGCGGGGGCTCTGGCAGGCATGGCGACCCGCAATTTCTCATGCGACGGCTACGTCACCTACGGCAACAAACAGGTCGGCTGCTGGATCTGGAACAAGAGCAAGGGCAGCCACGGCGGCCAGAACCTCTCACAGGCCATCCAGCATTCGTGTAATCCCTACTTCAACAAACTCGCCAACACCATCGGCTGGAAAGCCATGGTCGATGGCTGCGCGATGGTCGGCATCGGCCGGAAGACCGGCATTGAACTGCCCAAGGAAGACGCCGGCATCCTGCCCGGAAGCCGCGCTTGGCGCGCCATGTATCCCACTTTGGTGATGACCCCGCACGAGACTGCGGGCCTGTCCATCGGTCAGGGGACCTCCATGGCCACTCCGCTCCAGATGTGCTCCGTCGCCGCCACCATGGCGAACGGCGGAAAACACTTCCGCCCTCGGATTGTCAAAGAAGCGGTCGCCGAGGACGGCAAGGTGGTCATCGAAGACAAGCCGAAACTCGAAGTCGATCTCGTCCAAGCCGGTATCAAGGCCAGCGACATCGAACTCATCCGCAAGGGCATGTCGATGTCCACCAACCAACCGGGCGGCACCTCGGGAAAAGTCAAGCTTCCTAACATCGAAGCGGCATCCAAGAGCGGCACCGCCCAGTCGTCGGACAACGGGAAAAAATCCAACAACTCGTGGATCATGAGTTTTGCTCCCTACGAAAATCCAAGATACGCCATTTGCATCATGGTCCAGAACGGCGGCTCCGGCGGCGGCGTCTGCGGACCGCTCGTCAATCTGGTCTATCGCGGACTCTTCGCCCGCGACAACGGCGTGAAGCTGCCGCTGAAACCGATGAACAAATTCCTCGGCAACACGGACCGGATCGAAACCACCATCGAGATCACCCCGGAAATGATTGCCGCCGTCGAAGGCGGGGAAATCGGCTCCCGGCCGTTCGTCGGTCCACCTGCTCCGGACCCCACCGCGCCAACCGCCCCGCCCGTTGACGACGCCGCGGGCGAGACCGGCGAGGAAGCCGGCGACATCTCCGCGGAAATCCCCCCGACTCCCTCCACCACCGTCACCCCGACTCCGACCATCACGCCAGAGGTCGATGCCGAGGGTTCCGTGATCCCCAAAGCCATTCCCGTTCCGGAAAACTGATTCTCCCACTAACACTCCCCATCAACCTCAACCCACTTACCACCATTAACATGATCCAACACATCAAGAGACTTCTCGGAATCGGCAAACCCGATCCCACGAGAGGTAACAGCATCATCGTCAACGTCGAGAAACTGGAACGCCGCGTGGCGCTCCTCGAAAACGGAGTGCTTGAAGAGTACACCGTCGAGCGGGAGGGTGACCAGAACATCGTCGGCGGCATCTTCAAGGGACGCGTCAAAAACATCGAGGGCGGTCTCAAGGCGATGTTTGTCGACATCGGCCTCGATAAAAACGCCTTCCTCCACTTTTGGGACGCCATCCCCGCCGCCCTCGACGGCGGGCTGGAGGAAATCCAGCGCGAAGGGAAAAAGAAGCAGCAGAAGAAGATCACCTCCAAGGATATCCCTGACATCTATCCGATTGGTTCGGAAATCGTCATCCAGGTTTCCAAGGGGCCCATCGGCACCAAGGGACCGCGCGTCACGACGAACATTTCGCTGGCAGGCCGCTACCTCGTGCTGATGCCGTTCACCGAGCAGTTCGGAATTTCCCGCAAGATCGAGGACCCCAAGGAGCGGATGCGCTTGCGCAAGATCGTCCAGAAGCTCGCCGTGCCCGAGGGCATGGGCATCATCATGCGCACCATCGCCCAAGGCACCCGGGCCCGACATTTCGTCCGCGACCTCCACATGCTGTTGGAGCAGTGGGATGAAATCGAGGCGCGCCGCGCGAACAACCCGGCTCCCGCCTGCATCTTCCAGGAGCCCGGCCTCATCGAGCGCACCGCCCGCGATTTTCTCACCGACGAAATCGATCAAGTCATCTGCGACGACGCCTCCACCACCGAGATGATCCGCAACGTCGCAGGAAAAATTTCCCGCCGCGCCAAGCGCCGCATCCACTACATGCCGTCCGCCGCTGGCCAGCCGATTTTCGAGCGCATCAATATCCAGAAGCAGATCGACGAAGCATTCTCCCGGCAGGTCTGGCTCAAGTGCGGCGGCTACATTGTCATCGACGAGACCGAGGCGCTCATCGCCATCGACGTCAACACCGGCCGCAACCGTGGATCGAAGGACGTGGACAAGATGATCCTCGAAACCAACGTCGAGGCCGCCGTCGAGGTCGCCCGCCAGCTCCGCCTGCGCAATATCGGCGGACTGGTCGTCATCGACTTGATCGACATGCGCCATCGCAAGGACCAGCAGACGGTTTACAAGGCCATCAAGGAGCGGCTCAAGCGCGACAAGGCCAAGACCCAGGTGCTCCAGATTTCCCCAGTCGGACTGATGGAAATGACCCGCCAGCGCCTCAACGAATCGCTGCGGGATTCCATGTACGAGCCGTGCCCGTATTGCCAGGGCCGCGCGCGGGTGAAGACGCCTATGACCATGTCCGTGGAAATCCAGCGTCGTCTCAACACCGTCATCCAGAAACACCGCGACTCGATCGGCGATATCATCGTCGTCGTGAACACCGACGTGCTCAACCGTTTCAAGAGCGAGGACGCCAAGCTGCTAGGAGAGCTCGAACGCTCCCACTCCGGCCGCCTGATCTTCCGTTCCGACCCGACGCTCAACCGCGAGCGCTTCGCCATCATCGACGCAGGCACCGAGAAAACCGTCGACCAAGGCTAAACCGGAATACCGGCAGTCACCGAGACAAGAGAGACCCGACCAGGATTGGTCGGGTCTCGTTCGTTCGACAACCAAATCCTCAAACAAACGCCGCATCTACGGCGTGTTGATCGGAGTGGGTCAAGTTGCCTTTCCGACAGGTTGTGTTCAGGCCGGCTTGTGCTACGGTCCTTGCATGAAACGCCGGATCGCATGGATTCTCGCCATTCTCTCGGGGCTCTACCTGCTCATTGTCGGCCCGCTCCCCGATCCCATTCCAGTCATCGATGAGGCGACCGCCCTGTTGATTTTCGTGAAATCGATGGCTTACCTTGGCTACGACGTCCGCAAGTGGGTTCCATTTCTTGGCAAGGGCAAGGCTGCCAAGCCAAGTGGTTCCCGCGCCGCCGCCGGGCGAACCGTCGATGTCTAAAACTCAATTTCATCTGGAAGATCCTAGCTTGAGCGATCGTAGTCGCACCAATCCATGGCTGAAAACGACCTTTCCACCACCCGCCGGCGCAAACCCTGGGCGCTGACCTTCTTCGGACTTCTCGCCGCCGGGGGAGTGATCTCCATGCCGTTCCTCGCGGGACCTCCCAGTGGCGAAGAATTGCCGGACATCGTGCGTTTTTTCGGCCATTTTCACCCCGTCCTGCTTCATCTGCCCATCGGCGTGTTCATCCTCATCGTGCTTCAGGAAATCGGCGCTATTTTTGGCAGGCGCCATCACGGGGAGGTCGCGAACACCTCGATGTTTCCGTTGTTTTTCGGTGCCGCGAGTTCGGTGATCGCCGTCATTGCCGGATTTCTGCTGTTCCATGGAGGCAGTGAATATGCCGGAAACGCCCTCGCCGAGCGCCACCTGTGGGGTGGCCTGATTTTCTCGGTGCTGGCGATCATCACCTTCATCCTCAAGGCTTGGACCGTCGCCTTGTCAAGAAATCCGGCGTTTTACCGACTTTTGCTGTTCGCGAGCGTGGGCATCATGGGATTCGCCAGTCACGACGGCGCTTCGATGACCCACGGGGAAAACTACCTCACCCAGTATGCCCCGGATCAGATCCGCACGCTTCTTGGGTTGGAGAAGAAAAAGCAGAAGGAAAGTGACCCGGACGCCACACCCGCCAAGACCGCGGGCTCCCAGCTGGTCTACACCGACATCGTCGCACCCATCCTGGAGCAACGCTGCGTCCAGTGCCACAAGGAGGGCAAGGCCAAGGGCAAATTCCGCATGGATACCTACGAACTGCTCGTCAAGGGCGGCAAGGAAGGCCCCGGAATCGAACCCGGAAACGCTGCGGAGAGCAACATCATCGTCCGCATCGAACTCCGCCCGGAGGACGAGGACCACATGCCACCGGAAGGAAAGCCCGATATCGAGGATCCCGAGGTCGCCATCGTCAAGTGGTGGATCGACAACGGCGCGGATCCCAAGAAACCGCTCGCAGACTTCGAAGTTCCCGCGGCCATCAGGGAGGCGATTGCCAAGCTCGTGCCGGCCGCTTCGAAACCAGGGCAAACCGCGGAAAGCGCCGATCCCCACGCCGCTCCGAAAGGTCCGGACCAAGCGCTCTTGGCGGCAGTCGCCGGATTTTCCAAGGAATTTCCCGGTGCCCTCAGCTTCGAGTCACAACAATCCGCCCTGGTCACCTTCACCGCCGTCTCGCTTCGCGGAAATCTGGATGACGCCGGATTCAAGAAACTCGCCGCCATCACTCCGCAACTCGTCACCGTGGATCTATCCGCCACGAAGATCACCGACCAGTCGGTCGCCCAACTGGCCACCGCAAAGGACCTTCGTCTCATCCGCCTGGCGGAAACGGGCATCACCGACGCATCCATCGAAACGCTGCTCAAGCTGCCGAACCTGGAGTCCATCAACCTCTATGGCACCAAGGTCACCGACGCGGGCGTGAACAAACTTTCCTCAATGCCGAATCTCAAGCGCCTCTACCTTTGGCAGACCGCGGTGACGCCCGAGGCCGTCAAGGCGCTCAAGGAAAAGCTGCCTTCCTGTGAGATCATCACCGGGATCGACTCTTGATTGAGTTCCGGACACGGAAGAATCGTGGATTTTACACGAACTTAACAAACTTCCGCCGGGTTCCACATACGGGGTTCACAAACACCCGGTTTCATCGCCATCGTTCCTGACGATAGCGATGCCACCCACCGGTTCGGGCTCGCTGGCGTCGGGATGAAAATCCTTCTGCCGCCCATGAAATTACTACCCGTTTTTGTTTTTCTCACCGCCGTCGCGGTCCACGCCGATCCGCAGCTGACGTCCTGGTTCACGGAGGACTCCGGCCAATACGCCCGCATCTATCAATCCACCGCCGCCGAAACCGCAGGGACGGTTTCCAAGACGTGGAGCCGCGGCACCGGCGTGCAGGCTTCTCCCACCTACGCCGGAGTCAGCCAGATCGCATTTTCCGCAAACTGGGTCTACATCCGCAGCACCGGCCTCGCCGGGCACATCATGGGTCCGTGGTATCTGAATGCGGCGAAGACGGCGGATTTCCCGAACTTCCCCTCGAACACGGCGAAGATCTATCGCATCCCGCGTGCGCCGGTGATTCCCGCAGCCAAGACACTCACCGGTCTTGGCGCGACCGGGTGCATGGTCAACGGCGTGTCGATGTTCGACATGCGCGACGCGTTTTCCTACGTCAGTGCGAGCGCCACCGACGCCACGCCGGTCAATGGTCTGACCGGCGACGGTGTCTGGAACCGCGACGGCTATCACAACGAAGGCGTCACCTTCGATCCCGCGCTCGCTCACCAGGCGGGGAACAACTATCACTATCACGCCCAGCCGATCGGGCTCCGCCATCAGCTCGGAGACCACGTGGACTACAACGCCGTCACCAACCGCTATACGGAAAGCAGCGCGCCAGTGACCCGCCATTCTCCGATCCTCGCTTGGGCCGCCGACGGCCTGCCGGTCTACGGCCCCTACGGCTACTCCAGCCCGCTCGATCCGGCCAGCGGCCTGCGGCGGATGGTCTCGGGATTCGTGTTGCGGGATGGAACCTACGGGACCACCCATCTCGCCGCCACCGGCCGCACGACCTTGCCGGCTTGGGCGCAGCGGATCCAGACGTTGACGTACAAAAACGGCCCTCCGGTAGGAACCGGCTATCTGTTGGGCCACTATATCGAGGACTTCGACTACCTCGGTGATCGCGGCTACACCCCGGGCGTGGACTTCGACTTGAACGAGCAAAACGTCCGCTGGTGCGTGACGCCGGAGTATCCCGGCGGCACTTACGCTTATTTCACCACCATCAATGCCGATGGCACCCCGGCCTATCCCTACACTACCGGCCGCCAGTATTTCGGCAGCGCCACCGGCGGCGGAACGACCCTCGGCGAGACCGTGACCATCACCTTCAACGGTGGTCCTAACAAAGTAGAATCCGCGGATCCGGTCGCCGTCGACCCGGCCAGTGGCGACGTGACCCTCGTCTGGAGTGCCGTCGAGGGCGGCACCTATCGGGTCGAGGCATCCGCCGATCTCACCGATTGGCCGGATCTCACTCCCGCCGTCACCGCCACCAACGACGTCGCCGGATTCGTGGATACTGGAGCGAAAACAAGTCATTCCTCCCGGTTCTATCGGGTGTCACGCACGGCGCTCGCGGCCTTTGACAGCAACGGCTTCGACTTCACGGCTAGCGGTGGATCGAACGCCATCGCCCCCGGAGGTGTCGCGGCGCGGGGCAGCATCGTGACGGTGACCATTACCCTGCCCGCCAACCCGCCGAATCCGCCGGTGAACGTGGTGCCCGTCAGCGTCACCCTCGGCGGAACCATCGCCGGCACCGCCATTTCACGGCCCGGCGCGACGACCGCCCAGGCGACTTTCACGATTCCCGCTAACGCCGCCACCGGAGCGCAAAACATCGTCGTGGTCTTCAGTCCCGGCCCGACCTACACCTTGACCGGCGGCTTTACGATCAACTGAATCGAGCCGATGAAGAATTCCCTCATCGTCCTGCTTTTCCTGGTCTCGCCAATCCTGGCGGCGCAATTGGAGCTGACCGTCGAGCCGTTATTCAACGGCGAGCCACTACGCCTCGATGCGCTGCTTTATGAAACCGCCGCAGGCGAGACGCTCTCGGTGACACGGCTCAGCTATCTTCTGAGTGGCTTCGCAGTCGAGCGCGATGACGGGCAGTGGGTCGATCTGCCAGACAGCACCGCCTGGATCGACGCCGGATCGAGACGAAACGTGTTTCTGTTGGAAAACGTGCCTGAGGGAAGCTACCGAGCGCTCCGCTTCCACGTCGGACCGGATGCGGCGGCCAATGCGGCGGATGAGTCGAAGATCCCAGCCGGTCACGCGCTCAACCCGAACCTGAACGGCCTGCATTGGAGCTGGCAGGGCGGCTACATCTTCATGGCGGTGGAGGGACATTTCCGGAAGGGGGATTCCGAAGTAAGTGGCTTTGCCCACCACCTGGCGCGTGATCCGAACCGCACCCGCATTCATCTGACCGCTTCGATGGATCTGCGTGCCGACGCCGGTTTGCTCGTTCAATTCGATCTCGCCACACTGTTCAACTGGCCGCGGGGGCTGTCGTTTGAAAGGGACGGCACCGCCACCCACTCGCGCGAGGGAGATCCGGTTTCCGGCGCGCTGGTAGAAAATCTCCCGGGCGCATTCCGCGTGAGCCGGGTCGTGTCCCGGGCATCCGCCGCACCAGCTCTATCCGCCGTGAAGCCCATCGATTTGTCGGATAAATTCACCCCCTGGCGCTTCACGATGAACCGCACCTTCCCGATGCCCGAGCTGCCTCGCGACAATCCGCTCATCGAGGAGCGCGTCGCGCTGGGTGAGAAGCTGTTTAACGAAAAAATGCTTTCGCGCGATGGTTCGATTTCCTGCGCTTCCTGCCACCATGCGGAAGCCGCTTTCACTGACCGCCTGCCGGTCAGCATCGGTATCGACGGCCGGCGCGGCGACCGCAATGCGATGCCGCTTTTCAACCTCGCTTGGAAACGCGAGTTCTTCTGGGATGGTCGCGCCCGGTCGCTGCGCGAACAAGTGCTGATGCCCGTCAGGGATCACCGCGAAATGGACGAGTCGCTCGACCGAATTTGTGAGAAACTAACGAAGTCGCCGGACTATCTTGTTTTGTTCCGCGCCGGCTTCGGCTCGTCCGGCATCACTCCGGAAAAAATCGCGCTCGCGCTCGAACAATATTTGCTGACGCTCAGTGCGCGTGATTCCAGGTTCGACCGCGCAATGAGCGGCAAGGCCGTGCTCAGCGATGAGGAGAAGCGTGGCTTCGAGCTCTTCATGACCGAGTTCGAGCCCCGCACCGGCCAGCGCGGCGCGGATTGTTTCCACTGTCACGGCGGCGCGCTTTTCACCGACCACCAGTTTCATAACAATGGCCTCGACGGTGAGGCTCCGGGGCGCGCCCAAGTCACCCGACTTCCCGGCGACCAGCGGAAATTCGCCACCCCCAGCCTGAGAAACGTCGCGCTCACCGCGCCCTACATGCACGACGGGCGGTTTGCCACGCTGGAGGAAGTGGTCGAGCATTACAGCACCGGCATCCACCGCAGCGACACGCTCGATCCGAACCTTGCCAAACATCCGCAAACCGGACTTCATCTGGAGGTCGCCGACAAATCTGCGTTGGTTGCATTTCTCAAAACCCTCACCGACGGGAAACCCGGCACACCATGAAAACCATCCTGCTCGTTTTTCTAGCCGCTATCGCCGCCGCCAGCGCAGGAAACAACGTGTTGCTGATCATCGCCGATGATTACGGCACCGACAACAGTCCGCTCTACAACACGACCGCCGGAGCCACCGCGCCCACGCCGCGCATCGCCGCTTTGGCCGCCAGCGGGGTGCGTTTCAGCAACGCCTATGCCTGCCCGGTCTGCTCGCCCACGCGCGCCACAATACTCACCGGGCGTCATGGTTTTCGGACCGGCGTCGGACAGGTGGTGACTGTCGCGGATGGGAATTCACTAACCGCTGGCGAGCTCACCCTGCCGGAAGTGATCTCCCAAAACAACACACTCGGGATCCAGGCCGCCTGCTTTGGCAAGTGGCACCTCATCGCGGGAATGCCCGCAGCTACCGCCGCAGCGCCTAACACGATTGGCGGCTGGCCGCATTACGCAGGCTCCACCAGCGGCGTGCAGCCGGACTATTTCAGTTGGAACAAATCCACCAATTGCGTCGTCTCCACCGTGACCACCTACGCCACCACCGATCTCGTCAACGACGCGACCGCGTGGATTAACGCGCGTACTGCCGCGAACCAGCGTTGGGTGGCGTGGGTCGCCTTCAACGCACCGCACTCGCCGTTTCACAATCCACCAGTGGCCCTCCACAGTTACGGTGCTAATCCCGCTACCAGCCTCCTGAAATACCGCGCCGCCGTCGAGGCGATGGATACCGAAATCAGCCGGCTGCTTCTCTCCGTGAATACCGCCACCACCGACATCATCTTCATCGGCGACAATGGATCGCCCGGGCAGGTCATCCAACCGCCCTACGACAACGCCCACTCCAAGGGCACGCTCTACGAAGGCGGGACCCGCGTGCCCCTCGTCATCAGCGGCCCCAGCGTGGTTTCCGGCGGGCGCACCAGCGGCGCGCTGGTCCATGCGGTGGATCTCTTCAGTACGGTGCTGGAACTCGCGGGCGTGCCCTTGCCAGCCACCGCCACGCTGGATTCGAAAAGCCTCAAGCCGGTTCTAGCAAATCAAAGTGCAGATGTCCGCACGCGGGTTTACAACGAGCAGTTCACCCAAAGCGACCCCTTCGCGGGCGGTAGGGCGATTCGAGATGACCGCTATAAACTCATCCGCCTCAACACCGGAACCGAGGAGTTCTACGACTTGCAGGCCGGTCCTGCGGAAACTGTCAACCTGCTGGCTGGCGGCCTGAATCCGGTCTATCAACCTTTTTACAACCGCCTCCGCTTCAATCTTGGTGGTTACTCGCCGGCCACGACTCCACCGGCGTTGAACCATGCCGTCGGCGTCGCCGGATTCTCCCTCACCGTGCCGGAAAACCTCGCGGCGAACCAAACGATGTGGCAATGCACCGATCTCGACTTCTGGGAGCCTGTCACCGGCGCCATTCGCACGAGCGCCGGTGGAAACGTCACTTTCACCGCGCCTTCGCCCCTGCTGGAAAAGTGTTTTTACAGCATCCTCACGGAGACTCCGTGATCCTAGGACCGGCCGACCTCGATGCCTAGCAGGCAGACGTCGTCATCGAAGTGCTGGTTATCGGAGAACGCGAGCACGCTGGCGAGGATGCCGTCCAACAGGCTTTCCATCGGCTCGCCGGACTTGCGTTCGATGATCTCCATCAGCCGGTTCTCGAAGAACGGCTCGCCACTCTGGTTCTCGGCTTCGAGCACGCCATCGGTGAACAGCACCATCCTGTCGATTTCCGCGAGAACGATTTCGCTAGTCGGATAGCACGCGCCGCGGATCAGTCCGAGGCCCGGACCCTTGTGGGCCCGTTCGCAGGCGATCTGCCGGACGCCGTTTTTCCCGGCGACGATCGGGCCCGGATGGCCCGCGCAGGAATACCTGAACGTGCCGGCTGCCAGGTCGACAACGCCGAAGAACGCGGTGGCGAACATGGTGGTCTCCGCGCGTTCGAGGATGGCGGCGAGACCGTCGTTGAGACCTTGCAGGAAAAGTCCCGGTTCCTGCGCCTGTGCCCGTTGTTTTTCCAACAGCCCACGCAGCATGGCGACGATGAGGGCGGAGCGGACGCCGTGGCCCATCACGTCGCAAATGAGCACTCCATAGCAGTCGTCGGTCATCTTCATCACCTCGAAGAAATCACCGGCGAGCCCGGAAATCGGGACATAGCGGGCACCGAACTTGAGATGGCTGGCGTGGTTGTCCCCGGATGCGGGAAATCCCTGGCCGGCGAGCGCCTGTTGGATTTCCCGGGCAAGCAGGAGTTCCTCCTCGTAGGCCTGGTTCTTCTGCAGGAGTTGGTCCGCAAGATCGGACGCCTGCTGCTGGGCGGTG
The DNA here is from genome assembly GCA_031425955.1 of Akkermansiaceae bacterium. Taxonomy (GTDB): domain Bacteria; phylum Verrucomicrobiota; class Verrucomicrobiia; order Verrucomicrobiales; family Akkermansiaceae; genus Luteolibacter. The sequence goes on along the minus strand of JANPKJ010000046.1, from coordinate 38,175 downwards.
ACCAGCTTGGTGACATTGCTGGAAACGCCGAATGTTCCTTTGATGTTCCCGTGACGGTCGCGCCAGGGGAATTTGGAAGTAATCACCCAGGTGGCGGATCCCTCGCGCCACGTTTCCTGCTCAAGCTGGTCAATGACGGATTCGCCCGTTAGGATGATACGCCGCTCGTCGTCTTCTGCGGGCTTCCAGTGTTCATCACCGAAGAAATCCCGGTCGTGTTTACCGCTGAGTTCGCTGCTGGCGGAGAACCCCATCCATTCCACCATGCCCTGATTGACCGTGGTGAACTTCGATTCCAAATCCTTGAAATAGATTTGCACCGGCACGTGGTCGATCAACTGGCGAAGCTGGAACCGCTCCTCTTCCACCTGCGCCTCGACGGCCTTGCGCTGGCTGATGTCGATCATCGATCCGGCGATCCGTGAAGTCCTGCCATCGCGGTCGCGCACCACGGTGCCGCGGATTTTCAGCCACCTCCAGTCGCCGCCACCGGTCCGGACGCGGGCATCCACGGCGAGGGTTTCCGGGCCCCCGTCCTGCAACGCCTGAGTCACCCAGCGGATGAAAGTTTCCTTTTCCTCCGGATGGATCGTTTCAAATGGGGGTAGAAACAAGTTGGGCGCACGATCGCGGCCGCATTCAAGAAATTCAAGAATTCGGCGCGAGTAGTAGATTTTGTGACTTTTCACCTGCCAGTCCCAGATTCCCTCGTTGGAGGCGCGGAGGGCGAGGTCGAGACGTTCGAGCTTCAGGCGGTTCCTGTCCCGCTCGATATTTGGATCCTCAGTCATCTTTCAGTCAGCACAAGGTTTTGTTATCTGTCACCGGCCCGGCTCACTTCGATGCCTAGCAGACAGACGTCGTCGTCGAAGTGCTGGCTCTCGGAAAAGGCGAGCACGCTGGCGAGAATGCCGTCCAGTAGGTTTTCCATCGGCTCGGCCGATTTCAAGCCGATGATCTCCATCAGCCGATTCTCGAAAAACGGCTCGCCGCTCTGGTTCTCGGCTTCGAGCACACCGTCCGTAAAAAGAATCATCCGGTCGATTTCCGAAAGAGCGATTTCATTCGTCGGATAGCACGCGCCGCGGATCAGGCCGAGGCCCGGGCCTTTGTGTGCCCGGTCGCGGGCGATCTGGCGGACGCCGATTTTCCCGGAGATGATAGGACCGGGATGGCCGGCGCAGGAATACCTGAAGGTGCCGGCGGATAGATCGACCACCCCGAAGAAGGCGGTGGCAAACATGGTGGTTTCAGCCCGTTCGAGGATGGCGGCGAGGCCGTCGTTGAGTCCCTGGAGAAAAAGCCCCGGTTCCTGCGCCTGTGCCCTTTGTTTTTCCAACAGCCCGCGGAGCATCGCGACGATGAGCGCCGAGCGGACGCCGTGGCCCATCACATCGCAGATCAGCACTCCATAACAGTCCTCGGACATTTTCATCACCTCGAAGAAATCGCCTGCCAGCCCGGAAATCGGAATGTAGCGCGCGCCGAAATTGAGGTGACTGATTTCGTTGTCAGTGGCGGCCGGAAACCCTTGGCCTGCCAGAGCCTGCTGGATTTCGCGGGCGAGCATGAGTTCCTCCTCGTAGGCCTGGTTTTTCTGCAGGAGTTGACCAGCCAGATCGGAGGCCTGCTGCTGGGCGGTGACCAGCTTGGTCACGTCGCTGGAAACGCCGAAGGTGCCCTTGATGTTTCCGTGACGGTCGCGCCAAGGGAACTTCGAGGTGATCACCCACGTCTCCGGTCCGTGATGCCAGGTTTCCTGCTCTAGCAAGTCGATGACGGATTTGCCGGTGTGAATGATCCGTTTCTCATCGTCGTCCGCGGGTTTCCAGTGTTCGTATTGGAAGAAGTCGCGGTCGTGTTTTCCAACGAGCTCAGCAGCGGTTTTGCATCCCATGTTTTCCGCAGTGCCCTGGTTGGCCATGACGAAGCGGGATTCCAGGTCCTTGAAATAAATTTTCAGCGGGACGTGATCGATCAGTTGCCGGAGCAGGAATCGCTCCTCCTCGACTTGCGCCTCCGCGGCCTTGCGTTGGCTGATGTCGATCATCGAGCCAGCAATCCGCAGGGTTTTGCCGTTGCGGTCGCGCACCACGGTGCCGCGGATTTTCAGCCATCGCCAGTCGCCGCCGCCAGCGCGGACGCGGGCGTCCACGGCGAGGGTTTCAGGTCCTCCCTCCTGCAACGCCTGGGTCACGCCGCGGATGAACGATTCCTTTTCCTCCGGGTGGATGGTCTCATAGGGAGGGAGAAACAGGTTGGGCGCGCGGTCCTTGCCGCATTCGAGAAACTCGAGGATTCGGCGGGAATAATAAATTTTGTCGTTCTCCACCAGCCAGTCCCAGATCCCTTCGTTCGAGGCACGCAGGGCAAGCTCGAGACGCTCGAGTTTCACGTTGCTCCGTTCTCGGGGGGTCATTGGATTTTCACTCATTCCCTATGCAGCCTGCGCGATTTTCCGCCAATCGCAATCCGATTCCGTCCTGAATCGCGGACTTGTCCGGGTGTCGCTGCGGCTATTTTTTGTCCTTGGCCCGCTGAAAACGCGCACTTCGGGCGGATTCTTCGGACGTCGCGGGAGCGGCGGTTTTCGGATCGGGTGGCGCACTCGGGAGGGGGGGAGAAGCTTCGACCTTATTGGGCTTTTCGATTTTCACCCGCGGCGACTTGGGCACCCGGTTCGGCAGTGCGAGTTGTGGCATCTTCCAACCGGTCCGCGTGAGCAGCGCTTCTGCCAGAATGAGCAACACCAGGGAGATGCCGAGCGGCAGGCGCAGCGAGGTCTCTGCGATGAACGGTGGTCGCAGCCAGGCTTTGGAAATATCGAGCAGTTCGCGGCCGCTTGTTTGGTTGGAAACGGCACGCAGTTCTGCCAGACGCTCGGGCTCGAACGCCCACTCGACTGAGGAGCCGACGCTCAACGGGCCGAATGGCAGCGCGTTTTCGCCGACCTGCACCGCGCCTCGGATGACGCTTCCTTCTTCGAGATCCCGCGTCAGCGAGAAATGTCCCGGTGCGATCCGCCGCCACGGAAGGTCGAGCGTGGCACCGGCGGAGTCGTCCCGCAGGCGGACCTTGGGCGGCATGGCGGAGAGCTTCTGCGACCACAGCGCGGGGTCGTATAACAGATCCAATGTGAGCCTCGTGCCGTCCAGCCGGTGCCGCAGCGCGATGCCCGGCGGCGCGTCATCGCCCATCAGGAAGCGGCCCATGGTTTGCAGGAAATCGCCGTAACCCGGCCAGTTCCGCGCGGTTTCCGAGAACTTGCCACCTAGCGGAAACGACACCGCCGCGCTGCGTCCGAGACCGCGGCGGGCGTGCGCCACCAGCGGCGCCAGATACTCGTCCGTGGAAACTAACGATACGGTCGCATCCTCACGGGCGTAGGAAAGATTATAACCGTCCACCTGTTCGAACCAATCCAGCGGCTTCGGCGAGATCTCGGTCCAACGGCCGGTCGGCTGCACTCCCACGGGTTCCTCGACAAACGCCGAGCGGGCGATGGTCACGGTTTCCTGGGCGAAAATTTTTGGAATGTCCATCGGCTGGTCGGAGAAGAACATCCGGCCGTTTCCAAGCTTCGCGACATCGACTAACAATGCGGCGTCCACATCCTTGTCCGTGCCGAGTCCGATGACGGAAATCGTCGCGCCGTTGTCGGTCATTTCCTTGATCAGGTTCTTATAGTCGCCGGGTTCTTCGGAGTCATTGGCATCCGAAAACAAAATGACGTGCCGGGTTCCGGCGGGGGATTTCTTGAGTTCGTCCCACGCCGCCTTGAGCCCCTCGTAAACATAGATGCCCCCGCCGGAAGAGCGGATTTTCATCACCCGGTTGGCCAAATCCGCTTTTCGGTTCTCGATGCGGGTCAGCGGGATGGTCTTGGTTGCCTCGCTGTCCACGGCGAACACGGCGATTTGATCCATCGGGCCTAGCAGTTCGATGGCGTTGGCCGCCCCCGTGTCCGCGAGGTCGATCTTGGTCTTTCCCCCGCCGACGCCGACGCTCATCGAGCCCGAGCGGTCGATGACGATCGCCAGCGCGACGGCGAGTTTCCGGTGCTCGGATTTCAATTCCATCGAAACCGGCAGCAGGGGATCGATGGGCGATTGGAAGAATCCACCGGAGCCGAAAGACTGCTGACCTCCGGCCATAAGGAAACCGCCGCCCTGCTCGCGGACGAAGAAATCCAGCGATTTCATGAAATCGGCGGGGATCTCATGGGCTGGGACGTTGTTAAAAATGACAGCCCGCGCGCCAGCGAGCAGGCCGGGCTTGAGCTGCGACGGATCGCTCACGATTTCGACGGTGAAATCCAGCGCAGTGAGCGCCTTGGCCACCGGATCGTCCTGATAGCGGGTGGCCAGCACAATGCGCGGGCCGCCGGTGATTTCGATCCAGCGGCTCACGCGGTTGTTCCCGGGATGCGCGTCGGACTCCGGACGGATCTCTGCCTGATATTCGAAGCCGCCGCCGCGGGTGATCCGGTCGGTGAACTCGACGGTGGCCTGGCCGTTAGTAAGTGTCACCGGCGACTCGGTCAGCGTCTGCCCATTGCGGCGGAGGATGAGCGGGAAAGTCGCGTCGGTGGCTCCCCGCACCGTGATGGAGATGAGAAACGGCTCGCCCACCTGGACCCGCTCCGGAAAGCCGATGCGAGCGATGCGTGCGTCGTTTTCCGTCTCCTCGCGGATCAGCCGGTAGTCGAGTGGGATGCCACGCGCCTGCATCTGCGCGGCGGCCTCTTGGAGCGGCTCCGTCGAGTAGCCGTCGGTGAATAACAGAACGCGTGAAGGCCGTTTTTCATCTGTCTGCGCGGCGATGGATTGCAGCGCGAGCGAGGTTTTCGTCAGCTTGCGGGAACCGGTGAACGAGGACCCGTCCGCACCAAGCTCGGCGACTTCGCTGGCATAGTTGATGAAATGGAGCGTGTCGTGGCGGCTGGGCTTGTGCTTCTCCAACAGATCCCGCCACTCGGGCAGGCCCTTGTCGATGAGGTCCTCGGTGGAGTCGGAGCGGTCTAGCAGGACGTAGAGATCAAGCGAGTTCCGCTGGTGCTGGATGACCGGCTCGGCTAGCGCGACGACGGCGAGCAACAGCGGGACAGCCCGCAGTGGCGAGTGCAGCTTCAGCCCGCGCCAGAACCACCCGACTAACACGAGGGCGGGGATGAGAAGGAAGTATTCCGGGGAGGTGAAGGTCATGGGGTGTTTTTCAGGTTGCGCTCCAGTTCCTGAAATGCCGAGGAAGAACCTTTGCCCGCACACCAGTCGGCCAGCTCCTTCTTGTTGATTTTATCTGCCTGGGTCCGGCAAACCAACAGAGCTTGGTTGAACGCATCCCTGGATTTCCAGTGAATGAAGGACGCCATGCGATCCTTGACGCAGTCTGTGGGTGAAAGCAATTTGATCACGCGTCCTTCGACGGTGACCTCGGCGGGTATCACCGGGTATTGTTCTCCCAATTCGACTGGCCCTTTCGGGAACTCCAATACGAGATGATCACATTCGGGATGTTTGAAATAGCGTGATTTGGAAGGCACAAATCCGATTTTAGCCAAAGCCGCTGGCAGCAACGCACGGTTGTCCGCAATCAAATCCAAATCTCCGGATCGATAGGAACCCTTGGAATAGATTGAAACGACCGCGCCGCCAACGAGGACGCTTGAGATTCCTTCGCCTTCAAGATGCCATGCCACATAGCGCCACAGCTCATTCTCATCGCAGGTTTTCCAGGAGGGAGGTTTCACAGGATCGGATTTATTGACTTGAAATTTAGGTCATGTGACCTAGATAGTTGGTCATGGAGATGACGGTTCTTGGAGAGGTTTTTGGAAGCAGCGCTGCGGAAGCAGTGCTGCTGCACATCTATCATTACGGCGAGTCTTATGGCAGGGCGATTTCATCTGATTTCAAAATCACGCTGTTCTCGGTCCAGCGCCAGCTCGACAAGTTCGAGAAGGCCGGAGTCCTGGTTTGCAAAAAACAGGGACAAACGCTTGTTTTCACATGGAACGCGAAATCGCGTTTCGCCACGCGAATGAAGGATTTGGTAGAGGTGGTTTACGAGGGGATGTCGCTTGAAGAAAGAGAGACCCGGTTTCCCGTTCGCCGCCGTCCTCGCTCCAAGGACAAGCCGATCATTTACAGCAAACCTTGATCGTCTCATGCAGCCACCTTTCTCGTGGTGAAGTTCCAGGAAACCAGCAGCGCCGCGATCAAGAACAGAATCCAAACCCGCCAGAGCGGATCCGGTTGGGTGTGTCGCTCGATGGTGGATTGGTTGGCGATGGGGGCGGCGTCGGATTTTCCGCAGGCGGAGAAATCCGCCTCGCGGGTGTCGGCGAAGTGGACTGCGGCGTCGAGCAGCGGGGCGTCGTTCTGACGGATGGTTAGAAAGCAGGGTGTTGCCGGGGCGTGGGTGGTGGAAGTGGGTGAGGGGAGTGGCTTTCCTGAGAGATCGGTGGCGGCGATTTGCAACGGGAGATCGGGGCCGGCGGTGATTTTGATCGGTTGGCCGGTTTCAAGATTGAGGGAAGTGGGCGCGACCTTGTTCTCGCGGATCAGCTCGGCGAAGCGGTGAAGCAGGACGATGAAGGCGGGCTGGTTCAGGGCGTTCGACAGGCGCAGGTCGAAGTTGAAACAGAGTTGCCGACTGCCGGATTTTTCCCGCAGAAAGATGAGCGGGCGTTTGTCCTGCCAGAGAAGCACGGTGTCGGTGGAAAGCCGGTCGAGCTGGATGGTCTCGCGGACGAGCAGCGACTGCCAGTTGAGACCGTCCATCAGCGGGTGGGGTTCGGCCACGATGCCGCCCTTGAGGTAGGCTCCGGTGCGGGTGCTGTCCTCGACGAAGATGATGGAGTTCCCCGGTGGCAGCACCGGATCGAGCGGGTCATAGGAAGTGATGGATAGATCGGCGGTGGCGGCGTCATTCGTCGGGACGGCGGCGTCGAGCGAACGCAGCAGTTTGGCGGTGAGATCGGCGAAGGCGGGTGAGGTGGCGGTGAAGAGCGAGAGCGACTTCGGCTTGGGAGCCACCAGCGGGAGTGTGTCGTCGAGCGTGAAGCGGTCGGGAGAAAGGACGAGGCGGACGTTTTTCGCATCCGTGGGAAAGGCGGCTTGCAGGGTGACGAGGGAACCGGCATCGAGGCGGATCGGTCGCGGTTCGGTGCCGCCGGTGTCGGTTTGGATCGACCAGGTGCGGTCGACGGCGGATTTGCCGTAGTTTCTAACGAGCGAACGCCAGACGAGCGAGCCTTCCTCGTTGGCGAACGAGACGCCGGTGAATCCGACATTGTCGAGCGGAGCTCCGACAGAGATGAGCCGGGCGTCGAACGGCAGCGAGTCCACCGGAGTGTCGGTCAGGTAGATGACCGTGCCTTCGCGGGAAACCAGCGAGCGGGCGAGGCGGATGGCCTGCGTGGGATCGTTGAGTCCGTCGAGCGGTTGCCATTTTCCGAGGACCGTCTTGAGTTCCTCGATGGAGGATCCCGCATAAAGCCGCGGGCGGTTGGGGGCAGATTCGATGACGGTGAGCTCGATGCTGGATGCCGGGCCTTGGAATCCCGGAAGCTCGGCGACGAGCCGGGCGATGGCGGCGTCCTTGAAAACACCCATCGAGGCGGAGGAATCCAGCACGACGGCGATGCGCTGGACGCTGCCGGATTTCTGGATGCGGGGCTCCGCGAGAAACCACGCCAGCAGCAGGACGGCGAGCAACTGCATCCACAACGGGATGGACGGGATGATCCGCTCCAGCCGCCGGCCACTGGCGGCGTCGCGGTGGGTGCGCTCCAGCAGGAAGAGCGTGGAGACGGGAAGTTCGACCGCTTTCCGCTGGAGGAAATGGATCGCGAGCACGGCGGGGATGCCTAGCAGGGCGAGAAGTCCGAGGGGATTTGAGAGGGTGAACATGGATTATGGCAGAATCATGGACAGCAGAATGATTGAAGACGGTCTATGGTGTGAGCGTTTTGAGGATGACTTGGCGCTGGTTCAGATTGACCCAGTGCATCGCTTTGAGGCGAGTGTTTCTGAGGAGTCTGGCGAGATGGATCTCATAGGAGTCGAGGTTTTCGCGATTGGCGGAAAGGTGCCAGGCACATTCGGGATCGAGGAGGCAGAGATTCTGGGAGCCTGCGACTCGGTCGCCGGCCATGACGGGCACGGGCCGGACTCCTCCGCCGGAGGCTTTGGTCAGATGGAGCAGGGCTTCCTTGTAGAGGGCTGCGTCCAAAAATAAACCCAAGTCGTCGAGTAGGCCGAAAAGCAGTTCTCTGAAAGCGACACCCGTTTCGCCGCAAGGCTGCCAACTGCGGTCGTCCAGACTCCAGTTTTGTCGATCCGTGAGATTCAGTCGTGTGAAGATAAAGCGGCTTTCCACGGAAGGCGGCCGCATGTTGACGAGTTTGCCGTGATGCCGCCCGGTGAGTAGCAGATAGTGGATCACCTGTCTGTCATGCTTGGGCAGAAAGGAAGCGGTGGTTTTTTGTTCGTAAAGATATCCCCCGCCGAGGAGTAGATCGAGGAAATAGGACGTTTGGAAGTCCCTGTGTTTCACTCTGACTTCGACCTCGCGCATCACCTCCAACCCGAGATTGGCGCAGCGGTGTGCGAGTTCGTCCTGGTAAATCCGCTCGTCGAGAAACCGTCCCGTCGAATTGTGCATCGCGAACGATTGAGCCATCACGATATGGTCAATTTCATGAAACTCCGCCTGTCCAATCATTGAGGAGAGAGCCGCGCACTCAACAGGCATCTTCCACCTCCCTCTCCAATAATTCTGCTGTCCATGATTCTGCCATAAAACTCATGCGGGTTCGAGCGCTCCGGCAGGCACCGCTTCGCGGAACAGGACGGTGGATAGGTCCTCTTCCGCCGGGATGCGGGCGAAGGCGGCTTGTTGGCGGCGGGCGTTTTGTTTCCAGAGGGCGAAGTGGTTCACATATGCCTCCTGATAGCGGCGCAGCGTGGCGGGCTCGATGCGGTGCGGGTGGTGGGAGTTCCGCTCGGGATCGACGAATTCGTAGTTGCCGGACCATACCGGCCGCGCTTCGGATTCGAGAAATGGAGAGAAAATCACCACGCTGCCGTGGCGCTGGCCGAGGTGGCGGACGATTGGCTCGGGATCGGCGGCGAACAGCAGGTCGGATAGAAAAACGCGGATGGCATTCGCTCGCAAGGGCAGGCGGGAGAGGTCCGGAGCTTTCGCGGAGTCCGTGGCGGGCAGCTTGCGGGCGGTGTCCAACCATTGGTGACTGCGCAGCGTGGCGGGATCGAGGGGAAGAGTTGCATCACCGCGGACGGCGTGGAGGGCGAGTGAGGCACCGGCGGCTTGCGAGCTTTCCGCAATCAGATAGAACAGCTCGGCGGTGCGAACGGCTTTCTTTTCGTCGAAGAACATCGACTCCGAGGCGTCGAGGATCAGGTCCACCACCGGGCGGACCTCCTCGCGGAAGAGTTTCATCGTGTAGCTGCCGGTGCGGGCATAGGCCTGCCAGTTGATGTGGCGCGGGTCATCGCCCGGCGAGTAGGCGCGGTGGTCCTGGAAATCCATCGACGATCCGGTGCCGCCGCCGGTGAACTCGCCTGCCTGGCCCCGCCAGACACGGGAGCGCAGCGGCAACCGCAACCGACCCGCTGCGGCGAGGGCGTTGGAATGGCACTGCTGGAGGGCGGCGAGGTTCATGATTCCGACAGGGTGGGGGCAGTGTCCGGGTCCTCGGCGAGTCCGGTCCGGGCTTCGTCAAAGATCCTGCGGTAATTGCGATAAGCGAAGCAGGCGGCACCTAGCAGCAGAGTGACGATGATGAAATCCAAGACCATGACGGCGTTGAGCAGCTGGCTTTTGACGAAACCGCTTTCATCGACCATGGTGAGGAAAATCAGCGGATTCCACGCGAACAGCCAGAGATACTTCTCGTGGCCGTTCATGTTGGCGAAGATCGCGGGGACGATGGTGAAGATGACCAACACCAGCAGGAAGACGACGAAGTTGGTGAAGCGCTTGTTTTCCTGCTTGCTGAAAACCGCGGCTAGCAGGGCGGGGAGGAGGACGCCTCCGATGATGGCGAGGCAGATGATGATCATTTCGATGTCGAAGCCGGAAAGAGTGAGTGGTCTTGCCGCGAGCAGGCATCCGGCGGTGCTGATGCCGAGCAGCAGCACGGTGTAGAAGACTCCGGATGGCCAGCCGGGGAGCAGAAACAACGCCGCCAGCTTGCCCGGCAGACCGCGTTTGAGGAACGGCGTGCAGACGGGTGGCAGCAGGATGTCGGATTCGGTTAGTGAGGTGATGACTGCCGGGGCGAGGATGATGCCGAACACCAGCGGCATGATGCGGTAATCCACATCCGGATGCAGGCCGATACCGGCGGCGACACAGGTTAGCACCAGAGCGACCAGTCGGCGGGCGGTCGAGTGGTTTTCCGCGACGGGGGCGATGACGGAGGTTCCGAACGAGAGCGCGCACCAGCCGAAATAGGCGATGAAGCAGAGGTAGGCGAGCACCGAGAAGCGTGACTCCCAGGTGGAAAGCGTGCAGAAGTCCATGAAGTTGTTGAAGCCGCCGCGGAAGAGGATCATCGGGAGCACCTGCAACATCATGACGAAGCCGATGACCGGCAGCACCCGGAGGATCTTCGTCGAATTGCCTGAGAGTCCGACCATGACCGCGGTGAGCGCCATGGAGGTGAGGAAGATGAGGGTGAGGAAAACCATTTCTCCCAGCAGGATCATCCCGCCGAAGAAGTAGCGCAGGATCAGATAGGGGATGATGGTGATGAGGATCAGCGCGGTCTGGCTGACGATGGCGATCCATTTTCCGAAAACGATGCGCCACGCGCTGAGGCGGGTGAGCGCCATCATTTCGATGGTGTTGCCGGTGATTTCCGAGGACAGCGCATTCACTCCGCGCATCGGCTGGATGACGAGGGCGGCTCCGGCGAAGAGGGTGAAGATGACTCCGGAGGCGAAGGAGCCGGCGTTGTCCGAAGCGGACGCGGCGCCGGCGGATAGAAGGATGAACGCGAGCAGCCCCTGGAAGATCAGGAATAACATCGTGAAGCCACGGGCGCGCATGCCCTGGCGCAGTTCCTTGACGAGCATCGGCGAGAGCCGGTCGGGGAAGTCGGTGAGGTGGGTTAGCATAAGTAAGGGGTTTGAACATTGAAAATCGAACGTCGAACATCGAACGTTGAAGAGAAGAGGAGCTGCTTCTTCATTCGATGTTCGATGTTGGAAGTTCGATGTTCGACGTTCCCAAAGGAAGTGGCGGCGGGAGGGCGGATTTGCCGGAGTCGAGGCGGCCGATGATGTCGATGAAGGCGTCTTCGAGATTGCGCTGCTCGCGGTGGAACTCGGTGATGCGGAGGCCGTCCTTGACCATGCGGGCGAGCACGTCGGCGGCTTTGGTCGGGTCCTCGGTGTCGATGCGGATGCGGCCGCCTTGTTTGCGGGCTTCGAGGAACTCGACGTTCGGCTGAAGCACGCACCAGTCGGAAACGGCGTCCGCTTTGCCGTCCACCTGCACGTCGTAGAGCACGCCGCCGAGCGTGTCGGAGCCGCGGCGGAGAGTTTCCGAGTCGCCGTGGTGGACGATGCGGCCGTTGTTGATGAAGAGCAGGGAATCGCACATCTCGCCGAGTTCGGAGAGGATGTGGGAGGAGATGAAAATGGTTTTCCCCTCCTTGGCCAACACCCGGATCAGGTGCTTCAACTCCACGCGGGCCTTGGGATCGAGACCGGCGGCGGGCTCGTCCATGATCAGGACCTGCGGGTCGTGCAGCAGCGCGCGGCCGAGGCCGAGGCGCTGGGTCATGCCTTTGGAGAGCTTGTTGGAAAATCGGTCGGCGAGCGGGACAAGGTCGGTGAAATCCATGACCTCCTGGATGCGTTGGCGGCGTTCCTTGCCCTTGTAGCCGAGCGCGCGGGCGTAGAAATCCAGATACTCCAGTACCGTCATGTGCTCGTAATTTCCGAAATGGTCGGGCATCCAGCCGATGAGTTTTCTGACCTCCGCCGGGTGGTGGACCACGTTGATGCCGCAGACTTCCGCCGAGCCGAGCGTCGGATAGTCGAGCGTGGCGAGGATGCGCATGGTGGTGGTTTTGCCTGCGCCGTTCGCGCCCACGAAACCACAGACGGAACCGTGCGGGATCTCGAAGGTGACACCGTTGACCGCCTGGAGGTTTCCGAAGTAGCGGTAGAGGTTGTTAATTTTAAGGGCGGACATGGAGATGAAAAAGCTGAAATTTGGAAAGCGGAAAGTTGAAATGAAGAGAGGTGGGAAGGGTGGAATTGGCGAGCGATCGTTGGATTTCTGCTCTCAGCTTTCTCATTTCAAAATTTACCAACCACCGGACCGGTGATGACGGTGCGGGTTTCCTTCCACTTGATGCCGGGATTGGTGTCGATGCCGGGTGCTTGAGTGGTGATGGCGACGAAGTGGCCGGGGCGCTTGGCGGCGGTTTTCAGAAACTGCTGGTTGCGCCCGGCGAAGGCGTTGGCTTCCCCGGTTAGGACGGGGAGGGCCATCGTGGCATCGATGGGTGTGAGGGTGAACCGCTTCCCGGCGATGATGTTGTCGGCTCGGTACCATTGTTTCGATTCGTCTTGATAGAGAAGCGTGTCGATGGGGAACTCGAAGGTGGAAAGGTAGTTGCCGGGTGTGTCGGTTTTTTCGATCCGTCCGCGGGTGGAGATGACTGCGGAGAGCACGTGGCCGTGCTCTGAGCGGCTTTGGAACCAATCGCCGGATGCCTGGAGTTTTCCATCGGCGGGCTGGAGGTTGAAGTTTCCCTTGGAGCCGCTGCCACTGGTAAAGCGCGCCCACCGGCTGGGTGCGATCTCCACCGGTTGGAGCAAGGCGGGGGTGTTGATGGTGAAGTCCGAGCCGGTGAGCACACCGGTGCGGCAGAATTGTTCCTGATGGAGATGCGCCGCGTTCACGCCGCCGTCCGGGCGGACTTCCATCAGAATCCGGCGCATCCCGTTTCCTCCGAAGCCGTCCTGGGTGATGATCAGGACGATGAGGATCAGGCTGGCTCCCAGCGAGATGATGGGGGTGGTGATGAAGAGTCGGTGCCGCTGGCCGGATTTCGCGAAGACGAACAGGTTCACCGGACCGACGAGGATGGCGAAAATGATGAGAACGATGACAAACAACGCGTATTGGAACTTTTGCTCGCCGAAGAGTTTTTGCAGCGGCCATGCGCCGGAGAAATCATTCTGGTTGGATAACTGGCGGGGCTTGGTGGGATTGTCGGCGACGAGGTCCACGACCTTTGTGGCGTCGAGTTTCAGGTCCGACGCCACATCCTTGATCACGATGCTGCCGTAGCCGGGATCCGCTGGCAGGCCGAGGGCGGCGGCGGTGGTGGAACTGGTGGCATAGATCGCGAGTTGGCCGCCGAGCCGGACCCATGATAGAATCGCGTTCCGCGCGCCCGGCGGGATGTTCGTCCAATCGCCGTCGGTCATGATCACGCTGTCGTAGCCGGAAAAGGCGAGCCAGTCGTCGGGCAGCTGCTTGGGATCGAATTTCCCGGCAAACTCGTTGGAGCCGCCCCGCGAACCGGAGAATTTTCCTGCGAGGGCGCTGTCGAGCAATGAAGCGTTAGGTGTGAACAATGCTTCACTGAGCAGCACCGCCGGTTGGTTCTTACCGATGGACGAACGGATCGTGTTTTCCGCGATGCCCATCGATCCGGCGAGTTTTGCGGTGAGGTTGGCACCGCCGTAGGAGTCGCCGGGTGGAGACAAGGGGACGTTGATGTCGCGGGTGAAGGTCTTTCCGCCCGGGGTGTCGAAGGAGAATGAGGAGCGGGCTGCTAGGCCGGTGCCGTAGTCGGCCCGGCTTTCGAAATCCAGCCGGACGCGGCTGTCGTTTTTCAGGTTGTTGGCGATTTTCACCCGCACCGGGAGGAAGCCGCCGGGCGAGGGTTTTGAAAAAAGCGCGAGCACCTCGACGTGGGTGTCGGTCACCGGATCGAACACCTCGCGGATCATCGTTTCCTGGGCGAAAACGGGCACGGCGAGTGCGAGGAGGAGGAAATAGCGGAGCATGGTTTCTGAGTGTTAGTCTTGGCGGTTGGAAACCGCCGCCACGAGGACCTTGGGCGTCGCAGTCGCTTGGAACGGCACTTCTTCCAACAGCGCACGGACGATGTCGTTGGTCGTGTGGCCTTCCACCCGGGCGTTGTAATCGAGCACAATCCGGTGGCGCAGCACGGCGGGGGCGATCGCCTTCACGTCCTCGAAGCTCGCATTCACCCGCTCCTGCATCAGCGCGCGGGCCTTGGCTCCGGAGGCGAGTGCGAGCGCGGCGCGGGGGCTGGCTCCGTAGCGGATGCCGCGGGCGGCTGCGGACTGGCCGGGGTGGCTGGCATCGACGAGGCGGGCGATGTAGTTAGCCACCACATCCGGCAGATAGATGCGGCGCACCAGTTCCAACAGCTCGTCGAGCGTTTCCGCGCTCATCACCGGATCCACCTGCGGGTCGGTGCCGAGTTCGCGGTGGGAGACGATGCGCTGCAGCGTGGCCACGTCGTTGCGGGTGACTTCGAGTTTGAACAGGAACCGGTCGAGCTGCGCTTCCGGCAGGGGATAGGTGCCTTCCAGTTCGATGGGGTTTTGGGTCGCGAGCACGAAGAACGGTTTGGGGAGGTCATGCGTTTTTCCAAGCACGGTGACGCGGCGTTCCTGCATCGCTTCAAGCAGGGCGGACTGGGTTTTCGGCGAGGCGCGGTTGATTTCGTCCGCGAGCACGATGTTCGTGAAAAGCGGGCCTGGCTGGAAAACGAACTCGCGGCGACCGTCGATTTCCTGCAGCACCGGGTTTCCCGTGATGTCGCCGGGCAGCAGGTCGGGTGTGAACTGGACGCGTTTTGTCCCGAGCTTCAGCAGCTTGGAAAGCCCCTTCACCAACTCGGTTTTTCCCAGTCCGGGCAGTCCCTCGAGCAAAATGTGGCCCCGCGCAAGGACTCCGGTGATGACCAGGTCGATGAGTTCCTCCTGGCCGAAGAGGACTTGGTTCAGCCCGCGGGACAGCGAACGAAGGTGTTTGGCGGCATCGGCGACTTCCGTTTCGGTGGCGTTTTCCATGGATTTCTTCGTGAGGCTAACCAATTCACGGCGCTTGGGAATGACGAAGGTGTGAAATTTCGGTGAAGAGCAATCTTCAGCGATCTCTGATCCGGACCTCGCCGTATATCGCCACCCGCAGGGTCACGAAGGTGTCCTTGGGTTCTTCAATGAGGAGCTCCGTCGGATCGGTCCAGCGGATGCTCAACGGGGGCACGCCTTGCGCGATGAACGAGTTGCCCGATTGGTTCGGTGGTTTTTCGGACTTTCCGAAAATCGAAACGTTGGTGGTGACGGAATCGGCGGAAGCGCAACTGCGGAGGAACACCACCGCCTTGAGCTTTCCGTCGGGTGATGGGATTTCGTTGAGAATCTCGTTCGTGCAGGACGGAAACGCCTGGTTGATCCCCATCAGCGCGCCGCCGATCAACAACACCACGCCGCAGCCGCTGAGGAAAATCGCGCCGGCGTGGACGAGCTTGCCTGGTGGTTTGATCTGTTGCATGTGGGGACAGGCATCCTGCTGAGGCGTTAGAGCTGGAAGCTGTCGTCAGCAGGAGTCGCTCCAAGCGAGATCTGCACCTCACCGTTGGCAGATTGATGGGTAAGGCAGTGATAGACGTCCTCGGGATCCGCGTCGGTCTCGGCGGCGATTTCCCCGGCGGTCTTGGCGGTGGCGGTGAGGTGGCCGCGGACTTTGTTGAGGGTTTCGAGGAAAGCTCCGGCGGCCTTTTTCCCAGCTTCGACGCCGGGTTGGTGATAGGCGTTGATATTCACGAGCGAGGCGTAGAACGAAACGGTGCGCTCGAAGAGGGCGATGAGCAGGCCGAGGTGGAAAGGTGTCACTTCCGGCAGCGAGATGGTGACCGACTTGCGGCCCGCGGCATGCAGCGCCTTGCGGGTGCCGCGCAGGAATCCTTGCAAATAGTCGGCGGTGTTGGTGCCGGGATCGACCTCGATGCTGGGGCCGGAGCGACCTTTTCTCACTTCGATGAAGGTGGCGAAGAAGTTGTTCACCCCGTCGCGGAGCTGTTGCACGTAGGCGTGCTGGTCCGTGGAGCCCTTGTTGCCGTAAACTGCGATACCCTGGTTCACGACCTTGCCGTCGAGGTCGATCTCCTTGCCGAGCGACTCCATGACGAGCTGCTGGAGATACTTGGAAAACAGCACGAGCGAGTCCTTGTAGGGCAGGACGACCATGTCCTTTTCGCCCTTGCCGTTCGTCGCGTGGTGCCAAGCGAGGGCGAGCTGCATGGCGGCGTTTTTGGAAACGTCTTGTTTGCGCGTTTCCACATCCATAGCGGCGGCTCCGGCGAGCAGCGCGTCGATGTCCAGCCCTTGCAACGCGGCGGGCACAAGTCCGACGGTGGAAAGCACGGAGGTGCGGCCGCCGACCCAGTCTTCCATCGGGAAGGTAGCGAGGAAGCCGAGTTGTTTGGCGTATTGGTCGAGTTTCGACCCGGAGCCTGTTACGGCAGCGGTGTGGCGGCCGAAGTCGAGACCGGCGGCTTCCCATGCGGCCTTCGCTTCGAGCATGCCGTTGCGGGTCTCAGCAGTGCCGCCGGACTTGGAGATAACGAGCGCGAGGGTTTTCGCGAGTCCAATGGCGGAGAGTTTCGCGATCACCGTGTCCATCCCGGCTGGGTCGGTGTTGTCGAAGAAATGAAGCGGCAGTTTCGCCTTCTGGCCGATGGCCTCGGAGACGAGCTGCGGACCGAGCGCGGACCCGCCGATGCCGATGAGCAGGACTTGTTGGAAGGTCCCGCCGCCGGGCGGGGTGATGGCTCCGGTGTGGATTTTTTCCGCGAATTCCTTGAGTGTGGCGATCGGCTCGGTGATGGCTTTTTTGAGCTCCTCGGTGGGCGCGAGATCGGCGTTGCGCAGCCAGTAGTGGCCGACCATGCGGCCTTCATCGGGGTTGGCGATGGCACCGGCCTCGACGGCGACCATGTCGGCGAAGGCCTTCGTGATTTTCGGTGCAAGTGCTTCGACATAGCTTGGCTCGATATCCATTAGGGAGAGATCGAGGGAGAAGCCGTGTTGCGGATAGCGGAGAAGCGATTGGTTGTAGGATTGCCAGGACATGGGGGTAGATGCTGAAATTTTGAGAATTTGAAAAGCTGGGATGACGGAAGCGCGCCTTTCGCAGGCACGGGGAAGGCTTGCGTTTCGGGGGCCGCGTGTCGATGCCTTTGGGCATGATTTCCAGTCATCCATGGCATTCGCCAGCGTCAGCGGCTCACGGATAAGCGGAGGAATTGGCTGCCGGGGGTGACCGGGATGCTGGCAGTGGTGGTGCCGTCTCCAGCGGGCGTGCCCTGGGTGACGCCGACGCTGGTCCAAGTGCCGCCGATGAGCGTCGGCGAGGTTTCCACGATGTAGGTGACATCGTTACGAACGCGGCGGTAGGTGTAGCTGAGTTGGGTAGGTGTGGAAAGGAATGTGGGAAGAGTGCCGGTGTAGGTGCCGCCGGTGCCGTTGGGGTTGAGATCGAGGGCGTATTCTAGCAGGTTATCGAGGCCGTCGGAGTCGGCATCGTCATTGGGGCCACGGAGGTTGGTGGGGATGCCGGCGGCTGCGAGGAAGGCCTCGAAGGGGGTGTTGGTGACGGGCGCGCCGGGGTCGGCGGGGATGGTGCTGGAGCCGTTTAGGATGGTGAGGCGGCCGACGTTGGCGCCGCGATAGGTGGTGAAGCCGCCGCCGGCCCAGATGCGGCCGGTGCCGTCGAGCGTCAGGGTGTAAACAGATTCGTTGAACCCGTCGCCGAAACTGAAGGTGGAGGAGGCGGTGCCGTCGGCGCGGATCTTGAGGATGCGGTTGGCGAGGACGTTGTTGTAGGTGGTGAAGTCGCCTCCGATCAGGAAGTCGCCGTCGGGGAGCGCAAGGATGGTGCGAATCCGGCTGGAGGTGCCGGTGCCGCTGGCGGGGAAGGGAGCGACGAGGGTGCCGGTGGCCGTGATTCGCTGGAGGCCGAGCGGGGTGCCGAGCAGATAGCCGCCGTCGGTAAGGGGCTGGATGGCGGTCACGTTGGCGGAGCCGGCGTAGGTGAAGCCGGAGGCGAGGGCGCCGGTTGGCTCAAGCAGGGCGAGGCCGTTGGAGTGGCCTACGAGGATGCGGCCGTCGGTGCGAACGCGGATGGTGTTTACATCACCCAAGGTGGGCGGAACGAAGGTCGTATCTATCGCGCCGGTGGTGGCGTCGAGGCGGGCGAGGCGGCTGGTGTTGGCCGCGCCGTTGATGGCGGTGAAATTACCACCAACGAGCACGCGGTCGGAGCTGTCCACGGCCAGAGTGGTGATGGGATTGCCGACGTTGGCGAAGGGACTGTTCCAAGCGGTGTCGAGGGTGCCGTCGGCGTTGAGGCGGGCGATGACGTTGCGGGTGACGTTGACGCTGTTGTTTAGGATGGTGTTGAAGCCGCCCGCGAAGGTGGCGCGGCCCTGCGAGTCGCGCACGATGGCGATGACGGTGGGGGTGCCGGTGTTGTTGATGCGGGCATAGGCGGCGTTGAGCGCGCCGGTGGAAGTGACCGCCGCGAAGCACCGCTGGGTGACGGAGGAACCTCCCGGGGGGGAGAACGAGATGAAGCCGCCGCCGGCCAGGAAGCCGCCGTCGGGGAGCAGGACGAGGGACTGGACGGTGTTATTGTTGAAGGTAGGGAGCGAGACGCCGGCACTGGCACCGGCGAAAGTCGCGTAGGTGACCAGCACGGGGGTGGAGAAGACTTCACCGAGGGTGTTGGTGACCCGGACGCGGTAGTAGGCGGTGTCGGCGAGGGTGGGGCTGGCCAAGGTGTAAACCGCCGAGGTGGCGCCGGAAATCGCCGCGAGGGGGACGGTGGCGGTGCCGCGGAACCACTGGTAGTTCAGGGTGCCGGCGCCGCGCGCCTGGACGAAGAGCGAGGATGACACGCCGGCTTCGCGGGTGCCGCCGGCGGGGGCGATGATGATTTCGGGGGCGGCGAGGAAAACGAGTTCGGCCGCTACGGAGGTGATGGTGCCGGAGGGGACGGTGGTGGCGCTCACGGTGTAGTCGCCCTCGTCGAGGACGGTCGCGCCGGTGATGGAGAGAGTGGTCGAGGTCGCTCCGCTGATGCGGTCGCCGTTGGTGAGCGGCAGGCCGTTTTTGAACCATTGATAGGTGGCGGGTGCGGTGGAGCGGACGGAGGCGGTGAAGGAAATCGTCTCGCCGGCGGCGACGGCGCGTGGGAGGGGCTGGACGTTCCAGGCGATGGCGGGCAGGTCGCCTTCGAGCACGGCGATGCGGTTGACCGGGGTGACGTTGTTGAAGGTGGTGAAGGAGCCGCCCACCCAGACCCGGCCGGCGGGGTCGAGGGCGAGGGCGTTGTTGGTGGTGGTGGCGGAGCCGCCGATGCTGAAGGTGGAGTCGAGCGCGCCGGTGGGTAAGAGGCGGGAGATCAGGTGGCCGGGCGAGTTGAAGCTGCCGTAGGCGAGCACCTTGCCGTTGGGCTGGACTGCGAGCGATTGCACGGTGCCGGCCAGCGCGGCGGTGCTGGCACCGTAGGCCGGATCGGCCGCGCCGGTGGCGAGGAGGAAGCGGGCGAGGTAGGGCGAGGAGGCGGAGGAGGCGTAGAAGGCGGTGCCGTCGGGGGTGAGGGCGAGGTCGGTGACGGCAGCATTCACTGCGTGGAAATAGGTAGTGATGCGGGATCCTGTGTTGTCGTAGCGGACGAGGTGGCTCGCCGGGCTAAAGAAGGAGCCGCCGACGAGGTAGCCGCCGGCCGGGAGGGGTAGTATCTTGGTGACGGTGGCGCCGATGCCGGGAGTCCAGGTGGTGTCGAGCGCGCCGGTGGTGGCGTCGAGACGCACGAGGTAGTTTTGGCCGCTAACGCCGGCGAAGTTGGTGAAGGCTCCGCCGACAAGGATGCGGCCAAAGGAGTCGAGGGCGATGGTGTTGACTTGGTTGGCCGCGCCCAGGCCGGCATCGAAGTTGGTGTCGAGCGAGCCGTCGGCGTTGAGGCGGGCGATGCGGTTGCGGGTGACGCCGTTGACGGTGGTGAAGGTGCCGCCGATGAGGATTTGGCCGTTGGGCTGGCGGAAGGTGGTGAAGACCGCGCCGCCGATGTAGGGGAGCTTGGCGCCGGTGGAGGGATCGGTGCCGAGGTTGGCCACGGTGCCGTCGGCGTTGACGATGTGCATGGCGGCGGAGGCGGACGAGGAGGCGCCGTTAGTGAGGGTGCCGCCGTCCACGCCGACGATCATGCGGCTGTCGGGCAGCGGGGTGAAGGTGCGCACGGCGCTGGAGGAAGAGAGGCCGGATAGGTTGGAGGCGGGGGTGCTGGGCACGGGGCGGACGAGCACGTAGACGCTGGTGGTGGCAGTGCCCTGGGTGTTGGTGATGGTGAGGGTGTAGGTGCCGGTATCGGCGGCGATGGTGCTGGAGAAGGTGAGGGCGGCCGTCGTGGCGCCGCTGATACGGGCATCGTTCACGACGGGGACACCGTCGCGTGTCCAAACGTAGTTGGCGGGGGCCGCCGCGAAGATCTGGGCGGAGACGGTGAGGGCGGGGCCGGCGACGATGTCCACGGCGGCGGGCGGGGTGGCGACGACGGGCGTGCCGAGCACGTAGAGGTGGGCGGAGGTGCTGGTGACGGTGGAGGAGGGGGTACCGCCGGTGACCTGGACGGTGTAGTCGGCGTCATCGGAAAGGTCGGCGTTGGCGATGGTGAGCACGGCAGTGGTGGCACCAGAGATGTCGCCACCGTCGGAGAGGGGCGAGGCGTCCTTGAACCATTGATAGGTCAGGGCGGTGCCGAAGGCGCCGACGCCGAAGCGGGCGGTGCCGCCGGGGGCGACGCCGAGGTTGACGGGCTGGTTGACGATGGCGGGATTGACGGGGTCGCCGTTGAGTTTGGCGATGCCGCCTGTGGTGACGCCGTTTACATTCGTGAAGAGGCCGGTGATCCAAATGCCGCCATCGGGACCGATCGAGAGCGCACGGGCCTCGGCGTTGGGGCCGGTGCCGATGTTGAATGTGGTATCAAAGTCGTTGTTAGGTAAAGGATTGGTGCCGAGAAGACGCAGAATAAAAAGGGAGGAGCTGGCGTTGGACTGGATGTTGACGACCTTGCCTCCGGGGGCTTGGGCGAGTCGGTAGACTTGGTTGGAACTCAAGATGTTGGCACCGAAGGAGCCGTCGGAATTGACGAGAGCGTAGGTAGAGGTGTTCGCGAAGTTCGAACCGGCGACGAGGATACGTCCATCTGCAAGGACGAGTAGATCGTTGTAAATGCCTGAGCCACCTATGCCGCTGACGAAGGTGGGGTCGCGGGTGCCGTCGGTGTTGAGGCGGCCGAGGCGACCTGCGGAGGAGCCGGCTAGGGTGCTGAAAGAACCGCCGACGATGAGTTTGTCGTCCGTGTTTTGCACGGCGAGGGCGGTGACGGCACCGTTGAGAGCCGGGGCGTAGGCGGCGTCATAGCTGCCGGCGGCAGAGAGGCGGAAGACGTAGTTCGCGCCGCCGACGTAGATACGGCCGGTGGAGTCGAAGGTGAAGTCGTTGACTTGGCCTGCGGCGTTGAGGGATGTGCCGAGGGCTGTGGCGAAGGCGGTGTCGAGGGTGCCGTCGGCGTTGAGGCGGACGACGCGGTTCGCAAAGGAACCGGCGAGGAGGATCTTGCCATCAGTCTGGCGGGCGAGGGCGGTGACCGCGGCTCCTGGTGTGTAGGTGTAGGCGGTGTCAGTGGAACCGTCGGGTTTGACGCGGATGAAGTTGGCCTGGGTAACGTTGTTAGGAATACTGGCGGTGAATGAGCCGCCGACGTAGACAAAGCCGTCGTTGGCGATGACCAGGCCTGCAGGTGGGGTGCCGAAGACGGGGCGGCCAGTGGTGGCCTGGCCGGTAGCGACGGGGCGGCCGGGTTGGGGGCGGATGACGACGAGGGCCGGGGTGGCGGTGAAGGCGCCGGCGGTGTTGGTGGCGACGAGGGTGTAAACGCCGGCGTCGGCGGCGGTGACGGGGTTTTTCGCGTAGGACGCGGTGGTGGCTCCGGAGATGGCGACGCCGTTGAGGAACCACTGGTAGGTGCTGGGGGTGGGGCTGGTGGTGGTGGCGGTGAGGGAGAGCGCACCGCCGACATTGAGGTTGGTCAGAGCAACGGGGGAAAGGGTGTAGGTGACGGGGGTATCGTCGTCGATGATCGTGACGGTGGCGGAGGCAGCGGGGCTGACTGGGCCGGTGGCGGTGCCGAGGATTACGCGGAAGGTTTTGGAGGACTCGATGGAGGAGTCGTTGAGCAGGGGGATGAGCACGGTCTTGTCGGCGGAGTCGCCGGCGACCCACGAGACGGTGCCGCTGGCGGCGGTGTAGTCGGTGCCGGCGAGTGCGGTGCCGTCGGCGGTGGCGTAGGTGATGGAAGCCGCCTGGGCGGCGGGGCCGTAGCGGCGGAGGGTCAACGCGAGGTTGGTGGCGGCCTCGACGGGGCTGACGCGGGGCGGGGCGAAGCCGACGGCGCCGATCTGGGGATTGCCCACGAGAAGAGCGGCGCTGTTGCGCGAGACGCCTTTGAAGGAGGTGAAATTACCGGCGATAAAGATGTCGCCTGTGGAGGTGTAGAAAGTGCTGTTGATGGCGTGCCCAAAGGGGCCGACGGCGGCGACGCCGATGGAGAAGTTGGTGTCAACCGAGCCATCGAGGTTGAGGCGGGCGAGGTTACCTTGGGTGATGGAGTTGACGGTGGTAAAGGAGCCCGAGACGAGGAGGCGGCCGTCCCGGTAGGTGACGCCGGAGGGGATGCCGCCGACATTAAAGGTGACGGGAAACTCGAAGGTCGGGTCCACGCCACCGTCGGCGAGGAGGATGGCGACGCGGTTACGGGTGAGGCCTGCGGCGGTGGAGAAGGTACCGACTGCGGCGATGCGGCCGTCAGGCAGGACGTCGAAGGAGAGGACGGGTTGGTTAAATGTGATGCGGCCGCCGGTGCCGAAGGTGGGGTCGAGGGCACCGGTGGCGGTGAGGCGGGCTAGTATGTAGGAGGTGCCGCCGGAAGTTTGAATGTAGGAGACGAGGACGCGGCCGTCGGACAGTTCGCGGATGGCATATACGGCGGATCCGGAGCCGGTGGCGATGGTGTTGATGACGGGCGTCCAAGTGGTGTCGGCGACGCCGGTGGAGAGGAAACGGAGGAGGCCGTTGGCGGATGTGGAGGCTCCGGAGAGGCCAACGTAGAACTTGGCGGAGGCGCCGGCAGCGAGGGTGTTGACGGAGTTGGGCAGGG
Source organism: Akkermansiaceae bacterium (assembly GCA_031425955.1). Taxonomy (GTDB): domain Bacteria; phylum Verrucomicrobiota; class Verrucomicrobiia; order Verrucomicrobiales; family Akkermansiaceae; genus Luteolibacter. The sequence goes on along the minus strand of JANPKJ010000046.1, from coordinate 14,859 downwards.
TGACTGAGAAGCCGGTGTCCACCGTGCCGGTGGCGTCGGCGTTTAGACGGACGAGGCGCGAGATTGAGGTCGCGGTGGAGCTAGGCTGATGGGTCTGGCCGGTGAAGCTTCCGCCGATGAGAGTGCGGCCGTCGGCGAGGGGGAGGAAGCTGGAGGCGGTGCTGGTGGTGAAGCTCAGGCCAAAGGACGTGGTGGCCTCGACCGTGCCGTCGGCCGCGATGCGGCGGAGGCCGGTGCTGGTGAGGGCGAGGATGCGACCGGTGGAGTCGGGGATGGCGACATTGATGTTGCCGATACTGGCGGGGGCGAAGGTGGTGACGACGGAGCCGGCGGGGGTGGCGATGGCGACCTCGGCGGCGGCGCTTTGGGTGGCGCCGTTGGGGTTTGAGACGACGGCGCGGTAGAAGCCGGAGTGGGTGGCGAGGTCGGCGTTGGCGACGGAGTAAACGAGGCTGGTGGCACCGGGGACGTCCACGAAGGGGAGGGGGCCGGCACCGTCGGGGTCGCGTTGCCACTGGACGGTGGCGGGGAGGACGGAATCGTAGAAGACGACGAGGGAGAAGTTGGCGCCCTGGTCGAGGGTGACGGCGACGGAGTCCAGCACGATGACAGGCGGTGCGTCATCGTCCCGGATGCCGACGAGGGTGGTGGAGTTGGCAGGGGGCAGGGTGGCGCCTCCGGTGGGGTCGGAGAGGGTGAGCTGGAAGGCTTTGAGTCCGTCCTGGGTAGCGTCTTGGAGGATGGGGACGGTGATGGTCTGGATGCCGCCGACGCCGGCGGCCCAGGAGAGAGTGCCGGAGACGGGGGTGTAGTCGGTGCCTGGGATGGCGGTGAGCGGGGTGAGGGTGTAGTTGACCGAGACGGCGCCAATGAGTCCGCTGAAGCGGGAGACCGAGAGGGCGACAGAGCCGGCGTTTTCGGTGGTGGTAAGGGCGGGGCTGAGGGCGCGGAGGGTGCCGGGGCCGGTGCTAAACTCGTTGACGAAACGGGTGAGGTTGTAGGTCTCGACGGCGGGGTCGGAGACGCGGGCCAGCCAGCCGCCGGCGACGAGTTTGCCGTCCGGCTGGAAGGCGAAGCTGTAGAAGTGGGTGAGGTAGGAGTTGTCGTTGACGTAGGGCGGGGGGGCGAAGGCGGTATCCAAGGTGCCATCGGGGAAAATGCGGGCGATGGAGGCGCGCGGCTGGTTGTTCCAGGATTTGAAGATGCCGCCGGCGAAGATAGTGCCGTCGGGCTGGAGGGCGAGTTCGCCGCCGGCCCAGCCGCTGGGGCCTGAGCCGAGGTTGGTCATGAAGGCTGTGTCGAGGGTGCCGTTGGGGAGGAGGCTGGCGAAGTTGTAGTTGGTGCCGGAGCCGATGAAGGTGAAGTCGCCGCCGATGAGGCTGCGGCCATCAGGGAGGACGAGGAGCTCGTCAATGTCGCCGAATTCGTCGGCGAAGGAGGGGGCGAGGGAGGGGTCGAGGGTGCCGTCAGAATTGAGGCGGACAAGGAGGGGGGTGCCGCCGCCGCCGGCGCGGGTGCGGCCGCCGGCGACTAGGATCTGGCCGTTGGGCAGGACGGCGATGTCGCCGACGAAGGTGGAATTGCCGAGCACTGCGTTGGCGTTGAAGGACGTGTCTAGGCTACCATCGGCGTTGAAACGGGCGAGGTTGGCGCGGTAGGTGCCGTTGGCGCGGTTGAAGCCGCCGCCGACGAGGAGTTTGCCGTCGGCAGGTTGCTCGGCGAGGGCGAGCACGTAGCGGATGCTAAAGGTGTTTGAGTTAGTGATGCCGGAGGTGGCGAAGGCGGTGTCGAGGGAGCCGTCGGCGTTGAGGCGCATGAGGCCGCTGCGGTTAATACCCTCGTAGGAGGTGAAGACGCCGCCAACGTAGAGCTTGTCGCCCGCGACGGTGAGGATTTTGTTCACCTCGGTCTGGCCTTGGGAGTCGAAGAGGGTGGTGGCGGAGGTGTTGAAGCTGGTGAGGGTATCGAGGGAGCCGTCGGGGTTGAGGCGTTTCAGGGAAGTCTGAGGGGAGCCGGAAGCCGGGGCCTTGTAGCGGGAGATGTTGCCGCCGGCGATGATTTTGCCGTCGGACTGGAGGGCGACGGCGTTCACCGCGCCGGTGCCGGAGGCCCAGCTGGGCGAGGCTGGAGGCGGGACGTAGCTCTCAGGAGTGAGGCCGGGGCTGATGGTGGTGACGAAGGCGCTATCCAGCGTCGGATCCGTGGCGTGAAGGGTTAGGGGGAAAGCGAAGAAGGTAATCGCAGCAAGTCGGAGCGTTTGTGTCATCGGGGGGGAGGGTGTGGGTTGAGCAACACGTGGCAGACGTGCCGGTCAAATACAGGGACGGGGTCCCATCTGTCAAGATAACGGCTTTACGTAGGGGGGGGATTGCGGCCGCGGTTCACGGTGCAACTCGCGGTCCATTAGTAACTGAGAATGGATTGGACCCGGTGAGGGGTCAGCTTGCTGCGGCCTTGGAGAAAACCGAGTTCGATGAGCACGGAAATCCCGACGATGTTCGCCCCCAGCTCCTCCAGCAGTTTCACTGCGGCCGCGGCGGTGCCGCCGGTGGCTAGCAGGTCATCGACGAGCAGCACGGATTCGCCGGGCTTTACGGCATCTTCGTGAAGCTCGACGATGGCCTCGCCATATTCCAGCGAATAGGCGGACTGGCGGGTTTTCCACGGGAGTTTGCCTTTTTTCCGGACGGGGACAAAGCCGGCACCCAGCCGGTCGGCGACGGCGGCGGCGAAGATGAAGCCGCGGGCATCGATGCCGACGACCTTGTCGATCTTCGCGCCCCCCGTGGTTTCGCAGAGCAGGGAAATGGATTGTTGGAATAATTTCCCATCGGCGAGCACGGGAGTGATGTCCTTGAAAATGATGCCCTCCTTGGGAAAATCTACCACATCCCGGATGGCGGCACGAATGGCGGCGGCTTTCATATGTGGCGGAGGCTATGCGGGGGTTGCGCGGATGGGAAACGCAAAAGCTGAGATCCGGGCATTCCTGCCTGTTCTTAATCCATCACGGGCAGAAGAACAGGCAGGAATGCCTGTGTCACTGCAGGTCGATTTGCCTCCGCAGGGGATCTGGTTTCGAGAGTTCCTGTTCGTAAACCGCAGCAAGTCGGGCGGTGAATTCCTGGGAGGTCTCACCGGGCCAGGGCCGCAGCGGCTCGCCGAGATCGAAGCGCATGTGGATCGGGAAAACCGGCCGTTTCCATAGCGGCCAGCCTTTTTGCACGAAGCGGGAGTCACTGCGGATGAAAATCGGATAGACCGGCACCTGGGAATGCATCGCGATGATCGCGCAGCCGCCCTTGACCGGATTGATCCAGCGCGTGTCGGGCCGGGTGCGGGTGCCTTCCGGAAATAACAGAAGCTGCCCGCCGCCGGCCAACGCCTTCGATGCGTTCCGGATCATGCGGGTGGTTCCGAAGTTGTCGATGTAGCCCGCGAGGCGCGCCCCGCCGCCGAGCAGCGGGTTCGTGAGGATTTGTTTTTTCATGACGCAAACGGCGGAGGGAAGCCGGGCGATGATGAAAACCACGTCCCACAGGGAAGTATGGTTCGGCGCGGCGATGAACGGGCCTTGGATCTCCTTCAACCGGTCGAGGGCGGTGAGATCCGCCCGCACGAGATCGGAGGCCCGCAGGTAAACGACGAAGTTTCGGAACAACTGGTGCAGCAAATACCGCCCGAGGCGCTGGCCCTTGGCTTTTGGTAGAATCAAATGCAATGGCCCGCCGATGAGGGTCAGCAATCCGCCGAAAACGCCCCAGTAAAGCAAGCCCAGCGCCATCATCAGGTAGTCCCACGGCGCACGCAGCCACCAGCGAAGCGTCATGGCTTCCGGGCGGGGGAACGTGAGGGCCTGTGGGTCACTGGTCGGCACAGGCGGAGAGAATAATGACGATTTTCCGGATGGTCGAATGGATTTTTCCAGAACAGATCAGGCTTGTCAGTGCGTCTGCGGCCGGTGTGATGTCGTTTTGAAAATGAGTTCGAACTTACAAGCCGCGCTGGAGTCGCTTCCCCACGGACCCTCGTTTCGGTTCGTGGACGAGCTGGTGTCGCTGGATCCGGGGCGAGAGGCGTCGGGCATCTATCGAGTCCGGGGCGACGAGGCGTTTCTGACAGGGCATTTCCCGGGAAGTCCGATGATGCCGGGCGTGATTCTCATCGAAGCGATCGCCCAGCTGGGCGGCATCATGATCCAGACGGACCCGGACCACCCGCCGATGTCTGGGCTCCGTCTAACCGGAGTGCGGGCTGCGAAAATCCTCGGTGCCGCGGTGCCTGGAGACGTTTTGGAAATCCGGGTGAAGCTCGAAGGCCGCCTCGGCGGTCTGGCGCAGTTGGAAGGGTCTGTCACTGGGCCGAAGGGGATTCTCGCCACGGCGCGGATCACCCTAAGTGGCGAGCTATAAGGCTCATTGCCCGCGCTTACGGCTGCGGCAGTTCCGGAATTTCCGGGAAACCCAATGGCGAAGCCGGCGGCCGCTCCGGATCCCCCTTGCGGCTGAAGATGGCGTCCATTCGGTTGAGGTATTTCGACAGGTCGTCGGTGCGGCGGTGGGGATTGGATTTGAGCCGCTCCTTGAGGCGCATGTAGTCGTCGAACACGCCGCTGGTCTCGCGGGCGCGGGTGATTTCAAACCAGTCAAGGTAATCGCCGGCGCGCTGGGACTTGGCGGCCATGGTGGCGCGGCGCTCGTCGAGCGCGGCGAGTTGGGCAGCGACGTCCTGGGTTTTGTCCTTCGCGATCGAGTTGAGCACGATCTGATATTCAGATAGAACGGGCCGATAGGAGGGGAAGCAGCGGAAACTGAGGCGGACGAGGGCGTCCTCGGCAGGCTGCACCGCCTTGATGCGCTCGGGCTCGGGAAGTGCGGCGATTTCCGGCCAGGCGGTGAGTTCCTTCTGTTGGATGATGCCTTCGGGAGTGCGGAAATTCAGCCGCAGCGCCTCGGTGAGCATGGACTCGGTCTTGGAAATGGTGAGCACGTCGGTGGCTAGGTTCTGGCCGCCGATTTGAGCGAGTTGGAGCGCCCACCATTTCGAAAGGCTCGTCTCGGATAGATTGAGCTCGGGGAAATGTTTGCGCAGCAACGAGGGCATTTCCCCTTCGTAAGAGGCGACGTCGGTGAGGAAGGAGCGGAATCCCTCCTTGCCCTGCGGTTGCTGGAGCAGGGCCATGACGAGTGCTCCGGAGGACACCCGGAAGGCGGCACGCATTGCGGCATCCATGTCCTCGTAACCGGGTGTGGTGACGGCGAAAAGGTCGTCGATCTTGAACAGGCCGCCGGTTTTGAAGAGTGCTTCGTAGAGGCGGCGGTCGCTTTGGTTCAGCCGCCAGGCGGTGGCTTCGCGAAGACCGTCAACCAGCCATGGCGGGACGAAGAACGGCGTCTCGGAATCCTGGGTCGGGCGATCGCGGAGGGCTCGTTCATAGATGAGCGCGGCGGTGGTGGCGGATTTGAACCGCTCGTGTTCGATGCCGCGGCTGAGGTGGGTGTCCACTTGGATTTCGTAACCGACCTCATTGACGAGGAGTTGCAGGGCGGAGGTGCGTAACGGCATGGGATCGCCGGATTTCCCGTGGAGCACCACATTGACCGGGACCTTCCACGCGTCGCGCTCTTCGGTGAGGCGTAGCAGTTCGTCCTTCGTCTCTTCGGCGAGTTGTGCGATGGTCGCCCGGTCTTGCGGCGCGCCGCCGAAGATGCGGAACTGCTTGGTGCGGCTGGTGACGCGGTCCTGCCCTTCGAGCTTGAGCGGCGGCGGGGCCTCGGTCACTTGGATGGCGCGCGGGATTTCCTCCGCGGCGGTCAGCGCGGTGAGCAGGAATCCCAGCAACAACGGACGGGCGGTCATTTCAAATCAGAAGCTCTGCGGCATCCCCTCCTGGCCGAGCGGTTCGCGCGGGTCGAGCACGATGCGGCCTTTTTCAAGCGAGATGCGGGACATTTCGCGCAATCCAAGTTCGATTTCCTCGGGAAACTGCTCGGCGAGTTTCTGGAAGGCGGGCAGCACGATGTGGAGAAATCCCTGCGGCACCACGAGCCTTCCGAAGCGCCCGCCCTTCGGAGGGTAAGGGAAATCCGGGTGGTAAGGTCCGCCCTGCGGATGGATCTCGGTAAACATCCCCTGCGGACTCTCGAGCCGCTCGATCTGCAGATACATCGAGACGGTGAAGGGCTTGCCGAGGAATTGGCGCTCCATGATCACCTCGGCGATGCCTTCCTCCAGCCGCACCCAGACGCGGTCGAAGGTGACTTTTCCTTCGAGCAGGCCGCCCTGTTTGGCCACCAGCGTGCGGCCGAGCCATTGATTGATTTCCGTTTCCTGCAAGGTCACGGGGAACCCGCGGTCGATGGCGTTTTTCAGGACCACCTTCACATCGCGCAGGGCACCGGGGGTGGCGACGGGTGCCGTGTTCTTGAGATCGGACAAATCCTGGGGCTGAAGCGCGCTATAAATCGCCGTGCCAAGCCCCCCGGCCGCCGCCAGCAGGAGGAGTAACATCAGCTTGGAAAAACATCCGCCGCCGGATTTGGACTGAGTGGGTTCGGCCATGTCCCTATTTGCTTACCATGCCGTGAGCTGCTTGCAACGATTCAGTCCGCGGACTTCGGTGCCGGTGCGGGAGTCGCCGCCGGTGCGGCTGCCGGGGGAGCACTTGCCGCGCCTTCCGCCTTGGCACCGGCCTGATAGGACGACGAGCGGTAGTCGGTCTGGTAAAAGCCCGCTCCCTTGAAAATAATCCCGCCACCGGTGCCCAGCAGGCGCTTCACCTGTCCGTCGCAGCCTGGCTCCGGGCAATCGGTGAGTTTCGCATCATTCATGCTTTGAAACACTTCGAAGCGTTTGGCGCATTTCCCACATTCGTAATCGTAGTTTGGCATGGTCCTTGGCGGGTCTTGTAGCACGTTCCCCCGGTCGTGCAACCCCGGCGTGGGATTTCGCGTGCCGTCTCCGGCGGGATCTGGTTGAGTCACCGCCATGCCACCACGCGTCAAAACCGTCGCCTCGATTTCCGTCGGAAAATTCTTCGAAGCCCATGCCGAAGCACTCGGACTTTCCCTGCATGGAAATGAAATCGGCTTCGAGCGGCTGATCAGCGAGCCGGCGATGAACCGCCCGGGACTCGCGCTGGCCGGGTTTTTCTCATACTTCGCCAAAAAGCGCGTTCAGGTCCTCGGAAACTCCGAGCTCTCGTATTTGAAAAAACTCCCGGACTCGATGCGCATCGACCGCTTCCGCCGGATGTGCGACCGCGAGATCCCGTGCATCGTCGTCGCCCGCGGCTCGGTGCTGGACCCCAGCCTCATGGAAGTGACCCGAGACCATGGCATCCCGGTCTTCGGCACCTCGCAGGTGACCATGAATTTCCTCAACGCCGCCACCATCCGGCTGGAGCATGAGTTCGCGCCCAGCGTCACGCTTCACGGCTGCATGGTGGACATGCGCGGCGTCGGTGTGCTCATCGTCGGCAAGAGCGGCTCGGGGAAATCCGAAACCGCCATTGGCCTGCTAGAGCGTGGGGCCTCGCTCGTCGCCGACGACATGGTGCGCATCAAATACGTCGGCGGCGACCTCGTGGCGACCGCTCCGGATCTCTCACGCGGTTACATGGAAATCCGCGGCATCGGCATCATCAACGTGGCCAACCTTTACGGCCTTGCCTCGATCCGCCCGGACAAGCGCCTCGACCTCGTCGTCACGCTCAAGCCACAAGCCGATCTCAACGAGGTGGACCGCGTCGGTCTCCAACAGAAAACCTACGAGATCCTCGGCCAGCACGTCATCCACGTGGAGGTCCCAGTCGGCCCTGGCCGCGACACCGCGCGGATGGTCACTATCGCCGCGCTCGACCAGCAGCTCCGCCGCCTCGGATATAACATGGCGGACGAGTTCAACCAGAAGCTGCTCCACCACATGTCCGGCGGGCGGGGGATCTAACTTTTCATCTCAGCTCCCAGCGCTCCACATGATCCTCCGCGGATTTCGGCTCGAGGTGGGAAATCACCCGCCCGTCCGGATGGAGGACCGCGGCGATTGTGGCTTCCACTTCGGTGGCGGCTTCGTGGGCCTCGCCGACGGTGAGCGCGTCGTCGAACACCAGGTGGAACTCCACCCAATGGTTTCTCCCCGAATGGCGGTGGCGGAAATTGTGATAGGACAGGCCGCGTTTCCCGACTTCCTCGTCCAGCAATTCGCGAAGGCGTTTTTCCATCGCAGGATCGCTTTCGTCGAGCAGTCCGCCGAGGCTCTCGCGGATCAGCTGATAGCCGACACGCAGGATGTTGATGGCAGCCAGAATGGCGGCGATGGGGTCCCACCAGACCCAGCCGGTGGATTTGTAAAGACCGAGGGCGACGAGGACGGCGACACTCGACCAGACGTCGGTCAGCACGTGCATGCCGTTGGCGCGGAGCAGGGGGGAGCCGCTGCGTTTTCCCATCCGGACGAGTGAGAGCCCTAGCACGAGATTGATGCCTGCCGCCCCGGCGGTGACCGCGATGCCGAAGCCGATGTTCTCGATCCGCACGCCGAAAATCATCTGCCGGATGGCTTCGTAGAAAATCAGCATGGCTGCCGCGGAGATCATCGCGCCCTCGAAGCCGGCGGATAGAAATGATACCTTGTCGTGGCCGAAGTGGTGCGTCTCGTCCGCCGGTTTGTGGGCGAGCCGCAGCGCCCACACTGCGAAACACACTGCGAGGAAATGCACCACGGATTCCGCCGCGTCCGAGTAGATCGCGGACGAACCCGTGACCACGGCGGCTGTCACTTTCGCTCCCAACAGCAGCACGGCGGCCGCGAGGGAAAAGTTCATCATGCGTTTCTGGTCGTCAAAGCCGGGCACCCCACAATTCTGCATGCATGTCCGGCGATGGCAACCCCGGGTATCAACCCGCCTGCCAGCCTATTTCACTACATAACCGCTCTGGTCGGGCGTGAAGAGGGAATCGTCGAGTTTGATGTTGAACTTTGGCTTCTGGAAAACCGTCCGCAGCCGGGACTTGTCCTGAAGCTCGAATTCAAGCACCCGGAGCTCGTTTTTCCCGGGATCGATGTCGAGGAAGATCCAGGGAATCTGGCTTCGGGTCCGGCGGTCCCTAGCCTTCACAGTGTATTGATGGATGCCGGAGATGGTGCGGGCCTCGACCACTTCGAATGCCTGATAGAACTCAGCGGGCGATTGGAACGCCTTACCGGAAAGAAGCGAGAATCGGACGGCCTGGGGAGAATCCACCGCGGTCCGGCGGGCGGTTTTGGAGGCGGCGTCGATCAGTGTGAGCGTGACTCCGTCCGAGACGGCGAGGGTCTCGAAGGGATCGCCGAGCTGCCAGCGGACTTTGTGGGGCTTGGAAAATGACAGGCGTCCGGGCGTGGTGGTGGGATTTTTGAGCGCGGGCAGTTTTCGTTCCTGGATGAATTCCACATCAAGGGTGCTGATGGACGGTTGGCGTTTGAGCCAGGCGTCGAGTGGAGCCTGGTCAGCCAGAGCGGTGGCGGCAAGGGCGAGGAGTGGAAGTAAAAACCGCATGGGATCACCGGAGTCTCATGGTGAAATCGGAAGGATCAAGTGCGCATCGGGCCACCTGGGTCCGGCAATGAGTCCTGTCACTCCGCGGCTTCCGGCACGGGCTGCTTCTTGAACTTCGCCCGGGCGATTTCGAAGACCATGGGCATCACGGAAACGGCGATGATTCCGAGCACGACGAGCTCGAAGTTGGCTTTCACAAAAGATATTCTTCCGAAGAACCAGCCGCAGGGCAGGATGAGTCCCACCCACAGCAAGGCACCAATCACATTGAAAAACATGAAGCGGCTGTAGTTCATCTCACCCGAGCCGGCGACGAAGGGAGCGAAGGTCCGGACGATGGGGACGAAGCGGGCGATGATGATCGTTTTCCCGCCGTAGCGGACGAAGAACTCGTTGGTCTTCTCGATGTGGCTGGGTTTTACGATTTTCGGAAACTTGCGCATCATCCAGCCGCCGGATTTCCGGCCGATCCAGTAGTTCACTGTGTCTCCCAGAATCGCCGCGACGAGCAAGATGACGGCGGCGATCCAAATGTTCAGTTGGGAACCGGGGGCGGCGGCGATCGCGCCGATGGCGAACAACAACGAGTCGCCCGGCAGGAAGGGCGTGACCACGAGACCGGTCTCGCAGAAAATGATCAGGAACAAGAGTCCGTAGATCAACATGCCGTGCGCATTGATGAAGGTCTCCAGGTGGACGGGAAGATGCAGGAAGAGATCGAGAATTTCTTTCATGGTCAGCTGTGTTCGGGGCGGGGGTCGCGGGTGAGCAGTTCCCGCATCGCCAGCGGAACGGATTTTCCTTCGTAAAGGATGCTGTAAACGCCGTCGATGATCGGCGTGCGGACGCCGACGCGCCGCGCGGCTTCGTGGATGGATAGTGTGTTAGGGACGCCCTCGGCCACCATCCCGAGCGCGGCGACGGCTTCCTCCAAGGTTTTTCCGCCGCCCAGTGCCAGGCCCACGCGGTGGTTCCGCGAGTGCTCTGAAAAGCAGGTGACGATCAGGTCGCCCACACCGGAGAGTCCGGAAAACGTTTCGATCCGCCCGCCGAGCGCGGTGCCTAGCCGGGTCATTTCCGCCAGCGCGCGGGTCACCAGGGCGGCGACCGCATTGTCGCCCAAGCCGAGGCCGTGGGCCATACCCGCGGCGATGGCGTAGACGTTTTTCACCGCGCCGCCGATCTCGATGCCGGCGAGGTCATCGCTCGTGTAAGAACGGAAATGGGGAAACGTGAATAGCTCCTGAAGGCGGACGGCGAGGTCGTGGTCGGCGGAGCCGATGACGGCGCAGGTGGCCATGTGGGCGGCGATTTCCTCGGCGTGATTCGGTCCTGATAGCGCGGCGATCGGGTTCTGCGGGAAAACCTCCCGCAGAATCTCGCTCATCCGGTCGCCGGTGGATTTCTCAATCCCTTTCGCACAGGAAAGCAACGGGATTTCAGGCGAGAGACCGGCTTTGGCCAGAGTCTGGGCCATTTCACGGGTGGCCGACGTGGGGACCGCGAAAATGATCAGTGTGTGGCTGAGGGCGTCTTCGGGAGTGACGGATGCGCGGACATTTTCCGCAAGCTGAATTTTGCTGAGGTAGTGTGGATTCCGGTGCTCGCGGTTGATGGCGTCCGCGGTTTCCCCGTCCCGGCCGATGAGGACTACGGATTCGAGTTTCGGAGCGAGCAGCTTCGCCATGGACGTGCCGAACGAGCCCGAACCGAGAATTGCGGCGGAAGTGAATTTGATGTCAGACATCAGCGGATTTCGGCTTGCGGGTGAAGCGGTGTTCGGTGCCGGCGCGGAGTCGCTCGATGTTGGATTTGTGTTTCCAAATGGCGAGGATCGCGATGATCAGGCTGAAGAAGAAAAGAGGTTTGTTCCACATCCCATCCTGAATCCGCCCGTGATGCCAGGAGCCCCAAAGGGTTAACAACGGCAGGGCGGCGGCAGCGACGATGCTGGCGAGCGAGACGTAGCGGGTGGTAAGGAAAACGACGAGGAATATCATGACCAGTAAGCCCACGGCGAAAGGCATGAGTGCCAGCAGGACGCCGGCGGAAGTGGCAATGCCTTTTCCACCCTTGAAGCCCACCCACGGAGAATAATTGTGCCCAAGCACGGCAGCGAGCGCGGTAAGGATCTGCACGCTCTGGCCTTTCATCGCCTCCGCCGCCGGGAGAACCAGCGCCCATGGGTCGAGGAAACCGAGGGGAACTTGGATCGCACGGCCGTCGATTTGAATGAGATTGGTGGCGATGGCGACGGGGATGAAACCCTTGAGCGCATCCAGAAACAAACAGGCGATGCCGTATTTCTTGCCGACCACCCGCAGCACGTTGGTGGCTCCGATGTTGCCCGAGCCATGTTCGCGGATGTTGATGCCCTTGGCTTTGGCGATGATGAGCCCGAAGGGAATCGACCCAAACAGAAATGCGATGAGCGGGCAGAGCCAGAGTTGCATCACTCGACGGTCGCGGATTTGATCGTCACGGGTTCCACCGGGACATCGCCACCGAGCCGTGCGTCCGCGCGGGTGGTGACGCCTTTGATTTTGTCGACCACTTCCATGCCTTCCACGACTTTGCCGAACACCGCGTAGCCGCCATTGCTCGGGAAGTTCAGCATGTTGTTGTCCACCACGTTGATGAAGAACTGGGCGGTGGCGCTGTTCGGGTCGTTGGTGCGGGCCATGGCGATGGTGCCGCGGTCGTTTTTGAGACCGTTTTTCCCCTCGTTGACGATGCCCTTGCCGGTCGGTTTCTCGGTGAGCACCTGGCCTTCCTGCGTGAATCCGCCGCCCTGGATCATGAAGCCGTCGATCACGCGGTGGAAAACGGTGCCGTCGTATTGTTTCTTCTTCACGTAACCGAGCAAGTTTTCGACCGTAATCGGGGCTTTTTCGGCGTTCATTTCAATGACGATGTCGCCTTTGGAGGTTTTCAGCCGGACTTTCGCAGCTTTGGCGGCCGCGGCGGGTTTTGCGGCGGGTTTTTCAGCTTCTTTGGCGGGCTCGCAGGAGGCGAGGACGGGGAAAAGAACGAGGGAAATGAGGGCGAATCTGAGTTTCATCGGCGAAAGCTCTAGGTGAAGCCCGGGCGGAGTGCAAGCGCTGTTGAGGGCCGGGCTGTTCCGGATGCCGGCCATCGGGCTCCCACTGGCCGGAATGCGGGATGCGGGAGATCCACCGTCCATTCTCCACTTGCGGAGGAGAGGGGACCCGGCACATGCTCTCCGGCATGACCGCAGAAAACTCGTTGTGGAAAGGCTCCTCCTCGCAGTGGCTCAACCTGGGTCCGTTCACTGCGGCGCTGATCGCCGCCGCAGGCATCGTGGTCGGCGGATTGTTTTTTCCTCCCGCTTTCATCGCGCTCGTTCTTCCTGCCGCCTACGTGATCTGGAGATATCTCGTGGTTCGGACCCAGGTTTTTGAACTCACCAACGAGCGACTCCGCGTCACCAGTGGCGTTATCAACCAGAAGATCGACGAAATCGAACTTTATCGGGTGAAGGACTCGCAGATGGTCCGGCCTTGGTGGATGCGCCTCACCGGCCTTGCCTCCATCGTAATGGAAACCTCCGACCGCACCATGCACAACTTGGAAATCCCCGCTATCCGCGGAGGGGCCGAGGTCCGCGAAATCCTCCGCAAGCAGGTCGAACTCCAGCGCGACCGCAAGCGGGTGCGCGAGATGGATTTCGACGACCACGATGACGACGATATGGAGCAGGCCTGAGTCGCCGCAGAACCATGGAATCGGAAAAAACAAAGATGTTGTCCGGTGGCCTCTACCGGGCATCCGATGAGACACTGGTATCAGAACGCCTGGCTGCCAGAAGGCTTTGCCGGGAGTTCAACTCCCTGCCGGAAGAGCAACTTGAAGAACGGCGGGCGGTTCTGATGAAGCTGTTGGGAAGAAGCCACCCGGATACGTTTATCGAGTCGAGGTTTTCCTGCGACTACGGATATAACATTCATCTCGGCGCGAATTTCTATGCGAATTTCGATCTCATCATTCTCGATGTCTGTGCGGTGACCATCGGAAAAAACTGCATGGTCGGTCCGCGTGTTTCGATTTTCACGGCGGGTCATCCGCTGGATGCGGAGGAGCGGGTTTCGGGACTGGAATTCGGCAGTCCGATCACCATCGGCGACAACGTCTGGATCGGCGGTAACGCGGTGATCAATCCCGGAGTCACGATTGGCGACAACGTCGTCATCGGCTCAGGTGCTGTGGTGACCCGGGCTTTTCCCAACAATGTGTTGATCGCCGGAGTACCCGCGAAGGTGATCCGGAATTTATGACCTCCAATGGTGGAGAACGTAGGCATGTGTCGGCTCGCCGCGCAGAAAGACCCGCATTGGCATCGACTGCAGTTACTCATGATTGCCTGTCTGATACCTCGGCCCCGTGAGGTTCGTGATTCAACCCGGGCGTTGCGGATAAAACCCTGGCAACGATGACAATCGGGACTCGATGGACTTCCGATTGTTTCAGAAAAAACCGTGTATCTGGCCGCGTTGGCGAAGATGATAGCTGATGCTTGCAGATCTGAAGCCCTTCAAGCGATACCCCTCCGCAAATCCCTCAAGCTCCACAAAAGGCCACTCGCCGCCGCCGCGTCCCCCCTCAGCTTTCTCGCGCCGGACTTGCGTTTCATCCCGAAGCGTTCCCGGCATTTTTCAAATGCCTCGTCAACAAAACCCCGGCTGCCAATCACCGCGCCGGCCGTGAAATAACGGATCCGGCAGCGCAGCATTTTCCCGAGCGGAATCGCCCCGTCCATTTCGCGATCCTTGTCAGCCTGCTCTTTGGAAATCCCTTTACGCGCCGTCTGCACTGCTACTCTCCCATCCCGACCGATGCTCTCCGTGCTCTTTCCCACCGCGCCCGCCATCAGAATCCTGCGGTATTCCCGTGAGACATCGTCCGCCCAGAAAGCCGCGTCCGCTGCCACCCCCTGGTGAGCCCGCAGCGCTCTCACCAAGCCCGCCCGCGCCGTTTTTCCATTTCCTCGCGCACCGCCGCCGATCGCCTCGCCGTAGCTACTCCATCGGTAATCCGCCGGGTCCTTCACCATCCCCGCCCGGACCGGGTTCAAGTCGATATAAGCCGCCATCGTCTTCGCCGCCACGCCGTCCTCCACGATCACGCTTTTAAAGCGATCCTCCCAAAGCCGTCCGGTGCGTGAGTGAGTCCGGTTGTGCCACTGGGTGTAGCGTTGGAGCACGCCTTTCATGAACTCTCCCAAATCGTGCATCCGGTAGCTGAAGCGCTCGTGAATCCGCGCCACGACCACCGATTCCTCGGCCAAGCCCTCCCCCACCTGC